>JAUNCL010000015.1:27825-57672 GCA_030535235.1 Bacillota bacterium
AGGGGTTCCACCATGGAGGCCAGTGCCACATCGTTTTTCAGGAAGGATTCCAGCGCCAGATCCATGATCTCCCCCACCGCCGAGATCAGAACGTCCAGTTCCTTCCTGGCGTACTCGGAGAATTTCAGGCCCTTGTTCTCCATTTCCTCGGCGGATTCCAGCACGTTGACCGCATGGTCGGAGATGCGCTCGAAATCGCTGATGAGGTGGAGCATCTTGGCGGTCTGCCGGCTGTCGCTGAGGCTCAGATCCATGCCGCTCAGCTTCACCAGATAGGTCCCCAGCATATCCTCATACTGATCCACGTCATCCTCGGTCTCTCGGACGGCCTGGGCGGTCTTGGCGTCATAGTGCTTCAGGACGCCGCAGGCTGTCTTCATGGCGTCCATGGAGATCCGGGCCATGGACCCGGTGACCTCCATGCAGCGGGAGATGGCCACGGCAGGGGTGGCCATGAGACGCTCGTCCAAAATCTGGATCTGGTCGGGGGCCTTGGCGTCGGGGATGATCCTGCAGGCCAGCTTTTCCAACAACCCGGTGAAGGGGAAGAGGAGGACCGTACACAGCAGGTTGAAGACCGTGTGGACGATGGCGATCCCCAGCTGGTCAATGGGCAGGGCCACAAAGGCAAACCGGAAGACCGCGTTCAGCGCATAGAACACGATGAGCCACACCACGGTGCCGATGACGTTGAACAGCAGGTGGACCACAGCGGTTCGGTGGGCGTTCTTATTGGTGCCCACAGAGGAGAGCAGGGCGGTCACGGTGGTGCCGATGTTCTGACCCATGATGATGGGGATGGCCGCGCCGAAGGTCACCTGGCCGGTGGCAGACAGGGCCTGCAGAATGCCCACCGAGGCGGAGGAGCTCTGGATAATTCCCGTGAGAGCCGCCCCGGCGATGACCCCCAGGATGGGGTTGGAGAACATCACCAGAATGTTCCGGAACTCCGGCACCTCCTTCAGGCCGGACACTGCGTCGCTCATGGTGTCCATGCCGAACATCAGAACGGCAAAGCCCAGCAGGATCATGCCGATGTCCTTCTTCCGCTCGCTCTTGCCCGTCATGGTCAGCACGATGCCGATGAGGGCCAGCACTGGGGTGAAGGAGGTGGGCTTGAGGAGCTGCACGAAGAAATCGCCGCTCTCCAGGCCGGTGAGACTCAGGATCCATGCGGTCACCGTGGTGCCCACGTTGGCCCCCATGATCACGTTGATGGCCTGCTTCAGGGACAGCAGGCCGGAGTTGACAAAGCCCACCACCATGACCGTGGTGGCGGAGGAGCTTTGGATAATAGCCGTCACACCCATGCCGGTCAGAAAGCCCATCAGCTTCCGGGTGGTCAGCTTGCTCAGCAGCATTTTCAGGCTGCTGCCGGCGGCCTTTTCCAGATAGGAGCCCATCAGGTTCATTCCGAACAGGAAGAGACTGAGGCCCCCGATCATGGTCAATACGTCAAACAGATCCATAGATTTAACCCTCTCTTGTATGTTGCCTTTCTCTGCTATCCAGTGTATCCAGTTCAGGTAAAATCAACAAGCAGGAACGGGTTAAATCTATGTTAAATTCCTCCGGTTCTTTCCCCCTCCGGCACATAAGGCTCGCCGTTCTTGGACCGCTGGCCGGTGATGGCGTATTCCACCCACTCGGCCAGGTTGGTGGCGTGGTCGCCGATGCGCTCCAGGTACTTGGCCACCATGAGGATGTCCAGGCACTCCTCTCCCCGGCTGCTGTCCCTGGCAATCATGGTGATGAGATCCCCCTTGATCCGGTGGAACCAGCCGTCCACCACATCGTCGTAGGCAATGACCGACCGGGCCAGCTCCAGGTCCAGCCGGACGAAGGCCTCCACGCTCTCCCGGACCATGCGGATGGTCTCGTCGGCCATCTGGGTCAGGTGGGTTTTTCCCTCGGCCTCATAGGCCCGGAGGAAGGAGGCCAGCTCGGCGATGTCCGAGGCCTGGTCGCCGATGCGCTCCAGGTCGGTGATCATTTTCAGGGCGGCGGTGATCCGGCGCAGCTCCCGGGCCACCGGCTGCTGCTGGAGGAGGAGCTTGGTGCAGATGGTCTCGATCTCCCGCTCCATCTCGTCGATCTCCCCGTCCACGGCGAAGACGTGTTCTTCCAGCTTCCGGGCAGTCTCCTCGTCGCCGCTGAGGGTCTGGACGGAGACCCCGATGGCGTCCTGGCACAGGGCGCCCATCCCGGCCATCAGGCTGTAAAGCTGCTTTAACTGTCTGTGATATCTCTCCCGCATCATCCGAACCTCCCTGTGATGTATTCCTCGGTCCGCTTGTCCCGGGGCATGGAGAAAATCTGCTCGGTGGGGCCGAACTCCACCATCTCCCCCAGGAGGAAGAAGGCCGTCTTGTCCGACACCCGAAGGGCCTGCTGCATGTTGTGGGTCACCATGACCACCGTGTAGTTCTTTTTCAGCTCCACGGCCAGATCCTCGATCTTGGCGGTGGAGATGGGGTCCAGGGCCGAAGTGGATTCGTCCATCAGCAGGACCTCCGGCTGGTTGGCCAGGGCCCGGGCGATGCACAGCCGCTGCTGCTGACCGCCGGAGAGGCCCAGGGCGCTGGTCTTGAGCCGGTCCTTCACCTCGTCCCAGATGGCGGCGTCCCGCAGGGACTGTTCCACGATCTCGTCCAGCCGGCCCTTGTTTCGGATGCCATAGGTCCGGGGTCCGTAGGCCACGTTGTCGTAGATGCTCATGGGGAAGGGATTGGCCTTCTGGAAGACCATGCCCACCTGCTTCCGCAGGCAGGTGGGGTCCAGATCCTTGTCAAAGATGTTCTGCCCCTGGAAGCAGACCTCCCCCTCGATGTGCACCCCCTGGACCAGATCGTTCATGCGGTTGAGGGTTTTCAGAAACGTAGATTTCCCGCAGCCGGAGGGGCCGATGAGGGCGGTGATCTCGTGGGCGGGAAGGGACAGGTTGATGTCCTTCAATGCGTGATGGCCCCAGTCCCCGGCGGTCTTTTTCCCCGCCGGGCCGTACCACAGATTCAGATGTTGGGTGGTGATGATATCCGCCATGGCTCATCCTCTCTTTCGTTTCAGTTTCTTGCCGGCCAGGTTTGCGGCGGCATTGATGACCAGAACCAGCACCAGCAGGATGGCGGCGATGGCAAAGGCCACGCCGGTCTCCCCCCGCTCGTTGGCGTAGACGTAGAGGGCTACGGTCAGGGTGGCGGAGGAGGACTGGAGGGACTGGGCGAAGCCGTTGAGGACCAGGCCGAAGCCCGCCGTGAAGAGCAGGGCCGCCGACTCCCCCACGATGCGCCCCACCGCCAGGATGCAGCCGGTGACAATGCCGTCCACGGCGTTGGGCAGGACCACAGTGCGCACCACCCGCCACTTCCGGGCGCCCAGGGCCATGGCCCCCTCCCGGTAAGACTGGGGGACGGTCTTGAGGCTCTCCTGGGTGGTCCGCAGGATGGTGGGCAAAATCATCAGCACCAGGGTCAGGCCGCCGGCCAGAATGCCCTGCTGGAGGCCCATGATCTGGATGAAGAAGAGCATGCCCACCAGACCGAAGAGGATGGAGGGCAGGCCGGACAGGGTCTCGGCGGCGTACTCGATGAGGGCCACCATCCTCCGGCTGGAGGCGTACTCCGTCAGGTAGATGGCCGCGCCCACGCCCAGGGGCAATACCACGGCCAGCGCCACCAGAATGATGTAGAGGGTGTTCAGGAGGTTGGGCAGGATGCCGATGGTATCCTTGATGTAGCTGCTCTGGGTGGAGAGCAGGTCCCAGCTGATGTGGGGAAGGCCCCGGTAGAAGATATACCCGATCAGGAAGAGCAGCAGGGCGCAGGTAAGCCCGGCGCACAGGTACAGGAGGATCTTCATGGTCGTGTTATAGGCTCTGCGGGAAGCAGACAATCCGTTCACGTTACCCCTCCTTTCGTCCCTTGATGAGGACGTTGAGCAAGACGTTGATGAGCATGATAAAAAGGAAGAGGACCAGGCCCACGGAGAACAGGGACTGCCGCCAGAGACTGCCGTAGGAGGCGTAGGACATCTCCGAGGCGATGGCCGTGGTCAGGAACCGCACCGGCTGGAAGAGGCCGGGCAGGTTGGGCACGTTGCCGGAGACCATAATGATGGCCATGGCTTCGCCGATGGCCCGGCCCACCCCCAGAACCACCGCGGTGGCCACGCCGCTGCGGGCCGCCGGGAAGGACACCCGAAAGGCGGTCTCCAGCTTGGTGGCCCCCAGGGCCAGGGAGGCCTGCTCATACTCCTCGGGGACCACCCGCAAAGCGGTCTCCGCCACCTGGACGATGGAGGGCAGAATCATCACCGCCAGCACCAGGATGGCCGCCAGCAGGGTGGCCCCGGAGGCCAGATGGAAGGCCCGCTGGATGGCGGGAACCAGGACGATCATGCCCACCAGGCCGTAGACCACCGAGGGGATGCCCGCCAGCAGCTCCACTGCCGTGTGGATCACTGCCGCCAGTCTGGGCGGCGCTGCCTTGGCCAGAAAGATGGCGGTCATCAGCCCCAGGGGGACTCCCAGCACCACCGCCCCGGCGGTGCCGCAGACGGAGGTGAGCAGGAAGGGCAGGATGCCGTATTGGCTGGTGTTGGGGGACCAGGTCTTCCCAAAGAGGAAGTCGGTCAGGCCGACGGCCCGGATGGCGGGCAGGCCGGAGATCAGCAGGTAGATGCTGATGAACAGCACGAAGGCCACCGCCACGATCCCGCACAGCAGGAACAGAAGCCCCATGGCCCGCTCCAGGGCATTGCGGCCCAAAGAGGTTTGATGCATTGCAGCCCCCTCCTTTGAGGTTGCCCTGCCCCGTTTCCGGGGCAGGGGTGCCAGTTCAGTCATAGCGATTCCTCAGTCCGTCTTACGCCACAGGCACAGCCCCGGCGGTGCGGATCAGGTCGTTGGCGGCAGAGGAGGTGGCGAAGTCGAAGAAGGCCTGGGCCGCCTCGCTCAGAGCCGTGCCGTCCTTGGTGACCATCACGAAGGGTCTCTGGATGGCGTAGCTGCCGTCCAGGACGGTCTCCTCGGTGCAGGCCACGCCGCCCACGGTGACCAGCCGGATGCCCTCCTGGCCCTCAGCGGAGGAGAGGGAGGCGTAGCCGATGGCGTTGGGGTTGCTCTTGACGGCCTCGATGACCGCGCCGGTGGAGGTCAGCTCCTGGCTCAGCGCACAGGCGTCCTCGGTCTTGGTGATGGACTCGAAGCCGTCCCGGGTGCCGGAACCGGCCTCACGGCCGATGCAGGCGATGGCCCCGGCTTCGCCGCCCAGCTCAGACCAGTCGGTAACTTCACCGGTGAAGATGGCGGCGATCTGCTCCAGGGACAGGTCCTCCACGGGGCAGGCCTCGTTGACAATGACAGCGATGCCGTCCAGGGCCACCACGGTGGCGGTCAGACCGTTGGCCTCCTCTTCCGCCTTCAGGGCACGGGAGGACAGGCCGATGTCGCAGCTGCCGTTGGTGACGGCCTCGATGCCGGTGCCGGAGCCGGTGGGATCGTAGGTCACGGTGACGCCGCTGTTGTCGGCCATGAACTGCTCGGACAGCACGCCGATGACCTTCTCCATGGAGGTGGAGCCGTTGGTGGAGACTGCCCCGGAGAGGACAGCGGTCTCGCCGCCTTCACTGGATTCGGCGGGCTGCTGGGCCTCACCGCCGCAGCCCGCCAGAGACAGGGTCAGGACCGCAGAGGCCGCCAGGATGCTCAGTGCTTTTTTCAGATTGCATTTCATGTTGATTCCCTCGTTTCTTTTCATTTTTGGGTTTGTTTTTTGAGTACAGGAACAGTGTACTCGGCCAAGGTTAAAGGAAAAACCAAAGAGAGATAAAGTTTATGTAAAACCGGAATTTCGCCAAAAAACACCGGCCCGAGGCGTTTTGATACGTCTCGGGCCGGTGTTTTTACCGGTGATATTAAATGAGCTGCTGCTCGTTGATGATGAGCTTGAATTGCAGGCCCAGGGTCTCCGCCGCCTTGCGGCAGAGGGTCATGCGGCCCAGGAAAATTTCAAAGTAGTCCATCACCGAGCCGTAGCGGGTGTCGATGTGGAGCTTCAGCTTGATGAGGGTCTTGCTCTCGTTGATCTTCAGTTCGGCCTTGGTGACCGAGTAGTTCACCCGGTCGTGGATGTCAAAGTTGGCGGTGTCCCGGTTGCGCACCCGGCTGCGGCGCACGTCGGACTTATCCGCCAGGATCAGGGCGGCGGCCAGGGTGCTCACCGGCTTGCCGGTGCCCTCATCGTGGTTGCCGATGGCGGTGACGATCTCGGCGATGTCCGCCGCGTCCATGCCCATCCGGTCCAGGATGCGGAAGGCCATCACCGCGCCGCTCTGTGAGTGGTCGATGCGGTTGACCAGGTTGCCGATGTCGTGGAGGTAGCCGGCGATCTGGACCAGCTCCACCTCCCGAGGGGAGTAGCCCAGGGTCTCCAGGATGTACTTGCTGTTGGCGGCCACCAGGCCCACGTGGGCAAAGCTGTGCTCGGTGAATCCCAGGGCGATGAGGGACTCGTCGGCCTTCTGAATATAGGTGCGGATCTGAGGGTCCCGCTTGATATCATGAAATGTGATCAAGTTCGTTCTCCTTTCTGAAGGTTAAGGTTATGGTTGTGCCGACCCCGGGCTCGCTGTCCAGGCTCAGCTTCGCGTTGTGATATTGGGCCCCGTGCTTGACGATGGAGAGGCCCAGGCCGGTGCCGCCGATGCGGCGGGAGTGGCTCTTGTCCACCCGGTAGAACCGCTCGAAAACCCGTTCCTGCTGGCCCTTGGAGATGCCGATGCCGGTGTCCTGCACGGAAACCACGGCGGTCTCCCGGTCTCCGCTGACCCGGACGGTCACACGGCCCCCCTCCCGGTTGTATTTGATGGCGTTTTCGCAGAGGTTATAGAGCATCTCGTTGAGAATGCGCCACACGCCGTGGATGGACTGATGGTCCCCCTCCAGGGACAGAGTCACGTTTTGCCGGGCGGCGGCAGGCCGCAGGCTCTCCAGGATATCCCCGGACAGGGCGTAGAGGTCCACCACCTCCGACGAAACCTCGGGGGCGCCCTCGTCCAGCCGGGAGAGCTTCATAATATCGTCCACCAGGGCGATGAGCTGGCCGCACTCCTTGTATATGTCCCCGGCGAACTCCTTCATGGTTTCCGGCTCCACCAGCCCCTCCTTCATCAGCTCGGCAAAGCCGGAGATGGCGGTCAGAGGGGTCTTCAGCTCGTGGGACACGTTGGCGGAGAACTCCCGCCGCAGGTTCTCCCGCTCCTCCCGCTCGGTGACGTCCACAATGAGAATCATGGCCCCGGTCACATGGCCGTTGACCGTGACGGGGTTGGCCAGGATCTCCACGCTCCGGGAGTCCGCCTGAAAGAGGGCCTCCCCGTGGCGGCCGGCCAGGGCCCTGGCGGCGGCTTCCCAGAGCTCCCCCCGGCAGCGGTTCTGCCGCAGGGACTCCGGCAGGTTCTCCTCCCCCAGGAAGGCCGCCGCACTCTGGTTCCCCGAGAGAATGTTGTATTTCCCGTCCAGCAGCAGGACCCCTTCGCTCATGTTGTCAACCAGGGCGGCGAACTCCCGCTGGCGGCGGCGAAGCTCCTCCATCTGCCGGCTGATGGTGTGGTTCTGCTCCCGCAGACGGCTCACCAGGGGCCACAGCTCCTCATAGACCTGGTCCCGCCGGGGGTCCTCCAGGTCCAGGCCATTGATGGGCTTGATGATCTGCCGGGCCAGCCGGGAGGCCAGCAGGCCGGACAGGATCATGGTCAGCAGCCCTACCCACAGGATGGGCTGGAGCAGCTCAATGAGGCGGGCCCCCAGGGAGACATGGGTGCAGGACACCCGCAGCACCGTGCCGTCATCCAGCCGCAGGGCGTAGTACATGGTCTTTTCCAGGAGGGTGTTGGAGATGTGCTGGCTGGTCCCCTCTCCCTGTTCCAGGGCCATGGAGACCTCCTCCCGGTCCAGGTGATTTTCCATGGCGGCCTCGTCGGCCACGCTGTCATAGAGGACAGTGCCATCGGCGGCGATCCAGGTCAGCCGCTGCCCGGCCTCCAGGCCGGTGAAGTAGTCGATTCCCATCCGGTCGATGCCCTGGGCCACATAGACGGCCTCCTCCTCCATCTGCCAAAAGATTTCCTTTTCGTTCCGCTCGGTCATCACTGCCACGAACAGGCCGGTGCACAGAACGATGACCGCCAGGCACATGGCCAGGCAGCTTTTGAAGATTTTTCCCGTCATAAGCCGCCGCCTCCACTGATCCGGTAGCCCACGCCCCGGACGGTCTCGATATAGCTCCCCGCCCGGCCCAGCTTGGTCCTCAGGGTCCGCACGTGGACGTCCAGAGTCCGGTTCTCCCGGCTGAACTCCTGGCCCCAGACCCCGTCCATGATGGCGTCCCGGGTCATGGCCATGCCCTGGTGCTCCAGGAGCAGGCAGAGCAGTTCAAATTCCTTGTTGGTCAGGGGGACCTCCCGGTCGGCCACCCGGACGATATGCCGCCGGGGGCTGACGAACAGCTCCCCCAGCTGATAGTCCTCGTTCTCCTGCTTCTGTCCCGTCCGGCGGAGAACCGCCCGCACCCGGGCCACCAGCTCCATCATGCCGAAGGGCTTGGAGATGAAGTCGTCAGCGCCGCTGTCCAGGCCCACCACCCGGTCGTACTCGGTGTTCTTGGCGGTGAGCATGATGACCGGCAGCTTTCGGGTGGCGGCGGAGGAGCGGAGCTTTTCCAGGACGGACAGGCCGTCCTCCTCGGGGAGCATGATGTCCAGCAGGATCAGGGCGGGCTGCTGCCCCTCCATGGCCTTCCAAAAATCCGAAGGCCGCGCAAAGCCTTCGGCCTCATACCCCTGGCTGCCCAGGGCGTAGGTCACAAGCTTGCGGATGCTGTCGTCGTCCTCCAGCAGATAGATTCGTTCCATTCGGATCCCCTCTCCTTTTCCGGGTCTTTACCGGATCTTTACATTCAGTGTAGTCCCCTCATGTAAAAAAGAAAACCGCCCTTATGTTAAATCTTTGTTAAATCTCTGTCAACCCGAGAAAAGAGGCGCGGCCAAAAGCCGCGCCCCTTGGGGTTCGATGTTATGAAATCAAGGGGATACGGGCCCTTACTTCTTCTGCTGGAGGGCTCCCAGGGTGGTCTCTCCCCAGGAGTAGTTGGTCATGTACTCCCCTCGAAAGGCATTCACCGCCCCCTGATCTCCCGCTAGGAAGCGGTAGTAGTCGCAGTCCACCCGGGTGGGGTCCACGGCGATCAGATCCCGCTGCTTGATGATGATGGAATTCTCCTCCAGGTCCCGGAAGGTGGTCCGCAGGTCGGTGATGAGGCTGCGGAGCTGGCTGCGGACGCTGTCGGTGTCCGGCCGGCCCTCCCACAGGACGGAGATGAGCTGCCCCATGGTGCTGCCCGCCCCTCGCCGGTCGATGAGGTAGGCAAAGAGCTCCTTGGTCCGGCGGCGGCGGAAGTGGACGGGCTTGCCGTCGTAAAACACCTCGAAGTTGCCAAAGGTCTGCACCCGCAGCCGGGGCCGGTTCCCCCGGGTGTTTCCTTCGTCCTCCTCCATCCAGCAGGCCAGCTCCTCCCGGCTGGTGAAGGTGGCGATCTCCGCCTGGGGCTCCGCCCGGCGAATATGGTCGGCCAGGGTCTCCATGGCCCCGGGATCAGAATCAACAAGAATGACGCGCAAGGTTCTCCCCCTCTCCGTGCTTGCTGCCTGTATCATAGCATCTTGGGCAGGGGGATGGCAAGAGGGGTTCTCAGGTATCGGTCTCGCTGTAGTAGAGCGTCCGGGTCTGGCTGTCGTAAATGGCCAGGACGAAGTTATAGGAATACCGCGCAAAAAGCTCACTGTCATCCGTGGGGTCGGTGCTCTGGCTGTGGTAATCCCGGAAGTAGTAATATCCCTCGAACGCCTCCACACCATCCGGGAAAAGGGCAAATCTGTGGACAGCGGCCTCCAGATTCTCGGTGAGTGGCATCTCTCTCCAGTCATCGTTTTCCTCCAGTTGTTTGGAGATGTCCTTTTCGAACTTCACCACCATCCAGCGGTCCCCGTCCCCATGGAACCCGCCGTGGGTGTCCTTATCTTCCAGGACCGTACCCGCCCGAAGGTTGATCTGAAGATCCCGCCCTACACGGTCTCTGCTCCCTCTGTAGTTTCCCAGGACCAGCAGCAGAGTGATCAACAGCACGCAAAGGATTTTCTTCTTCATGGTCATCCCTCCTTTTCCTTGATTTTACCGGGAAACCATGTCCTGCCTGTCACGAATTTCTTAAAATTTCATTAAATACACCAAAGGACCGAGAGGAAATCCTCTCGGTCCTAAAACGTCATTCAGTTCAGCCAGGCGGAATTGGTGTCGGTCATGAGGTTATCCACCCCGTAGAGATACAGAATCCGGTCCACGCGGTGGGTCTCCATGAACTGGGACAGGGACTCGCGATAGTACCGCAGGTCCACCAGATACACGGTCTGGTAGCCGTCCGCCAGGAAGGTGGAGAAGCAGTGGGCGTAGGAATCCCGGATCACCAGCAGGGCGCCCCCCTCGGCCTGGGGATTGGAGATGGCCGCTATGCTGTGGTTGCCGTCCAGGAAGACGGGGTATTTGTCCATGTTCTCCAGGTGGTCCGGGAAGAAGAGACTGTCGGACTGGACCCTCTCTTGGCCGTCCCGCAGGGTGACCTGGACCTGGGCGCCGCTGTCCCACAGCTCCACCGCGTCGGCGGGGGTGAACCAGTAGCCGCTGCCCGACCAGGTGGTGCCATAGAAGCCGTCGCAGGCAGTGACCTGATAGGCGTCCCGGGAGTTGTAGGGCTTGCCGTGGGCGATCTGGAAGTCCTTGTACAGCAGGTAGTTGCCATAGGAGGTCAGGTGGTGGTCGGTGCGGTAGCACACCTGCCCTGTCTCGGCCCCCTCCTTCAACGTATCCCGCACGTCGATGATCTGGGTATGCTGCAGGATCTCCCCGGCCTTCTCATAGAGCAGATCGTCGTGGTATTCCCCGTGGTTGGCGGGGAGGACGTCCTCCATAATATAGCCCGTGGAGGGCACCATGATGATATCCGCCGTGACCCCGGCGTTGGCCGCGAACTGGTCAAACCGGGTCAGGTTGTCGGTAAAGATCTGCTCGTTGTAGGGCTTGGGGGCGTTGATCAGATAGTCGTCGGCGCAGTAATAGATATCCTGGGCGGCGTTCCGGCCGGTGAGCAGGGTCCAGTAGGCGTTGACCCCCACAAAGAAATCCCGGCCGGGGATCTGGTCGGCGGTGAAGGTCTCCAGGTCCTCCTGGAACTCCCCCTCCATCACCGACTGGGCGGTGACCTCCGGGAAGGCGGCCAGGTTGCGCTTCTCGTTCTCGGAATAGGTCTTGTGGGGCAGCAGGAAGAGGAGCAGGGCCATCACCGCCAGGAAGACCGTAAAGACCAGGGCAGGCAGGGCCTCATAGAATTTTTTCATTATCGTCTCCCCCTCTCAGAACCGGAAATACAGGAAGGGATTGTAGCTGTCGCTGACCAGGCTGGCCACGCACAGCAGCAGACCGGCCAGACACAGCAGGCCCTCTGCCAGGGGCATACCCTTGCGGTCTTTCCACTTCTCCCAGACCGTCTTGGCTAGAGGCGTGGCCGCCGCAACGCCCAGGATGCCCATGCCCACCCAGGGCAGCACCAGGGCGGGGCCGCCCATGGTCCCGGCCTCCAGGGAGAACATGACCCCCAGGTAGCCCATGGCGGTGGACAGGTCCGGGGAGGCGAAGAACACCCAGCCGATGACCACGATGACCATGGCGTACAGATGCTGGAAGGGAACGGGCAGCTTGCGGATGTACTTGCCCAAAAACAGCTTCTCCACCAGCAGGAGGACGCCGTAGTACAGGCCCCAGAAGAGGAAGTTCCACCCGGCCCCGTGCCAGAAGCCGGTGAGGCCCCAGACGATGAAGATATTCACGCACTGGCGGACCTTGCCGCAGCGGTTGCCCCCCAGGGGGATGTACACATAGTCCCGAAACCAGGTGGACAGGGAGATGTGCCACCGCCGCCAGAACTCGGTGACGCTCTTGGAGATGTAGGGGTAGTTGAAGTTGATGCAGAAGTCAAAGCCCAGCATCTTGCCCAGGCCCCGGGCCATGTCGGAATAGCCGGAGAAGTCAAAGTAGAGCTGGAGACTGTAGGCAACGGCGCCGCACCAGGCGGCCAGGGCGCCGGCCTCTGTGGGGTTGGCGGACACCGCATCCCACAGGACGCCGAACTGGTTGGCCAGCAGGACCTTCTTGGCCATGCCCACCATAAAGAGGCGCACGCCGGTGTTGAACCCGGCCAGGGTCTCGGTCCGGGAGACCAACTGGTCGTTCACATCCTTATAGCGGACAATGGGGCCGGCGATAAGCTGGGGGAAGAGGGAGATATAGCAGGCGAAGTTGATGAAGTTGCTGGCAGCCTCGCAGTCCTTCCAGTACACGTCGATCAGGTAGGACACCGCCTGGAAGGTGTAGAAGGAGATGCCGATGGGCAGGGCAATGTTCACATCGGGGATGGACTCCAGGCCGGTCAGCTGCTTAAACGTGCCCACAAAGAGGCCGGCGTACTTAAACACCCCCAGGGCCGCCAGGTTCAGGACGATGCCCACCACCAGCACGGCCTTCTTACGGCCCTGGGAGGGCTGCCGGGCCATGAGGATGCCGCAGAAGAAGTTCACCAGGATAGACCCCAGCATGATGAGGATGTAAATGGGCTCGCCGTAGGCGTAGAACACCAGGTTAGCCAGCAGAAGGAAAAAGTTCCTGAACTTGAAAGGCAGAATGTGGCTGACCAGCAGCACCACCGTCAGGAACAGGAAGAGAAAGGGAAGACTTGAAAAGACCATAGCATACTCCTGAGAAGACTGCCGGGCGATCAAAGGATCACCCGGCAGTGGGATTTACTCGTTTGGCGGCTCAGCCCACAGCGTTCTGGAAGGCAGAGACCATGGCGTCGTAGTGCTGGGTGAAGAACAGGCCCACATACACGCCGCTGACCACCACGTCGCAGTTCTGGGCCAGCTCCAGGCTGTCGGGGTCATAGGACGCAGCCTGCTCGGCAATGGCGTCCAGCTTGGCCTCCAGCTTGGCAGCCACATCGGCGGCGGCAGACTCATCGGCGGCCTGGACCATCACCACTTCCTCGGGGAAGGCCCCGCCGGTCATGGCGTTGAAGGCGGCGGCGCTCACCACCTGGGCAGGGTCGATGCCGTACACGGTGGACAGGTTCTCGGCAGGCACGTCAATGTAGTCGGTGATGCCGGCGTCAGACAGCATCTGGGCCTTCAGGGCCTCCAGGTCAACGCCAGCAGCAGGCTCGGTCCCCTCACCGCCGGCGGGTTCCTGGGTCTCGGTCTGGCCGGGTTCCTCGTTGGGGGCCGGCTCCTGATCGCCGCCACCGCAGGCGGCCAGAGCCAGCAACATGGTCAGTGCCATCAGCAAAAGCAGGAAACGTTTCATCTTTTCATTCATCCTCCATAAAAAAATTCTGTCTATTTACTTCAGCGCTTCGGGAACGTGAGTCAAAAGGTACTCCGCCCACACCTGGGCGCCGTTGTAATTAAAGTGGATCCCCATGGCCTTGTCGCCGCTGTACTCCTCCCGCAGGAAGCCGTTCTCGTCGGAGACCGCCTCCGCCACGTTGACGTAGTACCACTGCCGCTCCCGGCAGATCTCCATCATCTGACGGTTGAATGCGGCGATGGTCTCGTTGTTCAGGCTGGCATCCGCCCGGGGGCTGGACTCTGTCATGGGCGTGACGGATTCCACCAGGATGGTTGCCTGGGGGGACTTGGCAAGGATCTCATCGACCAATACTACCAAATCCTGACATGCTCTGTCAACACCTCCGGCGATACAATTCATCCCCAGCATGATATAAACCTTGCTGGCCCCGCTGGCGGCCACGCCGTCCTCCACCCGGGGGTGCTGGCCGGAGTTTTTGGGGTACTCGGGCAGCCGCTCGTCTCCGGCGGCGTAGGCCATGGCGTTCTGCTGGCTCAGACTCACCGAGCAAAAGAAGGCCGGGCTGCCCAGGACACCGGTGCTGCTGTTGTACATGTCCAGCATCACCGAGACCGAGTCCCCCACGAAGGCGACATCCTGGAACCAGTCGGTGGCGACCGCCTCGCTCTCGGGGACCAGGGGGACAAAGCCCGTTTCCTGGGGCTGGTTTTCCGCCTGGGTTTCTTCCTCGGTTTGCCCGGTCCCCTCTTGCCGGCCTGTCTGCTCTGTTTGCTGGGGCTGACCGCAGGCGCACAGGGTAAGCAGGAACAGCAGAGCAAGGACATATACCATTTGTTTCATGACGTTTCTCCTTTCCGGTGGTACAGTTCCCTCATTCTACCGTTCAATTCTATGAGAATCCTAAAGATTTTCTTAAATTAATCTTAATATTTCCGCCTTACAGCAAGTCCTCGGGGATGTGGTTAAGCAGATAGTCCACCCAAACCTTGGCCCCCTCATAGGTGAAGTGCATACCCATGGAGGTCTTGTCGCTGCAGTAGGACGGGATCAGTCCTCCGTCCTCGCCCTTGAACTTCTCCGAAACGTTCAGGTAGTACCACCGGTTCTCCTGGCAGATCTCCTGCATCCGGTCGTTGAAGGCGTTGATAGTGTCGTTGTTCAGGGTCTTGTTGGCCCGGGGGCTGTCGCTGGTCATGGGGGTCACCGACTGGACCACGATCTGGACCTCGGGGTTCTTGGCCAGAATATTGTTGATGATGGTCACATAGTCACCGGTGGACTTTTCCAGACCGTAGGCGATGTTATCCATGCCCAGCATGATGTAGACCACTTCCGCGCCGCTGGCAGCTACGCTGTCCTCAATGGGGGGCTTCTGGCCGGAGCCCTTGGGATACTCAGGCAGGATCTGTCCCGTGAGCATGTTGGTGGGGCTCATGCTGCCGGCGCAGAGGAACTGGGCCTTGCTCAGGGCGCCGGTGGCGGTGCAGTAGCTCTCCAGGGTCATAGAGATGGAGTCGCCGATGAAGACGGTCTTGTCAAAGAAGCTGACGGGACCGGGCTCCGCCGAGGCGGGGACCAGGGCGGTAAAGGGAATATCGGTGTAGTTCTTATAAAGTTCGTCGTAAGCGCCGGCGGTCAGATCCACCAGGTCCACACCCTCGGGGATCTCGGTCTTCGCCGCCATCATAATGCGGTAGATCACCGCCGCGCACTCCTGGCGGCTCATGTTCTCCGCGGGATAGAAGAATCCGTTGTCATAGCCGTTGACCACGCCGGAGATCTGGCAGGCGGTAACGCCGCTGCGGGCGAAGGAGGAGATGTACAGGGAGTCCTTGAACTGGTTGGGCTCCTTCACCTGGATCAGCTCCAGCTTTTCCATGGCGGCAAAGCGGGCCACGATGGTGCACACCTGCTCCCGGGTCAGCAGATCGTCGGGGGCGAAGTGGGTCTCGTCCACGCCGGAGGCCAAGCCCATCTCATAGGCCCAGCAGACCGCGTCATAGTATTCGGAGTCCTTGGTCACGTCCTCGAAGTTGGGGGTCCGGACATCCTTTTCGGGCTGGACCTTGTCCCGCTTTTTGAAGGGACCGGAATCCATGTTATAGAGGTAAAGGACCAGGTTGCCGCGGGTCTCCTCCACAGTGGGTTCGAACTTTTCCGCGTCCGGCAGGACCTGTGCCTTGTTGAGCTCTGTGATGTACTGGTAGCTCCACATGTTCTCGTTCACGTCGAGGTAGGGGTTGACCCACTCTTTATTGTTTTCTACGGCGGTCCGGATCAGGGAGACCCCGGAGAACAGGATCATAAACACCAGGAACCAGAGGACCGTCAGCTTGATCGAAACAGCATACTTCGCTCGTTTCACACGCATCATCCTTCCTCAAAATCCTCCCCCAAAATGCGCATGGAGAGGTTTATATATTGTACGAGATCATCCGCATCAAAAGTGCACCAAAATCTCTCTATTTTCGTGTTTTTACAACCTTTCTCTCTCCCCTTCGTGGGGCGGGGAGGCGGCGGGGGGACCGGATCCCCCAAACTTCCCCAAAAATCCAGTGGCGCTGGGCCGGAAATGGTGGTATACTATGCTTTGATTCCAAAATCTGAGAGGAGGAATGGACATGGACAAGTGGGAACTGCCCATCGGCGTGTTTGACTCCGGCCTGGGGGGCGTCAGCGTACTGCGGGCCTGCACGGCCCTGCTGCCCCGGGAGGACTTCCTCTTTTTTGGCGACTCGGCCAACGCCCCCTATGGGGAGAAGCCCCTGGACCAGGTCCGGAGGCTGACTCTCCGGGCGGCAGAGGGACTGGTGGAGCGAGGGGTCAAAGCCATCGTTGTGGCCTGCAACACCGCCACCAGCGCGGCCATCACCCTCCTGCGGGAGAAGTATCCGGACCTGCCGGTCATCGGCATCGAACCGGCGGTGAAGCCGGCGGCCCTGGCGGACAACAGCTCCTCAGTGATCGTCATGGCCACCCCCCTGACCATCCGGGAGGACAAGTACCAGAAGCTGGCCGCCGCCTTCTGTGACCGGGCCAACGTGATCTCCCTGCCCTGCAAGGGTCTGGCCGAGCTGGTGGAGCAGGGGCATTTCGACGGGCCGGAGCTGGACGCCTACCTCCAGGCCCTCTTTCTCCCCTTCCGCCACTGCAGCGTGGAGTATATCGTCCTGGGCTGCACCCACTACCCCTTCGTGCGGTCGGCGATCCGGAAAAATTTTCACCGTCCGGTGACCATCATCGACGGCAGCGACGGCACCGCCCGGCAGCTCAGGCGGCAGCTGGAGGCCAGGGAACTGCTGAGGCCCGGAGCAGGACCCGGCAAAGTCACCTTCCTGAACAGCGATCCCAGCAAAATCCCCATGAGCCAGGCTCTGTTTGACATGGAATATTAAAAAAGCGCGCCGTTGGCGCGCTTTTTACGTTCTCTCCCGGATGTTGCGGTATTCCTGGCTCTACAGCCGTTACAGCAGCCCCAGGCGGCCCAGGACGGCGGTCAGCTCGTCCCGTTTCACCAGGGCCTCGGGGCCGGTCCCGTCGGTGATTTCTCGGCGGTTGGCCTTCTGCCACCAGCCCTCCTCCCGGCTCCAGTCCGGCTCCGCCAGAGCCCGGGCGTGGCGCTGGGCCTTCCGCAGCAGCTCATAGGCCTCCTGATCGCTCAGGGCCGCGACGATTTCTGTTCCCTTCATGGTCTCCTCCCCTTTCGGTTTCTCGATGATCCAATAATACTTGACCTGGGACTTGAACAGGTCATAGTCCCCTCGGGTCCGGGCCGGCCGGGTGGAGGCGGGGTCGTTGATGAACACAGTATGCCCCTCGATCCCCCAGACCAGCACATAGTGCCCGGAACTGGTCCAATTTCCCTTTCCCATGCAGGCGATGGCCAGGCAGCCCCGGTCCAGCGCTTCCTTTACCTGGTGGTGGAGGGGGCTTTTGGCGTTGCCGTAGAGGCTTGTCCCGTTGAGCCGGGTGACGGTCAGGCCGTACCGGGCCCCGGCGGGGACAAAATACCCGTAATAGGTCCCGCTGTGTGGGGCCTTGTACCCGTGCCGCAGCGCCCAGGCACACTCGGTTTCAGGCGTGACGGAGGGGTCCGCCCAGGTGGCCAGAACCATGGTCATGGCGGTGGGGCCACAGCCCGAAGCGGAGATGGTGGTCTTCTCCCCCGCCGCGGAGTAATCCAGACTCCCCCACCGGGGGTCGGTCTGGAGATAGGATACCGGCTGGGTCATCCCTCCTCCCCTCCTTCCCTGGGCCGCTTGGTGAAGAAGTAGGTGATGATGGCGCCGTAGGCCGTGCAGAAGAGGCTCTGGGCCTCGGCGTTCACCGGGTGGGGAGAGAAGAGCAGGGCGATCATGGCCCCGGTCATGGCCAGGGTGACGATGCTCTTCACCTCCACCAGCTTGGAAAGCTGTTTCATTTGCATTTCTCCTTTCAAAGTAGCCTTCATAAGTAGGAGAAAATGACGCTTTTCGTGTACGGAAACGTACACGTTTTTTCAACGACTTTCAAATTGCTGGAAATTTTTTGGGACACCACCCTGTTTTTTGCCATTTTCGCCAATTTGACGAAGGACTTTTCTTGACGAACGGACCGTTTCCCTGTATGATGAAAGATAAGTTTCACAACTGTTCGGAAAGGAGGCGACCGCCATGCCGCCCAAGGTCATCAGCCCCAGACGGGCCGTCGTCATCGAGTGTCTGCTCTTCCTGGCCTACGCCTTTTTCAGTGCTTCCTGGATGGTCGGCTCCATCGTCACCACGGATATGGTCCGGGAGTTCGGCCTGTCCGCCCTCCCCTCCTCGGTAAACAACGCCATCTCCCTGGCTAAGATTTTGGGCAACTTCGTGGCCGCCTGGATCCTTCTAAAGCTGGGCCCCAAAAAGACCGTGGCGGTCTCCTGCCTGCTCACCTGCTCGGTGGTGGTGGGGGCCTTCGCCACCAACCTGACTTTCTTTGTGATCACCCGGTTCCTGCTGGGCTTCGGCGGCGCCGTCCTCATGATCTGCCTGACCCCTTATGTGGTCTACTGCTTCGAGCCCAAGCGCCAGCCCATCTGGATCGGCATCAACAACGCCGGCCCCAACACCGGCAACCTCATCGCCCTGCTGTCCATCACCCCCGTCCGCCACTGGCTGGGGGACTGGCGCTCGGTGATCCTGTTCTACGGTGCCTTCAGCGTGGTCTTTCTGGGGCTGTGGCTCTTCGTGGGCAAGGGCTACCCCATCACCCCCAAGGATGAGAGCAATCACCCCACCCAGGTCTACCGCTACCGGGACGGCCTGCGGGAGCCCTTCCTCTATCAGTTCCTCTTCACCATGACCGGCCGCCTGGTGATGTACACGGTGATGCTCTACCTCTTCCCCCTGAACCCTGACTTCACTGTAAACTCTCAGTTCATCTCCCTGATGATCGCCCTGACCGGCATCCCCGGCACCATCATCGGCATCATTCTGGCGAAAAAGCTCAAGCGGCAGATCAACCTCTTCCGCTTCTCGGGCGTCGCCCAGTCCTTCCTTTTCTTCCTGATGATCTTAACCAAATCACCGACGGTAGCCACGGTGTCGGCCATCCTCCTGGGCTTCGTGATTTTCATCTCCACCCCCTCCCTGTTCACCCTGCCCACCAAGCTGCCCGGGGCCTCCCCGGCCAAGGTGGCCGTCATCCTCACCCTCTACTGGGCGGCGGCCTACACCCTGCAGATGATCATCTACGCCCTGGTGGTCCACCTGGTCAACACCCAGGGCTGGTTCATCGCCATGATGTTCACCGCCTTCTACTCCCTGACCTTCCTCTTCGGCACCTTCCTCCTGCCCGACTTCGACCGGCCCGCCGGGAAGAAAGCGGACCAGGAAGCCCTTTGACCTCACACAAAACACAAAAACGGGAGCCCTGCAGAACCAAACATTCTGCAGCGCTCCCGTTTTTCATGTTTAAATTGTATCTCACAGGTCGCAGGCCACCAGATCCTCGAAGGTCTGCCGGCGGACAGCCAGACGGGCCTTGCCCCCACGGAGCATCACCAGGGCCGGACGGCACAGGCGGTTGTAGTTGGAGGACATGGTGAAGTTGTAGGCCCCGGTGGTCAGGACGGCAATGAGGTCGTCCCGCTTAGCCTCGGGCATCCGGATGTTCTCCTGGATCAGGTCGCCGCTCTCGCAGCAGCGGCCGGCCACGGTGCAGACAAAATTCCGCTGGTCGTTCATCCGGTCGGCGGGCAGGACGGTGTAGGGGGCCTGGTACAGGGCGTACCGGGGGTTGTCGGTCATGCCGCCGTTGACGGTGATGTAGCTGCGGTAGCCCTCGATGGTCTTCACGCCGCCCACCCGGTAGAGGGTAACACCGGCATCGGCCACGATGCTCCGGCCGGGCTCCAGGAGGACCTGGGGGACCGGATAGTTTCGGGCGGCACAGCCTGCCTTCAGGTGCTCGGACAGGGCCTTGATGTTGCCGGGGATGTCCACCACCGGGTCGGTCTCCTGGTAGCGGACACCGAAGCCGCCCCCCAGGTTCAGGACCCGCACGGTGAAGCCCAGCACCTGCCGCATCTCATCGGCGAAGGCCAGCAGGATGTCCACCGCGTCGCAGAAGGGCTCTGCCTCGAAGATCTGGGAGCCGATGTGGCTGTGGAAGCCCAGGACGTCCAGGTTCTCCATCCCCACTGCGGCCTGGACAAACCGGGCAGCCTGTCCTGTTTCAATGGGGACGCCGAACTGGCAGTCGATGCGGCCGGTGTTGATGGCCTGGAGGGTGTGGGGGTCAATGCCGGGGGTGACCCGGAGGAGGACCTTCTGCTTGATGCCCTTCTCGCCGGCGTAGCGGTTCACCCGCTCCAGCTCGTGGTGGTTGTCCACGATGAAATGGCCCACACCGTTGTCCATGGCGTAGAGGATGTCCTCGTCGGTCTTGTTGTTGCCGTGGAAGTAGAGGCGCTCTGCCGGGAAGCCCCCGGCCAGGGCGGTGTAGATCTCACCGGGGGAGACCACATCGGCCCCCATGCCCTCCTCCTTCAGCACCGGGTAGAGGCCCTTGAAGCACAGGGCTTTGCCGGCGAAGAGGGGGTAGGACCCGGCGGGCATATACTCGGCCAACGCCTGCACATAGGTGCGGCAGTTGGCCCGGACCCGGTCCTCGTCCAGCACGTACAGAGGTGCGCCGAACTCCTCGGCCAGGGTCACCGCGTCGATGCCGCCGATGGTCAGATGGCCCTTCTCGTTGATTCCCAGATTGTCATACAGCATAGGTCATTCCTGTCTTTCTCTTTCGGTTATTTCCTTTGGGGAAGTCCTTCTTCCATCGTAGGGGCGCTTCAGGAAGCGCCCGCTCCCTGCCGTACGTTGCCCGGTCAGTAGGAAAGCAGGACCTGCCAGGTTCGGGCGATTCGTGAATCGCCCCTACAAATTCTATCAGGGTCCAAGAAGGTCGTCCATGTGGTAGAGGCCGGGGGCCTGCTTTGCCGCGAAGTTGGCCGCTGTCAGGGCGCCCTCGGCAAAGAGGGCCCGGTCGTGGGCCTGGTGCTTCAGGGAGATGGTCTGGCTGTCGGTGGCGAAAATGACCTCGTGCTCCCCTACCACGTTGCCCATGCGCAGGGCGTGGATGCCGATCTCGTTGGGCTGACGCTTGTGCTGGCCGGAGCGGCCAAAGACGTACTCCGCGTCGGGCCGCTTCTCCTTCACGGCGTCGGCCAGAAGGAGGGCGGTGCCGCTGGGAGCGTCGGCCTTGCGGTTGTGGTGGGCCTCGATGATCTCCACGTCGCAGCCGCCGAAGATGGCGGCTGCCTGCTTCACCAGGCGGGCCAGGAGGGCCACGCCCACGGACATGTTATAGGACTGGAAGACGGGGACGGACTTGGCCCCCTCCTCTAAAATGGCGAACTCCTCGGGGGTGTAGCCGGTGGTGGCGGCCACCAGGGGGAGCTTTCTGGCCACGCAGTAGTCCACCAGCTCCCGGGCGCCGGCGTGGTTGGAGAAGTCGATGACCACGTCGGCGGGGCCGGTGTAGTCGGTCAGGGCGGTGTAGACCCCTTCTCCCCCGGCCCGGTCCACGGCGGCGGCCAGGGTGTCGCCGGAGGCCTCAATGACCCGGCACATGTGCTGGCCCATGCGCCCCAAGGCGCCGTTTACGATGATGTTCATGACGGACGCACCTCAGCTTTATACGTTGATGCCCAGGGCGCGCATCCGCTGGAGCATGACCTGATAGTGATCCTCCTCCATGGGGACCAGGGGCAGGCGGAGGAAGTTCTCGCAGTAGCCCATGGCAGCCATGGCGGCCTTGACGGGGATGGGGTTGCTCTCGCAGAACAGAGAGCGGATCAGGGGCATGTAGTCACACTGGAGCTTGGCGGCCCCGGCCACATCCCCGGCGAAGAACTTGTCGGTGATGGCCACGGTGCCGGCGGGGATGACGTTGGACAGAACGGAGATGCAGCCCATGCCGCCCATGGACAGGATGGGAACGATCTGGTCGTCGTTGCCGGAGTAGATGTCCAGCTTGTCGCCCACCAGGGAGAAGGTCTCCACGATCTTGGAGATGTCGCTGTTGGCCTCCTTGATGGCGCAGATGTTGGGGTGCTCGGCCAGCTTCACATAGGTCTCGGGGTTGATGCCGATGCCAGTGCGGGAGGGCACGTTGTAGAGGATGACCGGCTTGGTGCTGGCGTCAGCGATGGCGTTGTACATGGTGACCAGGCCCTTCTGGGTGGTCTTGTTATAGTAAGGAGTCACCACCAGAACGCCGTCGGCGCCGTCGGCACAGGCGCTCCTGGTCAGCTCGATGGCGTAGTCGGTCTCGTTGCTGCCGGTGCCGCAGATGACGGGGACCCGGCCGTTGACATGCTTGATGGCGTAGCGCATGACCTCCCGGTGCTCGGCGTCGGTGAGGGTGGAGCTCTCACCGGTGGTGCCGCAGATGACCAGGGCGTTGATCCCCTGGGCGATCTGCCAGTCGATGAGGGTTTCCAGACGCTTGTAATCCACACCGTCGGGGGTGGTGGGGGTGACCAGGGCGGTGGCAATGCCCTTGAAAATAGGATTCTGCTGCTTCATGATACTTTCCTCCTGCATAATTTGAGATGCTCGCTTGATTTTTTTATTGCTATAAGAAAGAAACCATAACATCGTGCTTTGCACGATGTTTTCGCCATATCCCCCGGTTGCCCCAACAGGGCGAGGGGGATGGCTCAAATTATGATTTTTTTATTGCTATGCAATAAAAAAATCAAGCTGGCTATGCGGGATAGCTGCTTGATAGAACGACAAATGCCCCCGGCAGATATACCGGGCTGTTGTATCAAGGATAGCTCTCCGCAAATTGTTCCATTTGCGACAGTCGGACAACTGTTCGTTTGTCCGCCCAGCCTGGACTTCCATGCAGGAAAGCCCGGCTTCGGCGTCTGCCCCTTTCCCCGCCCCTGCCCTGCACGGCATTGGCAACGGGTACTCTTGGCGAAACGCGCCTCTATCTCTGGTTTGGCAATATATTAGTGGATTTCCCTCTCTTTGTCAAGGGTAATTTTCCACAAAGGCGTGACAACGGGGAGAAACTGTGGTATGCTGGGCAGAGAAAATCACAATATGAGAGGTGCAGACCCAATGGATGATTTTAAGAATCTTGGTCTGGGCAATCTCTCCTCCATGGACGATCTGGACCTGGCCATGATGGGCCTGCTGCCCGCGGAGGAGGAACCGGAAGCCCCGGAGGAAGCCCCCACCGTCAGCCCCTTCCACGACATGGACAGCATCGAGTTCCACCTGTGGATGGAGGAGGAGGTAGACCGGGAGGCCGCCCGCCGTTTGGCCATGAAAAAAAACGCTCAGTCCGCAGCGGCAGAACCTAAGAAAAAATAAAGCCCGACGCAGCCCCGGTCAGACGCCATCTGATCGGGGTTTCTCTGTTCTGGCAAAAAGAAAAAAATTCCCATCCGATTGTGTGGATCTCCCGCCCTCAACCGTCTTATAGACGAGGCCTCAAACAAAAGGAAAGGAGGCGCCCCATGACAGAAACGGAATTTCTCCCCCTGTTCGATCTGCACCACAACATGGTCTACCGGCTGGCCCTCAGCTGCACCCACTCCCCCCAGGATGCGGAGGATATCGTCCAGACAGTATTCCTCAAGCTGTTGGACAGCAAACATCCCCCCACCCACGGGAAGGAACGGGCCTGGCTGGCACAAGTCACCGTGAATGCCTGCCGGGACCTGCTGCGCAGCCGAAGCCGACAGCGCTGGGAACCCCTGGAGGAGACCATCCCCTGTGCCCGCCCGGAGGAACATGCCCTGTTGGACGCGGTTCTGGCCCTTCCCCCAAAGTACCGGGCGGCCGTTCATCTGCATTACTATGAGGGCTACTCCTATGACGAAATCGCCCGAATCCTGCGCATCAGCCCGCCGGCTGTCTCCATGCGCCTGCATCGGGCAAGAAACATGCTGCGGAGCAGCTTAGAGGAGGATAAGGATGGAACGTAACTATCAAAACCTTTTTGACCAGATCTCCATGCCGGAGGACCGGGCCCAGGCCCTCCGCACCCGTTTGACCTCCCATTGCTCCCCCATTGAACAGGAGGTCATCCCCATGAAAGAAACCAAGAAACTGCGCCGTCCCGCCATGGCCCTGGCAGCCGCCCTGCTGATCTGCGCCCTGTCTGTCACCGCCTTTGCTGCCGGAGACAAAATCGTAAACTCTCTTTACTCCTTTATGACCGGCGGCACCATAGAGGAGGGCATCACCGCCAGCTGAGATCCCTACGCCGCCGGGTCTGCAGACACCGGCGAGGCCATCTCCCCTGTAGAGATCCGGGATGGCAGGCTGTACCTCACCGCCAACGGTCAGAACCTGGACATCACCGGCCAGTGCTCCTACACGAAGCCTTATCTCTATGAGTGTACCGGTTCCGACGGTCTGCGCCATGTCTTCGCGGTGGGCGGGGACCTGGACGCCATCGGCTGGGCGGAGTTCATCTGGGACAGCCAAGGGCGTCCCACCGCTGGCAGCAGTGTCTTAGGCGCCAGCAGCGGCCAGGAGGACGCCCCCTGGCTCCAGAATGCCATGGAAGAACTGGCCCTGCCCTGGGCCGGCTTCTGAATCCCTTTGCCACACATCTGAAAAACATACCCGAATCAACAAAAACCCGGCAGGAGGCATCCTGCCGGGTTTTCCGTTGAGCGAAACATCTTGATGTAGGGAACAGGCAGGCCCGTTCCGATTGATACGCTGTGTGGCGGGCGATTCATGAATCGCCCCTACGATTTACTCCTAAATGGCATCCCATCACTGCATACTCAGCTGGCCGAAGGTGGTGAGGATCTGGTCGGCGGTCATGGCGGCCTTCTCCTCCCCGGCCTTATCCACCACAATCTTTCCCCGATCCAGCATCAGCAGCCGGTCGCCGTACTCCAGGGCATAGCGCAGGTTGTGCGTGACCATCAGGGCGGTGAGGTTCTTCTCCTTCACTACCTTACCGGTGAGGACCATGATGGTCTCGGCGGTCTTGGGGTCCAGGGCCGCGGTGTGTTCGTCCAGGATGAGGAATTTCAGCGGGGTCATGGTGGCCATGAGCAGAGCCACCGCCTGCCGCTGACCGCCGGAGAGGGAGCCCATCTTCACATCCAGCTTATCCTCCAGGCCCAGACCCAGGCCGGAGAGCTGCTCCCGGTAGAAGTCCATCCGCTTCTTATTCACCCCAAAGCCCAGGCCGAACCGCTTCCCCTTGTTATCCGCCAGGGAGAGGTTCTCCAGCATGGTCAGGTTGGGACAGGTGCCCAGGGAGGGGTTCTGATAGACCCGGCCAATGGCGGCGTACCGCTGGTAATCCTTCTGCTTGCGGATGCTCTTTCCGTCAATGAGGATGTCCCCCCTGTCCAGGGGGATGCTGCCGCAGAGGAGGTTCAGCAGAGAGGTCTTGCCCGAGCCGTTGCTCCCCACGATGGAGATGAACTGCCCGTCAGGGACGGTCAATTGGAAGTCATCGAAGAGCTTTAGCTCCGTGACCGTGCCGGGGTTGTAGGTCTTGGACATGTTTCGGATCTCAAGCATGGATGATCTCCTCCCCCTTGCGTCCCGCCGCCACCAGCACCAGCAGGAACAGGACGGCAGTGATAAACTTCAGCATGTTGGCCGGCAGTCCGGCATTGATGGCGATTTGAATACAGAACTTGTACAGGATGCTGCCCAACAGGACCGCCGTGGTCCCCTTGGGACTGGCCAGGAACCGAAGCACGGGGACCCGCCGCATTTTGTGGGACACCTTGGACCCGGCAAAGAACCGGATCAGGGAGATACCGATGATGACGGTGGCCAGACCGAAGACCACCTGGCCGATGCCCATGACGGCAGAGTAGCTCCGCTGCTCCTGGCAGAGGACGCCGCCGCAGAGGGCCACCAGGGCGTTGGCGATGACCACCCCCAGGATCTTCATGGAACCCTTGTTCTTGGCCAGGGTCGTCACCAGGGCGGCGTTGTCTCCCACCGCCCGCAGGAGCAGGCCGGACTTGGTGCGGAAGTAGAGATCCAGCACCAGCTTCACCACCACTGCCAGCACCAGGGCCACCACCAGCTTCCGGCCGGTGAGGGTCAGGCCCCCCAGCACCGCCATGACGGGGGCGGAGACGAAGATGGTGTCCACCGCCCGCTCCACCGTCAGGTTGGACCCGGCGATGAGCAGGTTGATGGAGGACAGAGCGGTCATGGTGATGATACCGGCCAGCAGGTCCCGGACCCCCAGCTTCACATGGATAAGACCGGTGCACAGACCGGCCAGAGCCCCGGCGGCAGCGGCGCACACCAGGGTCAGCCAGGGGTTCACTCCCTTCAGCAGGAGCACAGCTGTCACCGCCGCCCCCAGGGGAAAGCTGCTGTCCACCGTCAGGTCGGGGAAGTCCAGCACAGAATAGGTGATATAGACGCCATAGGACAGCAGAGCATAGATAAAGCCCTGGGTCAGAGTACTGGCGATCAGGTCAGTCATGGATGCGCCTCCTTGTCGGTTGGTTGTTTATCGTAGTCAAGGGGTGGGAGCAAGCTCCCACCCCAATTCCTCATTTTTAATTCCTAAAAAATCGTTACTGTCCCACTTCCTCAGCGGTCCCGGCCAGGTCGGCGGGCAGCTCCAGGTTCATGGAAGTCAGCGCGGCGCTGTTCACATACAGGGCGTAGTTCTCGATGACCTCATAGGGCATATCCTCGCAGGTGGCCTCACCAGTGAGGACCTTAGCGGCCATGAGACCGGTCTGGATGCCCAGCTGGACATAGTCCAGACCCGCGCCGGCTACGCAGCCCAGCTTCACCTGCTCGATCTCGGAGCCGTAGACGGGGATGCCGGCCTCATTGGTCTTCTCCAGGATGGAGCCCAGGACGCCCACCACGTTGTTGTCGGTCAGGTTGGAGAAGCAGTCCACGCCCTTGGAGATGAGGGTATCCACCGCCTGGGTGACTTCGGACTGGGCAGTGACGCCCACGGCCTCGATGGTAAAGCCGTAGTCGGCGGCCAGTTCCTCATAGACCCCCACGGAGTAGACGGAGTTGGACTCGCTGGTGGTGTAGATGATGCCGATGGTGTCGGCCTCGGGCTGGATGGCCCGGATCAGCTCCAGCTGCCCCTCCACGGGGAGGACGTCGGAGGTGCCGGTGATGTTGCCGCTGTCCAGCTTGGCCCCCACGGGGTCGGTGATGGCGGTGAAGATCACGGGGATGTCCTTATCCTCTGCCGCCGCGTAGCAGGCGGTGGCTGCGGGGGTGGCGATGCCCACCATCAGAGCGGCGTCCTCGGCGGAGAAGGCCTGGGCGATCTGGATGGCCATGTTGTCGTCAAAGCTGGCGTTCTGATAGTCGATGGTGTAGTCGGTGCCTTCCACCAGACCGGCCTGCTCCAGGCCCTGGAGGAAGCCCTCCCGGCAGTTGTCCAGGGAGCCGTGCTGGCCATACTGGCTGATGCCGATGACGGGGATATCTCCGGCCGTCTCTCCACCGGTCTCACCGGCGGTCTGGCCGCCGCAGGCGCACAGGGACAGGGCCATGCCCAGAGACAGAATGCCGCACACAGATTTCTTCAGATTCTTCATGATGATCTCTCCTTTTTTCTTCAAAAATCAAGGTTTCTCGATGGTGGGAGAGGGTTGGGGGAACAAAATAAAAAAGCCCTGCTCCACTCGTTTCGTAACGAAATGGGACAAGACTGACTTCCTGCGGTACCACCCAAATTGACGCATAGCGCCCGCTCTGTTCGCGTACCATCATACGCGCCGCCCGGATAACGGGTGCGGTCCCCGTCGGCCGCTACTGACCCTTCGGTGTTCGCTCCGCCCTCGTAAGGCCATTCCCTCCCTGTGGTCCCACCGCGATTCCACCATCCGCGGCTCTCTGCCGGGCCTTACAAAAAGGTACTATTCTTACTCACTGGTTTGCTGTTTTGAACTTGCATTTAGCATAGCACCGAAAGCGGCCCCCCGTCAAGAGGTATTTTTCAACAAAAGCCCTCACTTCTTTCCGGGCCCCTTCCCACAGCACCCACAAAACGAAGAAACCACAGTGGACCGACATCCACTGTGGCTACTTACTGAGAAGCTGTGCGGACCCAAGAGAGCGGAGGTCCTTAGGCGATCGGACAGGAGAGGCGACCAGTCGCTGATACAGCTTTCGATGTATGGTCTGGCTCTGGGGCGGAGCCTTTCATACTTTCTCTTCCTTGGTTCTTACTATACCGCAGCTTCTTCCATTTGTAAAGAAAGAATTCCCCATGTCTCCCATCAGATTTTTTGATGGTTCAAATCCATTCCAAAAAGGAAACGCCTGCGGGAATCAGGCGTTTCTCTATGGTTCCGGTGGGGGAGTGTCATCTCGTCACCGTCAGGTCTCATGCTTTCTTGCGTTGAGCCAGTCAGACCAGGCCTGGGCCAGGCCCACAGCCCCGATGGCGCCGCAGGCGGCGAAGGGAATGCCGACCTGACCACCCGTCTGGCTCAAGGCCACCACATAAGCTACCATCATAATGACCCATGCGATCATGGTAAATCTGGCATTTTCCGTCTTTTTCATAAAAATGCTCCTTTCCATATTTCTCAGAAGTGGATATCTACCGAGAAAAGAGAGGGGATCCGGCCGGGTCTCACGTTCTTTTTCTTTCTGTCTGTATCATACACGATCCCGCGGGATTTGTAAAACGAGAAAGGCGCATCGGTTCCATCAAAGTCCCTAATGGTTTCCCATTCTTCCAAATTCAGGTCTTGCTTTCTTGACCCAGTTGCTCTATACTGTGGTTGATATCATTTGTAAAATCAAAAGCTCAAATAGATACCATCAGAGTTTCTTATGCTATGACTTGTGTGAAAAGCAGGTTCTGACAGAGAGGAGGCCCCATGGATCACAACAAACGAAATGCCTTGCTCACCGCCATCGACGTGGGCAACATGACCCGGGCCGCCGAGCAGCTGGGGTACACCCAGTCGGGCCTGAGCTACATCATCAAAGCCCTGGAGGCCGAGTTCGGCTTCCCCCTGCTGGTGCGCTCCCGCTCCGGCGTGCGTCCCACAGCGGACTGTATGCGCATCCTGCCCATTCTCCGGGACCTCCACCACAAGAGCCAGATGCTGGAGCAGGAGGTGGCAGATATCCGGGGGCTGGCCGTGGGTGCCGTTTCGGTGGGAGTTTTCCCCTGTATCTCCCGGTTCTGGATGCCCACCATCCTGCGGAATTTTACCGCCCGCTACCCGGGCATCACCCTGTCTATCCGAGAGAGCGGCCAGGAGGATTTAGACCAGTGGCTGCGGGACGGCTCCGTGGACCTGCTGCTCTACAGCCGCCAACCCAACTACTCCCACCAGTGGATCCAGTTCATGCAGGACGATCTGTGCGCCGTGGTGCCCGAGGGGCATCCCCTGGCCACCTCCCAGGAGATCTCCCTGGATCAGCTCACCGGGGAACCCTTCATCATAGAGGATGACGCCCACGACCATGATATTCCCCGGTTGCTGAAAGACTCAGGGTTTCACCCCAACGTCTGCTGGTCCTCCAAGGATGAACTGGCCATTCTGAACATGGTGGCCGCCGGCCTGGGGGTAAGTGTTCTTCCGGGACTATACCTCCAGGACATGCCCCCCGGCGTCATTGCCTTGCCCTTGGTCCCCCGGGCCTATCGCCAGCTGGGTGCCGCCATGCTGAGCCTGGAGGAGCTCTCCCCCGCCGCCAAGCGCTTCCTGGACAGCGCCCGGACCACCATGGGGGTCAAGTAACACAGAAAAACAGAATATGCGCAGAAAGGGTGCAGCGGAACCACTTCCAGCTGCACCCTTGTTCTCGTCTCCAGAAATAGAAAAGAGACAGCCGAAAGGCTGTCTCTCAAATGTTGGCGTTACCTATTTTTCCGGCCCGTCTCCAGGCAAGTATCTT
>JAUNCL010000040.1 GCA_030535235.1 Bacillota bacterium
TGGGCGATAACGTGGGCGACGTGGCCGGCATGGGCGCCGACCTGTATGAGTCCTATGTTGGCTCCATCCTGGCTACCTTCGCTCTGGGTGCTACCGCCGGCTACGGCTGGAACGGTATGCTGCTGCCCCTGGCCCTGGCTGTGGCCGGCATCATCTGCTCCATCCTCTGCACCTTCCTGGTCAAGACCAAGGAGGACGCCACCCAGAAGTCTCTGCTGACCTCCCTGCGTACCGGTACCTATTCCGCCGCTGTTCTCTCCGCTTTGGTTGCCATCCCCCTGACCATGTTCATCATCGGCGAGGGCTGGGTGGGCGTCTACGTCGCCATCCTCTGCGGTCTGGTGGGCGGCTGCCTCATCGGCTACTTCACCGAGTACTACACCTCTGACAACTACAAGCCCACCCAGAAGCTGGCCGCCGCTTCCGAGACCGGCTCCGCCACCATCATCATCGGCGGTATCTCTCTGGGCCTCATGTCCACCATGGCTTCCATCCTGATCGTGGCCGCCGCCATCCTTGTCTCCTACTTCGCAGCCGGCGGCACCGTGTCCATCATGGACGCCAACGGCGGCTTCAGCGCTGACTTCAACCGCGGCCTGTACGGCATCGGCATCGCCGCTGTGGGTATGCTGTCCACCCTGGGCATCACCCTGGCCACCGACGCTTACGGCCCCGTGGCCGACAACGCCGGCGGTATCGCCGAGATGTCCGGCCTGCCCGAGGAGGTCCGTGACCGCACCGACGCCCTGGACTCCCTGGGCAACACCACCGCTGCTACCGGTAAGGGCTTCGCCATCGGCTCCGCCTCCCTGACCGCTCTGTCCCTGCTGGTGTCCTACGTCAACATCGTGCAGAACAGAACCGCTGAGAACCTGAACTTCACCCTGACCAGCCCCACCGTTCTGGTCGGTATCTTCATCGGCGCCATGCTGACCTTCGTCTTCTCCGCCATGACCATGAGCTCCGTCCAGACCGCTGCTCAGTCCATCGTGGTGGAGGTCCGCCGCCAGTTCAAGGAGATCGCCGGCATCATGGAAGGCAAGGCCGATCCCGACTACGCAAGCTGCGTGGCCCTGTGCACCAAGGGCGCTCTGCATGAGATGGTGGCTCCCGCTCTGCTGGCCATCATCGTGCCCATCATCACCGGCCTGATCCTCGGCCCCACCGGCGTGGTCGGCCTGCTGGGCGGCGTGTCCGTCACCGGCTTCGCCATGGCCGTCTTTATGTCCAACGCCGGCGGCGCATGGGACAACGCCAAGAAGTACATTGAGCGCGGCAACCACGGCGGCAAGGGCTCCGACCAGCACAAGGCTGCTGTCGTGGGCGACACCGTGGGCGACCCCTTCAAGGATACCTCCGGCCCCGCTCTGAACATCCTGATCAAGCTGTGCTCCACCGTCTCCATCGTGTTCTCCGGCCTGATCCTGGCATTCTCCTTCCTGTAATCCTTACAGAACCTTTTGAGGACGACCCATCCGGGTCGTCCTCTTTTTTCTCAAAATCCCTTGTCGGCGGGTTATTTTTTCGGTATAATAAAGTGTTACCTTGCAACAACTTATCCTGAGGGAGAACACCCATGCTGAAAAAAATTCTGCCCTTTCTCCTCGGTCTGGCCCTGGTCCTTCCTCTGACGGCCTGCGGCCCCCGGGAGAGCGCCCAACGGTCTGAGGACGGCCTGACCCTGGCCGCTGTCACCTACCCCGTCTACCTCTTCGCCCGGGAGATCACCCAGGGGGCGGAGAACGTGGAGGTGACCCTCATCATCAACCAGTCGGTGAGCTGTGTTCACGACTATACCCTCTCCGTCCGGGACATGAAGATCCTGGACGGCGCGGACGTGGTCCTGCTCAACGGCGCGGGCCTGGAGGCGTCCATGGCCGACGCCCTGGAGGCCGCCCACACCCGGCAGATCGACTGCTCCACGGGGATCGCGCTGCTGGCCTCCAGCCACGACCACGACCATGACCATGACCACGAGGACGAGGACCATTCCCAGGAGGACCCGGACTACGACCACGAGGAAGAAGAGGGGGAACCCGACCCCCACATCTGGCTGGACCCCCTGCGGGCCTGCCAGATGCTGGAAAACCTGGCCCGGGGGCTGGGAGAGGTGGACCCAGACCACGCAGCCCTCTACCAGGCCAACGCCCAAACCGCCGGGTCGAAGGTGGCCGCCGCCTACCGGGACTTAAAACCCCAACTGGCCGACCTGGCCTGCCGGGATCTCATCACCTTCCACGACGGCTTCACCTATTTTGCGGACGCCTTCGACCTGACCATCCTCCGCTCCATTGAGGAGGAGGCCGGCAGCGAGGCCTCCGCCAGGGACGTCATAGAGATCGTGGAGGAGCTGGAGCTGCACCACATCCCCGCCATCTTCACCGAGGTCAACGGCTCCACCGCCACCGCCCAGGTCATCCATCGGGAGACCGGCGTGCCGGTCTATCCCCTCAACCTGCTCATGAGCGGCGAGACCGGCGCGGTGGGCATCGACACCTACCTGGCCGGCATCACCGCCAACGTCAACACCATTCAGGAGGCCTGCTCATGAGGTTCGACAAACAACGCCACACCCGCATCCCCATGCCCGCCAAGCCGGGGACCTGCCGCCTGGATGTGAAGGATCTGGGGGTCACCCTGGAGAACGACGTCATCCTGCGGAACATCAGCTTCCAGCTCAACTGCCGGGAGATCGTGGCCCTCATCGGCCCCAACGGCGCGGGCAAGTCCTCCCTCTTTCGGAGTATTCTGGGCCAGATCCCCTACACCGGGGACATCCGGTTCCAGCTGGCCGGGGGCTATCCCAGCCAGCCCAAGATCGGCTACGTCCCCCAGAGCCCCAGCTTTGACCGGAGCTGCCCCATCAGCGTCCTGGACTTCTTTTCCGCCGCCATCAGCCGGTGGCCGGTCTTTCTGCCCGTCCCCCGGTCCCTCCGGTCCAAGGTGGAGGAGTGCCTGTCCCGGGTCCACGGGGAGGCCCTCATCGACAAGCGCATCGGCACCCTCTCCGGCGGCGAGCTCCAGCGGGTCCTGCTGGCCCTGGCCCTGGAGCCCATCCCCCAGATCCTCATCCTGGACGAGCCCCTCTCCGGCGTGGACGTGGGGGGCGAGCACCTGCTCATGGAGATGCTGGACGAGATCCGGCAGAAGTACGACCTGTCCATCCTCTTCTCCACCCACGATTTCTCCACCCTGCGGCTGTACGCCGACAAGGTCATCCTGCTCCAGCAGGCCATCCTGAAGGTGGGGACCCCTGCTGAGGTCCTCCGGTCCCCGGAGTTCCAGGCGGTCTTTCACCTGAACTTAGGCCAGGAAGGAGGGGACGCGTAATGGAAGTTTGGTATTGGCTGGTCTCCTGGCTGCCCTTTGAGTGGGCGGCGGCAGACTCCATGTACTTCATGAAAAACGCCCTGCTGGCGGTCTTTGTGGTCACGCCCCTCTTCGGTCTTCTCTCCACCATGGTGGTGGAGAGCCGCATGGCCTTCTTCTCCGATGCCCTGGGCCACTCGGCCTTCACCGGCATGGCCATCGGGGCCATCTGCGGCCTGGCAGAGCCGGTAGCGGGGGCGGTGATCTTCGCAGTCATCATCGCCTTCCTCTTCACTGTGGTCCGCCAGCGGACCGCCATGGCCAGCGACACGGCCATCAGCGTCTTTTCCTCCGCCGCCGTGGCCCTGGGCATCTTCATCAGCACCCTGGGTGGGCAGAGCTTCACCAAGTTCAACAACCTGCTCATCGGCGACATCCTCAGCGTGACCCCCGGCGAGATCGGCCTGCTGGCAATCATCCTGCTGCTGCTACTCATCCTGTGGGTCACCTCCTTCAACCAGATGATGCTCACCGCCGTCCACCAGGCTTTGGCCGACAGCCGGGGTATCCGGGTTTTCTGGAAAAACTTCCTCTTCACCGCCGCCATTGCCGTGGTTGTCACCATCACCATGACCTGGGTGGGCCTGCTGGTCATCAACGCCCTCATCGTCCTCCCCGGCGCCGCCGCCCGGAACATCGCCCGGAACCTGCCCCAGTACCACCTGATCTCCGTCCTGGGGGGGCTGGTCTGCGGCGTGGCCGGCCTGATGGTGTCCTACCACCTGGGGGCCTCCACCGGCGCATCCATCACCGTCCTGCTGGCCCTGTGGTTCTTCGTGACCCTGCTGTTTAAGGGCAAGCACTGAGCCAATAACGTGAAAAGCCGCTGTGGTTCGAACCACAGCGCTTTTTTGTCCTTGACATACCTCGATATTCTATGTATACTATACTTAGATACTCGAGGCATTGTCGGAAAGGAGGTCTGTCGATGGATGACCATTTTCAGAACTACGGCAACGCCGTCTGCAAGTACATAAACCACGCCACGGGCAGGGAGAAAGACTCCATCCGGGCGGAGCTGGCCGCCCACATGGAGGACCACGCCCAGGCCCTGATGGACGCAGGTTATGACGAGGACCACGCCCGAAACGCAGCCCTCACCGCCATGGGGGACCCGGCGGAGGTGGGAAAGGCCCTGAACCGGGAGTACCCCCTCCGCTGGCTGATCCTCTCCCGGCTGTTCCTGACGTTGGCCGTCTGCACAGGGCTTCTCCTCCTGCTGGCCTTCCCCGGCGGGGTGTATGCCAGCCTGGTGGCCCGGACGGCTCCCATGCAGTCCGGCTACCACACGGTCAGCATCCCGGCGGAGGAACTTACCCCCATGGACATCAAACAGACCTTCCCCAATGGGGATGTGCTGTGGGTCTACGCCACCGCCATCACCGGGGATGACGACCAGGGCTACACCGCCCACATTTACACATCCAGCTACAATAAAAATCCCCTTCGGGACCCCTATTATGGCGTTGGCGCCCTGCTCTTCACCACAGACGCCTCCTCCGACGTCCTTCCTCGCTCCGGGGGCGGAGGCGGCACCCACGGCGCCGCCTATTTTCACCGAACGTTTGACTGCATCCCGAAAGGGGCCTCTCTGCTGGGTCATTACGACCAGTACGGCACGGAATTTACGATTGAGATCCCCCTGCCCTGGGAGGAGGTGGCGACTCCGTGAAGCACAAAAAGAAACAGCGCACCCGCAAACAGAAAGCCCTCTGCCGGGGAATTGTGTTCGCGGTGTTCCTGGGGTTGGCTCTCTACTTCCACCTCTTCTGCCTGACCCCCATGCAGACCATCCGGGCCACAGAGTTCCGCATGGGACTGGAACCCACGGAGATCGTCCTGTCCAAAGACAACCTCTACCTGTCGGAGAGTGAGAACGTTCTCATGCTGTCCAACCATCGGCCACGGCTCAACGTGCTCGTTCTCCCCCCGCCCGTGGCCGTCATGGACAAATCCCATAGTCCTCTCATCGTGGCCGGGGGCTATTCTCTCACAGACTACAGAAACAACCAGATGACCGTCCACCTGGTGGGAGAGGTCTTCCTGGAGGGAGCAGCCTCTGTCCGGGCCTACCACAAGGATGAGTTACAGCCATTCCTCCGCGCAGTGGAACTGACCGCCGAAGTCTTCACGGCGGACAACGGCAACCGCTACTTCTGGTCCGTAACACGGTTTGAACTGGATAAGGATACCCCCATTCCATTCAACCTGGACGTCCTGGATGAAAACGGAGCGGTTCTATACACCTGTAATATGCTTGACACCTGGGCTGGAGAGTCCATCCAATAACTTGGAGGTATTGTTATGGAACGCAAGAAAACGTTAGAGCACACATCCCTGCTGGTCCTGTCCCTGCTGGCCGACCGGGACCTGTACGGCTACCAGATGATCACCGAGCTGGAGCGCCGCTCGGACCGCACCTTCCACATGAAGGAGGGCACCCTCTACCCCGTGCTGAAAAAGCTGGAGAACGCCGGGGCCGTGACCTCCTACGAGGCCGAGGCCAACGGCCGCACCCGGAAGTACTACCACATCACCCGCTCCGGCCTGAAGCACCTGGCCGAGGAGAAGGATGCCTGGGAGCGCTACGCCCACGGGGTCAATTCCGTCCTGGGGATTGTGACGGGGTGAGCGCCATGGACAAACGATTCCAACACTACGGGGAAACCGTTTGTCAGTTTGTCAGCCACGCCACCAGGGACGCCCCATAAGCGAAAAAGGACGGCTTGTGCCGTCCTTTTGTCGTCTTTGAAAGAGAGGCTCAGTCGTCCTCTTCCTCCTCATCCTCGTCCACCAGGTCCATGGAGAACTTGTCGCCGCAGTTGGGGCAGGTGACCTCGCCGATGTCCAGGATGCTCTCGTCGATGACGATGTCCTCGCCGCAGCTGGGGCACTCGATCTCGAAGAAGGCGTCGTCGTCCAGGTCGCCGCACTGGCCGCAGCAGCTGCCGAAGTCGAAGTCATCGTCGTCCTCGTCCTCGAAGACCAGCTCTTCCACGTCCTCCAGGTCCTCGGAGATGGCGTCCACTTCCTCCTCCACGGCCTCGATCTCGTCCTCCAGGTCCTCCACGGCCAGGCCGATATCCTCCAGGATGTCGATGACCTTGGCCAGCAGCTTGGCCTCCTTGGAGGACTCCTTGTCCAGCTCCAGGCCGTCGGCCAGACCCTTCAGGTAAGCGACCTTTTCAGTGATAGTCATAGTCATATCGGTTCTTCCTTTCTAAGAAAATAGTAGTCAGGGGGCAAGACAGGCTCAACAGGCCGCACCGACCCATTGAGCCTGTCTGAACAGTCACAAATTAACCCTTGGAACGCTCCAGGTACTCACCGCTGCGGGTGTCGACCTTGATCTTGTCGCCCACGTTGATGAACAGGGGGACCTTGATCTCAGCGCCGGTCTCCAGGACGGCGGGCTTGGTCACGTTGGTGGCGGTGTCGCCCTTGAAGCCGGGGTCGGTCTCGGTGACCTCCAGGTCAACGAAGGTGGGGGGCTCCACGGAGAAGATCTTGCCCTTGTAGCTGCTGATCTTGCACATCATCTCTTCCTTCACGAAGCGGAAGTTGTCGCCCAGCAGCTCGGTGGCGATGGGGATCATGTCATAGGTCTCCTGGTCCATGAAGTAGTACAGGTCACCGTCGTTGTAGCTGTACTGCATGTCCTTCTTCTCCACGTAAGCGTTCTCAAACTTAGCGGTGGGGTTGAAAGAGGTCTCGGTAACGGAACCGGTGATGACGTTCTTCATCTTGGTGCGGACAAAGGCGGCGCCCTTGCCGGGCTTCACATGCTGGAACTCGATCACCTGCATGACCTGGCCGTCCATCTCAAAGGTCATACCATTCCGAAAATCGCCGGCAGAAATCATAATATTCATCCTCCAAACAAAATTGGTTTTTCATTCAATAAGCTCTCTTATTGTACAATACCTCCGCACGTTTTGCAATGGTTTTCTGCAAATCTACCCGGATAATCAGAGGATTATTCCTGTTTCTCCCCGCAGGCCCGGTGGTAGACCTCCTTCATCGTCAGCGCATCCACATCCTGCGTCCCTGCGCTTCTCCCCACTGAATCTTGATTCAGCGGGGACCCCTACAGGATTTCACCTGCTCGGCAGAAATAAATTCTGCCTGCGCTAAGGTTTTCCTTCGGAAAACGCTTATGCGGCGCAAATGCGCCGTCCCGCTTCGCGGGTCCCCTGCGAAAGCGCAATCAACCGTTTTCTAAATCCGTCAAATATTGCTTCTTCATCGCCAGCGCATCCACATCCTGCGTCCCTGCGCTTTCGCAGATGACCGTGGGGCCCCAGCCCCGGCGGGCCAGCTCCCGGCAGAGGGGATGGTAGTCCGGGCCGAAGTCGGTCTGGTCAAAGGTCAGATGCTTTGCCTCGCCCCCCTTGGGGGTGAACTCGATCATGGAGAAGTGGCTGTGGAAGCCCTGGGCCTTCTCTAAGCCCAGGACGGCCTCCATCCGGTCCAGCATCCCGGCCGTCTCCTCCATGCCCTCCAGGGCCCCCAGAGAGCGGGCGTAGAGGTGGCCGAAATCCACGCAGGGCAGCAGCCCCTCGCACACGGTGGAGAGCTCCAGGACCTCCTCCAGGTCCCCCAGCTGGTTCAGCTTGCCCATGGTCTCCGGGCAGAGGAGGATATCTCCAAAGCCCTCGTCGTCGCACCGGCGGCGGAGCATGGCGAAGCACCCCTTGGCGGTGGCCATGGCCTCCTGCCGGGTGCGCTTCTGGAGGGCTCCCGTGTGGACCACCACCCGGCCGGCTCCCATCCACCGGGCGACCCGGCAGGCGGCCAGCACATAGCCTGCCGTCTTCTCCTGGCTCTCCGGGTCGGGGTTGGCCGGGTTCACGAAGTAGGGGGCGTGGAGGGACAGGGTAATCCCCGCCAGGGCGGCCTGCCGGCCGATCTCCCGGGCGGTCTCCTCCCCCACATTCACCCCCTTGCCGCACTGGTACTCATAGGCGTCCAGGCCCTTGCCCTTCAGCCACAGGGGCATGTCCCTGGATTTCTTAAACCCCGCCAGGGCGAAGTTGTCCGGGTTTCCCGCGGTTCCAAACAGGGCTCTCACAGGGTATCTCCTCCTTTTCCCCGGGTGCGGAAGGGGGTCTCGATGCCGTACCGGAGGACCCGGAACACAGTACCGAACTCGATGGGCTTCACCATGAGGGTGGTGACCCCGGCGTTGTTGCCCCCCCAGATATCGGTAAAAATCTGGTCCCCCACGATAGCAGTCTCCTCCGGCCGGGCTCCCATGCGCTCCATGGCCTGATAGAAGCCCTTGGCCTTGGGCTTGCCGGCGTGGCCCTGGTAGGGAACCCCCAGGGCCTCCGCAAACCGCTGGGCCCGGCCGGGCTTGCGGCTGTTGGACAGGATGAACAGGGTGATCCCCGCCTCCCTCAGTTTGTCCCGCCAGGCCCGCACTTCATCCGTGGGGACCTTGCTGGAATAAGGTACCAGGGTGTTGTCCAGGTCGGCCAGCAGGAGCTTGATTCCTCTGGCCCGGAGCCGCTCAATATCAATGGTATAGATACTCTCAAAGAGAAAGTCCGGAATCAAAAAATGCACAGCGTCACCTCTTCTACGGTCGGCTTCCCCTGCATAGAATGGAAGCACTTGGATGATTCAGTATCACGATTATACACGGAGAACCAACGATGGACAAGGGGGATTCCTTCATGAAGCAATATCTTCTCACACCGCCCGACTGCCTGGACGCCGCCCGGGACTGGAACCTGCCGCTGGCCCACATGGCCTTTCAGATCGGCCCCGAGGGCCGTCTCCGCCAGGCCGACCTGCCGCCGGAGATCACCGGCGGGCTGATGCTGGTGGGCCTGCCCCAGCCCCTGGGGGAGGACGCCGACCCCCGGGGGGCGGTCCGGGACATCCTGGCGGTGTGCCAGGCCCGGGCCTTGATCGGGGTGGTTTTGGACCTGGAGGAAGCGCCCTCCCCGTATATCGCCCAACTCATCGAGGTTCTGGAGTCTGAGCTGGCCAAAAGTCGCCGAGGACTTTTTTTGCCGGAGTCCTATGCCAACTTCTCCCAGAGGGCCTTCCTGTACCTCTCCTCCGCCCTGTCCGGCGGCTCCCTGGCTCAGCGATTGCAGGACGCGGCGGAGACCTACGGGGCCGACCGGCTGGCTCTGAGCCTTCACCGGGCCTGTGAGGACTTCTTCCTCCCCGCCCCCACCGGGTCGGGCCGCCCCATCCCCCGGGAGGAGCTGCGCCGGCGAATGGCTCGTCTGGAGCCCCGGGTCCACTTCTCCCAGGCCCTGTGCGCCCACTACTTCACCTATATGAGCCGGGAGACCGGCGCCCACCTGATTCTCTTCGACGACGAGGCCAGCCTGCGGAAGAAGCGGGAGATTGCCCGGGAGGCGGGCATCCAGCGGTTTTTCTGGCTCTACCCGGAGGTGGCGGAGTTCGGCCCCGGTGTGGTTCAATAATCGCCTCTGTTCATGTGAAAAGACCTGCCCGATGGGCAGGTCTTTTATCATCAATAATACTTTTTACGGTTTTTCCGTGCAGCCTCAGACTTCTTGCGGCGCTTCACGCTGGGGCTCTCATAGTGCTCTCTTTTCCGCACTTCGGCCAGGACGCCGGACTTAGCACAGCTACGCTTAAACCGCTTCAGAGCGCTTTCCAGAGATTCATTTTCTCTCACGTGGACTTCAGACATTCGTTTTCCCTCCCTCCGAAGTGGCGAGTTCGCATCTCACGCACCAAAGGGCCATCGTAAATATATGGCTTTAACAGTGGTATTATATGCAATTCCCACGGTATTGTCAAGATAGAATCTGAAATTTATCCGATTTCTCAGGCCTTGGGCTTGAGAATCAGGTTGACCAGCTTGTTGGGCACATGGATGACCTTCACGATCTCCTTGCCCTCCATGAGCTTGGCGATCTTGCTGTCGGCGGTGACCACCTCCAGGACGGCGTCCTGTTCGCTGCCCATGGGGACGGTAACGGTGGTCTTCAGCTTGCCGCCCACCTGGACGGCGATGGTGACCTCAGAGGCCACGGTCTTGCTCTCGTCGTACACAGGCCACTGGGAGGTGCTGGCGAAGCCCTCGAAGCCGAACTGCTCCCACAGCTCGTCGGCCATGTGGGGGGCGAAGGGGGACAGCATCTGCAGCAGGGTCTGGAACTCGGCCTTGTTCACACCCTTGTCGTAGAACTGGTTGGTCAGGGTCATCAGGGCGGCGATGGCGGTGTTGAACTTCATGTTCTCAATGTCATCGGAGACCTTCTTGATGGTCTTGTGGATGAGGGCCTCATTGTCCTTGCTGTAGGCCGCGCCCTCTGCCACCTGCTCGCTGAGGTTCCAGATCCGGTCCAGGAAGCGCTTGCAGCCCTTCACGGCGTTGTCGGACCAGGCAGCGGCCTTTTCAAAGTCGCCGATGAACATGATATACATGCGCATGGTGTCCGCGCCGTACTGGGCGATGACGTCGTTGGGGTTGACCACGTTGCCTCTGGACTTGGACATCTTCTCGCCGCCCTCGCCCAGGATCATGCCGTGGCTGGTGCGCTTCTTGTAGGGCTCGGGGAAGGGGACCACGCCGATGTCGTAGAGGAACTTGTGCCAGAACCGGGAGTACAGCAGGTGCAGGGTGGTGTGCTCCATGCCGCCGTTGTACCAGTCCACCTGACCCCAATACTTCAGGGCCTCCTCGGAGGCCAGGGCCTTGTCGTTGTGGGGGTCCATGTAGCGCAGGAAGTACCAGGAGGAACCGGCCCACTGGGGCATGGTGTCGGTCTCCCGCTTGGCGGGGCCGCCGCAGCAGGGGCAGGTGGTGTTGACCCAGTCGGTCAT
>JAUNCL010000041.1:0-3905 GCA_030535235.1 Bacillota bacterium
TCATCGTCAAGGCCGACGTCCAGGGCTCCGCCGAGGCCGTCAAGGCCTCCCTGGAGAAGCTCTCCAACGAGGAGGTCCGGGTCCGGGTCATCCACTGCGCCGTGGGCGCCATCAACGAGTCCGACGTCATGCTGGCTGCCACCTCCGGCGCCATCATCGTGGGCTTCAACGTCCGCCCCGACGCCAACGCCAAGGAATCCTCGGTCCGCATGAAGGTGGACATGAGAATGTACCGGGTCATTTACGACGCCATCAACGAGATCGAAGCCGCCATGAAGGGTATGCTGGCCCCCAAGTTCAAGGAAGTGGAGCTGGGCTCCGCCGAGGTCCGCAACGTCTTCCGCATCACCGGCGTGGGCATGGTGGCCGGCTGCTACGTCACCGACGGCAAGATGCAGCGCAACGCCCAGCTCCGCCTGGTCCGGGACGGCATCATCATTTACGACGGCTCCATCTCCTCCCTGCAGCGCTTCAAGGACAGCGTGAAGGAGGTGGCCGCAGGCTACGAGTGCGGCATCACCTTTGAGAAGTTCCAGGACATCAAGGTGGGCGACATCATCGAGGCCTTCCTCATGGAGCAGATCGAAGTTTGATCTACGGAGGTACAAACTATGGCTTCCAATCGAATCGGACGAATCAACGAGGAGATCCAGCGTGAGCTGGCCTCTCTTCTCCGCACGGTCAAGGACCCCCGGGTCCACGGTCTGGTGACCATCACCAACGTGGACACCACCTCTGACCTGCGCTACGCCAAGGTCTATGTGAGCGTCCTGGACAAGAGCGACGTGAAGGAGGTCATCAAGGGCCTCAAGTCCGCCGGTGGTTACCTGCGCCGGGAGCTGGGCCATGCCCTCTCCCTGCGCTACACCCCCGAGCTGATCTTCACCGAGGACTCCTCCATCGACAAGGGCACCCACATTTTAAAGCTCATCAACGACATCGAGCGCAAGGAATCCGGAGGGGTAGAATGACTGTCCAAGAGACCGCCAGCCGCTTATTGGAGCTGGACCATATCCTCATCCTCACCCACCGCCGGCCTGACGGCGACACCATCGGCTGCGGGGCCGCCCTGTGCCTGGCCCTCCGGCAGAAGGGTAAACCCGCCCATGTCCTCTTCAACGAGGACGCCCACGGCCTCTTCGACCCCTACTTTGAAGGGGTCCTGGCCCCGGAGGGATTCCAGCCCCAGTCCGTGGTGGCCGTGGACACCGCCGCCCCGGGGATGCTCCCCGACAGCGCCGCCTGCTACAAGGACCGGATCGACCTGTGCATCGACCACCACGGCTCCAACGAGCACTACGCCAGGGCCACCTGTCTGGATTCAGACGCCGCCGCCTGCGGGGAGGTTCTCTACCGGATCCTCCGGGCCATGGATGTGACCATCACCGCCCCCATGGCCATGCTGCTGTACATGGCCATCGCCACGGACACCGGCTGCTTCGTCTACTCCAACACCACCCCGGAGACCCACCGCATCGCCGCCAGCCTCATGGAGACCGGCTTCGACGCCCAGTGGGTGAACAAGCGGCACTTCCGGGTCAAGTCCCTGAAACGGATGCAGATCGAGAGCCGGCTCATCCGGGAGATGGATCTGGTGCCGGAGGAATCCCTGGTCTTTGCCTATGTGACCCTGGATCTGATCCGGGAGCTCCAGGCCACCGAGGAGGATTTAGAGGATATCTCCTCCTTCATCGGTCTGCTGGAGGGGGTGGACAACGCCGTCACCGTCCGGCAGTTAAAGCCTGAGGAATGTAAGATCTCTCTGCGCACCGACGGCAAGTCCCTGAACGCCTCCGCTGTCTGCGCCCGCTTCGGCGGCGGCGGACACCCGGCGGCGGCGGGCTGCACCATCCACGGCACCCCGGCCCAGGCCAGGGAGGCCATGGTGGACGCGATCAGGCAGGTGCGCCATGGCTAACGGCATCCTGGTCATCGACAAGCCCCAGGACTGGACCTCCCACGATGTAGTGGCCAAGCTCCGGGGCATCCTCCATGTGAAACGCATCGGCCACGCCGGTACCCTGGACCCCATGGCCACCGGCGTGCTCCCCGTCTTTGTGGGCCGGGCCACCCGGGCGGTGGAATTCGCCGCGGAGCGGGAAAAGGAATATATTGCGGGCCTGCGTCTGGGGGTGGTCACCGACACCCAGGACATCACCGGCACCGTTCGGGAGACCCGCCCGGTCTCCGTGACCCGGGAGGCGCTGGAAGCCGTTCTGGACCAGTTCCGGGGCCCCATCCAGCAGATCCCGCCCATGTACTCCGCCATCAAGAAGGACGGCAAAAAGCTCTACGAGCTGGCCCGCCGGGGGCAGGAGGTGGAGCGTCAGCCCCGCCCTGTCACCATCTACGAGCTGGAGCTGGTGGAGCAGGTCTCCCCCACCGAGTTCACCCTGCGGGTGCTGTGCTCCAAGGGGACCTATGTGCGCACCCTCTGTCACGACATCGGGCAGGCTCTGGGCTACGGCGGCACCCTGTCCGCCCTGCGCCGGACCCGATCCGCCGGGTTCACCCTGGACCAGGCCGTGACGCTGGAGCAGGTGGCCGCCATGGAGGACCCTGCCGCCGCACTGCTGCCGGTGGACACCTACTTTGCCGCCCATCCCGCCCTCCAACTGAAAAGCGGAGGGGCAGAAAAAAAGATACGCAACGGAAACAGCCTGACTATGGACGGTCCCGACGGGACGTATCGGGTTTATGGCAGACAGGGGGAATTTCTCGCCCTGAGCAAGCTCAACCAGGGCTGTCTCACGACGATAAAAAGCTTTTTCGAGGTGTAACAAGTTGAATCAGAAAAAACGCGTCATCGCGCTGGGCTTCTTTGACGGCGTGCACAATGGTCACGCCGCCCTCATGCGCCGCACCGCCCAGGTAGCCGGGGAGATCGGCGCGGTTCCCTCCGCCTTTACCTTTGATCCCCACCCCCAGACCGTGATCACCGGCAAGCCTCTGCCTCTGATCACCTCCCCCGAGGACCGGGCCGACCTGATGCGGAAGTATTACGGCATCCAGGACGTCATCGTCCAGCCCTTTACCACGGAGTTCCGTCAGCAGCCCTGGCGGCAATTTCTGGAGGAGACCCTGATCCGGGACTGCGGCGCAGTCCATCTGGTGGCCGGCCACGACTACCACTTCGGCTTCAAGGGGGAGGGAAACCCCCAAAAACTCCAGGAGGCCTGCAAGGAGCTGGGGATCGGCTGTGACATCATCCCCAAGGTGGAACTGGATCACATCACCGTCTCCTCCACCTATATCCGGGAGCTCATCGCCGCCGGTGACATTGAGCGGGCCAACCTGTTCCTGGGCCACCCCTACACCCTCAGCGACCGGGTCTCCCACGGCAAGAAGCTGGGCACCACCCTGGGCTTCCCCACGGTGAACCTGAAGCTGAAAAAGGACGTCCTCCCCCCTGCCAAGGGCGTGTATGCCACCAAGGTCCTTCTGGAGAACGGCGAGACCCACATCGCGGTCACCAACGTGGGCACCCGTCCCACGGTGGACGACGGCGATCACCTGACCATCGAGGGGTTCATCCTGGATTTCAGCGGCGATCTCTACGGCCAGAAGATCCAGATGGAGTTTTATCAGTATATCCGCCCCGAAAAGAAGTTCCCCTCCTTCGAGGCGCTGAAGGAAGAGGTCTACCGCAACGCCGAGCAGACCAGAGAATATTTTGCAAAGCATCCCTGACACGAAAAAACACAGGACCTGACGGCCCTGTGTTTTTTCGTGTTTGCAGCGTGTCACTGGCTGCACTGGCAGCCGTTGTACTTCTGCTTCACAGTCTGGATCTTGTTCTGCTCCACCTGCTGGGCGGTGTACCATCCCTTGGCGAGCATCTTGCCGTAAAAGGGAGGCGTTCAGCGCGGTCTGGAAGGCCTGGTGGACGTTCTCCGTGCCGGACT
>JAUNCL010000041.1:4005-10721 GCA_030535235.1 Bacillota bacterium
AGGGAGGCGTTCAGCGCGGTCTGGAAGGCCTGGTGGACGTTCTCCGTGCCGGACTCGATGGCCCCGTGCATATACAGGTCGCAGACGCCCTTTTCCAGCAGAAGGATGTTCTGCATGAGATTCTGATCGTTCATGTCCGTATCCTCCTTACAGCAGGTCGTAGAAGCTCTGGAAGAGCTGCTTGTGCTTGCGGCCCATCTCCTCCACGCTGGTCCGCAGGGCGGCATCCTGAAGCTGACGGGCGGTCTCCTTACACTGGGTCTGGAAGTACTGCTCATGGGCCAGTGCGTCTTCCACATAGGAAAGCTCTTTTGCTGTCATGTTCATCACCTCGGGGGTAGTTTGGCAAAGGAACCCCGGGGTTATGCATCCAACGCAAAAATACAAGGCAGTGGCCGTTTGCTTCCCAATGTTTCAGCAGCGGCGCAAAAAGAGCTCCCTCGGCGAGGGAGCTCTTTCCGTACAGATTGGAGTTACAGCTTCGGGGAAACGGCACAGCCGGCTACGCGGATGTTATTGGTCATGTTTTTCAGAACGGCAGCAGACATATCATTGTCATCAGCCATGAAACAAACCATGGTCATCGTGCTGTTGGCGATGTAAGTATAGAACACCCCGTTCATGCTCCCCTTATCCGTGGTTATCACGCCCGTGGTGCGGTAGGCCTTGATGGCGCCAAAGCTCACCTGCTGAGAAGACAGGCCGCTGAGGGCGAGGCCCCCTTCCGCCATCCCCATCTGGATCATCTGGTTCACTTTAGCGGGAGTTAGAATTGTAATACTGACGCCGCGGAAGTCCGCATCGCTTTCACTGAAAAACAGGACTCCGGTTCCGGCGGAAGAGGACAGCAGACTGTACAGACCGCTGCTGGTGTCCACCACCGCGTCCGTCGGCATAGCCACAGTCACGTCCTCCCAAGCAAAGTCCTTCAGAAGGATCACGTTCTGCCGCTGGGAGGGGATGGCCACCCGGGCGATGATGGCGGCAGCCTCAGCACGGATGATGTTGTCGTTGGGTTTGAACGTGCCGTAGACATCGCTACCGGTAAGGACGCCCGCCTTGTACAGAGTCAGAATATTACCGGCGTATCGGTTGGAACTGTTCACATCGGGAATGGACTGGATATCGTTGATGGCGGGCAGGGTGCTGGCAGGCAGGGCATTGCAGAAAATATAGGCCATCTGGGCGCGGGTCACCTGGGCATTGTAATTGGTGAAGTCCCCGTTTTTGATGATGCCGTTGTCCAGGGCGTAGTCCACGTAAGGCTGATACCAGGGGGTTCCGTTGGTGAGGGTGCTCTCGCCAGCAGTGTAGATCTCGTGGACACGGTCAGCCATGACGATAGCCTGGGCCACGGTCAGGTTGCCCTTGGGAACAAAGGAGTCCGCATCATAGCCCTGCATCAGACCGTACTCATAGCAGGTCTTGACGGAGGCAGCGGCCCAATAGGAAGCAGCCACGTCGGTGAACTGATTTCCGTAGGTCTCAGTTTTCTTGAAGTTGTTCATGCTGTTGGCAGCAGCAGAGGCAGAGACACTCAAGCCGAAAACCAAACTCAAGGTCAGAACCAGAGATAGCAATTTCTTCATAAACTTCCTTTCTCATTCGACACAAGTTTACTGGATTTACAATCAGTCTACCATAAATATAGACCTGCCGCAATGATATTTTCTCCATTTTGTCCGGCGGGGATTGCTTTATTGCCTGTGGATGCTCTCCTCCTCCGGGATGGTGCCGGTGGCGTCGGCCAGCTTGGAGAAGGCAAACTTCTGCTTGGCGTACAGGCCGCTGTAGCCGGAGACCAGGAAGCTGGCGGCCACGGCCACCAGAAAGCCCCCGGAGTTGCAGAAAAGAAAGACCTCAAAGCCCAGCACCAGGGAGGTCAGCGGGCAGTTGGTCACCCCGCAGAACAGGGAGATCATGCCGATGGCGGCGGCATAGGGGGCCGGCAGGCCCAGCAGCGGCCCCACCGCACAGCCGAAGGCCGCGCCGATGGCAAAGGAGGGGACGATCTCGCCGCCCTTGAACCCGGCGCCCAGGGTCACCGCCGTGAACAGCAGTTTTAACAAAAAGTCCCAGGGCAGGCACTGGCCCTTGCCGATGGTCTGGTCAATGATGGCCTGCCCGCTGCCCAGGTAATACTTGGTGTCCAGCATCAGGGTCAGGATAAGAACCAGCGCACCCCCTGCCATTACCCGCAGGTAGGGGTTGGGGAAGAAGTGCTCCAGGCCCTTGCGGACGCCGGAGAAGGTGTAGCACACCAGGATGCTCAGCAGCCCGCAGGCAATGGCCAGCACCAGCACCCTGCCGTAAAACAGAGCGTTGGGAGTGGAGGCCGAGATGTAATAGCTCACCCCCCGCTCCCCCATGGCCCGGGCCACATGGCCCGCCGTAATGGAGGCCGCCACGCAGGGGAACAGGGCCCCCATGGGCAGCATCCCCACGCAGGAGATCTCCAGGGCGAAGATCACGGCGGAGATCTGGTTGCCGAACACGGCGGAAAAGCCGGCGCTCATACCGCACATGATGGCCAGGTCCTGGAACTCGTCGCCGATCCGCAGCCGCTTGCGCACCAGCTCCGCCAGGGAGCCGCCCAGCTGCAGGGCCGCGCCCTCCCGTCCGGCCGAGCCGCCGAAGAAGTGGGTCAGCAGGGTGGAGGCGAAGATCACCGGGGCCAGGACCCGGGACACCGGCTGCTCCCCCCGGGCCGCCTGGATGATGATATCCGTGCCGCCGGCGGTCTTGATGCCCCCCTTCCGGTACATCCACACCACCGGCAGACCGGCCAGGGGCAGCAGGAAAACGGCCCAGGAAAACCCCTCCCGGAACTGGGCGGCCAGACCCAGCAGCCGGGCAAAGGCCCCGCCGATGACCCCCACCACCAGGCCCACCACCAGACCGAAAAACAAGGCCCGGGCGTTGATGCGGAGACTCTCCCCGCTGAACAGCACTTCCGTGCGGATCTGCCGGAAAAGTTCCCAGATTTTTCCTTTTTTATCCATAATACCACCTGTTTCGTTCCCAATCGTCTGGTTTTTATGATATCATATTCCCACCGCTTTGCAATCCGAAATCCCCGCCCGGAACCTTGTCAGAATTGTGCAATCTATGATATGATGTAGAGTAACATTACCCAAGAAATCGAGGTGACGCCACGTGCAGATCGGTTCTGTACACATCGACTCCCCCCTGGTCCTGGCCCCCATGGCCGGGGTGACCGACATCGCCTTCCGCAGCATCTGCCGGGAGCTGGGCGCGGGCTATACCATCACCGAGATGGTCAGCGCCAAGGCCCTGTGCTATCAGGATAAAAAAAGTCTCCCCCTTCTGCGTCTGGAGGAGGGGGAACATCCCGCCGGCATCCAGCTCTTCGGCAGCGACCCCGCCTGCATGGAGGAGGCCGCCGCCATCGCCATGGAGGTCTCCGGGGCGGACATTCTGGACATCAACATGGGCTGCCCGGTGCCCAAGGTGGCCAACAACGGCGACGGCTCCGGCCTGCTGAGGGACCCGGACAAGGCCTGCCGGGTGGCCGAGGCCGCCATCAAGGGGGCCAGAGGCAAGCCTGTCACCGTGAAAATGCGTCTGGGCTGGGACAAGGGCAGCATCGTCTGCCTGGAGCTGGCCAAACTGCTGGAATCCCTGGGGGTGGCCGCCATCACCCTCCACGGCCGCACCAAGGTCCAGATGTACTCCGGCACCGCCAACTGGGACTACATCCGGGAGATGAAAAACGCCCTCTCCATCCCCGTCATCGCCAACGGCGACGTGTTCTCCGCCAAGGACGCCGCCCACATCCTCAAGTACACTGGGGCCGACGGGGTCATGATCGCCCGGGGTGTCTTTGGCAACCCCTGGATCTTCCAGCAGGCCAAGGCCGCCATCGCCGGGGAGCCCATTCCCCCTCTGCCTCCGCTGGCAGAGCGGTGCGATGTGGCGGTGCGCCAGTTTGAGATGGCCGCTCAGTACAAAAGTGAAAAAATCGCCTGTCTGGAGGCTCGGAAGCACTATGCCTGGTACCTGAAAGGGGTCCCCTACGCCGGGTACTGGAAGAACGAGATCTCCAAGATCACCACCCTGGAGGATGTCTACCGGGTCACTGCCGGGATCAAGCGAGAGCTCAAAGACGACAACCATGGAGGATGAACGCCGGCTGATCCAAAAAGCCCGGGCGGGAGACCAGACCGCCTTTGAGACCCTGGTCCGCCTCCACCAGCGGATGGTCTACGGTCTGGCCCTCTCCCTGACCCGCAGTCACCAGGACGCGGAGGAGATCACCCAGACAGTCTTTCTCAAGGCCTGGCGGGGACTGGACCGGTTCCGTGGGGAGGCCTCCCTCTCCACCTGGCTCTACCGCCTCACCCGGAACGCCTGCACCGACCTCTCCCGCCAGAACCAAAAACGGCGGGAGGACCGCTCCCTGGAGGACCCGGCCCTGACCGCTCTGGCCGACCGGAGCCCTCTGCCCCAGGAGGCCGCCGAACAAAGGGAGCGCCGTAAGGCCTTGCTGACCGCCCTGGAAACCCTCCCTGAGGACAGCCGAACCGTTCTCCTTCTGCGGGAGGTGGAGGGTTTTTCCTACCAGGAGATCGCCCAAACCCTGGGGTTGTCCCAGGGGACGGTCAAGTCCCGGCTGTCCCGGGCCCGGCGGGCTCTGCGAGACCTGCTGCTGGCTGACGGGACCCTATGGGAGGAGAGGTTGTCCGATGGGAAGAAAGGAGGGACGGCCCCATGAACCCCTGTGAACCCTATGAAGAGCTGATCAGCGCCCGGCTGGACGGGGAACTGACCCGGCAGGAGCAAGCCGACCTGACGGCCCATCTGGAGACCTGCCCCCGCTGCCGTGCCTTCGCCCGGGATCTCCGGACCCTTCACACCTCCCTGCTGACCCTGGCCGCCGATCCTCCGGCAGGGATGACGGACGCCATCATGGCGGAGGTGAAGCCCAAACCCACGAAGAAAAAGCGGCCCTGGTTCTCCCTGGCCTGCGCGGCCCTGCTGGCCCTGGTCTTGCTGGGGAGCGCGCCCTTGTTCTTTGGCAGCGACTCCACCGGGGAAGCTGCCGCCGCCGGCAGCGCTTCCCCCGCCGAGGGAAGCGGGATTTCCCCGGAAACCCTCCCAGAGACTGAGAGTGTCCAGGCGGACACAGCCCCCCAGCCCGGCGGCGAAAGCTTCTCCCTCCTCACCCAGGAGGAGGCCCGGTCTGCCCTGGAAGCACAGCTCCACCGCCAGGGACGGGACCTGACTTTGAAGCCGGAGGGGCTGTCCGAGGACGGAGAACGCTGGCTTTTTTCGGCAGAAAATTCCCTGGGAGGGAACACCCTTCTCTTTTCCGTCAGCCGAGATTCCGGGGTCATTGGAGAACAGGAGAAGGACACATCCCCTCCAAGCCCATAATTTCACACGAAATTTTATCCGTTTTTTCGTAATTTTTATATTTTTGTGTTGTCAGGTTTCTTGTCTTGTTGTATACTTTATCCTATGGAGATAATGACCCCGTTTTCTGGTACGGGAGAATTCATCCCGCCCCTATTTGTAAATAAGGAGAGAACATTGTTATGAGTTATTCTGTTCAAAACATCCGTAACGTCTGCCTGGTGGGGCATAGCGGCAGCGGCAAGACCGCTCTGGCCGAGAGTCTGCTGTTCATGACCAATGCGGTCAGCCGTATGGGCAAGTCCGCAGACGGCAACACGGTCTGCGACTTTGATCCCGAAGAGATTCGCCGCCAGATTTCTATCTCCACTGCCATTGCTCCCATCGAGTACAAGGGCTGCAAGATCAATCTGCTGGACACCCCCGGCGCCTTCGACTTCGCCGGCGAAGTGATGGAGGCTCTGCGGGCTGCCGACGCCGCCATCATCGTCTGCTCCGCCAAGGACGGCATCTCCGTCGGCTTTGAAAAGGTCTGGAAGTACTGCGAAGAGCGCAACATGCCCCGCTTTATCTATATCTCCAAGACCGACGAGGAGAACAGCGACTACAACGCCACCTTCAACGCCCTCCGCGAGCGCTATGGCAACAAGATCGCTCCCCTGGTCGTTCCCATGTGGGATGCCGGTAAGGTCACCACTGGCCTGATCGACACCCTGAACAAGCGCGCCTATGAGCTCCAGGACTACAAGCGCGTCGAGGTGGAGATCCCCGCCGATAAGGAAGCTGTCGTGGCCGAGTTCAACGAGGCTCTGAAGGAGTCCGTGGCCGAGACCTCCGACGAAATGATGGATAAGTACTTCGGCGGTGAGGACTTCACCTACCCCGAGATGATCAACGGCCTGCGTCAGGGCGTCCGTGAGCTGTCCATGTTCCCCGTCCTGTTCGGCTCCGCTGTCAACTGCATCGGCTCCCTGATGCTGATGGACTACATTGTGGAACTGCTCCCCAACCCCGCAGAGGGCAACTTCCACAAGGCCACCCTCCAGGATGGCGAGACCACCGAGGAGTTCGTGGTCTCCCCCGGCGGCGTGCCCACCGCTTTCGTCTTCAAGACCATGTCCGATCAGTACGGCAAGTACTCCATGATCAAGGTCCTCTCCGGCGTCATCACCTCCGACCTGGCCCTGGTCAACTCCCGCACCGGCGACACCGAGAAGCTGGGCCGCCTTTACAAGATGACCGGTAAGAAGGCCGAGGAGGTCAAGGAACTGACCTGCGGCGACATCGGCGCCATCGGCAAGATGGACAAGGTCAAGACCGGCGATACCCTGTGCGATCCC
>JAUNCL010000042.1 GCA_030535235.1 Bacillota bacterium
GTCGTTCGCGACAGCTTGGTTATAATACCACCCCACCCTGAGAATGTCAACCCCTTTTTTCAGATTTTTTCAAAGTTTTTTCTTCCCGCCCCGTCAGGGCGGAAAATAGGGTGGTCAGCACCCCGGCGGCCAGGGTCCCCCACAGGAGGGCCGGACCCTCCAGCACCCGGCTCCAGAAGACCGCCGGCAGGCTCAGCAGCAGGGCCGGGAGGGCCAGCCACCAGACGGTATGGTCCCCCGCTTTCCCCGTCATCCGGTGGGCCAGCTTCTCCATGCACAGCAGCAGGAACCCCAGCAGGGCCATATCCCCCAGGACCCACAGGGCAGAGACCAGCTCCTCCAGCCGCTGGAAGGCCCCCTCGAAGCCCAGGCCGGAGACCATCTGGAAGAAGGGCCGGTCGATCCTTCCCGCCAGGGCGGGGCCGAACCGACCCAGGATCAGAACCAGGGCGACCGCCAGCAGGAGGAAGAGGCCCGCCAGACGGAACACAGCCCACCGCCGCCTGCCGGGCTCCGGTTCCACTTCCTTTCGGAGAAAGAGGGCAAAGCACCCCACCGCCAGGACCCCTGCGGTGGCAAAGGCCCCGCCGGGAACCCGGGCCAGCTCCCACGGCTCCCACAGGAGGATTCCGTCCCACTCCAGCCGGAAGAGGCCGAAGAGGAGGATCAGGAAAAAGCCGCTCCCCACCGCCAGGGCAAAGATCTTGCAGGCCCGGGCAAAGGCGGGCAGACCCCCGGCGGCCATCCACCCGGCCAGCAGGAGGACCGCCGCCGTCAGCAGCAGGGGCGAGGCCCGCAGGGATTCCGCCAGCCGGCTGCCCACCCGGGCAGCCTGGGCAGCGGTGAGGATCAGCCCCCAGATCAGGAAGAGCCCCGCCCACAGCCGGGTCCCTCGGGGGCCGAAGGCGTCCAAGGGGTCCCCCAGTCCCCGGCGGCTCAGCGGGACGGCCGCCAGGAGGACCACCGCCCCGGCCAGCAGGGGACACAGCCAGGCCGCCGACCCGACGGGGGACAGCAGTTCCACGAGCCACTCGGTCCCCAGGGGAAAGAGGCTCAGAAAGAGCACGCCGGTCAGCTGACTGAGGGTAATGGTCCGTTGGGTCATGGGGGTTCCTCCTTCTACGGTTCTTTTAGGGTGAGCTTTGCGGTGAGGGTGGGCGTCAGGGTGGGGAAGGCGGTCTCCCACTGGGCCGCGATCCGCTGCCAGTCCGGGAGGTCGGCCAGACCGGCTCCGCCCCTCAAGTCCGCGCCGTCGGCCCCGGCGGCCTGCATGATCTGCAGCGCCGCCGCCATGGCCCGGCAGGTCTTTTCCTCCAGGTGGCTCCGGTCCTCCCCGCCGCCGGTCCAGCCGCTGGACGCCGTCCCCTCCAGTCTGCACCGGATGGACAGACCGGTCAGGGTGTCCCCCTGCCAGAGGGTCTCCACCCGGCGGCCGTCGCTGCGGAGAGAGACCGCCCGGCCGTCCACCGAGTCCGTCCAGTGGATGAGGTCTCCCCTGAGGAGGGCGGCCCCCAGGGCGGCCTCCCCGGTGAGCCAGGCGGCAAACTCTCTTTCCTTATATAGTGCATATCCCCCGAAGGAGATCCCCGCTTCGGTCACATCCAAAGCCGGGAGGAGCAGAGCCTTTCCCTCTGCCAGGTCCGCCGCCGCCTCCCGGAGGGTCACGGGCTTAAAATTCTGACCATCCTTCCCGGCAGCCCGGAGGACGGACATCCGCTGGGCCGGGTCCAGCTCTCCGGAGAAGACCTGGGAGAGCTCCGGCGTCCGGACCACCCAGAGCTGGCTCTCGGTGCTCTGCTGGGGGTCCTGAAAGGCATAGCTGAGGACCTCCTCCAGGTTCCCGGCGGCGGTCTGGGCCAGCAGAATGTGCTCCACATGGGCGCAGCTCACCATGGCGTTCCCGCTGGCCGACAGGGCCTCCACGGCGGCGGCCAGGGTCTCCCCCCGGCCCAGATAGACGGCAGGCGGCTCTCCCGACCGGCTCTCCGCCCCGGCATAGACCGTCAGGCCCAGCAGGTCCGGCTCCACCCCCAAGACCCCGATGACGGCGGTGTTGCCCGCCTCCCGGCTCTGAGGGGTCCTGCCGCAGCCGGACAGCAGGAGAAGCGGCAGCACCAGCAGGGCAACGGTACGAAGCATCCTTCTCATCCCTGCCGCCTCCTGTTCCGGGGGTGGAGGGCGTTCTCCCGGAACTTGACCCAGGGCAGGGGCCAGCGGATGACCCCGTGACCCGGGGACCGGTCCGCCCCCGCCGCCGCAAAGGGGGTCAGGTAGGGGACGCCAAAGCTCTCCAGCCGGGCCAGACGGCACACCAGGGCCGCCGCCAGGGCGGTCACTGCGAAGAGTCCCCCCAGGCTGGCGGCGATGGCCAGACCGAACCGCCAGATCCGCAGGGCGCTGGAGAACTCCTGGCTGGGCACGGTGTACCCGGCAATGCCCGCCACCGCCACCACGATGAGGACCACCGGGGAGACGATCTTGGCCTCCACAGCGGCGGTTCCCACCACCAGTCCCCCCAGGATGGACACTGTCTGTCCGATGGGCCCCGGCAGACGGAGACCGGCCTCCTGGACGATTTCAAAGGCCAGCAGGAGGATGAGCACCTCGAAGACCGTGGAGAAGGGGACGTCGGCCTTGGCCTCGGCGATAGACCAGGCCAGCCGGGCGGGGATCATCTCCGGGTGGAAGTTCACCGCCGCCACATAGACCGCCGGAAGGAAGAGGGAGACCAGCATACACCCATACCGCAGCACCGACAGGCAGGAGGCCGCCACCCAGTTCTGGGAGCGGTCCTGGCCGGTTTTGAAGAACTGCCCCACGGTGCCGGGCATGAGGTAGCCCAGGGGGATGCCGTCCACGATGACCCCCACCCGGCCCTCCACCAGCCCGGCACAGAACCGGTCGGGCCGCTGGGTGTAGGCCACCAGGGGGAAGGCGGTCTTCACCTCGTCCACAATGAGCTCCTCCAGGCAGGCAGTCTGGAGGAGCTCGTCGGTGTCGATGGCCTCCACCCGCTCCCGGACCCGGGCCACCAGGTCGGGGTCGGTGATGCCCTCTATATATAGGATATCAATGGGGGTCACCGTCTGGCGGCCGGCGATGATCTCGGCGATCTTCAGCTCCGGCGCCCGCAGGCGGCGGCGGACCAGGGAGGTGTTGGTCCGCAGAGACTCCACGAAGGAGTCCATGGCCCCCTTGAGGGAGGGCTCGTTCTCCGGGTCGCTGACCGACCGCTTCTCCTCGGTGGCTACGGAGTAGGAAATCATCTTCCCCCCGCCGGGGAAGTCAAAGACCACGCTGCCGTCCACCAGGGCGAACACGGCCTCGTCCAGGGTCTCGCAGACCTTCCCCGAGGCATAGACGAGCCCCTCGGTCATCATCCGGGCGGCGCCCTCGGGGGTGGCCTCCCGGAGCTGGGGATTCACGGCCAGGGGCCGCAGAACGTAGTCATAGAGCCGCTCGCTGCGGACCTGGCCGCTGATGAAGAAGGCCGCCGTCCCCTTGGCCGGGTCCCCGCCGATGAGGATCTTCCGCTCCTCAAAGTCCGCGCAGCCCTGAAAGAGGAAGCGGATGCGGTCGGCGGTCAGATCCCCGTCAAAACGGGGTTCCTGCCGGGGGTGGGGCGGAACCTGCTCTTCCTTTGGAGTAAACCAGCCCATACCCGCCCTCCTTTCCTTTGGTTGATGTTGGATAGTATGGGCCAATCAAGGAAGGGTTATTCATCCCCCGCCCCCATTCCGGATTCCCCCTCCATTTGACCTTCTCCCGCCGCTATGGTATAATCACGGGGTATACGCGACGTATTTCGGCCCCTTCGCGGGCCTGCCATTAGAAAGGACCCCTATGAAACGAATCCTACCCCTTTTCCTGGCTTTGGCCATGGTCCTGAGCCTGTCCATCCCCGCCCTGGCAGTCACCTCGGCAGAAGCCCAGGCCTCGGCGGAGCTGCTGCACAACCTGAACCTCTTCCGGGGCGTGGGCAACAAGGCCGACGGCTCCGTGGACTTCGACCTGGACCGTGCCCCCACCCGGGCCGAGGCCGTGACCATGCTGGTCCGCCTGCTGGGGGCTGAGTCCGAAGCCACCGCCCGGAGCTGGTCCACCCCCTTCACCGACGTCCCCGACTGGGCCAAGCCCTATGTGGGCTACGCCTACAGCAAGGGCCTCACCAAGGGCGTGGGTGGGAACCTCTTCGGCTCTGCCGAGCAGGTGACTGCCGCCCAGTACCTGACCTTCCTCCTTCGGGCCCTGGGCTACCAGGACGGCACGGACTTCGCCTGGAACACCCCCTGGTTGCTGACAGACAAGCTGGGCATCACCGACGGAGAATACGGCAGCCAGAGCCGGTTCCTCCGGGGAGACGCCGCCGTGGTGTCGGAGAACGCCCTCTTCGCCGAGAAGAAGGGGGGCGGACAGACCCTGCTGGAGGCCCTGGCCGCCAGCGGAGCCATCCAGGACAGCACCGTGGTGATCTGGGACTACGGCTCCATGGTCTTTGAAAAGGATTTCGCCTCCTTCCTGTTCTACCCGGTGGCGGGGAGCCCTGCCACCTTCCAGTCCTTCAAACTGGACAAGGTGACGGTCAACGGCCTGGGGTGCAAGACCCTCCAGGTGACCAACCCCAAGGACGTAGCCGCCTACCTGGCCTCCATCGGTCATGAGTCCGGGGGCTTTGGCTACGTGGAGGTGACCTACGACCAGGCCGCCGCTCTGGCCGCCGCCGACCAGACCTACACGGACACCAGCGGCAACACCTACCCCCTGCTGGGCTTCACCTTTACCTACACCGCCACCCAGGAGGACGGAACCACGGTCACCGGGACCTTTACCGATTACTACTACATCGACACCCGGGATTGATCCCTCACGCCCTGGCTCTCCCTCTGGGAGAGCTGGATTCGGACGCAGGCCGAAGACTGAGAGGGAAAATCACTGCCGATACAGATTGCCCTCTCCGTCACCGCCTGCGGCGGTGCCACCTCCCCCAGAGGGGGAGGCAAGGGGGTGAATCCTCCACTCACCCCTTGGCTCCCCTGTGAGGGGAGCTGGCAGCCGCAGGCTGTCTGAGGGGTGCTATCGCGGGGGATATCCCGTCGTATCGGTACGACTCACAACCTGCGGGATAGCACCCCTCCACCCCGTAGGGGCCGATGACCACATCGGCCCGACCCACGCAGGTTTTCCACAGACACCAAAAAGGAGAGATCCCCCCGCAGGAAGGAACAACCCTTCCACGCCGGAGATCTCTCCCTTATTTTTTTGCAAAAAGTGAAACATTTCCCTCCTCCCATTCGTATTCCAGGTGAACGCGCGTATTCCCGAAGCAAAGGATGTGATCCCATGAGACCCACCCTCAGCCGGCAGGAGGCCGAACGGCTGGTGAACACCTACTCGGACCTGATCCTCCGCCTGAGCTACACTTACTTAAAGGAAACCGAGGACGCCAAGGACATCTGCCAGACGGTCTTTCTGAAATTCCTGGAAAAGCCCCGGGCCTTCGACTCCCCCGACCACGAAAAGGCCTGGATCATCCGCTCGGCCATCAACGCCTGCAAGGATGTGCTGAAAAGCCACTGGCGGAAAACCACCGTGGCCCTGGACGCCGCCAGCCGGGTCCCCGCCCCGGAGATCCCCGAGGGCAGCCTGCTGGCCGCCCTGGACCTGCTGCCCCCCAAGTACCGGGTGGTCATCTACCTGTATTACTACGAGGGCTACGCCGCCAGGGAGATCGCAGAGATCTTAGGGCGGCCCGCCGCCACCGTCAACACCCAGCTCAGCCGGGGCCGCGCCCGGCTCCGCAGGGTATTGGAAAGCGAGGGATATGTATGAAAACTTACCGCGAGACCATGGACGGGCTCTCCTTTTCCTCGGAACAGAAGCACGCCATGGCGGAGGAGCTGCTGGACGCCGCCCAGAGGGAACCGCGGCGGTTTCCCCGGAAATACACCCTGACCGCCGTCATTGCCGCCCTGCTGGCTCTCACCGTCACCGCCTGCGCCACCGGCGGGTTCCAGGCCCTCTCCATGATCTTTGCCAACATCCTTCACCCCTTCCCCACGGAATCCCAGACCCAGACCATTCAGCAGCTCTTTACGCCCATCGGGGTCAGCGCCACGGACAACGGGGTGACCATTACCGCAGAGGGCGTCATCGGCGATTCTCACAGCACCGCTGTCCTCTATTCCATCCGGCGGGACAACGGGGAACCTCTCATCCCGGAGACCGAGGACACGAAGAATGTCTCCAACGGAGACAATACCTTGCGGTTTGAACAGGAAACCCCTTTTGAACTGATGATCGATAGCGCCGGTTTCTCCCCCGGTCTCCTGTTTTTGGACTTCACCCTGGCCGACCCCACCCTCTATTTTCTGAATATCTGGACCTATTCCAGTGTCAACACTCCCCCTGCCGGTCATGCGGAGGTGACCTTTGAAAATCTGTACTCCCACGAGTTCGTTCCGCGGCCCAATGATATTCCCCCGCTGGAACGGGACATTCCCCTGGTCCAGGGCACCTGGAACCTGTCCTTTGACATTGCATACGAGGACGCCTCCATCTCTCTGCCTGTGGGGCAAACCTTCTCCTACGAAGACCTCACCTGTACCATTACCGACCTGCGGCTCTCTCCCCTCTCCCTCCACCTGGAATTTGATTACACCGCAGACCGAGAAGCCATCGCCGCCAGATACGATCCGGAAACCGCATTCCCGGAAGGACTCTCCAAGGAACAATGGGTCGATTGGCAGATCATATACCTGCCGTCCCCCACACCAATACTTCTTACCTTCACCGATGGCAGCGAGGTCTCCATTAGCCTGGGCGGCGACCTTTCCCAGGAAGGCCACGCCATCCTGTCGGGCACCTTTGGTGACATCTACCCCCTGGACACCATTGAGAGCGTCACCATCGGCGACGTGACTATTCCAATGACAGAATAACAACCGCCCTGCCTGGGAACACGCTTTGTTCCCAGGCAGGGCGGTTTACGTTGGGTCTCCACCCCTTGGCTCTCCCTCTGGGAGAGCTGGCACGGCAAAGCCGTGACTGAGAGGGCAAACCAAAGCCGAAACTGAACGGCGTAAGTGGATGCCCCATCCAACAGATTCACCCTCTCCGTCACCGCCTGCGGCGGTGCCACCTCCCCCAAAGGGGGAGGCAAGAACATGGTGGAATCCTTATACTTTTACCGTCTCCTTCTCCGGTTCCTTTGCCTTCTTTCTTCCATGCCGACGGGCGGCCTTCTCCCCCTCGCACACCACCAGAGGGGTCAGGGCCAGGGCCAGGACGGTGAGCCAGCAGCTCCGGTCCAGGGGCACCACGGAAAAGGCGCTCTGCAAGGGCGGCACCAGCAGCACCGCCAGTTGAAGGGCCAATCCCACCAGGAAGGCCTTGTTCATGGCCCCGTTGGAGAAGACCCCCAGCCGGAGCAGGGAGGTCTCCTCGCTGCGCACGTCAAAGGCGTGGAAGAGCTGACTGAAGGTCAGGGTGGCGAAGGCCATGGTGTTGGCCGCTCCGTGGGTCCCGGTGAGATAAAATCCCAGCCCGTAGGCCCCCAGGGTCAGCGCCCCCACCAGACAGCCCTGCCAGGCCAGCCGGATGGAGAAGGATTTGGAGAACAACGGCTCCTCCTTCCCTCTGGGGGGCTTCTCCATGACGGCCTCCTCCACCGGCTCCATGCCTAAGGCCAGGGCCGGCAGGGAGTCGGTCACCAGGTTCAGCCACAAAAGCTGCACCGGGCTGAGGGGGGAATGAGGGAAGTGGAGCAGGGTGGCCAGGAAGATGGTCAAAATCTCCCCGATGTTGCAGGAGAGCAGGTAGTGGATGGCCTTGCGGATGTTGGCGTAGATGCCCCGGCCCTGCTCCACCGCCTCCACCACCGTGGCGAAGTTGTCGTCGGTGAGGATCATGTCCGCCGCACCCTTGGCCACGTCGGTGCCGGTCTTGCCCATGGCGCAGCCGATGTCGGCGGTCTTCAGGGCGGGGGCGTCGTTGACCCCATCCCCGGTCATGGCCACCACGCAGCCCTTCTTCTGCCAGGCCTTCACGATACGCATTTTATGCTCCGGGGTCACCCGGGCAAAGACCGAGAAGGTGTCGATTTCCTCCTCCAAAGTCTCCTGGGGGAGAAAATCCAGCCCGGGGCCGTCCACCGCCCGGTGGCCGGGGCGGAAGATGCCCAGCTCCCGGGCGATGGCCACGGCGGTGTCCTTGTGGTCCCCGGTGATCATGACGGGCCGCACCCCGGCCCGGATGCAGCGGTCCACCGCCTGGCGAACCTCGGGCCGGGGTGGGTCCATCATGCCGATGAGTCCCACAAAGGTCAGGTCCCGTTCCAGCTCCTCAGGGGTGAAGAGGCCGGGGGGATGGCCCTCCTCCCGCTGGGCCACCGCCAGCACCCGGAGGGCCCGGGCGGCCAGACGGCTGTTCTCCTCCTGGATCCGCCGCCGGTCCCCGTTGGTCAGGGGCCGGGGCCCTCCGGGGCCTATGACATGGGTACACCGGGACAGCACGGCCTCCGGCGCTCCCTTGACGGCGATAAGGACCCGTCCCCCGGACAGGCTGTGGCAGGTGGCCATCCGCTTCCGGGACGAGTCGAAGGGGGCCTCCCCCCGCCGGGGATAGTCCCGGTCCAGGTCGGCCTTATGTAACGCCTCCTTCCCGGCCATGGCGGCGATGGCCACCTCGGTGGGGTCCCCGGTGTAGCTGCCCGCCGGCCCCGGCCGGACGTCCCCGCAGAGGGTCCCCAGGGTCAGAGCCTGCCGGCGGAAGGCGTTGGCGGGGGTCCAAACCTCCAGGACGGTCATCTGGTTCTTGGTCAGGGTGCCGGTCTTGTCCGAGCAGATCACCGAGGCGCAGCCCAGAGTCTCCACGGCGGGGAGCCGCTTGATGATGGCGTTTCGTTTCGCCATGCGGCCCACCCCCATGGCCAGGACGATGGTGACGATGGCGGGCAGGCCCTCGGGGATGGCGGCCACCGCCAGGGCCACAGCGGTGAGGAACATACCCAGAATATCCCGGTGCTGGAGCATCCCCAGGCCGAACATCACCGCGCACACCCCCACGCAGACCAGAGAGAGGACCTTGGAGACCTCCCCCATCTTCCGCTGGAGGGGGGTCTCCCCGGCGTCCTGGTTCAGGAGCAGTCCGGCGATCCGGCCCATCTCCGTGTCCATCCCCGTGGCGGTGACCGCCACCTTGCCCCGGCCGCCGGTGATGACCGTGCCGCCGATGACCATGTTTTTCCGCTCGGCCAGAGGGGTCTCCGGGGGCAGGCCGCCGCCGCTCCGCTTGTGGACCGGCAGGGATTCCCCCGTCATGGCGGCCTCGTCGGCCTGGAGCCCCGCCGCCCACAGGATGCGGCCGTCGGCGGGGACGTAATCCCCTGCCTCCAGCAGGATCACGTCCCCGGGGACCAGTTGGGAACTCTCCACCCGGCCCTCCTCCCCGTCCCGGATCACCCTCGCCTTGGGGGCCGAGAGGGCCCGGAGGGCCTCCAGGGCCTTGCGGGCGCTGTCCTCCTGGGAGACTGAGAGCAGGGTGTTGAAAGCCACGATGCCCAGGATGATGACGGCGTCCAACCAGTCCTCCCCGCCTCCGGCGAAGAAGGACAGGGCAGCCGCCGCCAGGAGGACCAGGATCATGGGGTCCTTCAGCTGGGCCAGGCACCGGCGGAGCCATCCCGCCTGCCTGCCCTCCTCCAGCTTGTTCTCTCCGTGCTCCGCCAGCCGTCGGGCGGCCTCCGGCGAGGACAGTCCCCTATCCGGGTCGGTCTCCAGCCCCTCCACCACCTGGCGGAGGGATCCACTGTAAAAGCGATGGTCCATGGTACTCCCTCTTTTCGGAATGGTTGTCCTTCGATGGGACAAGGATACCGGAAAAGGGGGCCTTGAATCTGTCGCTTCCTGGTTCTGCGGAAAATTTTTTCAAGGGGAGGGGTTTTGCCCTTCGGGTGACGGCGGGAGCAAGCCCCCGCCCTACAGGGGTTGGTTGTGCCGCCCCCCCATGCAAAACCCCCCAACCCAAAATCGGGTCGGGGGGTGCTGGTCGGGATTATTCTGCTGTTTCCCCTTCGGGGGGCTCCTCAGCGGGAGTCTCCTCCCCGGCAGGCGTTTCCTCGGCAGGGGCCTCGCCCTCAGCGGGGGTGTCACCCTCG
>JAUNCL010000016.1 GCA_030535235.1 Bacillota bacterium
TCCCATGATACTGCTTTACCGGCGGTAGTCCGCAGCATTCCCTATTCAGCAGGGGTGCGAGCTGCAAATATGCTGGAACACAATTTATCATCAAAAACTATGGGCAGCAGTTGTCAACCGACTGCTGCCTATCCTTTTGCTGATAAAGCAAAAACAAATAAACGGAGGTGAGACAGGTGAATACCGCATCAAACATTTCTCAGCGCGATGCCTATAAGCTCATGCTGAAAGACTATCCCGATGTGATGAGCATTGAGCAGATGTGTGAAATACTCAGCATCAGCACAAAGACCGGCTATCGTATTCTGCGCGAAGGCAAAATCCTTAGCCTCAAGGTTGGCAGAGCCTATCGTATTCCGAAGGCTCATCTTTTCACTTATCTTTGCATCGGCTGCGGAGAAACAGTGAACGCGTAAGATTTGGACTCAAAAAGTTTACAAAAAAGTGCGTCAGTAGGTCCTCCAATTCGAACCCGGTTCTGGTATAATAGGATCCCGGTATAAGGTAGGTGTTACTGCTACGCAAGAAGGAGGATAATAAATGGTAGCAGGACATCTCCGCGAAAAAAAAGGATATTATTACGCCGTGTTGAACTACACCGATTCTCTCGGAAAAAGAAAGACCAAGTGGATTTCTACCGGACTTACTGTTAAAGGAAACAAAAAACGCGCCGAAGCAATCCTGATGGATGCGCGACGCAATTTCAATCCCGAAGAGCCGAAGGTCATGAACGGGGACATCCTGTTCGCGGACTACATGGAACAATGGCTCGACATTATCAAAAGCTCGGTTGCAGTCCCGACATTTGCTTCTTACTCGACCACGGTCAAAAGGGTCGTCGCACCGTATTTCCGTGAAAAGGAGATCACTCTCAAGAATCTGACCGCAAAGGACATTCAGGAGTTCTATATGAAGGAACTCCAGCGCGTCAGTGCTTCCTCGGTCATCCATTATCATGCCAACATTCATAAGGCTCTCAAGTATGCCGTGAAGATTGACTTGATTGATGTAAACCCGGCAGATAAGGTTGAGCGTCCGAAGAAGGATCGTTATGTCGGCAGCTTTTATGATGCCGATGAGGTCAACGCTCTCTTTGAAGCCGCTAAGGGAAGTAAACTTGAGCTGCCTATTCTGTTTGGCGCATTCTATGGTCTGCGGCGGAGTGAAGCAATCGGTCTGAAATGGGATGCTATTGACTTTGAGCAGAACACGATCACCATCCGTCACACAGTTACTTCTTGTGACCTGGACGGCAAGCGCGTTCTGGTCGCATCCGACACCACCAAGACTAAATCGAGTATGAGAACGCTCCCGCTTGTTCCTTTCATGAGAGAAAGACTTCTCGCCCTAAAAGAAGAACAGCAGGAAAACCGTCGTTTGTGCGGACGCAGCTACATCAAGGACTACATCGGTTATGTTTGCGTAAACGAGATTGGTGATCTGATTAAGCCCCACTATGTTACTGAGAGTTTTCCGAAGCTGCTCAAGGCAAACGGGCTGAGACACATCAGGTATCACGACTTGAGACATAGCTGTGCCTCGTTACTTCTGGCAAACGGTGTTCCCATGAAGCAGATTCAGGAATGGCTTGGTCACAGCGACTTCTCAACCACGGCAAACATTTACGCACATCTGGATTATAGCTCGAAGCTGACTTCGGCTGACGCGATGCTCAATGGTTTGGGACTTGCTCCGAACTAAAAAAGAAAAGCCAGCAGCCGGGAAAACCGGCTACTGGCGGACATTCTGGCGGAGACGGTGGGATTCGAACCCACGGACCCTTGCGGGTCAAACGATTTCGAGTCGTTCTCGTTATGACCACTTCGATACGTCTCCGTATTTATCTCAACATCAGCACCTCAGAAAACGGGGAGAACTGATGGGGAGAACAAAGAAAAATATTCAGTTAAAGATACCCGAAAAACCCCGTAAAATCAAGGGTTTCCGGTCAGGGAGCTACCGGATGGCGACCACGATTTCGAGTCAGCCCCGTTATGACACTTCGATACCACTCCAGATCTATTAAAAAATCTATTATAGTATACACGCAATTCAACCCTCCGTCAATCCATTTTTTCGGCAGAACCAGAAAAAGAAGCGCGTGGTAAAATTGTAATCATTTCGTAGGAATTTAAGAACGATTCGTTAAAAAAACTGTGATACAATGTAAAAAATCAAAGCATAGAAAGTGTGGGTGTTATGAAACACAGTATCCTTGTGGTGGATGATGAGCGGGAAATCGCCGACCTGGTAGAGGTCTATCTGAAAAATGAAGGCTATCCTGTGTTTAAAGCATACAGCGGCGCCGACGCCATGAAAATCGTGGAGGAACATCCCTTAAGCCTGGCCATCCTGGACGTCATGCTGCCGGACATTGACGGCTTTTCCCTTTGTCAGCTGATCCGGCAGGATCATTTTTTCCCGATTTTGATGCTCAGCGCCAAGGGAAACGATACCGACAAGATCACAGGGCTGACCCTGGGGGCGGATGACTACATTACAAAGCCCTTCAGTCCTCTGGAGCTGGTGGCCCGGGTCAAGACCCAGCTGCGCCGCTACACGCGCTACAACGCGCCGGACAGCAAAGCACGCAACGAACATGATTTCCGGGGGCTGTATATCTGTCAGGACAGTCATCTCTGCACCCTCAACGGGGGGGAGTTGACGCTGACCCCCATCGAGTTCAACATCCTTTGGTACCTCTGTGAGAACCGGGGCAAGGTAGTCTCCTCCGAAGAGCTCTTTGAGGCCGTCTGGCGGGAGAAATACATGGACAGCAACAACACCGTCATGGCCCACATCGCCCGCCTGCGGGAGAAGATGAAGGAACCCAGCCGGAAACCCAAGTTTATCAAAACTGTTTGGGGGGTGGGGTATACCATTGAGTAAGCGGAGCAAACGGAGCGGCCGCTCTCCGGGTAAGGAGCGGCACAGTCAGATCTCTCAGCAGATTTTGATGCGGTATATTTTGAGCGTTCTGGGCATGATCGGCGGATTCGTTCTGCTGTTTTTCCTGGCCTGGCTCTTCTGCCGCCTGTTCATTTGGCAGGCCTATGATCCCCTGTACCGGTTCCTGAAAGCAATGGAGAACACCATGCTGTTTTGGGGTGGCGCGCTGATCCTGCTGGGCATGTTTCTTCTGACCTACCGGTCCCTGTCCAAACCCCTGGACTATCTGGACGAGGTGATCGCCGCGGCAGAGCAGCTGGCCCACCCCGACGAGACCCCTATCCGCCTCTCTCCCGCCATGGCCAGCGTCCAGGATGAGCTGAACATGGTGCGGGAGGGGGCTCTGCGCAGCGCCATCCGCGCCAAAGAGGAGGAGCAGCGAAAGAACGACCTGATCGTCTATCTGGCCCATGACTTGAAAACCCCTCTCACCAGCGTCATCGGCTACCTGACCCTCCTGCGGGACGAGCCCCAGCTCTCGCCGGAGATGCGGGCCAAGTACACCGGGATCGCATGGGAGAAGGCCCAACGGCTGGAAACCCTCATCAACGAATTCTTTGAAATCACCCGGTTCAGTTTATCACAGATCACCCTCCAGGAGGAGTATGTAAACCTGACCAGAATGCTGGAGCAGATCACCTTTGAGTTCCAGCCCGCTCTGGCGGAAAAAGATCTGTCCTGGGATCTGTCCCTGGCGCCGGATGTAGTGGGGCTGTGTGACCCGGATAAGCTGGAGAGGGTATTTGACAATCTTCTGAGAAATGCCATCAATTACAGCTATCACGGCACGGCCATTCAGGTTTCCCTGGAAAAAACCTCTGAGTCCATCGTGGTGACCGTGAAAAACAGCGGGCAGACCATCCCACCGGAAAAGCTGGCGCGGATTTTTGAGCAGTTCTTCCGGTTGGATGCCTCCCGGTCCAGTTCATCCGGCGGTGCCGGGCTGGGCCTTGCCATCGCCAAGGAGATCGTGGAGCTCCACGGCGGGACCATCCGGGCGGAGAGCGCGGAGGACTCCGTTTCCTTCACGGTGACTTTGCCCGCCGTCAGCATGCCGGACAGCGGGGGAGACGGTGTTTCTTTCCAGTAACCCCATTTTTTATTTATTCTCCCGTGAAATTATTTCACATTGTATTGACAAGGAGAAAAAGAATGGGTATCTTTGACTCGTTAAAAGTTAGAGACGAAAGGAAAACGTGCTCTCTAACCCCGTTTTACAATGAAGGAGGACCTCAGCATGAAAAAAACATTACAGGATATTCTGCGCCTGTGCGAAGAAAAGGAAATCAAGATCGTTGACTTTAAGATGACCGACATCGATGGCAGATGGCGTCACCTGAGCATTCCTGTGGGCCGGCTGAACGAAGATACCATGGAATATGGCATCGGTTTTGATGGCTCCAACTACGGCTATGCCCCTGTGGAGAGCAGCGACATGGTCTTTGTGCCCGATCTTGATTCTGCCACCATCGATCCCTTTGCTGAGGTTCCTACCTTGACTATGATCGGCGACGTGATGATCATCGACCGTCCCGCCAACCGTCCCTTTGACCAGTACCCCCGTAACGTGGCCAAGCGCGCCATCGAGTATATGAAGGAAGAGGGCGTCGCGGACGAGATGATCGTCGGTCCTGAGTATGAGTTCTATATCTTTGACGACGTGGCCTATTCCACCGATCCCCAGAGCTCCGGCTTCGAGATCGACGCCTGCCAGGCGGAGTGGTCCAACGACAACAACGGCTATCAGGTCCGCCGCAAGGCCGGCTACCACACCAGCCTGCCTCTGGACGTGAACCAGGACATCCGGAACCGCATCTGCCTGATGATGGAGGAGTGGGGCGTAAAGGTCAAGTACCACCACACCGAGGTGGGCGGCTGCGGCCAGCTGGAAGTGGAGGTCGAGCTGGGCGAGATGACCCAGATGGCTGACAACACCATGGTGGCCAAGTATATCATCAAGAACGCCGCCGCCCAGGAGGGCCGTACCGCCACCTTCATGCCCAAGCCTGTGGCCGGGGAGGCAGGCAGCGGCATGCACGTGCACATGCAGCTCTTCAAGAACGGCGAGCCCATCTTCTATGATGAGGCCGGGTATGCCCAGCTGAGCAAGACCGCCCTGTGGTTCATCGGCGGTATGCTGGAACATGCCGGTTCTCTGTGTGCCATCACCAACCCCTCCACCAACTCCTATAAGCGCCTGGTGCCCGGCTTTGAGGCTCCCGTGACCATCGGCTACGCCATGGCAAACCGCAGCGCCGTGGTCCGCATTCCCGCCTACGCAAAGGCCCCCAAGAACAAGCGCTTTGAGCTGCGCAATCCCGACGCCACCTGCAACCCCTATTATGCCTATGCCGCTATCCTGATGGCCGGCCTGGACGGCATCAAAAACCAGATCGACCCCCACGAGAGAGGCTGGGGCCCCTATGACTTCAACCTCTTCGACCTGTCTGACGAGGAGAAGGCCAAGATCGACGCCCTGCCCAAGTCCCTGGACGAGGCCCTGGACGCCCTGGAGAAGGACCACGAATACCTGACCCGCGGCGGCGTCTTCCCCGAGCGTCTCATCCAGATCTGGCTGAAGAAAAAGCGCGCTGAGTTGGACGAGATCAACCGCATCCCCACCCCCGCAGAATTCTCCATGTATTACGATCTGTGATTGGTCTGCGCTGAAACATATTATCAAAACTGCGGGCAGCTTTTTTTTCCGGAGCTGCCCGCCGTTTTTTCTCAGGGTGTATCCAATAATTCTGCCCGTTGTGTCAATACTATCTCCATCCAATTGATGTTAGGCAGGAGAGATACTATGGACAGATTAAAAGGAAAAGTAGCCGTGGTCACCGGCTCCACCAGCGGCATCGGCGTCGGCATCGCCAAACTGTTTGCCGCAGAGGGCGCCCAGGTCATCATCTGCGGACGCCGTGAGGAGAAGGGATTGGCTGTAGCCTCGGAGATTCAAAAGGCGGGCGGGAAGGCCTCCTATCACAGCATCGACATGACATCTCCCAACAGCATCGCCCAGCTCTTTACGGACACCGACAAGCAATACGGAAGAATCGACGTTCTGGTGAACAACGCCGCCAATGTCGGGCTGAAGGACGGCCGGGTGGATGAGATCACCCTGGAAATGTGGGACGCGATCTTCCAGTCCGACCTGCGGGGCACCTTCTACGCCACCAAATGCGCCATCCCCTTTATGCAAAAAAATGAAACTGGCGGTTCCATTATCAACATCGGCTCCGTGGCCTCCTGCGGCGGCGACCTGGGCAACACCGCCTATGGCTGCGCCAAGGCAGGGGTGGATATGCTGACCCAATATACCGCCCTGCAGTACGGAAAGGCGAAGATCCGCTGCAACTGCATCCGACCCGGCCTCATCGTAACGCCGGAAAATGAGGACAGAGTCCCGCAGATCGTAAAGGACGTCTTTACCAGCCACAACATGGTGGACCGCTATGGTTGCCCGGAGGATATCGCACACCTGTGCGTCTATCTCGCCTCAGACGAGAGCGGCTATGTGACCGGCCAGGTCGTCAACGCCGACGGCGGTCTCTGCGCCCACAGCCCCACAGTGGTCCAGTTCAGACAGATGCATTCCCGCTCCTGGTGATTTTTGGGCGATCAATGGAAAACGCGCCGCAGAGAAAAGTCTCTGCGGCGCGGGTTTTTACTTGGATCAGGTTAAAGGCCGGCATGTTTTCTGATTGCTTCAAAGGACTCCTCGCTGATGATGTGCTCAATCTTGCACGCATCCTCCACAGCCGTTTCCTCGTTGACACCCAGCTGGACAAGAAATTTAGTCAGCAAGGTGTGTTTTTCGTAAATGCTTTCTGCCACAGCGCTTCCTTCCTCGGTCAGAGTCAGGTAGCCCTCCTTGCTCACGGTGACATAGCCGCCGGTTTTGAGCAGACCAATGGCTCTGCTGACGCTGGGCTTGGAAAACCCCATATATTCGCTGACGTCAATGGAGCGCACAGGCTTCCCCGATTTTGACAGGACCAGAATGGTCTCAAGATACATTTGTCCGGATTCCTGCAAATGCATAGTATCATCCCTCCTATCCGCATCGGTTTTTGTCATACTATCATAAAACCGGCAACTTTGCAAGGGCCGGACGAAAAGGCGGCACTCCAAAGGGAGCGCCGCCTGCAGGCAGGATGTAATCAATATCAGTGTTTGCCGCAGCCGCAACCGCAGCCTTCAGAGGGACAGCCGATACACTTCGTGCCGCTCTTTTTGGCTTTTACGACATAGCGGACTGCCGTGCCCACCAGGGCCAACAGGATTCCTGCAAGAATGAAATTCATCATAGTATAACCCCTTTCCCGTGCTTGTTACGCGCCGGCCTTGGCGTGGAGGGAATATTCTGCCTCAATGCACTGGTTGGCCTTCCTGATCAGAACTGCGATAACAGAGACAACAATAATGACAAAGATCAAACCGGGAACAAAGCCGGCGGCCAGACTGCCGGTGGTGATCAGCGTGCCGATCTGGTTCACCAGGAAGGCCACGATATACCCGGTGGAGAACTGCAGGCAGATCCCGCCCAGCAGCCACTTCTTATCCTTGATCTCAGAATTCATGGCGCCCATGGCCGCGAAGCAGGGCGGGGTAAAGAGGTTGAACATCAGATAGGCCAGAGCCGTCACAGAGGACAGACCAAACAGGGTTGCCACTTCGTTGGAGCCGCCCACCAGCGCCAATTCTTCTGTGTCAATGAAGTTCGTCACGCCATAGACCACAGCCAGGGTGCCGACCACGTTCTCCTTGGCGATAAAGCCGGTGACTGCTGCAGCGGCCAGCTGCCACACGCCGAAGCCCAGAGGGATCATGAGGACAGAGATGGGGGAAGCGATGGAGGCCAGGATGGAGGTGTGCTCCATGCCCTCTTCCACCAGCTCAAAGCTCAAGTTGAAGGACTGCATGATCTGGACCACGGTGTTGCAGATCAGGATGATGGTACCGGCCTTGATGATATAGGCCTTGCCCCGGGCGCACATGGAGAGGAAGGCCCGCTTCAGACTGGGGCGCTTGTACTCCGGCAGCTCCATGAGGAAGAAGGACTTTCTGTTCTTGTGGCCTGCGATCTTGTTGACCAGCAGCGCCCCCAGGAAGATCAAAAGGATCCCTACGAAATACATCAGGGTGCCAACCCAGGAGGCATCCCCGAAAAATACACCGGCAAAGAGAGCGATCACCGGCAGCTTGGCGCCACAGGGCATAAAGGGGGTCAGCATGGCCGTGGCTCTGCGCTCCCGCTCGTTGCGGATGGTGCGGCAGGCCATAACGCCGGGGATGGCGCAGCCGGTGCCGATGACAAAGGGAATGACTGACTTACCGGACAAACCGACCTTCTTGAAGATGGGATCCAGCACCACAGAGACCCGGGCCATATAGCCGCAGTCCTCCAGCAGGGCGATCAGGAAGTACATGACCATCACCAAAGGCAGGAATCCAATGACCGCCCCGACGCCGCCGATGATGCCGTCCACCAGCAGAGCCTGCAGCAGGGGAGAGCTGTTCTCCACCAACCCGGCCACCCAGCCCTGGAAGGACTCGATCAATGCGACGAGCCAGTCGGCGATCCAGGGGCCTACGGTGGACTGGGAAATGTCAAACACCAAAAACATGACCACGGCAAACACGCCGATGCCGAGAATCTTGTTGGTCAGGATCCTATCTACCGCATCCTGTTTATTGCGCTCTCTGGTCTGGACTTTTCGGGTCTCCACGGCGGAAACAATTTGATTGGTGAAAGCAAACCGCTTTCTGTCAGCCTCCTCTACCTGGGCCTTGTCGGTCAGGTCGATATCGGCCTGTACATAGGGGGCTTTCTGCCGGGAGCCGTTCTTGCCCACGGCTGCCCGGACCAGTTCGGACAGCCCGTTATCTTTTGCGGCGGTGGAGATCGTCTTGATAACGGGGCAGCCCAGCTTTTCAGACAGAAGGGCCGCATCGATCCGGTTTTCCTTTTTGTCGTTGATGTCGCTCTTGTTCAGGGCTACCACCACAGGAATACCAAGCTCCAGAAGCTGTGTGGTGAAGAAAAGGCTCCTGCTCAGGTTGGTGGCGTCCACGATGTTGATGATAACATCGGGATTTTCGTGCTTCACATAACTGCTGGTGATGGATTCCTCCGAGGTAAACGGGGACATGGAATAGGCCCCCGGAAGGTCCACCGCAATCAGGTCCTCCGCTGCGGAGCAGAAGCCTTTCTTAATGGGGCTCTCTTTCTTTTCCACGGTGACGCCGGCCCAGTTTCCCACCCGCTCGTTTCGGCCGGTGAGAGCATTGTACATGGTGGTTTTACCGCTGTTTGGATTGCCTGCTAAAGCGATTCTCATCTCGATCCCTCCTGTTTTGTGTTTCTTTCCGGATTAACAACTCCGGCGCAGTAAGCAGAGGCTAACCGTCGGGTAAAAGATATGTGGTGATCTCTCACCACGTCGCATCTGCTTATGAAATTACGATAGCCGCCGCCAGCTGGCGGTCTATGGTGTATCTGCCGTCCTTGATGGAGACGATGCAGCCACCCTTCAGGTGTCGGATCACGGTGACAGACTCCCCACTGTAGCAGCCCAGAGAAAACAGAAAGGCGTCCATTTCCTCGTCGTCTGTGAGGATCTCCCGGATGATATAGGCCTGGCCGGCCTGGGCTTGCGTCAAATTCATGGTTCCTCCCACGTTTCGTACATTTGTTAGCATTTGCTAACTCTTGGTTTCGATGGCGATATTATCACAGAACTTTGGATCTGTCAAGAGACAATTTTCGGGTTTTCTTGTGTTTTTTTCGATTGCCCCTTGACTTTGACGCGACGTCAACTGGTATGATTGAGTCGAAAGGAGGGAGATGAGATGGAATATTCCATTCATGCGCTGTCGAACCTGTCCGGTGTGACCACCCGCACGCTGCGCTGGTACGACAAGATCGGTTTGCTGAAACCCCGCCGGGTAGCGGAGAGCGGATACCGCTACTACGGCAGGGAGGAGGTAGACCGGCTTCAGGACATTCTCTTTTTTCGGGCCCTCGGGGTGGAGCTGGCCCAGATCAAGGCGTGTCTGGATGACCCTTCCTTTGTCCGGCTGGAGGCTTTGCGCCGGCACCTAACAGCACTGGAAGAGGAACGGACCCGGCTGGTCCGCATGATTCAATCAGTACAGGATACAATCCAAGCAGAAGAAAGGAACGAGATCATGAGCGACGAGAAGAAATTTGAAGCCTTCAAAAAGCAGGCTGTTGCAGAAAACGAAACGGCTTACGGCGAAGAGATCCGCCAAAAGTATGGGAACAAAGAGGTAGATGCGGCAAACAAGGCCGTCATGGGCCTGACCCAAGATCAGTACCGGGAGTGGACAGAGCTGGGAACTGAGATCCGGCGCAAACTGGAGGAAGCGGTCCGCGCCGGGATCACCCCCGACAGCCAGGAGGGAAAGTCCATCACCGGGCTGCACAAGCGTTGGCTGACCCTCTCCGGCACGGCCTATGACCCGAAGAAACACAGAGGCATTGCGGAGCTGTATGTGGCAGACCCCCGGTTTACCGCCTACTATGATCAAAATATTCCCGGCTGCGCCCAATTTTTGCGGGACGCTGTGCAGCACTGGGCAGAGTGACCCTTCCAAATCTCCCCTGGTTTTTCGCCAGGGGAGATTTTCTTGAAATCCACTGCGTTTGGGGGTATAATAAATTGCTATTTTGTATGCTGCTGTCAGGACAATCTCGGTTCGACGGCAAAAGGGAACCTTCGCAATCACTTGCGTTTACATGATAGGAGGAAGGGCGTATGGCCATCACATTGCAAGAATATCTGGATTCCCTCCAGGGAAAACGGGTCGCCGTCATCGGCATTGGGGTCTCCAACACCCCACTGATCAAGACCCTGCTGAATGCGGGGATCTCCGTCACCGCCTGCGACAAGGCGTCGCGAGAGAATTTCGGGCCTTTGGCAGAAGAATTGGAAGGTCTGGGTGCGGAGCTCCATCTGGGGGAGACCTACCTGGACGGTCTGGATCAGGACGTCATTTTCCGCTCCCCCGGCATTCGCCCGGATATCCCACCCTTCCTGGCGGCCATGGAAAAGGGCAGCGTTCTGACCTCTGAAATGGAAGTCTTCTTTAAGGTCTGCCCCTGTAAGATCATTGCCGTCACCGGCAGCGACGGGAAAACCACCACCACCACCCTGATCTCCGAGATGCTGAAGAATGCCGGCTACACTGTCCACTTGGGAGGCAACATCGGCAAGCCCCTGCTGTCCGAGGCAGGCCAGATGAAGAAGGAGGATGTGGCGGTGCTGGAGCTGTCCTCCTTCCAGCTGATGACCCTGCACGACAGCCCGGATATCGCTGTCTTCACCAACCTGTCTCCCAACCACCTGGATATCCACAAATCCATGGAGGAGTACGCCCAGGCCAAGGAGAACATCTTCTCCCACCAGAGCGGAGATGGCATCGCCATCTTCAACCGGGACAATGAATTGACCAACGAAATGGCTGGCCGGGCCCCCGGCAAGGTCCTGCAGTTCAGCCGCCGCCAGAGCCTGGAGAACGGCGTCTTTGTGGAAAATGACAGGATCGTGGTGGCCCAGAACGGACAGCGCCGGGAGCTCTTTGACCCCGAGCGCATCCTGATCCCCGGCCTGCACAACGTGGAGAACTACCTGGCCGCCATCGCTGCCGTCCAGGGAATGGTCTCTGATGAGGTGATCCTCCATACTGCCGAAACCTTCCCCGGCGTGGAGCACCGCATTGAGCTGGTCCGCACCCTCCGGGGCGTGCGGTACTATAACGACTCCATTGCCTCCAGCCCCACCCGCACCATTGCCGGCCTGCGCTCTTTTAAGCAAAAAGTCATTCTCATCGCCGGCGGTTATGACAAAAAGATTCCCTTTGACATTCTGGGTAAGGAGGTCCAGGACCGGGTCAAGACCCTGGTTCTCACCGGCCACACGGCAGATAAAATCTATGATGCCGTTGTGACCTGTGAGGGCTATCAGGAGGGCCACCCCAACATCATTCGTAAGGATGATTTCAAGAACGCTGTCGTAGCCGCTCACAAGGCAGCAGAGGAAGGGGATGTGGTCATCCTGTCTCCCGCCTGCGCCTCCTTCGACCACTTCAAGAACTTTGCCCAGCGCGGTCAGATCTTCAAGCAGATCGTAAACGAACTGCAGTAAGGAGAGCGGATATGGATATTCACGCAAGTTTGACCGCTCTGTGCCTGGAATCCGGCCCTTCCGGCAGGGAGGGGGAGGTCGCCAGGAAGGCTGCAGACCTCCTTCGCCCTCTGGTGGATGAGGTTTGGACGGACCGATTCGGAAACGTGGTGGGCCTTCGCCGGTGTGGGAAACCGAAGGCCAAACGCGTGGTGCTGGATGCCCACCTGGACGAGGTGGGACTGCTGATCACCGGCTCGGAGGATGGTTTTTTGCGGTTTCGCTCGGTGGGGGGCGTCGATCCCCGGATGCTGCCCAACCGGGAGGTCACCCTCCTGACGGACCCGCCCACCTTTGGATTGGTGGCTGTCCTGCCTCCCCATGTGCAGAAGGCAGGGGATTCCGACAAGAGCATCCCTCTGTCCGACCTGTATATCGACGCAGGGCTGACCCAGGAGGAAGGGGAGAAGCTCGTTGGGACCTTTGCCGTGCCCAGAGGCTCTCTCCGAGCCCATCTGAACCAGGTGGTCAGCGCCAAGGCCCTGGACGACCGGGCGGGTTTTGTGACCCTGCTGCGGACCGCCGAGCTGTTAAAGGAAACAAAACTGGACGTAGACCTGTATCTCATGGGCAGCAGCCGGGAGGAGACCAACGGCGGCGGTGCTCTGGTGGGCGCTTTCGCCCTCCGGCCCCACTGTTTCGTTGCCGTGGATGTGACCCATGCCCGCACCCCCGATGGCCCCAAGGAGGAGACCTTCCCGGCGGGAAAGGGTCCCACCATCGGCATCGGGCCCAACATCGCCCGCTGGATGAGCGACCGCTTTCTTGCCAAAGCTAAGGACCTGGACCTCTCCTGGTCCCCGGAGGTCATGGCAGGGAATACCGGCACCAACGCCTGGCGGGTTCAGACTGCCCGGGAGGGGATCGCCACCGCAGTTCTCTCCCTGCCCCTGAAATACATGCACAGTCCCGTAGAGACCCTGGATCTTACGGACCTGGAGGCTTCGGCCTCCCTGCTGGTAGCCTTCGTGAAAGATCTGGCCGCGGAAGGAGGGGAGTTCCTTGTTGATTGATACCTTGAAAGAACTCTGCGCCCTGCCCGGCGTGTCCAGCTGGGAGGATGCCGTGCGGGACTATATCCGGAAACACGCGGCTCCCTACGCAGACAGCATCCGTGTGGATGTGATGGGGAACCTGATCGTTGAGAAAAAGGGCCGTATCCCCGGCAGCAAAAAGGTAATGCTGGCCGCCCACATGGACGAGGTCGGTCTCATGGTCCACACCATCACCGAGGAGGGCTATCTGAAGTTCAGCACCGTGGGGGGCATTGACCGCCGCGTCCTCATTGGAAAGCGCGTATTGGTAGGGGAGCAGCAGCTTCCCGGTGTGATTGGCCTGAAAGCCTATCACCTGACCGGCGCGGAGGAGGAAAAGAAGGTTCCGAAGCTGAAAGAGTTCTACATTGACATCGGAGCCAAGGATGGGGAAGAGGCCAGAAACTATGTTTCTCCCGGTGATGTGGCCGTCTTTGACTCTGACCTTGTGGAGTTCGGTCACGGACTGCTCAAAGCCAAGGCCATCGATGACCGGATCGGCTGCGCTGTTATGGTGGAGCTTCTCAAGGAAGACCTTCCCATGGACTGCACCTTTGCCTTTACCGTGCAGGAGGAGGTAGGCACCCGGGGGGCCTTTGGCGCGGCTTTCTCTGTGACCCCGGACATTGCCCTGGTGTTGGAGGGGACCACAGCCGCCGACCTGCCCGGCATGGAGGAGCATCAAAAGGTCTGCTCCCCCGGGAAAGGCCCGGTGATTCCCTTCATGGATGGCGCTACCGTCTATGACCGGGAGCTGTTTGAGCTGCTCCGCTCCCTGGCGGAAACCCACCGGATCCCCTGGCAGACCAAGGAGTACATTTCCGGCGGGACCGATGCCGGAGCCATCCAGCGCAGCAAGGAGGGAGTCCGGGTGGCCGCCATTTCCGCCGCCGTGCGATATCTGCACACGCCGTCCAGTGTGGCATCTTTGGAGGACTGCCGCCAGATCCTGACCCTGGCCCGGCTGTTTTTGAACGCCCTTTCCACCCTGTAAAGAAGGAGAACCGTCAATGGATTATTTGTCTGTGATTCAAATGCTGAATGTGTCCCATGGTCCGTCAGGGGATGAGCGGCAGATCGCTGCCACCATCCGGCGTCTGGCAGAGCCCTATGCCGATGACTGCCGGGTCGATACCATGGGGAACCTCATTGTCCATAAAAAGGGAAGCGGTCCAAAAGTGATGTTTGCCGCCCATATGGACTCCATCGGGCTGATCGTTACCCACATCGACAAGGACGGGTATCTGTCCTTTGGCAAGCTGGGAGGCATCCATCCCGATAGCATTTTACATACCCCCTTCCGCTTTCAGAACGGGGTCACTGGCGTGGTTGCCCTGCGCCAAAAGAAATCCCTGAAGGATGTAACCGTCAACGATCTCTATCTGGACATCGGCGCCAAGGACGAGGCCCACGCCCGCCGGCTGGTCCAGGTGGGGGACACGGCGGTTTCCCACATGCCCGCCTACATGCTGGAGTCCAGACTGGTTTCTCCCTATCTGGACAACCGCATTTCCTGCGCAGCCATGCTGGAGGCCCTGAGTATGATCCGGACCCACACCAGCGACCTGTATTTTGTCTTTACCGTCCAGGAGGAGCTGGGTCTCCGGGGGAGCAAGCCCGCGGCTTACGCCATCGACCCCGACTATGGCATTGCGGTGGATGTGACCATCGGCCGGGAGATCGAGGATGACAAGAAGGGATCCTCCGTTCTGGGTGGCGGCGCGGCCATCAAGGTTATGGACAACTCCGTTATTTGCCACCCGAAAATGGTCGAAACCCTTGAAAATCTTGCACTATCAAGTAAAATCCCTTGTCAGCGAGATGTGATCACAGGGGGTGGAACCGACGCCGGTTCTATTCATCTGACGCGGGATGGTGTGGTCACGGGGGGCATCTCCATTCCCTGCCGCTATATCCACTCTCCCGTGGAGATGGTAGAGAAATCTGACGTTACCGCAGCGGCCCGCCTCATCGCAGCTTTCGCCACAAAAAATCTATAAACGACAAAGGATGTAATGTATTATGCCTTTACAGATAAGTGACCACGTTCGCGCCCTTGGCGCCCAGGCCCAGGCAGCCCTGACCGATCAGTTTGCCCGCATCGATGAAATTGCGGACTTCAACACGGAAAAAGTCCTTGCCGCCTTCCAGAGACACAAGGTGGCGGACACCTATTTTCAGGCCACCACCGGTTACGGCTATGATGACCTGGGCCGGGAAAAGCTGGGGGAGATCTATGCGGATATTTTCTGCACGGAGGACGCCATGGTCCGCATCAACTTCGTCAACGGTACCCACGCCATCGCCTCGGCTCTCTACGGCGTCCTCCGTCCCGGCGACGTACTGGTGTCGGCTATCGGCGCTCCCTACGATACCCTTCTGGGGGTCATCGGCATCACCGGAGACGGCAACGGTTCTCTCCGTGAATTCGGCGTACAGTACCGCCAGGTGGACCTGACCCCCGAGGATACCCCCGATCTCCCCGGTATTGTTCAGGCAGTCCAGGAGGATCATGTGAAAGCCGTCCTTATCCAGCGCTCCCGGGGCTACGCCACCCGGGCCTCTCTGTCCGTGGAGAAGATTGCCGAAATTATCAAAGCCATTCGTTCTGTGAATCCCACGGTAAATATCCTGGTGGACAACTGCTATGGCGAATTCGTGGAGACCATCGAGCCCTCTCAGGTGGGAGCTGACCTCATCATGGGCTCCCTCATCAAGAATCCCGGCGGTGGTCTGGCTCCCATGGGCGGCTATGTGGCCGGCCGGCGGGATCTGGTGGAGAGCACCGCCATGCGCATGACCGTCCCCGGCATTGGCCGGGAATGCGGGGCCTCCCTGGGGAACAACCGCGCCCTGTATCAGGGCCTTTTCCTGGCCCCCCATGTGGTGGCCCAGGCCACGAAAACAGCCGTCTTTGCCGCCAAGGTCATGGAGATGCTGGGCTATCGCACCGACCCCCTCTCCAGCGATATCCGCCACGATATCATCCAGATGATCCACCTGGAAAAGCCGGAGGCGGTGGAGAAGTTCTGCAAGGGGATCCAGGCCGGCGCGCCGGTGGACTCCTTTGTGACCCCCGTTCCCTGGGCCATGCCCGGTTATGACTGCCCGGTGATCATGGCCGCCGGGGCCTTCATCCAGGGGGCCTCCATCGAGCTGTCTGCCGACGCCCCCATGCGCCCTCCCTACACTGTGTACATGCAGGGCGGTCTGACCTACGAATCCGGCAAGCTGGGCATTCTCCTGGCTGCCGACGAACTTTTGCGGAAATAATTCACTTGGATAAACTCACTCAAAGGAGGACACCGCCATGGATCCAGCAAAGCGAGCCGAAGCGCTCCGCGTCCAACTGAACCATCACAGCGACCTCTATTACAACGAGGATAACCCCAGCATTTCCGATGGCGAATATGATGTCCTCATGCAGGAGCTCAAAGCCATTGAGCAGGCCCATCCGGAGCTGATCACCCCGGATTCCCCCACCCAGAAGGTGGGCGGCACAGCCAAGCGCACCGCCGGTGTGCTGGTGGCCCATCGGGTCCCCATGCTGTCCATGCAGGATTTGTTCAGCAGGGAAGATGTGGATCACTTTGTGGAGGACTGCCGGGAAAAGTTGGGGGAGGAGATCACATTTCTCGTAGAAACAAAGATCGACGGACTTTCCATGGCTCTGCGCTATGAGAAGGGCAAGCTGGTCACGGCCCTGACCAGAGGGGACGGCCGCAATTTCGGTGAGGATGTGACCGCCAACGCCAAGGTGATCGGGGACGTTGCCGTCAAACTGAAGCACCCGCCAGAGTATCTGGAAGTACGGGGTGAGGTCTATATGACCAACGCAGATTTCGATGCGGTCAACGAGAAGCAGGAGCTCCTGGGCAAGAAGCCCTTTGCCAATCCACGGAACTGCGCCGCCGGCACCCTCCGTCAGCTGGACGCCTCCATCACAAAGGAGAGAAAGCTGTCTTTCTTCGTGTTTAACGTCCAGGATATCCAGGGCAAGGAGCTGGGCACCCACCAGGAGGCCTATGATTACCTGAAAAGCTGCGGTATCACGGTCATGGAGCACTACTTTGTCTGCAAAAGCAGGGAAGAGATCTGGCAGGCCATTGAGACCATCGGAGAGCTGCGGGGTACCCTGCCTTACGATATTGACGGCGCAGTCATCAAGGTCAACGACCTCTCCGCCAGAAGCCAGCTGAGGGACACCGCAAAGAATGCGGGCTATCAGGTGGCCTATAAGTATCCGCCGGAGAGAAAGGAAACCAAGCTGCTGCGCATTGAGCTCTCTGTGGGACGCACCGGAAAGATCACCCCCACAGCGGTCTTTGAACCGGTCCGCCTGTGCGGGACCACTGTCTCCCGCTGCACCCTCCACAACCAGGACTATATCAACGGCCTGGGTATCTGCCTGGGGTCCACCCTGCTCATTGAGAAATCCGGGGAGGTCATCCCCAAGTGCGTGGGTGAACTTCCGGAAAAGCGCCCGGAGGGCGCGCAGCCCTTCCAGATCCCTATGGTCTGTCCCGTTTGCGGAGAACCCGCCGTCCGGGAGGACACGGCGGATATCAAGTGCGTGAACCTCAACTGCCCCGCCCAGCTGGAACGGCTTATCGGTCACTTTGTGGCCCGGGACGCGATGGACATCAAGGGATTCGGGGCGGTCTACGTCCACGACCTGATCCAGGAGGGCTATCTGCAGGATGTGGCGGATATTTTCACCCTCTTCCAGCACCGGGAGGAACTGATCGAGAAGGGGATCATCGGAAAGGAGAAAAACACCGACAAGCTCCTGGGCGTCATTGAAAAGGCGAAGGGGAACCCGCCGGCCAGACTGCTCACCGGCCTTGGGATCTCCAACGTAGGCAAATCCGCAGCCCAGGCTCTTATGAACCACTTTGGCTCCTTTGACGCCCTGATGGCGGCCTCCGAGGAGGACCTGGTGGCCGTCCCCGATATCGGCCCCATCTCCGCCCGGTGCGTGTTCGACTATTTTCGCCGGGAACACAGCCGAACGGTGGTGGAGAAACTAAAAGCCGCCGGGGTCAACATGGAGCAGGAGATCATAGCCCCCCCGGCAGAGGATCTCCCCCTGTCCGGCCAGACGGTGGTCATCACCGGGACCTTGCCGGGTATGAGCAGGGAAGAGGCCGCCCAGCTGATTGAAAAGAATGGCGGCAAGGTCACGGGAAGTGTCTCAAAAAAGACCAGCTTCCTGCTGGCCGGCGAGGCCGCCGGCAGCAAGCTGACCAAGGCCCAGCAGCTTGGGATTCCCGTCCTCAGCCTGGAGGAAGTCCAGAAGAAGCTCTCCGCAGAATAATGAGATTATGGAACGCAGGATATCCTTCCGAAAAGGGAAGATATCCTGCGTTTTCATATTTTGGGGGTTGACAACGCTGGAAAAAGGCATATACTAAAGATGGTTGAACAATTATTCAATTATTTGGAGGTTTGAATATGCACGATCATACAGACAGAGAAACTCCCCTCTGGGAGGGCATGCCCGACGAGGGCCTGCTGATCGAGCTGGCCGAGCTGTACAAGGTCTTTGGCGACAGCACCCGCATCAAGATCCTCTATGCCCTCTTCGAGGAGGAGAAGGGGGTGGGGGAGATCGCCAATCAGCTTGGCATGACCATGTCGGCCATCTCCCATCAGCTCCGTATCCTGAAACAGGCCCGGCTGGTAAAATTCCGCCGGGAAGGGAAGATGGTGTACTACGCACTGGCCGATGACCATGTCCGCACCATCTTCGCACAAGGTCTGGACCATATCTGCGAATAATACCAAAGGAGGCATGCAGCAATGGCACATCATCACGAACATGAACACGACCATGACCACGCTCCGTCCTTTGGCTGCGGATGCGGCTGTGGGGAACACGAAGAGAAGAATCCCCGCACCATGGTGATCCGCATCGCCCTTTCCCTGGCTCTGCTCATTGGGTTCGGCTGTTTCCCGGTGGGTGGCCCGGTTCGCTTTGCCCTGTATCTGATCCCATATCTGATCGCCGGCTGGGACATTCTGAAAGAGGCGGGGGAGAACATCCTCCACGGCCAGGTTTTTGATGAAAATTTCCTGATGGCGTTGGCCACGGTAGGGGCCTTTGCCATCGGTAAGTATCCCGAAGGCGTTTTCGTCATGATCTTCTATCAGATCGGTGAACTCTTCCAGGACCGGGCCGTGGAGAAGAGCCGTGCATCCATTTCCCAGCTCATGGATCTGTGCCCTGACTATGCCAACGTGGAGGACGAGGATGGTGCTTTGGTCCAGATCGATCCCAAGCTTCTGGCTCCCGGCGCGGTCATCGTGGTAAAGCCCGGGGAAAAAATTCCTCTGGACGGCGTGGTTATCTCCGGCGCATCTAGCCTGGATACCTCGTCCCTCACCGGTGAGTCCGCCCCCCGTGACGTTGCCCTGGATGACGCCGTTCTGAGTGGTTGTATCAACCTCACCGGCCTTTTGAAGGTCAAGGTGACCAAGGCATACGGGGAATCCACCGTGGCCAAGATCCTGGAGCTGGTGGAGAACTCCGCTTCCGGGAAAGCAAAAACAGAGCGGTTCATCACCCGGTTTGCCCGCTATTACACCCCTATCGTGGTGCTCTGCGCCCTGGCTCTGGCGGTCATCCCGCCCCTTTTCCTGGGCAGCTGGATCGTCTGGATCAACCGGGCGCTGCTTTTCCTGGTGGTTTCCTGTCCCTGTGCCCTGGTGATCTCCGTGCCTCTGACCTTCTTCAGCGGTATCGGCGGTGCTTCCTCCCGGGGCATCCTAATCAAGGGTTCCAATTACCTGGAAGCCCTGTCCCGCTGTGAGATCGTGGCCTTTGATAAGACCGGTACTCTGACCGAGGGAACGTTCCATGTATCTTCTCTCCACCCTGCGCGCGGAGTGGAGGAGGAGGAACTCCTGGCCAAAGCTGCGGCCGCAGAGTGCTACAGTGATCACCCCATCGCCCAGTCCCTGCGCAAAGCTTTGGGAAAGGACATCGACCGGAACATGGTGACCGATACGGAGGTGCTGGCCGGCATGGGCGTTCGGGCTGTGGTGGACGGAAAGACGGTCTATGCCGGAAACCATCGTCTCATGGACGAGTTGGTAGTCCGTACGGAGGACAACGCCGCCGTTGGCACTCTGGTCTATGCCGTGGAGGAGGACAGATATTTGGGGTGCATCGTCATTTCTGACCAGTGCAAAGCGGACGCGCCCCAGGCGGTATCCGGCCTGAAGGGCCTGGGTGTCAAAATCACTGCCATGCTCACCGGCGACAGCGAATCTTCGGCCCGGGAAGTGGCCTCTGCGCTGGGGCTGGACCAGGTGTACAGTTCCCTCCTGCCGGATCAGAAGGTGACCTGCATGGAGTCCCTGCTGAAGAAGAAAGGGGAGAAGGGAACTCTGGCCTACGTGGGAGACGGCATCAACGACGCGCCTGTTCTGACCTTGGCGGATGTGGGCATCGCCATGGGTGCTCTGGGCTCCGACGCTGCCATTGAGGCTGCGGATGTGGTTCTCATGGACGACAAGCCCTCCGCCCTGTGCACTGCCATCCGAATCGCCCGGAAAACCATGGGGATCGTACGGCAAAACATTGTGTTTTCCATCGGAATCAAAGTCCTGGTGATGGTCCTGGGCGCCCTCGGCATGGCCAACATGTGGGCGGCTGTTCTGGCTGATGTGGGTGTCTGCGTGGTCTGCGTCCTGAACGGCATGCGTGCTTTGGGTGTGAAACATCTGTAAGATAAACCGATCCCACCGATAGGGAATATGACCTGTCGGTGGGATCGATTTACTCTTTACTCTTTGGGTTCTTCCTGTTTTTTGACCTTGGCCAAGGGATTGGCGTCCACTGCCATTTTCATGTTGGCGTCAGAAATATGGGTGTAGATCTGGGTAGTTCCCAGGTTTTCATGGCCTAAAACATCCTGCAGGGTTCGGATATCTACGCCGTTGTTCAGCATCAGGGTCGCCGCAGTGTGGCGGAGCTTATGGGGGGAATAGCTTGGGTCCAATCCGGCCTGAGTCACCGCCTTTTGGACGATATTTTCCACCGCCCGGGTAGTCAGCCGGGTTTTGTTCCGGGACACAAAGAGGGCGTCCTTGTGGCGGGGATCGTCCTTGGGCTGGGGGCGAATCGCCAGGTATTCCGCCAGCGCACTCAGACAGGCTTCATTTAAGTAGAGCTGCCGCTCCTTATTGCCTTTGCCCAGCACCCGAAGGGTGTCATCCCGAACGTTCTGCACATTGAGCCCCACCAGTTCGCCCACCCGGAGACCGCAGTTGAGAAACAGCGTCAGGATGCAGTAGTCCCGGATCTCATTGGGACCGGAGACTGCCTCCAATAGTCGGAGACTTTCCGACAGGGACAGATAGCGCGGCAGTGCTTTGCGAAGCTTTGGGTTATTTAATGCCTGGGTTGGGTCGGTTTCCAGCTGACGGGCGTGCACGCAGAGATAATTGAAAAAGGAACGGATGGCGGCGCACTTTCTGGCCCTGGTGGAGGATTCCGCTTTACCGGCCTGGGCGCCGCCGGACAGGTATGTGAGAAAACCGTAGATCTCAGACAACTGGGTCTGCGCGACAAAGTCCAGGTCAACGTCCAGAATGGAGATCTCCTGGAAGGGCGTCTGGGCCAGGCTGGGATCCCGGTGTAGCTTCAGATAGCGAAAGAATGCCCGCAGATCCAGGAAGTATTCGTCCACGGTCTTTGCCGAGTGGGATAGAATGGATTCGTGGTAATTGAGAAACTCCTGTAAGATGGGAGGAGCTTCCAGCCAATAATCAGCCATAGGAGGGAGGTCCTTTCTATTCTTGCGCATTCAACTTCGCAAAATCTACATTATGCGAAGTTAACGGAAGGAAAAGCAGGCTCCCCTTCCGGGGAGCGCATCATAATATTTTCTCTGATTATACTTGATTTTCTGCACATGCGCAAGCCCCAAATCTTTTTTATGTGCCCACGGACAGCGTCTGGAGGAAAAAGTGCAGCACCGGCGGGACCACGGTGTTGTTCAGGAAAACGCACAGAGCCAGCGCAGGCACGCACAGCAGCAGCCGCAGCGGAAAAGCTTTGGCTGCTTTGTCCGATCCCGTTTTTTTCAATAAGCATGCTGTGCCCAGGACGAACATCACCGGGATGGTCAGAATGCAGGTCGGACCAAAAAGCAGGCCCGCCCACAGCATCCCCTGAGCCCCGCTCCCGGCGGCAAAGGCGATGATCCCATAGGACAGCAGGAACCCCCGCAGAAAAAACAGCGCCGTCATGGTCAGCCCGACAAGAGGCAGAAAACTCAACGCAATCACGGCAGCGGGCCAACGAAAGATCACCCAGAGCTCACGCCACAGCGCCGGTGTCACCGCTTCCCTGGCCTGGGCCTGGAGAAACTCCAGGACGTAGGGCTCCGCAGAGAGTTTTCCTTCCGCCAGGCCTCCCAGAACTGCGCCGCAGAGAAATCCAACTGAGATCATCAGCAGGATGGCGTCCCTTTGCTTCTGTTCCTCCGGCTTGGTTTTTGCCAAATCCCTTTTCTTGGTGTTCTTCATAGCCCGAACTCATTTCTTCCGCTTGTTCCTGCGCTTCTTTTTGCCAAAGAGTCCCGCCAGACAGCCGCCAGCCAGGAGCGTCAGCAGGGTTCCGGCGAACTGCCCGTGAAAGGCGATCTCCTCCCGGTACCCACAGCAGATCATCAAGACCACCAGACAGAGAACCCCGCCGGTCGCCGCTCCGCTGATCATGGGTGGAAGGCTCCCCTTCTGTATGCTGCATCGAGCGCCTGCAAAAGCAGCCAGACCGGCACAGGCTGACAGGAGAAAGCTTGGGCTCCCAGCCGGCAGAATGCCCCCGGAAATCAGTCCCGCGAACAGAAGAAGGAGCAGCAGGATCAGAGCCAGAGCAACGCCGGAGCCGAACAGGACGGAGAGGACCGCACCTGTCGGTTTCCCGGTTGTCTTTGTGGTTTCCTCTCGCTTTTTACGCAAAAAAATCCCTCCCCATAGAAAATCTCTGATGGATTCTATGAGAGAGGGAATTTTTCTATGCCGACCTCGTGTTACTGCTGGGTCTGGTCGATGGCGACGCCCTTGTTCATGATAGCCCAGTGGGCATACTCCAGACGAACGCGATCTGCGCCGGTCTCGATCACAATGGTCTTGTCCTTCACTGCGCAGACGTTGCCGACAATACCGTCGATCATGGTAACGGCATCACCGGGGGCCAGAGACTTCTTCATGTCTTCCTGCTCTTTTTTGCGCTTCTTGTCGGGACGCATCTTCAGGAAGTAGAAGATCACAATATAGAAAACAATTAACGCAAGTAAGATTCCAATTTCCATGGCTGGTTCCTCCGCTGATTATGATAAGAGCTAAAGTTTATTATAAAAGAGAATTCGCCGTTTGACAAGTATTTTTTTGTGATTGCACCTATTTTATCTGTTAAATCTTCGCAGACAGCTTTTCAGTGTATTCCCGGCGGAATTCCTCAAAAGAGTCTTCGTCCAAAGCCTGACGAATGCGGGCCATCAGCGTGTTGTAGAAGTGCAGATTATGAAGGACTGCCAGCCGCATGGCCAGCATCTCCCCTGCCACGAACAGGTGGCGCAGATAGGCCCGGGAGAAGGACCGGCACACCGGGCAGTCACAGGTGGGGTCAATGGGACGGGCGTCATTTTTGTACTTCTCGTTTTTGATGTTCAGGGCGCCCTCCCAGGTGTAGAGTTTTCCGTGGCGGGCATTTCGGGCCGGCAGCACGCAGTCGAACATGTCCACCCCCCGGGCAACGGCCTCAATGATATTGGCAGGGGTACCCACGCCCATCAGGTAGCGGGGTTTGTCCTTGGGCATGTAAGGCTCAACCGCTTCGATGATCTCATACATGGTCTCGGCGGGCTCCCCCACAGCCAGACCGCCGATGGCGTAGCCGTCACAGTCGATCTTCGCGGTCTCCTTCATGTGCCAGACCCGCAGGTCCGGGAAGGTCCCCCCCTGGTTGATGCCGAACAGCATCTGCCGGGGGTTGACGGTGTCGGGCAGCCCATTCAGGCGGTCATGCTCCACTTTGCACCGCTCCAACCAGCGCAGGGTGCGCTCACAGGACTGCTTCACATACTCGTAAGGCGAGGGATTTTCCACGCACTCGTCAAAGGCCATGGCGATGTCGGAGCCCAGGTTGGCCTGGATCTGCATGCTCTCCTCCGGTCCCATAAAAATCTTTCGACCGTCAATATGGGAGGCAAAGGTGACTCCCTCCTCCTTGATCTTCCGCAAGCCGGACAAGGAAAAGACCTGGAAGCCGCCGCTGTCGGTAAGGATGGGGCCATCCCAGTCCATGAACTTGTGCAGGCCGCCCATCTCCTTCACCAGCTTGTCGCCGGGGCGAAGATGGAGGTGATAGGTGTTGGACAGCTCAATCTGACAGCCCACCTCTTTCAAGTCATGGGCAGACACCGCACCCTTGATGGCCCCCTGGGTGCCTACATTCATAAAGGCGGGCGTCTGGGCCGTTCCGTGGGCGCAGGTGAGTTCTCCCCGGCGGGCACAGCCTTCGGTTTTCAGCAGTTTAAACACAGTGGTTCCTCCTTTAATAAATGAACATGGCATCTCCAAAGGAGAAAAAGCGATACCGCTCCCGAACGGCTTCCTCGTAAGCAGCCAGAACATGCTCCCGACCGGCCAGGGCCGAGATCAGCATGATGAGGGTAGACTCCGGCAGATGGAAGTTGGTGACCAGGCAGTCCAGCACCTTGAACCGGTACCCAGGGTAGATGAAGATATTGGTCCAACCGGCGCACTCTTTCAGAAGGCCGTCCTCCCCTGCCCAGCTCTCGATGGTCCGGCAGGAGGTGGTGCCCACGCAGATGACCCGGCCCCCTTCCCGCTTGGTGCGGTTGATGGTCTCGGCGGTCTCGGCGGGGATGGTGCAGTATTCGCTGTGCATCTCGTGGTCGCTGATGTCCTCTGCCTTGACCGGGCGAAAGGTCCCCAGGCCCACGTGGAGGGTCACGTAGCAGACCCGCACTCCCATCTCCTGAATCTTCTCCAGCAGTTCCTTGGTAAAGTGAAGTCCGGCAGTGGGGGCGGCGGCGGAGCCCACCTCCTTGGAGTAGACGGTCTGATACCGCTCAGAATCCTGAAGCTCCTCCTTGATATAGGGCGGCAGGGGCATTTTACCCAGCCGCTCCAGGACTTCCAGGAAAATGCCCTCGTAGTGAAAGCGGACCAGGCGGTTTCCGTTGTCCAGCACCTGGGTGATCTCGGCGGTCAGCTGGCCCTCGCCAAAGGACAGCCGGGTCCCTGTGCGGAGCTTTTTGCCCGGTCGGACCAGGCACTCCCAGGTCTTCTCTCCCCTGTCGATGAGGAGCATGACCTCGCAGGCGCCGCCGCCGGGCTCCCGCTTCCCGATGAGACGGGCGGGCAGGACCCGGGAGTTGTTCAGCACCAGGCAGTCTCCAGGGCGGAGGAAGCCGGGCAGGTCATAAAAATGGTGATGTTGGGTCTCCCCTGTCTCCTTGTTCAGGGTCAGCAAGCGGGAGGCGTCCCGCTGCTCGATGGGAGTCTGAGCAATGAGCTCAGGGGGCAAATCATAGTAAAAATCAGAAGTTTTGATAGAGATCCATCCTCTTTGTTATAGTTTCAATCCTTTGCCGGATCGGACTGTGCGCAGGAACGTCTGTGGCGCATAGTATGGAGTGGAAACCACAGCGCCGGCGGGAGGAATGACAAAACCGGCAAAAATCCCTTTCCTTTACGAAATAATTTCTCCTGGAAAGGCGGATTTGCACGATTGACATTGAAAATCCTCTATGCTATCTTAAAGTAATACAGATTTAACCCAGCAAAGTGTTTTTTGATGCCAAGGCATCAGATATCTCATTATAGTACAAAAGCCCCTGTCTTTTCAACTGCTGTTTTTCAGAACAGCAGGATTTCCGGGATGGGAGCAGAAGAAACAATGTCAGGAGGTCCTTCCCATGAAAAAGTACGCTGTCGGTGTGGTTGGCGCCACCGGTATGGTGGGTCAGCGCTTTGTCACCCTGTTGGAAAACCACCCTTGGTTCCAGTTGACCGTGGTTGCGGCCAGCTCCCGTTCCGCAGGCAAGACCTACCAGGAGGCTGTGGGCGCCCGCTGGGCCATGACCACCCCCATGCCCCAGGAGGCCAAGAACCTGGTGGTCCTGGACGCAGTGGCCGACAAGGAGAAAATCGCCGCCGCCGTGGACTTCATCTTCTGTGCCGTTGACATGAAGAAGGAGGAGATCCGCGCCCTGGAGGAGGCCTATGCCAAGCTGGAGTGCCCTGTGGTCTCCAACAACAGCGCCCACCGCTGGACCGACGACGTACCCATGGTTATCCCCGAGGTGAACCCCGAGCACATCAAGGTCATCGACGCCCAGAGAAAGCGCCTGAGAACCCAGCGGGGCTTCATCGCCGTCAAGTCTAACTGCTCCATCCAGTCCTACGCTCCCGCCCTCCATCCCCTGCGCCCCTTCGGTATTGAGAAGGTCTTGGTCTGCACCTATCAGGCCATCTCCGGCGCAGGCAAGACCTTTGAGACCTGGCCCGAGATGGTGGATAACCTGATCCCCTACATCGGCGGCGAGGAGGAGAAGTCCGAGAAGGAGCCTCTGAAGGTCTGGGGCACCGTGGAAAACGGAAAGATCGTCCCGGCGGAGCACCCCTCCATCACCGCCCAGTGCCTGCGGGTGCCTGTCTCCGACGGCCACACCGCTGCGGTGTTTGTTACCTTCCAGAACAAGCCCACCGAGGAGGAGATCAAGGCAGCCTGGAAGAACTTCCAGGGCCGTGCCCAGGAGCTGAACCTGCCCAGCGCGCCCAAGCAGTTCCTCCAGTATTTCGAGGAGCCCGACCGTCCCCAGGCCAAGCTGGACCGGGATCTGGAGGGTGGCATGGCAGTTACCCTGGGCCGTCTGCGCCCCGACACCCAGTATGACTACAAGTTCGTGGGTCTGTCCCACAACACCCTGAGGGGCGCCGCAGGCGGCGGGGTCCTGCTGGCTGAGCTGCTGTGCGCGGAGGGTTACATTCTCCCCCGCTAACATTACATTCCATGACGCGGCCCCTGGCCGATTTCTGTTACGAAGGATCTCGTATCAGAAATCGGCCAGGGGCCTTTTTTCTATCGTGCATGAAAGGAGTCTGTATGAAATCTCCCGTTTTTACCGGAACCTGCACTGCCCTGATCACGCCCTTTCGGGACTCGGGTTCCATTGACTACGCAAGATTCGCCCAGCAGATCGACTGGCAGCTGGAGGCAGGCATCGACGCCCTGTGTGTCTGCGGCACCACCGGCGAGAGCTCTGCCCTCAGCGTCCAGGAGCACGTTCAACTGGTGGATTACTGTGTGTCCCATGTGGCGGGCCGATGTCCGGTGATCGCCGGGTCGGGCAGCAACGACACAGCCGCCGCCCTCTACCTCTGCCAGTGTGCCCAGGAATCCGGAGCGGATGCTCTTCTCCTTGTGACCCCCTATTACAACAAGACCACCCAGACCGGCTTGATCCGCCACTATGAATATCTGGCCGACCGGACCGAACTGCCTATCATCCTCTACAACGTACCCTCCCGCACCGGCCTGTCCTTTACCCCGGAAACCTACCGTGTCCTGAGCCGGCACCCCAACATCAACGGGATCAAGGAGGCTTCGGGAGACTTCTCCCTGCTGGCGGAGACCATGGCCCTGTGCGGGGAGGACCTGAACATCTGGTCGGGAAACGACGATCACACGGTACCTATGATGGCCATGGGGGCCAAAGGGCTCATTTCCGTGGTGTCCAACCTGGCGCCGGGACCCATGACGGAGCTGACCCACAGTTCTCTGCGAGGCGATGCAGAACAGGCCCGGCAGCTTCAGCTTGCCTACACCCCGCTGATTAGGGCCCTCTTCTCTCAGGTCAATCCCATCCCCGTCAAGGCCGCCATGCGGGAAGCGGGGCTGGACAGCGGGACCCTTCGTCTCCCCCTGTTTCCCATGGACCCGGGGCCTCTGCACGAGCTGCGGGAGGTTATGAGAGAGATGGGGCTCCTCCACTAAGGGCGGCCTTGCGAAGCCCAAGGAGGACCACCCAGATCCAGGCCGCCACCACCAGGGAAACCACGGCCAGGCCAATGCCGCAGGCAACGTAGGTCTCCCACGGGACGGGCAGCGCAATCACTGTGGTGAGCACCGCCTGGACCGTTCGCAAGTGCAGAATCTTCTTTTCCTGGGGATAGCCGCCCAAACGGGCGGCTTCCGCCAGGTTGGTCAGAAGCTGGAAGTGGAAATACAGGGAAAGGACTGCCACCACCACGGTGAGAAGATACCACTGGATGGGGCGCCCCATAGCGGTCAGCAGCCAGTTGAGAAGATGGAAAAGGCCAATCAAAATGCCCAAGGGTCGCAGGAGCCTGGCAGAGGGGACAACCTCCGCCAGCAAGGGCAGCGCCTTTACCACCAGAACAAAGCAGACCCAGTCGGGCAGGATATCCAGGGAACCCAGGTTGACGTTGATGTAGAGAAAGAGGTAGCCCCAGGCGATGGATCCCAGTGCGGAAGCCAGGCTCTTATGGTTCATTTTCCCTCACCTCCAGCATAAGGTTCTCCCGAAGCTCGCCGTTCCACCAGACCTGGGCCGCATAACCCACCGGCAGCTGCACGGAGTCTGTCGTGCTCCCGCCGCTCACGACAAGTGTTCCGTCCCAGTCTGTTTCATAGGGCCGATATGTCCAGTAAACGCCAAGATCTCCGTTGGAACCACCGCCCCATTCGGAGCCAGACATAGATTCCAAAACATTCGGAATCTCCGGCAGACTCCCATCCTCGTTGCATAAGGCAATCAGGAACCCCAGATTTTTGGTGGACTGCTCCTCAATGATCTTTTCGTCAAAGACATAGGTTGCCCTATAGTTTTCCCAGGCATAGGCAAACGCTGCGTCAGGATCGGGAATCCGACGAGCAGTCGGTCCCCCAAAGAATTCTGTGTTGTCGGTTGGCTCGATACGCTCAATGACATGAACCGTTTGGAATTGCGCTGTCGCCTTTCCATACCGGCCCTGTGCTTCATAGGTTTCGAGGGAAGGGAGCAGCCAGCTTCCATACAGAATATCGGATGTGATTTCGTGGGGATTATGGTAAATTGCCCGTTCCCCGGTTTCCTCCACCACAAAGCCCTCTTCCCGAAATACCCGCAGAGGAATGGCCAGGATCCCGCCGGTAAGCGTATCGTTGTAATAACAATCAAAGACCACCTCCAACGGGATCGCAAGCAGACCGGTCAAACTCCCGTCCTCCTGCTCCTGCAGGTTATAGACGACACAGTACGAATGGCTTGCGGAATCTATGTTGAATTCCACCGGCTGCCGAATGGCGTCGGGAGAGGGCGTCCCATCGTTCAGCGCGGGGTAAATCGTCCATTCCTGATTCTCTGCAAAGAGACCGTGGGAACTTGTTTCATGATTTTGAAGTGCAATTTGTATCCGCTCCCGCTCTGCCGCCGGAGAAACCGACAACAGCCAGATGGCCTCCTGATGGACCAGCCCTTTGGCATAGGTTTCGATGGCTCCGGCCGGGGTGGTGCTGGGAGTAAGATGGGCCGTGGAGATGGCTTTGGCCAGGGCCAGCGGCGAGGAAAGGGAGCTGGTTTCCTCCAGGCTTTTTCCCACCGTTCCCACCAGGCACCCACACATCAGAATGACCGTCACGCACACCGAGGCCAGGGCCATGCCCTTGGGATACTGTTTGAACCGGACGATGGCCTCGATACGCCGGGTGATGTTTTTTCCACCGTTGGAAATGGAGGTGGTCCCGGGGGCGCGGGCATACCGGTCGTTGGCCATGGCGAGAAGGGCTTTTCCGTAGTTCCGTCGCGCCTCCCCCTCCAGCCGTTCCAGCACCCGCTGGTCGCAGAGGGACTCCATATCGTTGCCAATTCGGTTCATCAGATACCAGACAAAGGGATTGCACCAATGGAGCGCCCGACAGAAACACCAGAACAGATTTTGCAGGGCGTCCCGGTGCTTGATGTGCAGCAGTTCATGGAGGATCACAGGATCGTCCAGGGTTCCCTGCGAGGGCACCGCCAAAACCGGCCGGAACACCCCAAAGACCATGGGAGACGGCAGACCAGGAATTACAACGGCCCGGCAGGTGTCCAGCCGGTAGGTCTCCCCTACCCTTTCGATCTGCGCCTGCAGTTCGTCAGGGGCCTGTGTTCCTCTCATAACCAACCGCCGCAGGTGGAGATAGGAAAGCAAATACCAAACCAGCGTAACCAGCACCCCTACGGCATAGAGCAGAAACAGCCAGTCGGTGATGCTCGTCGGCCTGGCGGCGATGAGCGGGATCGGAGCCGTCACATCCACCGGACCATAGAGGTCAGCATAGGAGGACGTCAAGTGGGACTCCACCAACAGCTTGGCTGTCTCCACCCACAGGGGCAGGGGCAGCAGAACGTACTTACCCATCGTCTGAACCGGAACCAGGACCCGCAGGGCCAGCACGGACCACACGCCATACTGCCACCGGGGCGTCAGCTTATCCCGAAGCATCCACTTTACCAGAAGCAGAAGAGCACCCACCAGGGAGATATACAGGGTTTGCAGCAAAAATCCCCAGAGATCGGTCATGTCACACCTCCATGTCGTCCAGCAGCTTTCTCAGCCGGTCCCGCTCCTCGGCGGTGATACGGGATTCCTTCAAAAACGCAGCGATCAGATCGCCGGCGGCACCGCCATAGACCTTGTCCAGCAGTTGGCTTCTCTCCTGACGGGCGCAGTCCTCCCGGCTCACCGCGGCGGAATAGCGGTGGGGCTCGGTCTCCCGATGGATCGTCACCAGCCCCTTCCCCTCCATCCGGGTCAGGTAGGTGTGGACGGTGTTCCGCCGCCAGTGGAGGGTGGGCTCCAGGGCGGATACCACCTCCCCCAGGGCAAAGGACGTCCCGCCCCAGAGCACCTGCAGCACCGACCACTCCCCTTCGGTCAGCTTTACCATAGCGTTTCACCTCCTACAGTTGTAGAACTATCATGCGTCTATTGTACTACACCTGTAGAACTCCGTCAACCCTTTCCTGCCAGGCAGACAAAAAACCACGCAGGGTGCCCCAAGGGACATCTCGCGTGGTTTCATGTCAGATTCAACCGATCAGAAAGCCGGCTCCCAGGTAGAGCAAGGCGCTGAGGACCACAGGAACCATCAGCAGAGGGGTAGCGGTCTGGGCGTACCGGACGTTTTCAATTTGGGTGGCTGAGCAGGCCAGGGTAGCTTCCGAGCCGAAAAAGCAGAGGTGGGAGGCCGCCGCCGTGGCGGAAATGATGGCCCCCGCCGTCAGCAGCAGGTTGCCCCCCAGCGCCTGGGCAATGGGGATGATGACCGGAAAGGAGATGGCACAGATCCCCCAGAAATTACCGGCAGCCACCCCCAGGGCAGTGACCAGCAGGAAGGCCGCCGCCGGAAGAAGCGCAGGGGCCATAGCCGCCTTGGCCGCGCCGATGACATACTCCGGCATACCCAGCAGGCTGTTGATATCCCGCAGGATAAAGGCACTGGTGACGATCATGAGGACGCCGATCATATCCTTAAAACCGGAGACCACATGGTCCAGATACTGGTTCATCGTCATGAGCCGTTGGGGCAGGTAGAGCAGAGCGCAGAAGACCAGGCAGGCAAGGGTGCCATAGAGGATCTCCCCGGTAACTACGGTAATGCCGGTGACCAGAAGCACGGGCACCAGGAAGTTCAGGGCCTTCCCCTTCTTCTCTTCCTCATTCGTCCCATCCTCCAGGCTGTCCCCCTGCCGGGCCAGGGCGTAGGCCTTTTTCATGGGACCGAACTTCGGCAGCACCCCCACGGAAAAGAGGAACCCACACAGCAGGGTCATCAGGGGATAGAACATCATGGGCAGGGTCTGCAGAAAGGTCGCCACCCCCTCCTCTGCGGGGCAGACACCGGCCGAAACCAGCTGACTGACCATGAACACCCCCCAGGTGGAGATGGGTACGATGACGCACACGGAGGAGGCGGTGCAGTTGCTGAGAAAGGCCAGCATTTCCCGGGGAATCCCGAATCGGTCGGTGGCCTTGCGCATGGCGGCCCCCACTGAGAGGATGGAGAGCCAGTCGTCGATAAAGACGATCACGCCCAGAAGCCATGCGCCAAAAAGGGTCCGCTTTTCGTTGGTGCAGATCCTGGACGCAATGGAGGTAAAGCCAAAGATGCCGCCGGAGGCCTCAAAGAGAGCCACCAGACTGCCGAAAAAGCCGCAGACCAGCACCAGCCAGATCCACAGCTCACTGCCCATGACGCCGTAGACCACGTCGATCAAAGGCTTTGCAAAGCCTTTCCCGTGGAGCATAACAGCCCCCACCACAGCCCCTGCCAACAGGGATGCCGCTGTGCGCCGGGTAACAAACACCAAGACAATGACCACTGCCACAGGCAGCAAGCTGAGGATGCCGTAATGTTCCATTCTTTCACCCACCTTTTCTTCGGTCATAAGCTGCCCTCCATGGGATACCATTATGATAAAGCACAATCCTGCTTTTCGCAAGAGGAAGTGGAGATTGCTTGTCTGTCCTGCCTACTCTGCAATGATATGTGCAGACATAGCCAACAATGGCAGAGAAAAGCATTGAATTTCCTATTAAACATGTGGTATAATAGGTTTAAAAAGGAGGAAGCTTGCCATGTTAGTTTCTACGAAAGGGAGATATGCTCTGCGCGTCATGATCGACCTGGCAGAGCATCAAGCCAAGGGGTATATCCCCCTGAAGGAGGTCGCGCAGCGGCAGGACATCTCGGAAAAATATCTGGAGAGCATCATCAACCTTCTGGTCAAAGCCAATGTTCTGCGGGGTCTGCGGGGTAAGGGCGGCGGCTATAAGCTGACCAAATCTCCCGACCTGTACACCGTCGGCAGCATTCTGCGTCTGACGGAAACCACCTTGGCGCCGGTAGCCTGCATTGACCAGGGGCCGGAGTTCTGCCCACGTATGGGGGACTGCCCTACCCTCTCCATGTGGCAGGGACTGGCCAAAGTTATCAACGAATATCTGGACGGCATCACCATTGCGGATTTGATGAAATCCGATGCGCCAGGCGACTATTATGTTATTTGATCCTTGCGCTGAATTGATAAAACAGCGGACGCACGACCCGGAACCGGATGTGCGTCCGCTGGTTTTGCTTTATTCGGTTTCAATCAGATTCTTTAGAAGTCTGACCACCTGATCCAGATCTGTGGGTTTAACCACGTGGGCATTCATCCCGGACGTCAGGGTAGCCGTATAGGACGGATCTCTCCTGCCCCCGCAGCGCTTGGTATCGAGGAACTCCTCACTTCTCGCTCAGATAGGCACGAATCGCTCCGGTGGTCACGTCATAGTCCTGCTTCACGTCCTCCAGCAGGGCGACGGAGGCCTCTGGGATGGGCCCGCTCTTTTCGCGCAGCGCCTCGGTCAGAAGGCTGGCAGAGTGCATCAGCCGGGTGAAGCCCAGGTTGCCCGCCACACCCTTCAGGGTGTGGGCAGCTCGGAAGCTCTCCTCGCAGTTTCCCGCCGCGAAAGCGGCGCAGAGCTGGGAATAGCTGTCATCCTGCAAAAACTTCCCAATAAACTTCTCGATCATTTTCTGGGTGGGGAGCCGTTTGCTCACATCCTGATAGTCGCCGCCCAGGGCTTCATAACACGCTTCGATTCTCATACTGTTTCCTCCCAATCTTTTCTTTTGCTTTTCATATACAGTTCAGGACCGATATGTTGTCCTGGGTGATATCACTCTCGACATTTATCCTGTCACACACTATAATCCATGATATTTTACCTCTTTATTCGATGCAATTCAATCTTTTCTTTCTTTTTTATCCATATTGCAAGGTAAGGAAGCACAAGAGCCTTCCAAGAAACAGGAAGGTTCTTGTCTGGTGTTATGGGTTGTTGATGGGGACGACGGAAAATTCTACTTCGCGGACTTGATCGTCAGACTTTCCGTTGATGGTCAGGATCACTTGGAAGATGCCATTTTGGTACGTAATATCTGGCTTTTCCGCCTGCAGGTATCCGGCGTACGCGCCGGTGCCCACCAAACGCTGACCGCCCACGGTAACGTAGCCGTTATCATCCACATCCAAAGACACGCCCTCGCCAAAAGTTGCGCTGGTGAAGGACGGATTATCGGTGCCGCTCACATCTCTGGCAAACCGCAGTTCATCCATGATCGCGGTGGCGAGGGTGGAGGAAAGGGTCTGGGCGTCGGAGAGCTCCACGCTCTGCTGATAGACCCGCATGGCGGAGCTCACGCCCACCGCCACCCCCAGGGAGACCAGGGACAGAATGAGGATGGCCACCAGCAGCTCGCTCAAGGACATCCCCCCCCGGGCCCACAGTTTTTTCATGGTTTGTGTCATGACCCGCCCCCTCCCTTGGTGTAACGGTAGGAATAGAGGGTGCCGTTTTCATTGTCGCTGACATCACTGTAATACTCAATTGTACCTGTTCCATCTGTACCGAATGTCACAGTTTTGCTACCTACGGTCACCTCGACCTGTGGTGTTTCTTCTGTTACCTCAGTTGTCTTGGTCTCTGCCGCAGTCACAGCGCCATATAACTGCGCATCCTTTTCCATCGCGGTTTTGTTCATCCGGGAGGCCGCGCCGATCATGGTGGCCAGGATCGCGCTGGACAGGGCCACCACCAGGATGGCCACCAGAGTTTCCGTCAGGGTCTCACCCCGGCGGGAGGCGAGTTTGTTCCAAAGTCTCATATCGCCGCCCCCTTTACGATCAACGGGTCATCCCAGGTTACCGTGGTGGTGTAGGTGGTTACTGTATCAGTCCCCCCAACGGTAACCTCGGTCTTATTTACACTTGCCTGGAATACCATCGTCATAGTGTTGGAGGTATCTTCACTATACAGCACAACCACAATTGTGTAGCGCGGTCTCGCACCGTCCTCCAGTACATATCCATATACCGCTCCCTGAACCTCCGGCATTTCGTGGTCTGCTACAAAACTAAGGTCAGCCTTGTATACCTTTCCTACAGGTTGAGGGTAGTTGACTTCCGGTACTGAACGCTTTGGCAAATCGACAGCATCGTAATACTGATAACTCGTCCCTAATCCCAGAACATCACCTTCCAGAAGGCAGCTTTCGGACAAGTCAGTTGTCCCCATTTCATAAGTAGTTTCCGTCCAGTGCTTTACCGTTGTAGTTCCATCTTCGCCCGTTTCCGTATCACTGTGCTCAGTTACTACTTTATAGTAGGTTCCCACAAACTTCATATCCTTAAAATCTTCCTTCACCAGCTGTGCGGCAGAGGCAACAGCGAGATAGGCCTGCTGGTCCTGCTGGTTGCGGTGGACGCGGCCGGCGTTGGTGGCCGCCGCCGTGACCACCACAGCGCCCACGGTCAGGCAGACCAGCAGGAAGAGCAGGGCCAGCAGCAGGGATGCGCCCGTCTGACTATGCAGCTTTTCCTTTATGCGCTTCACGACGTACCTCCCTTCAATTGTTGTTCACAGCCAAAGGTACACTGGAAAGAGTCAAGGGATCAGTCACATTTACATTGATTTTTGCCTCGATCCCCTCATCCATAGCCCAGCGGGCGGACACAGTGGCCGTACCGCTGGCAACACCGGTAACAGTCAGCTTTCCATTGCCGTCTGTCGCCGATGCAAGGATATTGCCATCGGGATCACCATTGGCTGTAACCGCTGGGTCGCCAGATTTTAATTGATCCCAGTTTTTAAAATCTTCCGCCGTGGCAGAGAGGGTTTTGGAGCTGTCCTTCATGCCATTAAGTTCATTGAGAATTCTTTTCTTCACCGGAGATATCCTTGTAAGGCTTGCAGTAAACTCCCCAACTTCATTGGCTGGCCACGGCGAAAGATCTCTACTCTCCGAGGGATTTTCTTGGGTTACTTTGACCGTAGTATTTTGATGACTTGAAGCAGTCTCTCCGGTCAATGTTACCTCGACCTCATAGACCACCACAACGACCCGGAGCGTCTTTCCTCCCGCGGTCAGGTCAAGATAGGTCGTACCGATGGAATTCTCTTTTGACGTAATGGAAATCGTGGTATATCCAGTTTTGCTGTTATATTCCGTTATGATCTCCTTTTGAATTATGATATCGCTTTTACCCGAGCCTTTCACTGTAATCTCCTGGTTGTCGCTCCCCAAATTTGCGATTGCGTAAACAGTTATATTCTGTCTGTTTTTTGGGATCAGGATATACTTCAACTCGCTGCTATTCGGATCCATGCCGTCAAAAATTTTGATATCACCAACGGTCTGTTCCGGCCAGCTGCCGTAGTGAGGCAGGGTGGCCACGCCTCGGAAGGGGTAGGCTTTCCCAGCCAGTTTTTCCCGGTAGGGGTGGCTGTTTTCTTCGGAGACAGAGGCAAAACCGATGCCCCAGTTCCGCAGTTCTTCATAGTTCTTTTCCATGTCAGTTTCGCTGCCTGCCGTCGGCGTAAAGCTGCCGCTGAGATAGGCGCAGGTATTGTTCCCGCCGCTGGCAAAGCCATAGGCAGGGTTGACCCCGGTGGGAGTGCCGTCCTCGGTATTGTAGGTCACAGCGCAGTAGGAGTTGGCGATTGCAGCATAACCGTTGGCAAAGCCGCTGATGGCGCCGGAGGTAGCGGAGATATTGCCGACTGCATAGCACCCAGTCACGGATGCCCCCGAATTGAAATAGCCAACAAACATCCCAATCTTATCAGTGCCGCTTAATTGATCCACCACCGCATAAGAATTGGAGACAGTACAATTGCCATCAAGTGCACCGGCCAAACCACCAGTATTCCCGCCACCCACGATACAGTAAAGCGATGAGAAAGAATTACTGATGGCTACATTCTGTCCATTACCGATCAAGCCTCCCGTGTTACCTTTTGTACTGTTCACAATACTATAGTTCTGATAGCTTGCGATATCCTCTTGGCCATTTTCCAAATAGGAGGAGCAAAAAACACGGCAATTATCGATCTCCATAGCACCCGATGAACCCACCGCAAATCCGACCAGCCCTCCTGTTGTGAGTGTGTAAGAGGTAATCTTCGGGTTGACGATATTTATATTTTTGAGTGCGCAGTTGTCCGCATAGGCAAACAACCCGTTGCTCCCTTTGAGATTCTCAATCTTCAGGCTGTTTCCATTAAATCCGGCAATCTCACCGGTATAACTGTTGATAGATTGATATTCCAGTCCGGAGGGCCACTGGATATCCGCGGTTTGCTCCACGTACAGCTTGCCTCCTTTGGACTGGAATGAGCAGTCAGCCAGCTCAATTTCTTCGTTGACCATCGAATAACTCAAATCCAAATTCTGCAAATGCCGGGCGCAGGCGATGGACACAGTGTCCTTGTCATCTTCTGTCACGATGCGGTCGGCAAAGAGACTGCTGGTATCCTGACTGGCGCTGGAAGACAGAAAGCGCACCCCATCCCGATCCGGTGCCGACAGTTTGGCCGTTACCCGGATATTGGCGCCGGGGGTGATGCCGGAGCAAATCGTCTTAAACGCCTTATCCCGGTCAGTCAGGCTGTCCAAGGTTTTGGTCCAAGTTCCATCAACATTGTTGTATCCTGTGTCTCCTCCAGAAAACGTTTTTTGTTTTCCTGCCACTACATTGCCATCTGCATCCAGTTCGTCCACAGTGACAATCAATTCAACTCCCTGCATTATGTATGCCGCTGCATTCTGCACAGTGACCTTCACAATCAGGTCATCCCCGTTTTCGATCTCCAAAAACGGAGGAAGGAGCTGATCCGTGTTGCTCCGTTCCAGATCCTCACCGCAATAATATCCGACCCAGGCATCCCGGCGCCTTTCCTTAGGCGTCCGTGTGTCCGGATCCTGACCTTGGTTCTGGCTGTTGTCCGACTGTTTGTCATACTTGTCAGAATACACCATTGTCTCAAGTACTTCGAGAGCGGGCATCGTCCTATTTGTTTCCGTGTAATAGACCTCCAGCACAGTGGCGGAGTCGGCGTTGTACCAGACCACATAGTCCCCGCCGGCCACCTGCCCCTCGATTGACCCGGCAGGCAGGATACTGGCCGCATCGTTCTTGCTCAACCAGAAGCAGCTGCTGTCCTCCGGGCTTTCCAACCCCCATGTATCCAGCGTCCCCGCCGCTTTCCTGGCGGTCAAATTATTCTGGGCGGCGAGGAAAATTTCCCGGGCAGTGTCATCCAGCTCCATCATCTTTAAGTTCTTTCTCAGCGCGATCACGCCAGGGATCGCCACGGCCATCAGGATCGCCAGAATGGCGATTACCAGGAGGACCTCACTCAGCGTAAATCCGCGGTTTTTTCTCTTCATGCGTCGTCTCCCTTTCGCCGCCGATTCAGGGTTTTATATTGCTTATAAAGCCGAATTTTTTATATCAAATAAACAGTTATGCGGCTTTTATAACATCACAACACACAGTACACACTGATACTATATACCGCAATATATCATATTTTCCCCCTAAAATCAACGTTGCCCGATCTCCTTTCCCCAGAACTCTCCTTTTCCGGTCTGATTACTACAAAAGTTCTTGCAATTCTATGGGAAGTCACTTATAATGGCAGTGACTAAAATCGACAGATTATGGGAGTTCTCATGGCATATAAACGGCTTGGTGAGCTGCTGCTGGACGTCGGGGTGATCAGCAAGGAAGATCTGGACCGGGCGCTGGCAGAGCAGAAAAAAACAAAACATCGACTGGGTTCGACCCTCATCGAGCTGGGTATCATCAGCGAGTCCCAGCTGATCGAGTCTCTGGAAATGCAGCTGGGCGTGGAGTTCATCGACCTGACCAAGGTCACTCTGCCCCCGGAACTGGCCCAGGTGGTCCCCAAAAACATCGCCAAACGGCACAACGTGGTCCCTGTCCGGCTAGACAAGGACCAGATTTACTTGGCCATGAGTGACCCCCTGAATTTCCCCGCCATCGAGGAGATCCGCCATGTCACCCGCCGCCGGGTGGTGCCGATGATCGCCACCGCCGAGGCCGTGGACCGGGCCATCATGACCCTCTACGGCAACGAAAACGCCGCCCGGGCCATCGAGGAGATGCGACGGGACGCCGACGGCGACCCCGCCCAGACTAACCGGCCCAGCGCCGTGCTGGAGGAGGACGACGGCCGCTCCGCCCCCACCATTCGTCTGGTCAACTCCATCATCGAGCGGGCGGTGTCCGAGCGGGCCAGCGACATCCACCTGGAGCCCCGGGAGACCGAAATGGTGGTCCGCCTGCGGGTGGACGGCGTGCTGCGCAACCTGCTGACGGTGCCGGTGAACCTCCAGGGCTCGGTGATCTCCCGCCTGAAGGTCATGGGCGGCATGAACACCTCCGAGCGCAAGGTCCCCCAGGACGGGCGGGCCAATGTGCGCATCAAGCATACCGACGTGGACCTGCGTGTCTCCACCCTACCCACCATTTTCGGGGAGAAGATGGTCATTCGTCTGCTGGACAAAACCAACCAGATCCTCACGCCCCAGGGCATCGGCATGGACGAGCACAACCTTGTCCTCTACCAGCGTCTGATGCGCAGCAACAGCGGCGTGATTTTAATTTCCGGCCCCACCGGGTCGGGTAAATCCTCCACCATGAACACCATGGTCACCCAGCTCAACACCGAGGCGGTGAACGTGGTCACCCTGGAGGACCCTGTGGAGTACAACATCGACGGGGTCAACCAGGTGCAGATCAACGAAAAGGTGGGCATGACCTTCGCCAGCGGCCTGCGGTCCATTCTGCGGCAGGACCCGGACATCATCTCCGTGGGCGAGATCCGGGACGGCGAGACCGCCGAGATCGCCATGCGGGCGGCCATCACCGGCCACTTGGTCCTCTCCACCATCCACACCAGCGACAGCTTCGCCACCCTGGACCGCCTGCGGGACATCGGCGTGGAGCCCTACCTCACCGCCAGCGCTCTGAAAGGGGTGGTGACCCAGCGGCTGGTGCGCAAGCTCTGCCCCAGCTGCAAAAAGGCCTACGTCCCCGACGCGGTGGAGCTGGACCTCCTGGGCATCCCTCATCAGGAGGGGCTGGTCTTCCATAAGGGCGAGGGCTGCCCCATGTGCTACCACACGGGCTACCGGGGGCGCACTGGCGTGTTTGAAATTCTGCTGGTGGGCCGGGAGCTGCGCCGGCAGATCATGGCCGGGAGCGACCGGGAGACCATGCAGCGGCTGGCCGCCCAGGAGGGGTTTATCTCCTTGGCCAACCGGTGCCGTGCCCTGGTGATGGAGGGCGTCACCTCCGTGGAGGAGGCCGTCCGCACCATCCACTCCACCCTTGATTGACCCCTCATTGACAAGGAGGTCCCATGTATATTGAAGCACTGATTGAAAAGTCCGCCTTGCAGAAGGCGTCCGACCTGCATCTGTCCTGCGGGCTGCCGCCGAAAATCCGTCTGGACGGGCGTTTGGTGGATCTGGAGGGGGAGCCCCCCCTCACCGCCGAGGTCTGCGAGGCCATCGCCCAGGAGCTTTTGGGCGGGCCCATGCCCCCCATGGGGGAGCGGGACCTGTCCATGACCCTGGCGGGGCGGCGGGTGCGCGCCAACCTCTACCGCCAGAGCGGCCACGTGTCCTGCGCCCTGCGTATTCTGGCCGACGCCATCCCGGAGTTAGAGGTTTTGGGCCTGCCGCCGGTGGTGCAGGACTTCCCCGCCCTCCAGCGGGGCATCGTGCTGGTCACCGGCGAGACCGGGTCGGGTAAATCCACCACCCTGGCCGCCATCCTCCGGCGGATCAACGAGACCCGTCAGGACCACATCATCACCCTGGAGGACCCCATTGAGTACATCCACGTTTCTGACCGGTGCGTGGTGGACCAGCGGGAGGTGGGCCGGGACACCGCCAGCTACGCCGACGGCCTGCGGGCCATCCTGCGGGAGGACCCGGACGTGATCCTCATCGGTGAGATGCGGGATCTGGTGACCATTGAGACCGCCCTGACCGCCGCCGAGACCGGCCACCTGGTCTTTGCAACCTTACACACCAACTCTGCCGCCGACTCCATTGACCGCATGGTGGACGTGTTCCCCGCCGAACGTCAGCGGCAGATTCGCATGCAGCTCTCCATGACCTTACAGGCCGTGCTGACCCAGCAGCTTCTCCCCCGCCGTGGGGGCGGCCGGGTGGCCGCCTGCGAGGTGATGGTGGTCTCCCCCGCCATCCGCAACCTGATCCGGGAAGGCAAAACCCCTCAGATCGCCAACGCAGTGGCGACCTCCGCCGATTTGGGTTCCATCACGATGGACAACGCCTTAGTTCGGCTGTTTAAGGACAAGGCCATCAGCGCGGAAGTCGCAAGAGGCGCAGCCCATGATCCGGAGTATGTGAAGAAGAACACGTTGTTTTAATGAGGAAGGTCTCCTGTTATGACTGCTTACAAATACAAAGCCCTTTCTCCTGACGGCAGCAAGGTCAACGGGGTGGTGGAGGCTTACGACGAGTTTGAGGCCGTCGCCCGGATCAAGGAAAGCTGCCCCGTGGTGTTAAAAGTAGAGCCCGTGCCGGAGAGAAAATGGAAACGCATTGACCTGAACGAACCCCTGTGGGTGAGTGACAAGGTCCTCTCCCTGACAGCCTCTCAGTTTGCGATCCTTTTGCGGGCGGGCATGCCCATGTCGCGGACGGTGGAGGTCATCGCCCAGCAGATCACCGACCGGCTCATGAAGCGGATCTTGACCGAAACGGCCAAGGACGTTTCCGCCGGGTACAGCCTGTCCCATAGTCTGGAGACCCGGGGGAAAAAGATCCCCCTGACCTTTATCGAAACCCTCCGGGCCGGCGAGGAGTCCGGCACCCTGGAGCAGTCCTTCGAGAAGCTGACCGCTTACTATGAAAAATCCCACAAGATCCGATCCAAGGTCCGGGGGGCCATGATGTACCCCATCTTCCTTGCCATCCTGGCGGTGGTGGTCATTGCCGTGGTGATCACCGTCACGGTGCCGGTGATGTCTGACATCATCGTGGAGGGCGGCGGGGAGCTGCCCCTGCCCACCCGGATGCTGCTGGGCATGTCGGCCTTCTTCTCCAAGTGGTGGTGGCTGGTTCTGGGCGTGATCGCCGCCCTGGTCATCGGCCTGAAGCTGTACGGCAGGACGGAAAAGGGCCGGACGCGGTTCGCTCGGATCGCTCTGCGGATCCCGATCTTGGGAAACATCAACCGGATGAACGCCGCCTCCCAGTTTGCCAACACCATGTCCACCCTGCTGACCGCCGGCCTGCCCATCACCCGGGCCTTAGCCATCACCGGCAAGGTCATGGATAACTACGCCGTGGGCCTGTCGGTGCGCAACTGCGCCCTGGGCATCGAGGAGGGCAAGCGGTTGGGCGATGTGCTGCGGGGAAGCCCCATGCTGCCCCCCCTGCTCACCGAGATGACCGCCGTGGGCGAGGAGTCCGGCTCCCTGGAGGACACCCTCGACACCATCGGCACCTATTTCGACAGCGAGGTGGAGCAGGCCAGCGCCAAGGCCCTCTCCATGCTGGAGCCCATCATCACCGTGGTGCTGGGCTTGGTCATCGGCTTTATCGTCCTCGCCCTGTATCTGCCCATGTTCACCATGTACAACAGCATGTAAGGATGCAATCCATTCGCTCAGTCGAGCGAATCAAAGCGCGTTGCCCCAATGCGTTTTGATTTGCCCGGATACGTCGGTCAAAAACGAAAGACATCCCGCCGGGGCTTTTCAACCCGAGCCCCCGTGGGAAATGGAAAAAAGGAGGATATACCCCAAATGATTTCTAACCTGAAGCAGAAGCTCCACAGCAAGAAGGGCTTCACCCTGGCCGAACTGCTGGTGGTTGTTGCCATCATTGCAGTGCTGGTTGCGATCGCCATTCCGATTTTCACCAGCCAGTTGGAAAAGTCCAGAGAGGCTACAGACCTTGCAAACATCCGTGCTGCGTATGCTGAAGCATGCGTAGCTTCCTTGGATAATGATGGAGGCGAAGGATCAGCTACAACCCCCAAAATGGTTAGCACCGGCAAAATTGATAAATTATCAGGTATCGATACTATCGGGACTATTGCCGTTAGTAGTATTACAATTACGCAGGGTCAAGAAGTAACCGTTACGGTAACAGGAAATGATGTTACCCTGAGGGGTGGAGCGACAGTTTCCGACAGCAACTCCCAGGATTCCTAACACCCTACACCCCCAAGTACCCGGGAAGGCGTAGGCAAGTAAAAACCTAATTCATGCACGGAAATGGGAAGCCGTCATGCGGTGATGGAATATCTTTTTATACCCAAACTCTAAACTCCGAAGGGTTGCGGAGTTACCCCTGCGGGAGCAGGGGCGGCGGGCCTGGCTGGTCAGGCTCTTCGCCCGTGCTTCCGCGCTCCTATTGTATCCCAAACAGAAAGGGTGAGCATATGAAAAAATCGAACAAGGGCTTTACCTTGGCCGAGCTTCTGATTGTGGTGGCCATCATTGCCGTGCTGGTGGCCATTGCCATTCCGGTCTTTACCAGCCAGTTGGAAAAAAGCCGGGAAGCCACCGACCTGGCCAATGTCAGAGGGGCCTATGCCCAGGTCATGAATGCCGCCATCGTGGAGGACACCAGTTCTCCCCTGTATAGCAACGGACTGTATTATCTCAGCGTGCCCTTGAAGCAGGCACAGGATAACTGGCAGATGAACAAGGATACTCTCACAATTGGCGGCATCCCTTCTTCCGACAGTGCGCATTGGAAGGGTGCACCCAAAGCCCACGGCAGCTGCAAGGTCTACTGCTCCGATGGCGAAATCATTCTCTACTGGGGCAAGGAGGATCATATCAACCGCACATCGGCAGCGGATTTTCTGACCGAAGAGATTCTAACAAAAATTTTGGGCGACTATAATCATACTGTCATCAATTCCAACGAGCCTGAATCTCAGAATGAAGGAACGAAAAAGTTTTTGGAGTATGCCAGGGAGCATGGCTTTGACCTGGCAGAGGACTACGGTGCAGCAACCTGGCAGATTTACGTGAAAGACCCCAACAGCAAAAACATCCTTTCCAAGCCTGCCATCTATTGGTCTACCCTGGAACTCTCTGCCGATATAGTTGGAAAATCTATTCCTGTCATGGGATATCGGGACGGAAAGTATGATGTGTATTACGCGCAAGTTGTAAAGAATAATGAAGGAAAGCCCAACGAATATATTACAATACGAAATAACTTTGCAAATGTTACGGAGGCAGGCGGCAGTGCAAGCTTCCAGTTTACCGACTATGCGAAAGCCAAAGAGGTATACGATAAGATTTTGACTGATTATAATGATAAAGTAGTTCTTAACTCTGCACTTATGAAAAAATATGGTCTTGATAAATAACATCATTTAATCTTAACAGATTGGAAAGGATGAACGTATGCGCAGGTGGAACAATGGCTTCACCCTGGTGGAGTGGCCAAAGAACAGGTAACACCCATGATGTATCTAACTCCTTTTTTTACAATCTACATCCTCCTTGTCGCCGCCCTGCTGGGGCTGATTTTCGGCAGCTTCTGCAACGCCTGGGCTTGGCGGCTGGCCCGCGGAGAGTCCATCGTCCACGGCAGGAGCCACTGTGCCGCCTGCGGCCACACCCTGGCCCCCCGGGACCTGATCCCCCTGGTGAGCTGGCTGACCCTCCGGGGCAAATGCCGCTACTGCGGGCAGGCCATCTCCCCCCGGTACCCGGCGGTGGAGCTGATCTCTGCCCTGTATTTTGTCTCCGTCCTCCTCCGGTTCGGCCTGACGGTGGATGCCCTGCGGTTCCTGCCGGTGGGGTGCCTCCTGCTGACCGCCGCCCTGGTGGACCTGGACACCATGGAGCTGCCCAACGGACTCCTGGCCGCCGCCGCTTTGCTCAGCCTGCTGCGCTTTCCCCATGACTGGAAGAGCGCCCTGCTCGGGGCCGTGGCGGTGTCCCTGCCCCTGCTGGCAGTGGTCCTGCTGGCCGACAAGCTCCTGGGCAGGGAGACCATGGGGGGCGGCGACATTAAACTGATCGCCGTGCTGGGCCTCCACTTCGGCCCCCTCCAGACCCTGTTCCTGCTGATTCTGGCCTGCCTGCTGGGTCTGCTCCTGGGGGCTGCCATGAAAAAGAAAAAGGACGCCCCCTTTCCCTTCGGCCCCGCCCTGGTCATGGCCGGGTGGATCACCATGCTGGCGGGAAAAACCGCCGTCGTCTGGTACCTCGGACTGTTTTGAATTAGGAATGAGGAGTTAGGAATATGGAACTTGGAGGCTATGTTATGACAAAAGCGATGCTGGGCTTTGATATCGGGGCCTGTGAACTGAAACTGGCCCTGTGGGACGGCGGATGTGTCCGGTGGGCTGTTTCCGTCCCCCTTCCGGATCATCTGGTGAAAAACGGAGTCATCATCTCCTACACTGCCATGACCGATTTTATCAAGGAGACCTTGCGGGAACAACACCTCAAGGTCAAGGACTGCGCTGTCATCCTGCCCGCCGCCCACGCCTTCCTCCGCCGGGTCACCATGCCCGCCATGACCGTGGAACAGCTTCGCATCAACCTCCCCTATGAGTTCCGGGACTTCCTCTCCCTGGGCAAGGACCAGTACTTCTACGACTATGCCGTGAATAACCTGGTCACCGGCGAGGACGGCCGGCCCCAGGAGATGGACCTCACCGCCGCCGCCGTCCCCAAGGAGATCATTGGCGAGTACCGGGAGATGTTCCGCCGGGCCGGGCTGCGCCTGCGCACCGCCATCCCCGCCGAGTGCGCCTATTCCAACCTCCTCCGGGCCAGGCAGTGGCCGGCAGACCGTGAGATCGCCTTCCTGGACCTGGGCCACACCGCCTCCCGGCTCTACATCTACACCGGCACCCGCTTCGAGGCCACCCGGGCCATCGATATCGGCCTCGCCACCCTGGACGCCGCCATCGCCGACGCAATGGGGGTGGACGAGCACCTGGCCCGCACCTATAAGCTGGCCAACCACCAGGACGTCCAGTCCCTGGAGTCCGCCCACAGCATCTACAACGCCATCGCCCTGGACGTCCGGAAGGCCGTCAACTTCTATAACTTCAACAACCAGGGCAGCGACCTGCGGGAGCTGGTCTGCTGCGGCGGCGGCGCCCATATCCCCGCCCTGCTGGAGGCCATCGGCCAGTCGGTGGGGCTCCTCCTCTCCCCCGCCGCCGACCTCCTCCCCCCTGCCCAGGGCGACGAGGAAAACTACAATATCTGCGCCGCCGCCATCGGAGCGGCCATCCAATAAGGGGGGATCATCGTGGCGAAACTGAAACTCACTCCCCCCATCACCCCGGGCAAGCCCCGGGCCGCCGGGGGGGAACGGCTCAAAGACAGCGGTAAAAAACAGGCCGCCTATCCCACCAAGGTCACCCTCAACCTGGCCATGCGGGAGAAAAGCCCCTTTACCCCCACTAAGCTGATCCCCCTCCTGCTGATTGTGCTCCTGGCGGTCTCCCTCTTTGGAAAGTTCGCCGTGGCCGACCGTCTGGCCCGGGTAAACCAGGCCGAGGCAGGGCTGGCTACGCTCCAGCAGCAGAAAGCCACCCTGGAGGCCTCCACCGCCAACTACGACAGCCTTGTGGAGGAGTACAGCCGCTACTCCGTCAGCTGGATCAGCGACGAGGAAAAGGCCCTGGTCTCCCGCCAGGAGATGATCGCCCTCATCGAAAGTGAGCTGATGTCCGGCGGACAGGTCCTGCGGTTCTCCTCCAACGGCAATATCCTCTCCGTGGAGCTGGGGGGCATCACCCTCAACGGCACCTCCGCCATCGTCCAGCGGCTCTACCAGCACAGCGACGTGGACACCGTGTCGGTCTACACCGCCAGCAACGAGAACGAAGCCGGCAACTACGCCTCGGTCTCCATGATCATCACCATGAAGCTGCCTCTGGAAGGAGGGAACCAGCCGTGAACCTCTCCAAACAATTAACACGGCGGGAGTGCATCCTGCTGACCATTCTGGCGGTCATCCTCCTCTGCGCCGTCTATATCTTCGCCGTCCACCGGCCTGTCACCGAGGACATGGACCGTATCCGTCAGGAGAGCGAAAGCGTTGCCGCAGACCTCACCGTTCTGGAGACCAAGCAGCTGCACATGGACCAGATGCAGGCCGAGCTGGACGCCATCCGGCAAAGCTCCAACGTCACCCAGATCCCCCCCTACGACAACCTGGAGCAGATCATGGGGTTCCTCAACAACCTGCTGACCTCGGCTTCGGACTATAAGCTCAACTTCGATACCCCCAGCCAGGACGAGAACTCCCAGCTCATCCGCCGGCCCATGAGCCTGACCTATACCTGCGACTCCTACCAGCGGGCCAAGGGGATGGTCCTCCAGCTGGAGTCCTGCCCCTACCGCTGCCAGATCACCGACCTGAGCATGTCCCCGGTGAACGAGAACAACACCTCAGATGAACATGTTCCCCTGACCTTAGGGGCCGTGACCGTTTCCCTGCGGGTGACCTTCTACGAGTCCAGAATCTGACGCCCCGGGTCCCTGTCCCATCAACCAACAGGGACCCGAAGAAAAATTTTTAAAAAGTTGAAATTTTTTCTTGACAACAGCGGCTTGCTATGTTATATTAATTGAGCACTAAGGAGTGCGAGACCGCTGGATATGCCGGAGTGGCGGAATTGGCAGACGCCTGGGACTTAAAATCCCATGGGAGTGATCCCGTGCCGGTTCGACCCCGGTCTCCGGCACCATATCGCGGAGTAGAGCAGTTGGTAGCTCGTCGGGCTCATAACCCGGAGGCCGTAGGTTCAAGTCCTACCTCCGCAACCATAAAAAGTCCTGATTTCATCAGAAGTCAGGACTTTTTCTTAACTTTTTAAGCGAAAAAGTTCAAATGCAGAAATCTATAGTCGTAGATTTTGACCCCAATTTGACCCCAATACGTTATTTCGAACAGAAAATACCGAGCCGGTAATAACATACCGGCTCGGCACATGGAAATTATTTTCCGACATTTGCAATGACTGGGTGCCCACTGGGGGTGTGATACAGATATTGACCGATTCCTAACTTAGAGAGAGCCTTCTCGTACCTAGCCACCTTGCGTTTTTCACCAGCACTCAGGATCACAGCCAGTTTGTGCAGGTTACCAGCCTCGGGACGAAAGTAGGCTCGGAAGGCTGCCTGCTCCAGAGCGCTGAGGGTATCGGGGTCAGAGATCCACTGAGATGCGAACCAACCAGAGACCTGGTACTTGCGTCCCTCACGCAGGATCTTGGTCAGGAAGCTATTGCTGCGGAACTTGAACTTCTGGCATTCGTCTACCACCACGACTATGGGGACATTCTGACCATTGACTCTGCCCAGTCTCTGACTCCAAAGCTCACCTAGGATGAGTTCCACCAACAGTGCTTGCTGACCTTCGGCAATGACCTTGCTGAAATCCAGTACTGTCATGCCAGGGCTATCCAGCTTCCATTGGAAGCTGGACTCAGAGCAGTGAATGGTCCGATTCAGGTGCTTAAGACGAGCTAATGATATTTCGATGCGCTTTTGCCTATCCTTCTCCATGTCCAATTCTGCGTAACTGAGAAATCCACCGATAGTTTTAGGGTAGCGGCTTGTGTGCATGAACTCATAAACTGAATTCATTAAATAGACAGCCTGGATGTCTCTCAACTTGTAGGCCACCTTCATGGTATCTGCCAAACGGAAGGAAACGTCGTTCCAGTCCTCTGTGAAATCATCTGCGAGTATCAGTTTTTGCAGTGGATTGATTGAAAATTCTCTGCTTTTAACGTCGATATAATCGATGGTGGAATCCATACTCTTTGAGTACACATGAGAGTTTGCTAGGCCAGACCAATCGTTGGATGCGTCAAGAATGATACAATGGACTCCCTCTGCGGGAAGTTGGTGAACGAGTTTTCGTATGAAATAACTCTTACCCATACCGCTGCAGCCTGATACAAAAATATGAGAGTTTGCAGCATTTTCCCAAGTGAGAGATTCCCTAGAGCTGGAGTGACCGAGAATAAGCTTAGACATAAAAGTTTCCTCCCAAGATTTCGCTTTCTCCGAAGATTTCAAAGTCTGATCGAAGAATTTTCAAGCACGGAATAGATCTAGCGCCTTCTGTTTTGGTATATACAGTGACTCTTGTCATCTGAGTTGTCTTGTTGATGGGGCTCCCCCGAAGAAGACCAGAGTCACTCAGGGATTTGATGACCAGTGGACGACTAAAAGATAAGACACCACAAATATGATCCACAGCTTTGCTGGGAAAGTATACGAAGTCTGTATCATACAGCAGACTGGATGAGAAGTCTCCATCTGTCAAAATACGGTGACGATTCATTTCGAATTTATTTAGGTCCCTGTTAGCAAGCAAGTCACGAGATACCTCCAAGAACAAGTTTCCAGGGTCGTCCGTGCACTCACTTTTCAAGAGAAGCTCTTCCAGTTGTGGAAAGTTCGCAGAAAAGATGTCAGCGACAACTAAGTCGAGTAAATTCACAGTGATGTGAGCTTGATGAAAGTACTCAATCAAGAAAGTCCACATACCATATAAACAGGACAACATGGCAGTACCTTCACTAGTGAGGTCTTCAGCTTTGCCAAATGCCCAAGATTTACCTTTGCAGAGAGCAGCCTTCATTTCGGAGATGTGGGTCTCTGAATAGGAAGCAAAGGCAGCAAAGTATTCCGAACAGTTTTCCGTAGGTGTAATGCCTTCTTCCCAGTCAATGTCTGCATCAGCTATATTGATGCTCATGAAAAGTGGCGAGCAACTCAAATCGGTAGCAGATCGGCTGATGACCACTGGGAGCGCAGCAAGAGCCGTGAGTCCCACTCTTGCATCATCGATGTAGCCTGAAGCGATTGCTTGCACCAATAAGGAAGTATTTTTGTCAGCACTTCGAGTGTTTCGATGGTCAAGGATGACTGCAGACTGGTCTTTACGTGCGATGAGGGCTCTTGAAAACGCTGAATGGGGACTGTCCAAGGAAATGGGCTGATCGCCGTATAGTGAAAATAGATTTTTGCACCACTCCTCAGTTCTTGCTGTAGAGCAGTAGATGCACAGGCCTATGGGAACTTGGTAACCAAGTTGACTCAGAAGTGAGAACAAAAAGGCAATATGCTGCATTAAAAATAATAGGCCTCTCACTTGTGCGTTCTTTATCCGCCGAAATGGTGATGACATTAACTCAGTTGCACAGTTTGAGAACACGGGTGAAGCATAATTCTCGTCAAGGTAGGCCACAGAAAGCAAAGCATCGCCTTGCTGATGAGACGAAAAGCGATGTGCATACTGCATAAAACGAGGTTGTTCGTTAATAATACACCATCCAGCGCGAAAAGGTGTGTGGACCTCTATGAGCATGGAGGCGATAATTTTTCGCAACAGATCAGCTGAGTTTTTCATCGTTGGCGCTTTGCGAACAGCTGTTTTTGAATGAGCCTGGATAGCAACTATCAGTGTTTTGTCGTGAAGATAATCTGACTCAGTTAATCGAAGAGGAGCCAAATTGCCACGATCAAGGTAAAGCAAGTAATAGGAGTCAATATCGCACATTTTGTCTGGGATAATGTGAACTGCCTGTTTGACAATAACATCTGTAAACCGAATATATTTCCCGTATTTTCCCTTCGCATGATAACCGCTACTGTCGGCATAGAAATCTCGGTACGCATCCTCACATAGTTCAGCCCTGTTCAGTTGACTCCTTAGCCGATAGTTTTCAATCTCGACTGAAGTGCAATGCTGCCACAGGCCAGGATCATTATAGATCATGATATTTTGTGGCTGATTTCCATAGCCAAAAGGGTCATAGGAAATCTGTGGTTGCGCATAGGGACCTTGATTCATTGGTGTCTGAAAACTCATAATTTAAATACCTCCTAAATGATTTGGAGCCCTTTTTTCAAGGGGCACGACACAGGGACATCTGTCAGTACCTAGGTTGTCGCTCGGGACGCATCCCTGTGTTAGGATAGTATATTCATTTTTTCTAGTATGTCCAGGAATTATATGCAAATAAAAAAACGTAGATATAGATAAGAAATAAAAAAGAAAGTATCGAAAGCGATACTTTCTTTTTTTGTTTCTTAGGGACCATCATTATTTGGCATACAACGCACATAGTCTCTCTACAGTCTGCGTAAGAGCGGGAACACCTTGCTCGATATGTTTATTTAGAACAACTGTAAATAGAGAATCTAATAAGATTGGTATCGAATGAAGCAACTTAGTTTGAGATCCAACTGCGTTAGGGGCATTTAGAGCATCAATGTATTTCTGTAAACAAGATTTATAGTTGTCTGATGTGAAATTAAACTGTACATTTTTGGGCCGCAAGTATTTGGAACAGTTGAATTCTTTAGCAAGAATACTTGATGTATTTTCTAGTACTTCGGATGTTAGTTCGTAATACTGTGGGAGAGGATTGTAATCAGATGATGTAACAAAAGCATAGTTCCACATTTTAGAAAAAAGACCCCAAAATGCTTCGCACTCTTGTTTTACATCCTCTGGGGAAAGGATGCTTTGGCCTACAGGTACTAGATTGGAAATTTTTTGTATTGCTTTTTGAGGTAAGTCCGCAGCATAATCTTGTATTATTGTAATCACTTGGTCGATTAACTCTATTGCTTTGCTTGATTCTAAATTAGGTGTGCCACTCTTGAGGGTAAGCCAATACTGAATGACCTGAATAGATTCTTTAAATTGTTGGGATATGAAAAAACGGTCTTCATATATTTTTGCGTTAATCCAATTGGTAAGATAGCCTATCTCCTCGAAACCACTGTCATGTGGCTCATCAATTGGTTCTAATAGGTATTCTGCGATAATCGTAGAAAAACTATAAATATAGCGTTGCCGTATGTAGGTTTGAATTATCCCCTGATTGACTGAAGAAGAAATTGATTTGATGTAATTAATCAGTGGCTGGTACATTGATTGGAAATGTGAGGGAGTTAGTGAGGTTGAAAGATGGTCTAGGTACTGTTGACGGCATGAGTCCATTAAAGCAACATATTCATCTTTATCCAGTTTTATCTTAATAGAATTGTCGGTAGTTTTACTGTAACCAGGATTTAGAGTTTTAAACACATCCTGAAGTGGACATGTATCTCCATTATAATTAATAGGAATATTTTCCAACATATAAGTTTCAAATACTTCAGACAGAACGGGGCTGTAATGACGTTTTCTTTTGCTGATAAGATTGTTCGCAAATTGCAATAACAAGTTGGACACCCCGTGGTAAAAAACCTTGGTCACGGATGGAGCCACAGGATCTATCCGTGAGCGAGGTTGCCGCAGCCGTCAGGCTGCGAATACGCA
>JAUNCL010000017.1:0-20657 GCA_030535235.1 Bacillota bacterium
TGATGCGGGCATAGGTGGCCAGATAGGAGATCAGGCCGATGTTGGGACCTTCGGGGGTCTCAATGGGGCACATACGGCCGTAGTGGCTGTAGTGGATATCTCGAACGTCGAAGGAAGCACGGTCACGGGACAGACCGCCGGGGCCCAGGGCGGACATACGGCGCTTGTGGGTCAGCTCAGCCAGGGGATTGGTCTGGTCCATGAACTGGGACAGCGGGGAGGAACCGAAGAATTCCTTGATGGCTGCGGTGACCGGGCGAATATTGATGAGGGACTGGGGGGTGACGATGTCCAGGTCCTGGATGGTCATGCGCTCCCGGATGACGCGCTCCATGCGGCTGAAGCCGATGCGGAACTGGTTCTGGAGCAGCTCGCCCACGCAGCGCAGGCGGCGGTTGCCCAGGTGGTCGATATCATCGGGGGTGCCCACGCCGTGGGACAGGGAGCACAGGTAGTTGATGGAGGCCATCATGTCATCCACGATGATGTGCTTGGGGATCAGGTCGTCCTTCCGTTCCCGAACGGCGTCCATCAGGGCGGCCTCGTCGTCGCCGTACTGGTCCAGCAGCTCACAGAGGACCTCGAAGCGGACCTTTTCGGAGATGCCGCATTCCTCAGGGTCGAAGGAGACGAAGTGGGACATCTCCACCATGCGGTTGGAGAAGACCTTCACCAGGGTCCCCTCCACGTCTACGATGGTCTCGCCCACGCCCCGGTTCTCCAGCTCCTGGGCCCGCTCCCGGGTCAGGACCTCGCCGGCCTCGGCGATGATCTCGCCGGTGCGGGGGTCTGCCACGGGGACGGCCAGCTTCTGGCCGGTGAGGCGGGGCCACAGGGAGAGCTTCTTGTTGAACTTATAGCGGCCCACGGCGGACAGGTCATAGCGGCGGGCGTCGAAGAAGAGGGCGTTGATGAGGGACTCGGCGGAATCCAGCGTGGGGGGCTCGCCGGGCCGGAGCTTTCTGTAGATCTCCAGCATGGCCTCCTCCCGGGTCTTGCAGGTGTCCTTCTCCAGGGTAGTCACCAGAAGGGGCTCCTCGCCGAACATCTCCAGGATCTCGGCGTCGGTCTGGGGACCCACGGCACGGATCAGGCAGGTCACGGGCAGCTTGCGGTTCTTGTCGATGCGGACGTTGAAGACGTCGGACAGGTCGGTTTCATACTCCAGCCAGGCGCCGCGATAGGGGATCACGGTGACGGCGTAGGTGATGTTCTCGGCCTTGTCGGCGTTTCGGGCGTAATAGACGCCGGGGGAACGGACGATCTGGGAGACGATCACGCGCTCCGCGCCGTTGATGACGAAGGTGCCGCCCTTGGTCATCAGGGGGAAGTCGCCCATGAAGATCTCCTGCTCCTTGATCTCCTCGGTCTCCTTGTTCCGCAGGCGCACACGGACCTTCAGAGGGGCCGCGTAGGTGGCGTCCCGGGCCTTACACTCCTCCACATTGTACTTGGGCTTTTCGTCCATGGTGAAGTCGATGAAGGACAGCTCCAGGTTGCCGGCGTAGTCGCTGATGGAGGCGACGTCCCGGAAGACCTCCTGGAGACCGGTCTCCAGGAACCACTGGTAGGAATTCTTCTGAATCTCCAGCAGGTTGGGCATGCTCAGCACTTCTTCATGGCGAGCAAAACTCTTACGCAGGGTTTTGCCAAAGTATACATCCTTTACCATTGCTCTTGACCAGTCCTTTCGTTGAAAAGGGTTCTAACTACATCTCGGAATTTTACAATCACACGGGTGCGTGGAAAAAAGTTTTCATTGACTGTTGTCATTTGGGATGATTTCTGCTATACTATCTTCAAGATGGACAGGTGTCCCGTTCCATTCCGAAGATAAAATCAAGATATTATACCATCACCGCCGGGAAAAGTCAATCTTTTCTTCGGTTTTTTATTTTTTCCGGGCAAAAGCAGCCGCGGACCGAAAAAAACGGTCCGCGGCTGTTTGCTCGTGGTAATGTGCCGGTATCAGCCCTTCCGCCTCTGGGCGTAGGCAATGATGACGTCGGCGCAGGCCTCCTTGCCGATGGGGCTGCTGTTCAGGGTCAGATGGTAGTTGGCCAGGTTGCCCCACTTCCCCCGGGTCAGGTAGTGGTAATAGGACTCCCGGGCGGCGTCGGAGTGGTGAACCCGGCGCTGGGCCTGTTCCCGGGTCTCCCCAAACGTGTCCATGGCGTACTTGATCTTGTCCTCCTCCTCGGCGTAGACAAAGACGTTCACCACGTTGGGGAAGTCCCGCAGGATGTAGTCGGCTCCACGGCCCACAATGATGCAGGGACCTTCCTTGGCGATCTTGCGGATGGTCTGGGCCTGGGCCATAATGGCCTTGTCGTAGGCGGAGGCCGCAGAACTGGGCATGAGCCAGTTGAAGATGCTCCGGGCGCCGGAGGTCTCCTCGGTGTCGTGGATCATCTCCTCGCTGAAGCCGGTCTTTTCGGCGGTAAGCTTGATGATGTCCTTGTCGTAATAGGGAATGCCCAGGATCTCGGACATTCTCTTGGCAATGGTGCGTCCGCCGGCGCCGTACTCACGGCCGATGGTGATGATGCAGTTAAAGTCGCTCAAAATGGTTCCTCCTCTTATGAAACGCTGCTTCCGTTACTTCCATGCTTTGATCTTGTCCCGGAGTTCGGCCTCCGCCTGGCGGAGCCGTCCCTCCACGTCTTCACCCCAGACATCCAGGCACTCTGCCGCCGCCCAGTCCATCTGGGTGAAGCCCAGCATATCGCCGCAGAGGGTCTTGATGTAGTCAAAGCCACAGTTTCGATGCAGAATGGGGCCGCCGGCAGTGGTGATATAGAAGAGCCGCTCTGCCTTGCACAGCCCCTTGGGCCGGCCGTCCTCGGTGTAGACAAAGGTCAGCCCACAGACGGAAATCTGTTCCAGATAGCACCGCAGAAGGGCCGGGAACTGATACTCCCAATAGGGCGCGCCGATGACCACCAGATCAGCGGCGGCAAACTGCCGGGCATAGCGGAAGCTGGGGTCATCAAAGGCCCCTCTCTCCTCCAGCTCATGGCGCTGGGCCAGCCGCTGGCTGTTCAGCGGAAGGATCTCCTCCTTGTCCAGCGTTAACTCCTCGATGGTCACATCCTCCAGGGTCTCCTGGATCTGCTCCAAAGCGGCCCGGCAGAGCCGCAGGGTGCGGGACGCCTCGCCCCGGACACAGCAGTTGACAAACAATACCTTCATGGGGATCCTCCTTCATATCTTTCTTCAGGGTGATTCTATCATAGTTTTCCCCCCTGTGCAAGAGATTCCCGCTCTCCTTTCCCCCACAAAAAAAGACCCACCGCCGAAGCGATGAGTCTTTTTATCTCACAGAGAATTACACCATCTGGATGATTGCCATCTCAGCTGCGTCGCCCTTACGGGGACCCATGCGGACGATCCGGGTGTAGCCGCCGTCGCGGTTCATATACTTCTGGTTCATCTCGGTGAACAGCTTGTGAGCAACGTCCTCCTTGGTGATGAAAGCCAGAGCCTGACGGTAAGCGGCCAGGTCGTTCTTCTTGGACAGAGTGATCATCTTCTCAGCCAGAGGAGCGACTTCCTTGGCGCGGGCCAGGGTGGTCTTGATCTGGCCGTTCTCCAGCAGATAGGTCACCATGGCTCTCAGCATGGCCTTGCGCTGGTCAGAGGTCTTACCGAGCTTGCGGTTGTGGGACATGTTGTTCAACTCCCTTCGGTTATGATCGTTCGGGTCTTCTTACCGAACTGCGGGTCAATTGTCATCGCTGGCCAGGGACAGGCCCATCATAGCCAGCTTGTTAATAACTTCTTCCAGAGACTTCCGGCCCAGGTTGCGGACCTTCATCATCTCGTCCTCGGTCTTGGAGATCAAGTCCTCGACGGTGTTGATGTTGGCGCGCTTCAGGCAGTTGAAGCTTCTGACCGACAGATCCAGCTCCTCGATGGTCATCTCCAGCACCTTATCGCGGATGTCGGGAGACTTCTCCACCACCGTGGACTTGCTGCCCATGGTTTCGCTGAGATCTGTAAACAGCATAAAGTGGTCACAAAGGATCCGGGCGCCCAGAGAGACGGCGTCCCGCGCAGCAATGGTGCCATTGGTCCAGACCTCCAGCGTCAGCTTGTCGAAGTCGGTCAGGTCCTTCACGCGGGTGTTCTCCACGGTGTAGTTGACCTTCCGCACGGGAGTGTAGACAGAGTCAACGGGGATCACACCGATCACGGTCTGGGGGGTCTTGTTGCGGTCAGCGGGAACGTAGCCTCTGCCGTGGGAGAGGGTCAGTTCCATATTCAGGACCGCATCAGGGCCCAAGGTAGCGATGGGATGCTCGGGGTTGAGGATCTCCACCTCGCTGTCGGCCTTGATATCGCCGGCAGTGACCACGCCCTCACCGGAGGCTTCGATATACACCGTCTTGGTGCCCTCGCTGTAGAGCTTGGCAATGATGCCTTTGACGTTCAGGACGATCTCAGTCACGTCCTCCTTCACACCGGGGATGGAGCTGAACTCATGCTGAACGCCTGCAATCTTGATGCTCGTAACGGCGGTTCCGGGCAGAGAAGACAGCAGAATCCGGCGAAGAGAGTTGCCTAACGTGGTGCCATAGCCGCGCTCCAGGGGCTCGACGACGCACTTCCCGTAGGAGCTGTCTCCCGGCTTTTCGATGCATTCGATGCGCGGCTTTTCGATTTCTACCATTTGTTACCCTCCTTTTTACGTCGGGTGGGCGGCCTGCGCCCACCCTTTCGTCATTCCGTTTTCCTGCCGAGGGTAGCTTATTACTTGGAGTACAGCTCGACGATGAGGTGCTCCTCGATGGGCATATCGATGTCTTCCCGTGCGGGCATCTTGGTGACGGTGCCCTTCAGGCTGTTCTTGTCCCGCTCCAGCCACTGGGGAGGGGTGACCACCACTGCGTCCTCGCCGGTGAGTCTCTTGAACTTCACGGAAGAACGGCTCTTCTCGGCAACCTCGACGACATCGCCGGGCTTGACCAGGAAGGAGGGGATGTTGACCTTGTGACCATTGACGGTGAAGTGACCGTGGTTCACCAGCTGACGGGCCTCGCGGCGGGTCATGGCGAAGCCCAGGCGGTACACCACGTTGTCCAGGCGGCGCTCCACCAGAACCAGCAGGTTCTCGCCGGTCTTGCCGGGCATACGGGAGGCCTTCTCATAGTAGGAGCGGAACTGCTTCTCCAGAATGCCATAGACGAACTTGACCTTCTGCTTCTCAGTCAGCTGCAGAGCGTACTCGCTCTTCTTCTTTCTCATCTGACCGCCGGGGTTACGGTTGGTCTCCTTCTTGCTGTAACCCATAACGGTAGGAGAAATGCCCAGTGCCTTGCAGCGCTTGGCAATAGGCTGCATATTCTTTGCCATAGTTGTTTTTCTCCTTTCCTTCGATCAGACGCGGCGTCTCTTGGGGGGACGGCAGCCGTTGTGAGGAATGGGAGTCACGTCCTTGATCATGGTGACTTCCAGACCCACGGCCTGCAGTGCACGGATGGCAGCCTCACGGCCGGAACCGGGGCCCTTGACGTACACTTCCACGCTCTTCAGACCACATGCCTCGATGGCTGCCTTTGCTGCAGTCTCAGCTGCAGTCTGGGCGGCGTAGGGGGTGGACTTTCTGGAACCGCGGAAGCCCAGACCGCCTGCGGAGGCCCAGGACAGAGCGTTGCCGTTGGTGTCGGTCACGGTGACCATGGTGTTGTTGAAGGAAGAGCGGATATGCACTGCGCCCTTCTCAATGTTCTTGCGTTCACGGCGTCTTCTGACGACCTTCTTCTTGGGGTTAGCCATAGCGATACTCCTCCTTTCTTACTTCTTCTTGTTAGCGACGGTACGCTTGGGACCCTTACGGGTGCGAGCGTTGGTCTTGGAACGCTGACCGCGGACGGGCAGGCCCTTACGATGACGGATGCCGCGATAGCAGCCGATCTCGGTCAGGCGCTTGATGTCCATTGCCACGTTACGGCGGAGGTCACCCTCGACCATGTAGTCGCGGCCGATGACTTCACGCAGAGCAGCTTCCTCCTGCTCGGTGAGGTCCTTCACTCTGGTGTCGGGGTTGATGCCCGTTTCAGCCAGAATCTTGGATGCGCTGGTGCGTCCGATACCATAGATGTAGGTCAGACCAATCTCGATTCTCTTATTCTTCGGCAGATCGATGCCGGCAATTCTTGCCATACTTCTTCAGCGCCTCCTTCTTTAACCTTGTCTCTGCTTATGCTTGGGATTTTCGCAAATGACCATGACTTTGCCCTTGCGCTTGATGATTTTGCACTTTTCGCACATGGGCTTGACGGACGGTCTTACTTTCATAACATTTACCTCCTGGAAGCCTGTTGCTTTACTTGGTGGATTTGCTGCGCCAGGTGATCCGACCCCGTGTCAGATCATACGGGGAAATCTGAACGGTCACTTTGTCACCCGGCAGAATACGGATGAAATTCATCCTGAGCTTTCCGGAAATATGAGCCAGAATGATATGGTCGTTTCCGATATCGACCCGGAACGTGGTGTTGGGCAGGGCCTCAACAACCGTGCCCTCCAGCTCAATCATGTCGCTTTTAGCCAAGCGTCATACCTCCTCAGTCTCACTGAACCTATTCCGGAAGGCGGCCAGCGCCCTCCTGATCTCACTGTCCAGCACCGGCTCGCCGTCTTTCATGCGGCCGGCAACCGGGTGCGTCCAGAACCCCGCGGAAACAACGTGCTTTCGCCGTTTTTTCTTTGGAGCCTCAAGTTTTCTGCTCTTGCCGTCCGCCAGCCAGAGGAAGTCTCCCTCCTCCTTTACGACCAGGAAAAGCAGCCCCTTGTCGTGGCCGGCAGCGGAGCGTACCACGTCGCCTCGACGGAACGTCATACGCGCAGATCCCCCACTTGGGTGAGGATTTCAGGCTCACCCTTCGTAATGAGGATTGAGTTCTCATAGTGGGCAGCCAAGGAGCCGTCGGCCGTCCTTACGGTCCAGCCGTCACGCATGACCTTGACCTTCCAATCCCCCTGGTTCACCATGGGCTCCACAGCCAGGGTCATACCGGGAGCAAGCCGGGGACCATGACCAGGTTTCCCATAGTTGGGAACTTCGGGGGACTCGTGCAGGTTGGCGCCCACGCCATGGCCCACATAGTCACGCACGATGGAGAATCCGTGGGACTCCACGTACTCCTGGATGGCGTGAGAAATGTCGCTGACCCGGTAACCGAAGCGGGCGAACTTCATTCCCTCCCAGAAGGACTGCTCGGTGACGGCAATGAGCTTTGCCGCCTCCTCGCTGACCTTGCCGCAGGGAAAGGTTGCCGCGCAGTCGCCGTGAAAGCCGCCGATATAGGCGCCCACATCTACACTGACGATGTCACCCTCCTTCAGGACCAGATTGCTCGGGATCCCGTGGATGACCTCGTCGTTCACCGAGATACAGGCGGAGCCGGGGAACCCCCCGTAGCCCAGGAAAGAGGGCGTGGCCCCCTGGCTCTCGATGAACTTACGAACTGCGGTATCTATCTCAAGAGTGGTCACGCCAGGACGTACCATTTTGCCCGCTAACTCGCGGGCCGCCGCGGTAATTTGTCCTGCTCGGCGCATCCCCTCAATATCTCTGGGAGACTTTAAGGTAATCATAACTTAAAGACCCAGTGCGTTCAGGATAGCAGTTGTGGTCTCAGCCACAGTGGGCTGATTGTCTACGGTTTTCAGCAGGTTTCTCGCTGCGTAGAAATCCTTCAGAGGTGCGGTCTCCTTGTGATAGACGCTCAGTCTGTCACGGACCACCTCGGGCTTGTCGTCGGCCCGGGCTTCCAGCTTACCGCCGCAGGCGTCGCACACGCCCTCCACCTTGGGAGGCAGGTTCTTCACGTGGTAGGGTGCACCGCAGGCCGTGCAGACCCGGCGGCCGCCCATACGCTCCACGATCTCCTCGTCGGAGATCTCGATGGAGACCACAGCGTCGAACTGGATGCCAGCCTTCTCCAGAGCCTCAGCCTGGGGGATGGTCCGAGGCACACCGTCCAGGATGAATCCCTTCTGGCAGTCGGCCTCGGCCAGACGCTCGGAGATCACGCCGATGATGACCTCATCGGGGACCAGCTTGCCGGCGTCCATATACTCCTTGGCCTTCAGGCCAACGGGGGTGCCGTTCTTCACGGCGGCCCGCAGGATGTTGCCGGTGGAGATGGTGGGGATGTTGAGTTTCTTATTCAGGATCTCAGCCTGGGTGCCTTTGCCGGCGCCCGGAGGGCCTAAAAGAATCAGTTTCATAACGAATTACCTCTTATTCCAGGAAGCCCTTATAGTGCCGCATGAGCATCTGCGCCTCGATCATCTTCACGGTCTCCAGGGCAACACCCACCACGATGATGACGGAAGTACCGCCGATGGAGATATTGGTGATTCCGGTGATGTTCTCGACAATGATGGGCAGGATGGCTACGATACCCAGATAGATGGCGCCGAAGAAGGTCAGGCGGGCCAGAACCTTGCCCAGGAACTCAGCCGTGGGACGGCCGGGCCGGAAGCCGGGAACAAAGCCGCCGTTCTTCTTCAGGTTGTTGGCTACCTCCACGGGGTTGAACTGGATGGTAGCGTAGAAATAGCTGAACGCAATGATCAGCAGGAAATAGATAACAGCGTACAGAGCACTGTTAGAGTTAAAGACGGACAGGAAGGTGTGCCAGCCGGAGCCCTCCACCTGAGAGGAAGGAACGAACATGCCGATGGTCGCAGGGATCATGGCGATGGACTGGGCGAAGATGATGGGCAGCACGCCGCTGAGGTTGACCTTGATGGGGATGTGGGTGGACTGACCACCGTACATCTTCCGGCCCACCACGCGCTTGGCGTACTGAACGGGGATCTTGCGCTCCGCATTGCTGACGAACACGATGAAAACGACCAGAGCCAGCATACCGACCACCAGCAGCACTGCCACCAGGGGGTGCATGGTGCGGGCCTGGAAAGCCTGAATGGTGGCCTCATCCAAGCCGGTCATGTCGATATTGCTCAGGTAGTTCTTCACACCGGTAACGAGGGTCATGATCATCGCGGGACCGCGGGAGACGATACCCGTGAAGAGGATGATGGAGATACCGTTGCCGATGCCGAACTCCGTAATCTGCTCGCCCAGCCACATGAGGAAGACAGAGCCTGCGGTGAAGGACATCACGATGACCAAAGCGGGCCAGATGCCCTGGGCAGTCACCAGGTTGTAGCTCTTGATCAGGGTGTAGTAACCAAAGCCCTGCAGCAGGCCGATGGCCACGGTGGTGTACCGGGTGATGGCCTGGATCTTCTTCTTCCCCTCTTCGCCGCCGTCCTTAGCCAGCCGTTCCAGGGCGGGGATCGCGATGGTCAGCAGCTGGATGATAATGGAGGCGTTGATATAGGGCTGGATGGAAAGTGCGAACAGAGTCGCATGGGAAAGTGCGGAACCACTCATGGTATTGAGCAGTCCGAAGATGGTTCCGGAGTTTGCCGCAATATACTGCTGGAGGTATTCCGTGTTGATATAGGGCACGGGAATGGCCGCGCCCACACGGAAGATCAGCAGAGCAAAAACGACAAACAGGAGCTTGCGCCGGAGCTCCGGCAGTTTCCATGCGTTACGGATGGTCTTAAGCATTAGACCACCTCAGCCTTCCCGCCTGCTTCCTCAATTTTTGCCTTTGCGGACTCGGAGAATGCGTTGGCCTTGACAGTCAGCTTCTTGGTCAGGCTGCCGTTGCCGAGGATCTTCACGCCATACTCGCACTTGGACAGGATGCCCATGTCCAGCAGTTCGTTGACGGTGACGGTAGCGCCGTCCTCGAACTTCTCCAGTGCGGAGACATTGATGGCTTCCAGGGGCTTTGCGAAGATGTTGTGGAAGCCTCTCTTGGGCAGGCGCCGTGCCAGAGGCATCTGGCCGCCCTCAAAACCGACGCGGACGCCGCCGCCGGAGCGGGCCCACTGGCCCTTCTGGCCGCGGCCTGCGGTCTTACCGTTGCCGGAGCCATTGCCGCGGCCCTTACGATAGGCCTTGGGGTTGGAACCGGGGACGGGGGAAAGTTCATGCAGTTTCATGTTGCGCACCTCCATTACTGTTCCTCGGTGACCTGGATCAGGTAACCGATGTGGGCGATCTTGCCCCGGGTGGCAGCATTGTCGGGCTGCACGGTGGTGTCGCCGATCTTGCGCAGGCCAAGGGCTTCTGCGGTGGCCTTATGCTTTGCAATCCGGCCGTTCAGGCTCTTGACGAGCTTAATGTTCAGATTAGCCATTTCTTAAGCCCTCCTTAGCCCATGATCTCTTCCACGCTCTTGCCGCGGATACGAGCAACTGCCTCGGGGCTACGCAGGGACTTCAGGCCCTCCATGGTAGCGGAGACAACGTTCTGCGGATTGTTGGAGCGCAGGCACTTGGTACGGATATCCTTGATACCGGCTGCTTCCAGGACGGCACGAACGGGGCCGCCGGCGATAACGCCGGTACCTTCGGCAGCAGGCTTCATCAGCACGCGGCCAGCACCAAACTCGCCGATGACCTCGTGAGGAATGGTGGTGCCGGAGAGCTGGATGGTGAACATGTTCTTCTTGGCTGCTTCCAGGCCCTTGCGGATTGCTTCGGGGACCTCTGCAGCCTTGCCCAGGCCGAAACCGACCTTGCCCTTTTCGTCGCCCACGACGACCAGAGCGGAGAACTTCATCACGCGGCCGCCCTTAACGGTCTTGGAGACACGGTTCAGGGAAACGACTTTTTCGACATACTCGCTGGGTTCTCTTTCAAATCTAGCCATTTTCGTTTCCTCCTCCCATTAAAATTCCAGGCCGGCCTTGCGGGCGCCTTCTGCCAGGGCCTTCACGCGGCCGTGGTAGACATAGCCGCCGCGGTCGAAGACCACAGTGTCGATGCCCTTATCCTTGGCGCGCTGGCCGATGATCTCGCCAACCTTGGCAGCTGCTTCGCAGTTGTTGCCACGGCCTTCGAAATCCTTCTCCAGAGAATTGGCGGAAACCAGGGTCACACCCTTGCTGTCGTCGATGATCTGAGCATAGATGTTGGTTCCGCTACGGAAAACGTTCAGACGGGGTCTCTCGGATGTGCCGGAGACTTTCCCGCGAACGCGCTTATGACGCTTCTGACGCTGAGCGTTGGTATCGGGTCTCTTAATCATTTAGGCACACCTCTTTCTTACTTCTTCACGCCGGTCTTGCCTTCCTTACGGCGGATGACCTCGTCAGTATACTTGATACCCTTGCCCTTGTAGGGTTCCGGGGGTCTCTTCCCTCTGACCTCAGCGGCAAACTGGCCGACCTTCTGCTTGTCGATGCCGTTGATGACGATCTTGTTGGGAGAGGGAACTTCGATGGTGATGCCCTCGGGCTCTTCCATGATCACGGGGTGGGAGAAGCCGATGTTCATGTTCAGCTTGTTGCCTTCCTTCGCGACACGGTAGCCGACGCCGTTGACGTCCAGTTCCTTCTTGTAGCCCTCGGTGACGCCGACCACCATGTTGTTCAGCAGGGTGCGGGTCAGACCGTGCAGGGAGCGGTTTTCTTTTTCATCGTTGGGGCGGGTGACCAGGATCACACCGTCTTCGCGGGTCAGGGTCATCTTCTCGCTGAGCTTCTGGGTCAGGGTGCCCTTGGGGCCCTTCACAGTGATCAGATTGCCTTCGCCCATAGTCACTTCCACGCCGGCGGGGATAGAGATGGGCATTTTACCGATTCTAGACATAGTAAAATTCTCCTCCTTACCAGACAAATGCCAGGACTTCGCCGCCGACATGTGCTGCGCGAGCAGCCTTATCGGTCATGACGCCCTTGGAAGTGGACACGATTGCAATACCCAGGCCGCGGAGGACGCGGGGCAGCTCGTCAGCGCCGGCGTAGACACGCAGGCCGGGCTTGGAGACGCGGCGCAGGCCGGAGATGACCTTCTCTTTGCCGGGGTTATTGTACTTCAGAGTCACGTGGATAACGCCCTGAGTGCCGTCGTCCACCAGCTGGAAAGCCTTGATGTAGCCTTCGTCCAGCAGGATCTGAGCGATTGCCTTCTTCATGTTGGAAGCAGGGATGTCGACGGTGTCATGCTTGGCGTTGTTCGCGTTGCGGATGCGAGTCAGCATATCCGCAATGGGATCGGTGATGTGCATAGGTATTTACCTCCTATAAAATTACAGGCGCTGCCTGTATCAACGGCAAGGTATCGGGTCCCACCGGAACCGACCTATTGCCGCTGGCCGGGGAAAATTTATGGGGAAGCCGACCGGATGGAGTCCATCCGGTCAGGCTGACCATAACAAACGGGGGTAAGTTTCCTTACCAGGAAGCCTTCCGGACGCCGGGGATCTGGCCCTTGTGAGCCAGCTCACGGAAGCAGATACGGCAGATACCGTAGTCACGCAGGTAAGCGTGGGGACGGCCGCAGATCTTGCACCGGTTGTAACGGCGGGTGGAAAACTTAGGCTCAGCCTGCTGCTTGAGCTTCATGGATAATTTAGCCATTGATCGTTCTCCTCCTAATTACTTGCCGAAGGGAGCGCCGATCAGGGTCAGCAGCTCTCTGGCCTCTTCGTCAGTCTCAGCGGTGGTGCAGATGACGATGTCCATACCGCGGATCTTGTCGATCTTGTCGTACTCGATCTCGGGGAAGATCAGCTGCTCCTTGACGCCCAGGGCATAGTTGCCGCGGCCGTCGAAGGCGTTGGCGTTGATGCCGCGGAAGTCACGGACACGGGGCAGAGCCACGTTGAACAGACGATCCAGGAACTCCCACATCTTGTCCTGGCGCAGGGTGACCTTGGCGCCGATGGGCATGCCCTCACGGAGCTTGAAGTTAGCAACGGACTTCTTAGCCTTGGTGATGACAGCCTTCTGGCCGGTGATCACGCCCAGGTCGCGGACGACGGCGTCCAGAACCTTGGGATTCTCACGAGCTTCGCTGCAGCCCACGTTCACAACGATCTTCTCAATGCGGGGGATCTGCATGGTGCTCTTGTAGTTGAACTTCTGCATGAGAGCAGGAGCAACTTCTTCCATATACTTGGTCTTCAGGTTAGGCATAGTATTTGACTCCTCCTCTCTCAGATTTCTGCGCCGCACTTCTTGCAGACGCGGACCTTCTTGCCGTCAACGACCTTGCTGGCGGCGCGGGTGGCCTTGTCGCACTTGGGGCAGACGCGCATGACCTTGCATGCGTACAGGGGGGCTTCCTTCTGGATGATGCCGCCCTCGTCGCCCTGCTTGCGGGGGCGGGTATGACGGGAGACCATGTTGATGCCCTCCACGACCACCTTGCCCTCCTTGGGCATGACGGAAATGACCTTGCCGCGCTGACCCTTGTCCTTGCCGGTGATCACAACGACGGTGTCGTTCTTCTTAATGCTCATCTTATTCATCATCTTTGTACCCTCCCTTACAGAACTTCGGGAGCCAGGGACAGGATCTTCATGTAATCCTTATCGCGGAGCTCACGGGCGACAGGGCCAAAGATACGGGTACCTCTGGGGTTCTTATCATCCTTGATGAGAACGGCTGCGTTGTCGTCGAAGCGGACATAGCTGCCGTCGCCGCGGCGGACGCCCTTGGCGGTGCGAACGACCACAGCGCGGACAACGTCGCCCTTCTTCACGGTGCCGCCGGGGGCGGCCTTACGCACAGAAGCCACGATCACGTCGCCGATGTTAGCGTACTTGCGGGAAGAACCGCCGAGCACGCGGATAGTCTTGATTTCCTTGGCGCCGGTATTGTCCGCCACCTTCAGATAGGTTTCCTGCTGGATCATTTACGGCACCTCCTTACTTCGCCTTTTCGATGATCTCGACCACGCGCCATCTCTTGTCCTTGGACAGGGGGCGGGTCTCCATGACCTTCACGCGATCGCCAACGCCGCAGGCGTTGGTCTCGTCATGGGCCTTCAGCTTGTAGGTCCGCTTGACGATCTTCTTATACAGGGGGTGTGCCACACGGTCGGCAATGGCAACAACCACGGTCTTATCCATCTTATCCGAGACCACCAGGCCGACTCTGGTCTTACGGGAAGAAGTTCTGTTTTCACTCATGATTCAGTTCCTCCTTACTGGCCAGCGATCTGCTGCTCACGAATAATGGTCTTGACTCTGGCAATGTCGCGCTTCACTTCGGTGATGCGGACAGGGTTTTCCAGCTGATTGGTGGCATGCTGGAGACGGAGCTGGAACAGATCCTTTTTCAGCTCAACCAGCTTCTTTTCCAGATCAGCGGAAGACATCTTGCGTACTTCGTTTGCCTTCATCATGCTTCACCACCATTCTCGCCCTCAGCGGCAGTTTCTTCTGCGGTTTCTTCCTTGGTCACAAACTTGGTCTTCACGGGCAGCTTGTGGCTGGCCAGACGCAGAGCCTCACGGGCGACCTCTTCGGAGACGCCGGCGATCTCGAACATCACGCGGCCGGGCTTGACCACGGCGACCCAGTACTCGGGGGAACCCTTACCGGAACCCATGCGGGTCTCAGCGGGCTTCTCGGTGACGGGCTTGTCGGGGAAGATCTTGATCCAGACCTTACCGCCACGCTTGGTGTAACGGGTCATAGCGATACGAGCAGCCTCGATCTGACGGCTGGTGATCCATGCGGGCTCCAGAGCCTGGAGGCCGAACTGACCGTAAGTCACGGTATTGCCGCGGGTAGCCTTGCCCTTCAGGCGGCCACGGTGCACGCGGCGATATTTTACTCTCTTAGGCAGCAGCATTAGGCGTTGCCTCCTTCCTTGGGAGCACCGGCTGCGGGCCGGGGACCACGGTTATTGTTATAACCACCCTGACGGTTGCCGTAGCCGGGCTTACGGTCACGGTTGAAGTTGCCGTCTCTGCGGCGGCGGGGACGATCCGGACGCTCCTTGAAGTTCTTGGTGTCCAGGGTGCGGGGGGTGGTGCGCAGGGTCTGGCTCAGGACCTCGCCCTTGTAGATCCAGACCTTGATGCCGATGCGGCCATAGGTGGTGGCTGCCTCAGCGAAGCCATAATCGATGTCAGCACGGATGGTCTGCAGGGGGATGGTGCCGTCGTGATAGCACTCGGAGCGGGCGATCTCGGCGCCGCCCAGACGGCCGGAGCACATGACCTTGATGCCGCGGGCGCCCATTCTCATGGCGCGGCCCATGCAGTTCTTCATGGCACGGCGGAAGGAGATGCGCTTCTCCAGCTGCTGTGCGATGTTCTCAGCCACCAGCTGTGCGTCGGTGTCGGGGGTCTTGACCTCGACGATGTTCAGCACCACGGGCTTGCCCAGCTTCTTTTCCAGTTCCAGGCGCAGGCGCTCGATCTCGGTGCCGCCCTTGCCGATGACCACGCCGGGGCGTGCGCAGTGCAGGTAGATCTTGATCTTGGCGTTGTCGCGCTCGATCTCGATCTTGGGGATGCCTGCGGAGTACAGGGTCTTCTTCAGGTACTTGCGCAGGTTGTAGTCTTCGACGACCAGGTCGCCCACCTTTTCACTGGGGGCATACCAGCGGGAGTCCCAGTCCTTGATGACGCCCACGCGAAGACCGTGGGGATTAATCTTCTGTCCCATATTCTGCCTCCTCCCTTATTCCTTCTCGGCCACGGCCAGCGTGACGTGAGAGGTTCTCTTGTTGATGCGATAAGCGCGGCCCTGTGCGCGGGGCATGATGCGCTTCAGGATGGGGCCGGGAGCTGCGAAGACCTCGGAGACATACAGCTTCTCGGGGTCCATGTTGTGGTTGTTCTCAGCGTTGGCTGCTGCGCTCTTCAGGAGCTTCAGCAGGGGCTCGGAAGCAGCCTTGGGGGTGGTCAGCAGGATTGCGGTGGCCTGTGCCACGCTCTTACCGCGGATCAGATCTGCGACGATTCCCACCTTGCGGGGAGAGATGCGCAGGTATTTGACATGAGCTTTTGCTACCATTTTATCTCTCCTCCTTACTTACCAGTCTTGCTGCCGGCGTGGCCGCGATAGGTGCGGGTGGGTGCGAACTCACCCAGCTTGTGGCCGACCATGTCCTCGGTGACATAGACGGGCACGTGCTTACGGCCGTCGTGGACGGCGATGGTGTGACCGACGAAAGCGGGGAAGATGGTGGAGGCTCTGCTCCAGGTCTTCAGCACCTTCTTGTCGCCGGACTCATTCATTTCCTTGACCCGCTTCAGGAGCTCGGGGGCGCAAAACGGGCCTTTCTTGATGCTTCTGCTCATAGTTTTACTGCCTCCTCCTTACTTCGCGTTGCGGCGCTTGACAATGAACTTGTCAGTGCGGTTCTTGGTCTTACGGGTCTTATAACCCAGAGCAGGCTTGCCCCAGGGAGTGACAGGACCGGGACGGCCGATGGGGGACTTGCCCTCGCCGCCGCCGTGGGGATGGTCGTTGGGGTTCATGACGGAGCCGCGGACGGTGGGTCTCCAGCCCATGTGACGCTTACGACCGGCCTTGCCGATGTGGATGTTCTCGTGATCGATGTTGCCCACCTGGCCGATGGTGGCCTTGCAGTTGAGGCGGATGATACGAACCTCGCCGGAGGGCATACGGATCTGGGCCTGGCCGTTCTCCTTTGCCATCAGCTGAGCGGAGGTGCCGGCGGAGCGGACCAGCTGAGCACCCTTGCCGGGGTACAGCTCGATGTTGTGGATCACGGTACCGGTGGGGATGTTGGCGATGGGCAGGCAGTTGCCGGGCTTGATGTCGGCCTCTGCAGAGGAGATGACCTGATCGCCGGCCTTCAGGCCAACGGGAGCCAGGATGTATCTCTTCTCGCCGTCCTCGTACTGGACCAGTGCGATGTTGGCGGAGCGGTTGGGGTCATATTCCAGACGGAGCACGGTTGCGGTCATGTCCATCTTGTCGCGCTTGAAATCGATGACACGATACTTGCGCTTGTTGCCGCCGCCGCGGTGGCGGACGGTGATTCTGCCGTAGCTGTTGCGGCCTGCGTTCTTCTTCAGAGTCTCGGTCAGGCTACGCTCAGGCTTGGCCTTCTTATCGATACCCTCGAACGCGGACACGGTCATGTGACGGCGTGCAGGCGTTGTGGGCTTGTAGCTCTTAATAGCCATTGTGCATTAACCTCCTTATGCCATACCTTCGAAGAACTCGATGGTCTTGGAATCCTCAGACAGGGTGACAACTGCCTTCTTCCAGCTGGGCCGACGGCCAGCGGGATAACGGCCGGTGCGCTTCAGCTTGCCGTTGACGCGCAGGGTGTTGACCTTGACGACCTTTACGCCGAAGACCTCTTCCACGGCCTTGGCGATCTCGATCTTGGTGGCGTCCTTAGCGACCTCGAACACGTACTTCTTGTTCTCGGTATCAGCCATGGACTGCTCGGTGATCACAGGACGTCTGATGATGTCGTATGCAGTTTTCATGCGAACACCTCCTCGATGATTGCCAGTGCCTTCTGGTCGATGACCAGCTTCTCGGCGTTGACGATATCGTAGACGCTGAGGATCTTGGCGGTGGTGGTGGAGACGCCGGGGATGTTGCGGGCGGACTTGTAGACGTTCTCGTTGACCTCGGGGGTGACGAAGATGGTCTTGCCGGCGTTCACAGCGTCCAGGAAGGTCTTGATGCTCTTGGTCTTGATGGCGTCCAGAGCCAGGTTGTCCACGACCAGCAGGTTGCCGGAGGCAGCCTTGTCGGACAGGACGGACTTCAGAGCGACTCTCTTCAGCTTGCGGTTCAGGCGATAGCTGTAGTCGCGGGGCTTGGGAGCGAACACGATGCCGCCGTGGGTCCACTGGGGAGCACGGGTGCTGCCCTGACGGGCGTGGCCGGTGCCCTTCTGTCTCCAGGGCTTCTTGCCGCCGCCGGAAACCTCGGCGCGGGTCAGTGCGCTCTGGGTGCCCTGGCGGCAGTTTGCCAGGTGATTGACCACAACTGCGTGCACAGCGGGCTCATTGGGCTCTACGCCGAAAACGCCAGCGGAGAGTTCCACCTCGCCGACCTGCTGGCCGGCCATGTTGTATACATTTGCTTTAGGCATTTCTCAAACTCTCCTTTCCTTAGCGGTTTCTTGCAGATGCCTTCTGGGGGTTGGCACGTGCGGAAGCCTTCTGCGGGTTCAGGCTGATGCCGGCATCGCCCTTCTTCTCGCGGATGGTCTTGGTGGTGGACTTCAGATAGACGATACCGCCCTTGGGGCCGGGAACGGCGCCGCAGACAGCGATCAGGTTGAATTCGGGATCCACGCTGACGACGTCCAGGTTCTGAACAGTGATCTGCTCGTTACCCATCTGACCAGCGCCGATCTTGCCCTTGAAGATCCGGGACGGATCGGTACCGGAGCCCATGGAACCTGCGTGACGATGGACGGGGCCGCCGCCGTGGGTCATACGACCACGACCTGCGTTCCAGCGCTTGATAACGCCCTGGTAGCCCTTACCCTTGCTGATGCCGGTCACGTCGATGTGATCGCCCTTGGCAAAGGTATCTGCCTTGATCTCGTCGCCCACGTTCATCTCAGCTGCCTTATCCAGCTTGAACTCCTTGAGCACCTTCTTCATGGGGACTTCTGCCTTCTTCAGGTGGCCCTGCTCAGGCTTGGTGAGCTTCTTCTCGGTGGTGTCCTGGAAGCCCAGCTGCACGGCGTTGTAGCCGTCCTTCTCCTCGGTCTTCTTCTGCACAACGACGCAGGGACCTGCTTCGATGACAGTGACCGGGATGACCTTACCGGCTTCGTCGAAGATCTGGGACATACCGATCTTTCTGCCGATGATGGCCTTTTCCATGTTGGTTTTCCTCCTTGTATAGGTTATTGGTTGGCAAACTTGACCATTGGGCTGTCATTGGTTTGTCAACATGACCCGCCTGTCTCGATGAGGCGACAGGCAGCGGGTACACTTAGTTGGTTGGCTCGATCCGCGGGGACCTTACAGCTTGATCTCGATCTCGACGCCAGCGGGCAGATCCAGGCTCATCAGCGCTTCCACGGTCTTGGGGCTGGGATTGTTGATGTCGATCAGGCGCTTGTGGGTGCGGCGCTCGAACTGCTCACGGCTGTCCTTGTACTTGTGGACGGCGCGAAGGATGGTGACGACCTCCTTCTTGGTGGGCAGGGGGATGGGACCGGAGACGGTGGCGCCGGTTCTCTTGGCGGTTTCCACGATCTTCTCTGCGCTCTGGTCGATAAGCTGATGGTCATAAGCCTTCAGTCTGATGCGAATCATTTCATTCTGTGCCATGTTGATGTCTTCCTCCTAAGAAACATACGAAGTGTCATTGTCTTTGCCACGCTCCGTACGGTGGGGAACCCGATACACTTATCCGTGCGTATCACTCCATAAGCATGAAGAAAACCGGCAAAATTCGCCGGCTTTACGGTTCTCCTGTCATGGCGATATACGCCATGCAGCAAGTTCCCCAGCCGCCCGATTCACGGACATACTCCGCGGAAGTTACCTCCTTTCGGAGCAATCTCCCGCATCATCGCAGACTGCGCCCTTTCACGCGCTTGTTTATGATACACCCAAATCGTCTCCATGTCAACTATTTTTTACAAACAAAGTCAACATCAAAACGACCAAAATCCCTCGTATTCAACCCATTTCCTTGGTCAGCTTGTTCGGTTCTCCCACCATATTATAATTGTATCCCGTCGCCCCCCAGGCTAACCCGGTTTTTGGGGGCATACCGCTGACAGAGGGCCTGGATCTCCAGCAGGCGGGGGTCTCTCCCCTTCCGGTTCTCCAGCCCGGAGAGGGCATAGTCCTCCCCGATCATCTCGTACTTGCTCTCCCCCAGGTCGTGGTAGGGCAGCAGGTTCAGCTCCGGATGGCCGGCCAGCCCGGCGACAAATTCAGCGGCGGCAGCCACCGCCTGGTCGTCGTCGTTGTAGCCCGGAATGAGAGGCAGGCGCACGATGACCCGTCCGCCCCGCCTGGGCAGTTCCTCACAGAGCCGCCGGAGGTTGTCCAGAATCCTCCCGTTGGACACCCCGGTCCCCGCCTTGTGCTTTTCCGGATCCATGTGCTTGAGGTCGTAAAAGACCGTGTGGCAGAATTGGGCCACGGCCTAGAGGTGCTCCCAGGGGGCATAGCCCGAGGTCTCGATGCAGGTGTTCAGGTAGTTGGCCCGGCAGAGCCGCAGGGTCTCCGCCGCCGCCTCGTGCTGCAGGAGGACCTCTCCCCCGGAGAGGGTCACCCCGCCCCCGCCCTTCCGGTAGAAGGCGGCGTCCTTAGCGGCCTCCTGGTAGAGCTGCCGGGGAGTGTATTCCTGGCCGGAGATCATCCGGGTCCCGGCGGGACACAGCGTGACGCAGGCCCCGCAGCGGGTGCAGGCGGCAAAGTCCACCCGGACCTTCTCCCCCGGCGGCACGATATTCACGCCCTTCGGGCAGACTTGGGCGCACTTTCCGCAGCCGGTGCATTTGGCGGGGTTCACCACCAGTTGAGGCTTGGGAGAAAGCCCAAAGGGATTGCTGCACCACTGGCACCGGAGGGGGCAGCCCTTGAAAAAGAGGATGGTGCGGATCCCCGGCCCGTCGGTGTTGCGGAAGCGGCCGATATCAAATATAACAGCAGTTTTCTCGTTCATGGTTTCAGCCTCGCAGAGTTCCGGCTTCGCAAAGCCGGACGCAAATCCGATCCTGTTTCCCGGGGACCTGGACCTCAGGAAACATACTTCTCAGCCCGCAGACATGTGGGCCCCCCCCCCCAGCGGGGGGGCCCCCGCCCGTGGGTGCGGGGGGTGTTAACAGGTTTGGTGGGTCCGGGTG
>JAUNCL010000017.1:20667-51409 GCA_030535235.1 Bacillota bacterium
CCTAAAAATAACCACCCACCCCGATGACTTGGGGCCCGCCCCCCTACGGGGGCGCCCCACAGCAGGTCTGAGCGGTCTTATTTAAAAGGTATGTTCGGTCCGGTTGATGATATCGTCCTGGACCCGTTCGGCAATGTCCGTCCAGTAGACGCTGTACCCCGCCACCCGGACCATCAGGGTGGGGTAGTTCTCCGGGTGGGCCTTGGCGTCGATGAGGGTCTCCTTGTTGATGGTGTTGAACTGGACATGGTACACCCCGTAGTCGTTGAGCATGGTACGCACCAGGTTGGTGAAGTTGCGCATACCGGCTTCCTTATAGACGGGCTCCACGTAGGTGGCCTCGGGGCAGTTCAGAGGGACGTCACGAATGGTGGTCATAGCAATGCTCCTTTCCTTGGGCGGTTTCAGGATTTTTCCAGCAGCTCGGACTGGCTGATCCACATGTTCAGCAGGGTGCCGTTGGTATAGGCCGGGAAGTCCAGCTTGCCGTAGCTCCGGGCTGCGGCGGTGGGACCGTGGGTGTCGGCCTGCTGGGTGGCGGACATGGTGTCGGAGATGGGCATCCCGGCCAGACGGCCGTTAGGAGTGGCCCCGGTCATGGCGCCGTAGCCCACGTTGGACTGGACCATCTGGATGGCGGCGTCGCAGTAGTGGCCCCGGTACATCTTCAGACCCACGGTGCAGTCGGCAAACCACTTCCACAGGTCCACGGCGATATCGTCGGCGAAGTCGTCGTCGTTGCCGTACTTGGGGGCGGCCTGGAGCTTGGTCCGCAGGTCCTCATAGCCCCGGAAGTTGTTCATGCAGGCATCGCAGACCTCCCGGAGGGTGGCCTCCTTCTCCTGGAAGACCACCTTTTTGATGGCGGCCACCGAGTCCACCATGGTGCCGAAACCCACCATCTGCATGGTGGGGCCGATGTTCACCTTGGCGCCGCCGGCGGTGGCGTCCACAGCCTTCTCCAGCGCCCCTTCCAGCAGCACGGTGAAGGTGGGCAGGTTAAACTGCTCGGCCAGGAGCTTTTCGCAGACCAGCAGGTTGGCGTGGGCCTCGTCGATGGCATACTTGATCTGGGCCTTGACGGCCTCATAGAACTGGTCAAAGGTCTCGAAGGACTCCGGCGCGCCGGTCTCAAAGGTCAGGAGCTTCCCGGCGAACATGTTGTCAGACTCGATGGGCATGACGCCGTTGGTCACCGCCATGAGGGCGGCCCCGGCCACGTTGATGATGCCCGAGTCGGTGTGTCCGTACTGGAGGCCCTCGGCCCCCGGTTCCACGCAGCCGATGGGAGAGCCGTACTTGAGGATCTCCTTCCGGGTGTAGTTGGAATAGCCATCGGGCCCGGCAGCCCGGTGGGCCAGCATCTCATAGAGGCCCTCACAGTTGAAGAAGGAGGGGTGTCCCATACCCTCGGCAGCCAGCTCGCAGGCCTCGTAGAGCAGGGAGTCCGGCGTCTTCTGGTGGAGCATCAGGCAGACAGCAGGGGAGGTGGTCTTGGCGTACCGCATGGCCCGCAGGCACAGGTAGGACAGCTCGTTGGTGGCGTCCTTGCCGTTCTCATCCAGGCCGCCCACATCCAGGTGGGGGTAGCGGTAATAGCCACCGAAGATGTAGGCCATCTGGGTAGACTGGAACCACACGTTGGAGGTCACCCGGACGTAGAGCTCTTCGATCAGCTCCATGGCCCCCTCAGGGGTGAGGATTCCCTTCTCCACGTCGGCCTTGTAGTAGGGGTACATGTACTGGTCAAACCGCCCCCAGGTGATGGAGGGGCCGGCCCCCTCCACGAAGAGGAAGAAACAAACCGCCCAGGCGGTCTCGCAGGCGTCGTGGAAGGAGGTGGCGGGGCCCCAGGGGACCCGCTTCATCATAGCGGCCATGTCCTCCAGCTCTTTCTTGCGGACGGAGTCCTTCTCCTCCGCCGCCTTCCGGGCGCAGGAGGCCGAGAGCCGCTCTCCCCAGTCCCGAATGGCCTCCAAAACCTCGATGATACCATTATAAAAAATACGTTTGTCGATGGAGGCCGGGTCGTTGGGGTTCAGCCCGGCCAGGAGGGCCTTGGCCTCCTCGTAATACTTCACAAAGCCGTAGCGGATCACATCCGTCCAAGCGGGGATGAAGTGGGAGCCGTTGGCACAGAGGTAGTTGGACACGTCGGAGATCCCGCCGAACTGCCCCCGGTTCCACTCCTCCTGGCTGACATAGTGGCCCCACTGGACCGCCATGGTCTTGTCCTTCCAGTAGGGCAGCAGCTCCTCCTCCAGCTCCTTGTAATCCTCGTCGGTGATCTCGAAGGGGTCGTAGGTCCGGTCCCGCAGGTTGGGCAGGTCATCGGCCAGCCAGTGGGCGTGGAGCTCAATGGCGAAGTTGGCCCCCCGGATGCGCTTGGTGGGCCAGCCCACCAGCTGCTCGTGATCGTAGACCACATCGCTGAGGGTGCGGTAGACCTCGGCGGAGGCCTTGTACCGGCGCATGATGCTGGGCAGGCCCTCGGTCTCCTTATATACTTTGGTGTAAGCCCTGGCCCGGGTGATGTCCACGTTGGGCCGGTTGGCGTGGAGCATGCCGTTGAGCTCCTGGATGCGCTTGGTGCTGCCGACCTTGGCAACGGTGCCGGCCCGCAATTCATTGCCTAAGGCTGCTCCGGCCGCGGGAGTGTGACTCATAATTATGCTCCTTTCCAATCATTTCCGCAGAAGATTTATTCAATAATGCCTTTGGCCACCCATTCCTGGATCTGGTCAAAGTCGTGGCCGAAAAGGAGCTCTGCATTGTACTCCTTCTCCATGGCCTTGATTCGGGCCAGGTTGTCGAAGAACTCGTCGGTGGTCTTGTTGATGGTGCCGCCGGGGGGCAGACCCAGGTCGTAGCTCTCCCGGGAGTAGACAGTGTCGCTGGTGGTGAGGATGGTGCCGCTGTGCTCGGTCTTGAGAATCAGGCCGATGACCCCGGGGGTATGGGACTTCTGGACGAAAAGCCCCAGGTCGTCGGCCAGCCAGGTGTCCCCGCTGACGGGATCAAACCGGATGCCCTCCACATCGAAGAGCTCCCGGATGTAGGCCCCGCCATTGCCGGTGGTGACGCTGAACCAGGCCTCCTTCAGATCGGCCTCGGAGACCATCACCTTTTCGATTGCCTTGGTGCCCACGAAGTCCTTCAGGCCGGCGGCGTGGTCGAAGTGCAGGTGGGAGATGATGATCCGGTCGATGTCGTCAGGGGTCAGCCCCTTGGCGGCCAGGGCCTCCTTGACCGAGATGCACTCCACCACCGGGTAGTTGTGCTTCATCTCCTGGGTATACAGCTTCTGGTGCTCATGACAGTTGCCGGTGTCGTAGAGGATGTTGCCCAGGGTGGGGTGCTGGATCAGGAGGGCCACAGCGGGGGATTTGATCATCTCCCCCTCGTCCTCCCACTGGACCAGACGGAACTTGGGGAACTCCATTCTTCCCAGATACAACACGCTGATCTTCATGCCCATCGCACATCTCTCCTTTTATTGTATAATGTGTTCCATACTGTTATTGAACCTGATTTCCCAGGAAAAATCAATCCACAGAACGCCATAGATCCATTCCTTTTACTCATACATCCCGCTTTTTCCCCAGGAGAACCAGCAGCAGGACCATTCCCGCCCCACCGGCGGCGGTGGAAAAGGCCAGCAAACTGACCACCCCGGCCCGGTCCAGGAGGAATCCCCCCAGGAACCCGGCCAGAACCGCCCCGATGGTCATGGCCATAGCAAAGTAGGCCTGACCCTGGACCCGATCCTCCGGGGCGACGATTTCATTGATCCAGTAGATGGAGGCCAGGGTGAAGAGGGCGTAGCCGGGCATTTCAAAAATCTGAACGGCGTAAATGACCGGGATATTGGGGGCCGCCAGTTCCCCCAGAGCGTGGAGGAAGAACCCGGCGCCGCAGATCCGGACCCAAAAGCGGCTGTCCGCCCGTTTCAGCAAAAGGCCGAAGCCAAAGAGGACGGGCAACTCCACCACGCTCTGGATAAAGAGCATGTTCCCCATCTCCCGGCTGGTCCCGCCCAGGGGCTGGACGATCTGGAAGGCGTAGGTATTCAGGATATTGTGGCTGAGGAAGAGACAGACCACCCCCAGCAGAATCCAGACCATCCCCCGGTACTTCAGCAGGAAGGCCCCTCCGGTTGTCTCGCCAGCAGAGGACTCCCCTTCTGAGGCCACCTCGCCGCCCTCCGGCGTCCGAAAGCGGAAAGTAAACACCGCCAGGAGGAGAACAAGGGTCACCGCCAGCATGACCAGCGGGAGAACACCCTCCCCGAACCAGAGGACCAGAGTACCGCACAGGGAGGAGAACACCGCAAAGCCGATGGACCCGGCCCCTCGGGCGGCGCCGAAGTTCAGGGGGATCCCCCGGTTCAGACAGTCCATCCCCAAAGCGCTGCACAGAGGGAGGATCAGTTGGATGAGCACCAGAAGCCCACTGTACAGGAGAATCTGAGGAACCCGGCCGGGCAGGCATTTCAGCAGAAGGCAGAGTCCGACCTGCCCAAGGATAAGCAGAGCGGCGAACTGCCGCAGAGCCAGCCTGCGCAGATGGTCAGCCCGCCGGGAGACGAAGGGCTGGAGCAGGGCCGACAGGACGCCGGCCACGGAGATCACGATCCCGATCTCCGTGTTGCGGAACCCCTGGTGCAGCAGGTAGACGCTGGCAAAGGTGATGATCACGCAGTAGCAGGGCCAGTAGCTGGCCTGGATGAGGGTATAGCGGGCGGTGGCCCACTGGCTCCCCCCGGGACGACGGGTCAAAGACACCATAAGTCCCCCTCCTTGTATTATAGAGTAGTAGTTTTTAGAGCCCCTCTCCAAGGGCTGTGTGCTACACTGTAAGGGATGCTGTGGATTGGTTCGTCCCTCCTACCGCAAGACGGTTCCAGAAAGGCTCCAACCACAGCCCTTTACGGTATTGTTAATCAGTTAGATACCGCCAGACGGTTTATGTTGAACAAGGTTACAAGAGTAAAGTGTCCTGTGGATCCAGCATCAAATAAACATATCGGAGGTATCATTATGATCTGTGTGGGTATAGATGTTGCCAAGAACAAGCATGATTGCTTTATCCTCAGTTCGGAAGGAGAAGTCCTGGCAGATGTATTCACCATCCCAAACAACGCAGAAGGCTTTGATACGCTTCTGCAAACTATTCGCCGCTGCACCCATCCGTCAGACAAAATAAAAGTAGGACTTGAGGCTACCGGACATTACAGCTACAACATTATCGGATTCTTGCTTAATAAAGGTCTGCACACCTTTGTTATCAATCCTCTGCACACCAGCCTTTATCGAAAGAGCCTGAGCCTCCGCAAAACGAAGACAGACCGAGTCGATGCGCGAACCATTGCAACTATGCTCATGTCTGATGTGGACCTCAAGTCCTACACAGGCACAGCATACCACAACGAGGAGCTAAAGTCACTCACAAGATACAGATTCGACAAGGTCAAGGAACGGGCAAAGCTGAAGCAATCCATCTCACGCCCGGTCACCATTCTGTTTCCTGAACTGGAAAAAATAGTCCCAACACTCCATATGGCGTCTATTTATACCCTTCTCAGCGAGTTTCCTGGCGCCAGACAGATTGCTGGCGCCCATCTGACACACCTGAAGGCGCTTCTGAGCGATGCTTCCAAAGGCCATTACGGACGGGATATGGCAACAAAACTCCGGGATGCTGCCAGAGGTTCCGTTGGCTCTTTCATGCCAGCCAAGTCGCTGGAACTGCAGCATACGATCCGCCTGATCCGGGAGCTGGATTCCGAGATTATGGAAGAAATGCAATCTCCCATTACAACCATCCCGGGAATTGGTTTCCGTATGGGCGCTATGATCCTGGCTGAAATCGGCGACTTTTCTCGTTTTGACTCGCCAGACAAGATTCTTGCTTATGCCGGTATGTCACCGTCTACCTACCAATCCGGGCAACTCTCGCTGTCTGGAGCATACTCACATATGGAAAAGCGTGGTTCCAGATATTTGCGCTACGCTCTCTACAATGCTACCAAATACGTCTGCCTGTGGGATCCAACCTTCGGGGCCTACCTCGCTAAGAAACGTGCAGAGGGAAAACACTACAATGTTGCGCTTTCTCATGCTGCCAAGAAGCTGGTCCGGTTGATTTATGCCTTAGAGAAGTCCAGACAGCCATATAACAGCGTCGCGTAACTTTTTTACTCTCATAAGCTCAGTCAGGCGTCCTAACGGACGTTAGCTTTGCTATGCCTTTTTGAACCCTCTCCAGTTTCTTGCATTCTGTATATTTAGGCTTGACTTTTAATAGTTAGTCTTTCTCTCTGTTTTTCTGTAGTATAGCATCCCCAGACAGAGCTGCACAACAGAAAAAAAGAACACGCGGGGCTTCCATTCCTTTTTCGCATCTGTTGTGGTAAAATGAAAGGAAAAGGAGGCGATCGCCGTGAACATCGACCATCTGCGCTACTTCATCGTCCTGTCCCAGGAGATGCACTACAGCCGGGCCGCCCAGCGGCTGAGCATCTCCCAGTCGGGTCTCAGCCATGCCATCGCCGCCCTGGAGAAGGAGCTGGGGGTCCCCCTCTTTCAGAAGAGCGGCCGGGGCATCCAGCTGGGGCAGTACGGTCTGGCTTTGCTGCCCCAGGCCCAGCAAATCGTGGCCACGGCGGACAGTTGTCTCCGCTCTTTCCGGATGCTCCGGGAGGGGGTGGGGACCCTCCGGCTGAAAACCATTCCCCTGCTCATCGTCCCCACAGTGACCAAGCTCTGCCGTCTCTTCAAGGAGGAAAACCCCGGCTGTGACTTTCAGTTCTCCACCGGCATGTCCAGCGAGGTCTGCCGGGCCTTGAAAGAGGGAGAGGTGGACATCGGCTTCTGCTCCAAACCTATGGAGGACCCAGCCCTGGAGTACGTGGCCATCCAGCGGCGGCGGCTGGTGGCGGCGGTCCCTCCGGATCACCCCCTGGCCGGGCGGGCGTCAGTCTCCCTGGAGGACACCCTCCCCTACCCCCATGTGACCTACTCCTGGCTCAGCGGCCAGCGGGACATGGTGGACAAGGTCTTCGCCCCGGTGCGGGACCGGTGGCAGATTGCCTACGAGGTGGAGGACGCCAACTTCATCATGGAGCTGGTGGCCCAGGGCTTCGGGATCACCGTCATGCTGGACACCCCTCCCGTCCACCGCCCCGGAGTGAAGGTTCTCCCCCTGACTGACCCCGCGGCTGAGAGCCCCTTCTACATCGCCCGGCGGCGGGACCCCCATCCTCTTTCGGCCATCGACCGGTTTTTTGACTTCTGCGTGGCCTCCACCAGGGAGCCGCCGCCGTGATGACCTGACATTCGGAACTATGCAAAAAACACCTGAGATCCAAGGATCTCAGGTGTTTTCATGGTGGAGACAACAGAACTCGAATCTGTGACCTCTCGCGTGTGAGGCGAGCGCTCTACCAGCTGAGCTATGCCTCCATGTGGTGACCCGTACGGGACTCGAACCCATGTTACCGCCGTGAAAGGGCGGTGTCTTAACCACTTGACCAACGGGCCAAAATCTCTCCTCCGAAGAGGAGAGATGGTAGCGGCAACTGGATTCGAACCAGTGACACTCCGGGTATGAACCGAATGCTCTAGCCAACTGAGCTATGCCGCCGTATCGTCTCCGCCGCACCGGGTTGTCCGGCGGAACGATGATTAGTATAACCGAAGGCAATCCATTTGTCAACAGTTTTTTTCAAACTTTTCCACTTTATTTTTTGGGCTCTCGGTCAGCAGGAAAACCAGCACCCGAGCCATGGTTTCCAGGGACTCCCGGGGGATGTATTCATACACCCCGTGGTAGTGATACCCCCCGGTGGAGAGGTTGGGACAGGGCAGGCCTAGGAAGCTGAGCTTGGCTCCGTCGGTGCCGCCCCGGATGGCCCGGTCCACCGGCTCCACCCCGGCCCGCCGAAAGGCCCCTCTGGCCCGCTCCAGGATCTCAGGGTGAGGCAGGATCTGCTCCTTCATGTTCCGGTAGCTGTCCTCCACCCTGACCTCCACAGTACCATCGCCGTACTTGTCGTTCAGATAGCCGCCCACCCGGTGGATGAAGTCCTTCCGGGCTTCCAGCTTCCCGGCGTCGTGGTCCCGGAGGATCCAGGTCAGTCTGGCCTCGCTCTCCTCCCCCGTCATGGCGCACAGGTGGTAGAAGCCCTCGTACCCCTCGGTGTGGGCGGGAGTCTCGGCCGGGGGCATCAAGGCGATGAACTCCGCCGCCAGCAGGCAGGCGTTCTTCATCTTGTTCTTGCCCTCCCCCGGGTGGATGTTCACCCCGTGGATCACGACCTCCGCCCCGGCTGCGTTGAAGTTCTCGTACTCCAGCAGGCCCAGAGGTCCACCGTCCACAGTGTAGCCGTAGGCCGCCCCCAGCTTGTCCAGGTCCAGGTGGTCGGCCCCCCGGCCGATCTCCTCGTCGGGGGTGATGCACACCGCCGCCCGGCCATGGGCCAGCTCCGGGTGGTTCATCAGATATTCCAGAGCGGAGAAGATCTCCGCGATACCCGCCTTGTCGTCGGCCCCCAGGAGGGTGGTTCCATCGGTGACGATGAGGTGCTTGCCCAGGTTTTCCGCCAGATCGGGGAACTCCGCCGCCCTCATCACGATCCCCCGCTCCTGGTTCAGGACGATATCCCCGCCGGTGTACTCCACCACCCGGGCCTTCACGTCCTTGCCGGACACCCGGGGAGCGGTGTCCATGTGGGCGATGAGGGCCACCACGGGGTCGTCCTCCCGACCGGGGGTGGCGGGGAGCCAGCCGTAGACATAGCCCCGCTCGTCCATGTGGGGGTTCTCCAGCCCCAGGTCGGTCAGCTCCCGGGCCAGGTATGCCCCCAGGACCTTCTGCTTCTCCGTGGAGGGCACAGAGTCGGACTTCTCGTCGGACTCGGTGTCAAAGGTGATATACTTCAAAAAACGTTCCGTAGCGGTCATGGCATGGATTCTCCTTACGCGTCTTCCCACTGTTTCGCACGCTCCAGGGCCTTCCGCCACTTGGCGTACTCCCGGGACCGGTCGGTTTTGGGCAGGTACAGTTTGCCCGGTTTCCGGCCTTTTAACAGCTCCTCCGGGGAATTCCACAGGCCGATCCCCAGACCGGCCAGGCAGGCTGCTCCCCAGGCGGTGGTCTCCACCACCTCCGGCCGCTCCACGGGGACCCCCAGCAGATCGGCCTGATACTGCATCATAAAGTCGCTGACGCTGGCCCCGCCGTCCACCCGCAGGCCGGTGATTTTTTGGCCGGCGTCCTTCTCCATGGCGCCGATGAGGTCGGCGGTCTGGTAGGCGATGCCCTCCAGGGTGGCCCGGCAGAGATGGGCCTTGGTGGTCCCCCGGGTCAGGCCCAGGATGGTCCCCCGGGCGTACATGTCCCAGTGGGGCGCCCCCAGGCCGGTGAAGGCGGACACCAGGTACACGCCGCCGTTGTCGGGGACGGATTCCGCCAGCACGTCGATCTCCGGGGAACTTTGAATGATCCCCAGTTCATCCCGGAGCCACTGGATGGAGGACCCGGCGTTGAAGACGCTGCCCTCCAGGACATAGGTGGTCTCCCCCTTCAGGCCCCAGCCCACGCAGGTGAGCAGGCCGTTCTGGGACTCCACCGCCTTTCCGGTGTTCAGCAGGGTGAAGCAGCCGGTGCCGTAAGTATTTTTCAGCTGGCCCGGGGCGAAGCAGCCCTGGCCGAAGAGGGCGGCCTGCTGGTCCCCCGCCGCGCCGCAGATGGGCAGGCCGGCCAGCTTGTCCAGGTAGGGAACCCCTTGGGCGATGACCCCCAGGGGGCCGCTGTTCTCCACAGGCTGGGGCAGCCAGTCCATGGGGACCTCCATAAGCCGGCACAGGTCCTCGTCCCACTGGAGCTTGTGGATGTCAAAGAGCATGGTCCGGCAGCAGTTGGAATAGTCCGAGGCGTGGACCTTGCCCCCGGTGAGGTTCCACAGGAGCCAGCTGTCCACGGTGCCGCAGAGAAGCTCTCCCCGCCGGGCCTTCTCCTCCACCCCGGGGATGTTCTTCAGCATCCAGCGGTACTTGGTGCCGGAGAAGTAGGCGTCCACCACCAGGCCGGTCTTGGCCCGGATGGCTTCAGTGTGGCCCTCCCGCTGGAGCTGGGAGCAGAAGTCCGCCGTCCGGCGGCACTGCCAGACGATGGCGTTGCCCACGGGCTTGCCGGTAGCCCGCTCCCAGACCACGGCGGTCTCCCGCTGGTTGGCCAGGCCCACCCCGGCGATGTCCCCGGGGTGCAGGCCGCTCTTCGCCACGCAGTCGGCCGCCGCCCTGAGCTGGCTGGTGAGGAGCTCCATGGGGTCGTGCTCCACCCAGCCGGGCTTGGGGTAGTGCTGGGTGAAGGGGATCTGGGCGGAGGCTGCGATGGCCCCGCCCCGGGTAAAGAGAATGGCCCGGGAGCTGGTGGTCCCCTGGTCCAGAGCCAGTAAGTAGTCCTTCATGGTTTCCCTTCCTTTTCTTGACGAGCGAAGCCTCGTTCGGTAAACTTGGATTGGTTTGATTGTACCATGGCCTTTGCCATTTTTCCACCCATTTTCCCAAGGAGGATCCTATGACCTATCCCAATATCATCCCAGCCCGGTTCCTCTCCCGTCCCAACCGGTTCGTGGCCCAGGTGGAGGTGGACGGGACCGAAACCACCGTCCACGTAAAGAACACCGGCCGCTGCAGGGAGCTGCTCCGACCCGGGGCGGAGGTCTGGCTGGTGAAAAGCGGCAACCCCAACCGCAAGACGGCCTACGACCTGGTGGCCGTGAAAAAGGGGGACCGGCTGATCAACATGGACGCCCAGGCCCCCAACCAGGTCTTTGCCCAGTGGGCCGGGGCGGGGCATTTCGTGCCGGGCCTCACCCTGCTGAAGGCCGAGCAAAAGCACGGGGACTCCCGGTTCGACTTCTACTGGGAGGCCGGGGACCGGAAGGGCTTCGTGGAGGTGAAGGGGGTCACCCTGGAGGCAGACGGCGGAGTCTTCTTCCCCGACGCCCCCACGGAACGGGGCGTAAAGCATCTCCACGGCCTGACGGCCTGTCTGTCCGAGGGCTATGAGGCCGCCGTCTGCTTCGTCATCCAGATGGCGGAGGTGGACTTCTTCTCCCCCAACGACGCCACCCATCCGGCCTTCGGCCAGGCCCTCCGGGCGGCCGCCGCCGACGGCGTCCGTGTCCTGGCTCTGGAGTGCGCCGTCACCCCGGACAGCCTGGAGATCACGAACCCGGTGCCGGTGCGCCTTTGACCACCCCGGACGTACCTTCCCAGCCAGTTCCCCAAAACACACACGCCTCTCCGCGCGCGGGCCAAGAAGATCTCAGTTTATTTCTCTGTTTATTCTCTCAGTTTATTTGAGTCCGATTTTTAAGGCCCCCCTGTCTGAAAATGCAGGCCTCCCTGTGTCAAAAATCAGGCCGGCCGAACAAATGAGACAAACGGGGAAAATTCACCCCCGCCGGACCTCTGCCCGGATGAGCCGAACCTTGTCCGCCAGGGTGAAGAGCACCCCCACCCAGATGATGGCAAAGGCGATGAGCCGTTTGGCGTCCATGGGCTCCCCCAGGATCAGGCCCATGAGGAACTGCAGGGTGGGATTGATGTACATGAGGATACCGGAGAAGTAGTAGGGGATCTCCTTGACCCCCATGTTGAAGAGCAGCAGGGGGATGGAGGTCACCAGACCGCAGGCGGGCAGCAGCCAGAAGGCCGTGCCGTTCATCACATGGTCCCAGCCGCCCACGTGGGCGCTCCACCACCAGGAGAAGCCCAGGGCCAAGGGCATCATCAGCAGGGTCTCCATGAACAGGGAGGTCTGGGCGGTCAGATTCAGGTTCTTCTTCACCCCGCCGTAGACGGCGAAGGGGGCGGCGATGATCAGGGGCAGAGCCGGGAACTCCCCCGTGGAAACCAGCAGGTAGAGGATGCCTCCCATAGCGAAGAAAAAGGTAATCCACTCCCCTTTGGTTGGCTTCTCCCGGAAGGCGATGAGTCCAATAAGCGCCACGATCACCGGCTCGATGAAGTAGCCCATGCTGGCGTCCAGCACGTGGCCGCTGTTGACCGCCACGATGTAGACCCCCCAGTTGAGGGTGATGAGCACGCCGCTGACCAGGCTCTTCCAGAAGGTGGTCCGGTTGGTGAGGGCGGCCTTCACCTCCCCCAGGGACCGGGTGGCCGCCAGATACAGTCCCATGAAGACCAGGGACCAAAGGATGCGCTGGGCCAGGACATAAACCGGATTCACCGCCGCCAGCAGGGTCCAGAACCCCGGCAGCAGCCCCCACAGCACATAGGACCCGGTGACCGTCACCAGACCCAGGGTTTTCTTTTTCTCCATGATACATTCCCCCAGGATACGACAGGTTATTACGGGTATCTTATCCCTTTTCCCAAAGCCCTGTCAATCCTGCCAGGCCAAACTTTTCCCGGCCGAGTCCCCAAAAGAGCGCGTCAGGGACAAAAACAACCGTTGCCAGCTTCCCCTTTCTTTGCTATAATGCAAACTGAATAAAACTGCGCGAAAGCTTTCCCAATTTACAGAAAAAGGAGAACGATCCCCATGGCTTCCAAACTCTTTACCCCCGGCAAGATCGGCACTCTGGAGCTGCCCAACCGGCTCATCCGCTCCGCCACCCAGGACCCCTTCGGCCGTCGTGACGGCACCTGCGCCCCCGAGCAGGTGGCTCTCTACGGTGACATCGCCGCCAGCGGCGTGGGCGCCATCATCACCGCTTACAGCTACATCTCCCCCGAGGCCCGCTCCACCGGCATCCAGGTGGGCTTCGCCACCCAGGAACAGCGGGCCAGCCAAAAGGAAGTACTGGACGCTGTCCACGCCCAGGGCGGCCGCCTGGTCCTCCAGCTCATGCACGCCGGCATGAACGTCTTCATGCCCGAGAAGCGGGTGGAGGGCGGCAAGCTGGTCGCTCCCTCCGGCGGCATGAAGGCCCCCAATGAGATGACCACCACCGAGATCACCGCCGCCGACATGGACAAGATCTGCGCCGACTTCGTCAACGCCGCCCAGGCCGCCAAGGAGCTGGGCTTCGACGGCGTCCAGCTCCACTGCGCCCACGGCTATCTGCTCAGCCAGTTCCTGGACCCCAACACCAACGCCCGCACCGACGAGTTCGGCGGCTCCGCCGAGAACCGCTTCCGCTTCCCCGGCCGCTGTCTGTCCGCCATCCGGGAGGCCGTGGGCAAGGACTTCCCCGTTCTGGTGAAGGTCAACACCAACTGCGCCGGCGAGGCCGACGCCGCCTACGCAGAGGATATCCTCTCCTTCTGCCGCCAGTTTGAGGCCCTGGGGGCCGACGCCATCGAGCTCTCCGGCTACAACTGGCTGGGCCTGGGCAAGAAGAAGGTCCCCACCTTCTACCTGGAGCGGGCCTCCCGGATCGCCAAGGAAGTGAAGATCCCCACCATCCTGGTGGGCGGCGTCCGCACCCTGGAGCAGGTGGACCAGATCCTGGCCGCCGGTGTCGAGTTCGTCTCCGCCTCCCGTCCCTTCATCTGCCAGCCCGACTTTTTCAAGGTTCTGGAGCGGGGCGAGGACTCCGATTGCATCGGCTGCACCAAGTGCCTGGGCAACATCTGGACCAAGGAGGGCCGCCGCTGCGTGAAGCACGAGATCCCCGAGGGCTTCCCCAAGGACTAACCTCCTTTTCTTGAAGGAAAAGGAGGCAGAAGAACTTTAATTCCGCTTCCTACGCCGTTATCTCATAAGGTTTTCGCCCGCTGACATTCGGTCGAGCAACAGCGACAAACACCTGTCCCATTTCAAGGACTCACCGCCGGAGAATTTTTTCTCCGGCGGTTTCTTTTTTCTGATCTATCAGGTACAATAATCGTACATCAGTTCTATTTTGTGTGCAGAAAGGGGTGGACGCCATGACCATCGAGGAAAAACTGACCATTCTCACCGACGCCGCCAAGTACGACGTGGCCTGTACCTCCAGCGGCGGGGACCGCCGGGGCGGGAAGCTGGGCAAGACCATCGCCGCCGGGTGCTGCCACTCCTTCTCCGCCGACGGCCGGTGCGTGACCCTGTTAAAGGTCCTCCTCACCAACGTCTGCTGCTACGACTGCCGGTACTGCGTGAACCGGACCTCCAACGACCTCCCCCGGGCCATGTTCACCCCCCGGGAGCTGGCCGATCTCACCATCGACTTCTACCGGCGGAACTACATCGAGGGCCTCTTTCTCAGCTCCGCCGTGGTCCGCAGCCCGGACTACACCACCGAGCTGATGGTCAAGACCCTGACCATCCTCCGGGAGGAGTACGGCTTTACCGGGTATATTCACGCCAAGGCCATCCCCGGAGCGGACCCTCTCCTCACCGCCCGTCTGGGCCGGCTGGCCGACCGGCTTTCGGTGAACATCGAGCTGCCCTCCTCCCGGAGTCTGGCCCTTCTGGCCCCGGACAAGAAGCGTGACGACATCTTCCGCCCCATGGCCCAGATCCAGCAGGGCATCCTGGAGTCCAAGGCCGACAAACTCAAGTTCCGCCACGCCCCCGACTTCGCCCCGGCGGGCCAGTCCACCCAGATGATCGTAGGGGCCTCCGAGGAGACCGACTACCACATTCTGAAGCTCTCCGAGGGGATGTATCAGAAATACGGCCTGAAGCGGGTCTTTTTCTCGGCCTACGTCCCCGTGGCGGACAGCCCCCTGCTCCCCTCCCCCGTGGACTTCCAGCCGCCCCTCCTCCGGGAGCACCGGCTGTACCAGTCCGACTGGCTCCTGCGGTTCTACCACTTCCAGGCCGATGAGATTCTCTCCCCGGAGCACCCCACCCTGAACCCAGCCCTGGATCCCAAGTGCAGCTGGGCCATGGACCACCTGGAATGCTTCCCGGTGGAGGTGAACACCGCAGACTACCGGACCCTCCTGCGGGTCCCCGGCATCGGGCCGGTGGGGGCCCGGAAAATCCTGTCCGCCCGGCGGTGGCGGGCCCTGGACGAGACCGCTCTGAAAAAGCTGGGGATCGTCATGAAGCGGGCCCAGTATTTCATCACCTGTGCCGGGAAGATGACCCCCGCCCTCCGTTCCAGACCGGAGAGCGTCCTCCAGGCGCTCACCGCCTTAGAAGCCCCCGCCATACAGCCCAAATTTGAGCAGTTGTCCCTCTTCCCCACCTGACCGACAAGGAGGTTTTTCCATGTCTACCTGGCCCCAGTGCGCCATGATCTACGACGGCACCTTTTCCGGCTTTCTCACCTGCGTAGCCGAGAGCTTCCGCACCAAGGAATACCCCTTCTACTTCCTGCCCCCGGGGACCGAGCAAATCTCCCTCTACCCCCTGCGGGAGATCCACACCGACCCCTCCCTGGCCCGGGAGATCTATCAGGCCCTGGAAACTCAGGTCTCCGCCGCCTTCCGCCGGATCGTGACCTATAGCTTCCTCACCTGCCTGCCCCAGAAGGAGCGGCACATCTTCGATGTGATCTACCTTGGCTTCCACCGTGCCCTGCCCCAGGACATGACCGACGACCGCCTTCTCATCCTGGAGCGGGCCGTCCACCACCTGACCCACGAGGCCCACCAGTACAAGGGGTTTCTGCGGTTCTCCGACTACGGCGGGGTGCTGGTGGGGCAGATCACCCCCAAGAATCGGGTGCTCCCCCTGCTGCGGCCCCACTTCTGCCAGCGGCTGCCCAACGAGGCCTTCCTTATCCACGACAAGACCCACCGGGAGGGGCTTTTCTACGCCGACCACAAGTGGAAGCTCCGGCCGGTGGACCATCTGGATCTGGACCGGCCCGACCAGGCGGAGCTGGAGTGCCGGGCTCTGTGGCGGCGCTTTTACCACACCATCGCCATCGAGTCCCGCCACAACCCCAAGTGCCGCATGACCCACATGCCCAAGCGCTTCTGGGGGGACATGACGGAGTTCCAGGAGGACCCAGCGTAACCCATCTGCAAAAAATCAAGGGACCGCAGTGCGGCCCCTTGATTTTTATATCAGGTAAGTAACTCCACCAGGCGGTCGGCGGTGGGGCGGATGCCCTCGTCAACTTGCTTTCGCAAAAACGCCACCTGCTCCCTCTCCCGCTCGGTCAGCTTGGACATGATAGCCTTTTCCCGGCGGCGGACGTAGTCGATGGTCACCTGCATGTGACGCAGGCCGGTGAGATAGTGGTTGGCTGCCGCCTGGGGGAGCATCAGGTAGGCGTAGTGGGCCACCCGGTACTTGCCCTCGGTGAACAGCCGGGGCATCCGCTTGATGCCCTCCTCCCGCAGGATACTGAAATCCAGCGCCAGTTCCAGCCGCATGTGGGAGGAGTCCTCCTCCCGCATCCAGGTCCAAATCCAGGGGTGAACGATATCATCCAGCACAAAATGGAGAAATCCCCCGGCGGCAAAGCTGCTCTCGCTGGGCTCTCCCTCCCGCATGGCCCGGGTCAGACGGCCCAGGGACTCCTGCTCCCACACTTTATGGAACCGCCGGGCCTCCTTCTGAGTCCGGGGATCAAAGATCAGCGGGTCCGGCCCCTGGAGCCCCAGGTAGAAAGCGTCCATGTCCCGGGTGAGCTTCTGCCGGAGAGGCCCGGGCAGGGCGGTCAAAACGCCAATGCCAAAATAGATATGGGTATTTCCGTCTGCCATATCATCGCCTCCCGCCCGATTCCGTGGAATCAGGCTTCAAATGATAAATCCACCGTTGGGGGCCAGCACCTGGCCGGTGAAAAAGCTCCCGGCCCCGGAGGTCAGAAACCAGATGGTCTCCGCCACCTCCCGGGGAGTCCCCAGTCGCTCCAGGGGGGTCTCCTCGGCCAGAGCCTCCCGGGTCTCCTGGGAGAGCTGGCCGTTCATCTCGGTCTCGATGACCCCCGGAGCCACGCAGTTCACCGTGATCCCCGAGGGGCCCAGTTCCTTGGCCAGGGCCTTGGTCAGGCCGATGACCCCCGCCTTGGCGGCGGAGTAGGCCACCTCGCAGGAGGCCCCCACCTGCCCCCACATGGAGGACAGGGTGACGATCCGCCCGGACTTCCGCCGGATCATGTCCGGCAGAGCAGCCTGACAGCAATGGAAGACCCCGTCCAGGTTGACCCCCAGCATCTCCCGCCAGGCAGACTCGGTCACATCGGTGAAGAGCTCCTGCCGGGCGATGCCGGCGCTGCACACCAGCACGTCGATCCTTCCGAAGTCACCCAGGAAATCCGCCGTCATCCGGTCCACCTGCCCTCGGTCAGATACATCGGCCCGGTAGAGCCCCACCGGGGCCCCCATGGCCCGCAGCTCCTCGGCCAGGGCCTCGGCCCGCTCCTGGGACCGGCAGTAGTTCAGTCCCACGGTATAGCCCTTCTCCGCGAAGAGCCGGGCGGTCTCTGCCCCGATGCCCCGGGAGGCCCCGGTGATCAGGACGGTTTTCCGCTCAGACATTGAAGCGGAACAGGACCACGTCGCCGTCCTGCATCACGTATTCCTTGCCCTCGGAGCGGACCAGGCCCTTCTCCTTGGCAGCGGTCATGGAGCCGCCGCAGGCGTCCAGGTCCTCGAAGCCCACCACTTCGGCCCGGATGAAGCCCCGCTCGAAGTCGGTGTGGATCTTGCCGGCGGCCTTGGGGGCCTTGGTGCCCCGGGTGATGGTCCAGGCCCGGCACTCGTCCTCGCCGCAGGTCAGGTAGGAGATGAGGCCCAGCAGGGTGTAGCTGGCCTTGATGAGCCGGTCCAGGCCGGACTCCGTGACCCCCAGGTCCTCCAGGAAGATCTCCCGGTCCTCGGGGTCCATGGCGGCGATGTCAGCCTCGATGTTGGCGCAGATGGGGACCACCTGGGCCTCCTCATTCTCGGCGGCCTTCAGGACCGCCTGATAATAGGCGTTGTCCCCGTGATTCTTGAAGCCCTCCTCGTCCATGTTGGCGGCGAAGATGATGGGCTTCAGGGTCAGCAGGTCGGCAGTGGAGAGGATCTCCCTCTCCTCCTCGTCACAGGGGTAGCTCCGGGCGGACTTGCCGTCCCCCAGCCAGGCCAGCAGGCCCTTGAAGACCTCGGCGGAGCGCAGGTACTTCTTGTCGCCCTTGGCGGCCTTGGTGTCCTTGTCGATGCGGCGCTCCACCATCTCCATGTCGGCCATGATAAGCTCGATGTCGATGATCTCGATGTCCCGGGCGGGGTCGCAGCCCCCCTCCACGTGGATGATGTTGGGGTCGTCGAAGCAGCGGACCACGTGGACGATAGCGTCGGTTTCCCGGATGTTGGCCAGGAACTTGTTGCCCAGGCCCTCCCCCTTGGAGGCCCCCTTCACCAGGCCGGCGATGTCCACGAACTCGATGACGGCGGGGGTCTTTTTCTTGGGGTTGTAGATCTCGGCCAGCTTATCCAGGCGGGCGTCCGGCACGGTGACCATGCCCACGTTGGGGTCGATGGTGCAGAAGGGATAGTTGGCCGACTCGGCGCCGGCGTTGGTGATGGCGTTGAAGAGGGTGCTCTTGCCCACATTGGGCAGACCCACGATACCTAATTTCATGGTGATGATCGTCCTTTCCTATTGACCCGCGGCGGGAAAAGGTCCCCGCCGCACCCGATTTTTGAAAATTTTTTCGTTCGTGCCGCAGATAAGCACACTTTTTCGGATACATTATAGTTGAAACCGAAGGAAAACACAAGACCGGAAAGGCCCAGAATGGTTTCCCTGTAATTCTGACGGAACTCTTTCATTTCCTACCCCAACTTCCTTAGGCAGAGAAGCCGAATTATCCAAAAACCCCCCTCTTTTTTTGATGAAATAGCTTAAATTTTCCACTTTCCCGCATTTATGCTTCTTTTTTGTTGAATTTCTCTCCCATTTGAAGTAAAATCCAAACGGTATCAACTGATCAGGATCGAGGCGACGGATATCATGCTGAATATCGTGCTTGTGGAACCGGAGATCCCCATGAACACTGGCAATATCGCCCGGACCTGCGCCGCCACCCGCAGCCGTCTGCATCTGGTGCGCCCCCTGGGGTTCGACATCAGCGACAAAGCGGTCAAGCGCGCCGGTCTGGATTATTGGCACATGGTGGACCTTCGGGTCTATGATAATTTAGACGATCTCTTCCGGCAGAACCAAATCGACGATCTTTGGCTGGCCACCACCAAGGCGCCCCGGGACTATTCCCAGGCGCTGTTCGGGGAGGACTGCTGGCTGTTTTTTGGTAAGGAGACAGCCGGCCTGCCCCAGTGGTTCCGTCAGGCACACCGGGATCGGTGCATCCGCATCCCCATGCGGTCCGATGCCCGCAGCCTGAATCTGGCCAATTCCGTCGCCGTCATCACCTATGAGGCTCTCCGGCAGCAGGGCTTTCCCCAGCTGTGCGGAGAAGGAGAAATGCTGGCCGATATGTCCTGTCACGAGACAGAGACCCCGGCCGACGAATGAAAAAGAAAAAGAGAAGGGGCTTTTTTCCTATGAATTATGACAAGAAGACCATCCGGGACATCGACGTAACCGGCAAGAAGATCCTCCTGCGCTGCGACTTCAACGTCCCCCACGACAAGAAAACCGGTGTCATCCACGATGACACCCGCATCGTGGCCACCCTGCCCACCATCCGCTATTTGCTCAACCACGGGGCCGCAGTCATCCTCACCTCCCACATGGGCCGCCCCCACGGGGTGTGGAAGCAGGAGAACTCCCTCTTCTCCGCCCGGGATCACCTGGAAAAGCTGCTGGGCATGCCCGTCCCCATGACCACCGACGTGCTGGGCCCCGACACCAAGGCCAAGTGCGCCGCCCTCCAGCCCGGTCAGGTCCTGCTCATCGAGAATCTCCGGTTCCGCCTGGAGGAGGAGAAGAACGACCCCGCCTTCGCCAAGGAGCTGGCCTCCCTGGCCGATCTCTTTGTCTTTGACGCCTTCGGCTGCGCCCACCGGGCCCACGCCTCCACTGCCGGGGTGGCGGATTACCTCCCCGCCGTGGCCGGCTTCCTGGTGGAGAAGGAACTGGCCTTCATGGGCAAGGCCCTGGAGGAGCCCCAGCGTCCCCTGACCGCCATCCTGGGCGGCGCCAAGGTCTCCGACAAGATCGGCGTCATCAACAGCCTCCTGCAGAAGGCCGACACCATCATCATCGGCGGCGGCATGTCCTATACCTTCCAGAAGGCCCTGGGCGGCAGCATCGGCACCTCCCTGCTGGATGAAGGCCACATCGACTACGCCCGGGACATGATCGTCAAGGCCAAGGAACTGGGCGTGAAGCTCCTGCTGCCTGTGGACACCGTGGTCACCGGGGAGTTCTCCGCCGACGCCCCCGCCGCTGTGGTCCCCGCCGACGCCATCCCCGCCGACCGGATGGGCATGGACATCGGCCCCGAGACCATCCGCCTCTTCACCGACGCCATCCAGGGCTCCGGCACCGTCATCTGGAACGGCCCCATGGGGGTCTTTGAGTTCCCCGCCTTCGCCAAGGGCACCAATGCCGTGGCCGAAGCCATGTCCAAGCTGGAAAACGCCGTCACCATCGTGGGCGGCGGCGACTCGGTGGCCGCCGTGGAGAAGACCGGCTTCTCCGACAAGATCTCTCACATCTCCACCGGTGGCGGCGCCTCCCTGGAGTTCCTGGAGGGGCTCGTCCTGCCCGGTATAGCCTGCCTGTCCGACCGCTGAATCCTTCTGGAGCAAAGCGCCTATGAACAGAAAATACCGTAAAACCATCATCGCCGGCAACTGGAAGATGTACAAGACCGCCTCCGAGGCCAAGGCCTTTGCCGACCGGCTCAAGAGCTCCCTGCCCCGGGCCAAGCGGTGCAGCATCGTCCTGTGCGTCCCTTACGTGGACATTCCCGTGGCCGTAAAGCTGCTGAAGGACAGCCGCATTGCCGTGGGGGCTCAGAACCTCCACTGGGAGAAGGACGGTCCCTTCACCGGCGAGATCTCCGCCGCCATGCTGGCCGACCTGGACGTAAAATACGTCATCATCGGCCACAGCGAGCGGCGCAACCTCTTCTACGAATCCGACCTGACGGTGAACAAAAAGGTTCACGCCGCCCTGCAGGCCGGCCTGCGGCCCATCATATGCGTGGGGGAGGACCTGGACCAGCGGGAGCTGGGGGTGACCCTGGAGCTCATCGCCTACCAGATCAAGACCGCCCTGTCCGGGGTCTCCCCCGAGGATATGCGCCACATTGTCATTGCCTACGAGCCCATCTGGGCCATCGGCACCGGCAACACTGCCACCCCCGAGCAGGCCGGTGAGGTCTGCTCGGCCATCCGGGGGGTCCTGCGCAAGCTCTATGGCGCGCGGATCGCCCGCTCCACCACCATCCAATACGGCGGCTCCATGAACGAAAAGAACGCCGCCGAGCTGCTGGCCCAGGAGGATGTGGACGGCGGCCTCATCGGCTCCGCCTCCCTGGATCCCGAGCGCTTCCTGCAGATCATCCAAGCCGCAAACCAAGACTGAATACGGTCCCTTTCCGGCCTGTCCCCCAGGCCAGTAACACCGGGAGAACAACTATGAAAACACCCACTACCCTTATCATTATGGATGGCTTCGCCCTGGGCGAGGATATCCCCGGAAACGCCGTCAAGGCCGCCGACACTCCCCATCTGGACTATCTCTTTTCCCAGTATCCCTTCTGCCAGCTGGAGGCCTCCGGCCTGGACGTGGGCCTGCCCGACGGCCAGATGGGCAACAGCGAGGTGGGCCACACCAACATCGGCGCCGGCCGCGTGGTCTTCCAGGACCTGCCCAAGATCAGCCTGGCCGTGGAAAACGGCTCCTTCTTCGAGAATCCTGCCTATCTTGACGCCGTGGAAACCTGCAAAAAGCACGACAGCGCCCTCCACCTGATGGGTTTGCTGTCCGACGGCGGCGTCCACAGCCACATCACCCACCTCTTCGCCCTGCTGGAGCTGGCCAAGCGCCACGACCTGAGCCAGGTCTTCGTCCACGTCTTCCTGGACGGCCGGGATGTATCCCCCACCTCCGGCAAGGGCTTTGTGGAGCAGCTCCAGGCCAAGCTGGCCGAACTGGGGGTGGGCCAGATCGCTACCATCTCCGGCCGCTACTATGCCATGGACCGGGACAGCCGCTGGGACCGCCTTCAGCGGGCCTACGACGCCATGGTCTGTGGCGAGGGCCCCTTCTGGGAGCACCCCGCCGAGGCCGTCCAGGCCTCCTACGACGCCGGGGTCACCGACGAGTTCATGGAGCCGGTGGTCTGCAGCAAGGGGGGCTGCATTCAGCCCGGTGACTCGGTGATCTTCTTCAACTTCCGGCCCGACCGGGCCAGAGAGATCACCCGGGCTCTCACCGACCCCGCCTTCGGCAGTCTGACCCGGAAAAAGGGCTACTTCCCTCTCCACTTCGTCTGCACCACGGAGTACGACGCCTCCCTTCAGAACGTGACGGTGGCCTTCCCCCACGAGAAGCTGGAAAATATTTTCGGCGCCTACCTCAGCCAGCTGAACATGACCCAGCTCCGCATCGCCGAGACCGAGAAGTACGCCCACGTGACCTTCTTCTTTAACGGCGGCCAGGAGGCCGTCTTCCCCGGGGAGGACCGGTGCCTCATCCCCTCCCCCAAGGTGGCCACCTACGACCTCCAGCCGGAGATGAGCGCCCCGGCGGTCACCGAGGAGGCCGTCCGCCGGATCCGCAGCGGCAAGTATGACGTCATCATCCTGAACTTTGCCAACTGCGACATGGTGGGCCACACCGGCAGCTTCGACGCCGCCGTCAAGGCCGTGGAGACCGTGGACAGCTGCGTGGCCCAGGTGGTGGCCGCCACCACCGACATGGGGGGCGTAGCCCTCATCACCGCCGACCACGGCAACGCCGAGCATATGCTGGACAGCGAGGGGAATCCCTTCACCGCCCACAGCACCAATCCCGTTCCCTTCTGCATCGTGGGCGCGGACGTCCGACTCCGGGACGGCCGCCTGGCCGACATCGCCCCCACCATGCTGGATCTCATGGGCCTCAACCAGCCCGAGGAGATGGACGGCAAGACCCTGATCGTCAACTAACGGGACCAGCTGCGGCTGCCCTTGAAGTTAGCATCTTAAATGCAAAGGAGCATATTGGAAATGAAGCAGATGATTGAAATTGTTGATGTTCTCGGCCGCGAGATCCTGGACTCCCGCGGCAACCCCACCGTGGAGGTGGAGGTCTACCTGGACGACGGCACCATGGGCCGGGCCTGTGTCCCCTCCGGGGCCTCCACCGGCGTCTATGAAGCCTGCGAGCTCCGGGACGGCGACAAGTCCCGCTACCTGGGCAAGGGCGTGTCCAAGGCTGTGGACCACGTGAACAACGAGATCGCCGAGGCCCTCATCGGCCTGAACGTCCTGGACCAGACCGCCATTGACAAGCTCCTCATCGAGCTGGACGGCACCCCCAACAAGAGCAACCTGGGCGCCAACGCCATCCTGGGCGCCTCCCTGGCCTGCGCCCGGGCCGCCAGCGAGAGCCTGGGTGTGCCTCTGTACACCTACCTGGGCGGCTTTAACGCCAAGACCCTGCCCGTGCCCATGATGAACATCCTCAACGGCGGCGCCCACGCCACCAACAACGTGGATATCCAGGAGTTCATGGTCATGCCTGTGGGGGCCAAGAGCTGGAAGGAAGCCCTGCGGATGTGCGCCGAGGTCTTCCACACCCTGAAGACCGTCCTGAAGGAGAACGGCACCCCCGCCGCCGGCGTGGGCGACGAGGGCGGCTATGCTCCCAACCTGAAGAAGGACGAGGACGCCCTGAAGGTCATTGTCCAGGCCATCGAGAAGGCCGGCTTTAAGCCCGGTGAGGACTTCATGATCGCCATCGACGCCGCCACCTCCGAGTGGTACAACGAGGAGACCGGCTGCTATGACCTGCCCAAGGCCAAGAAGACCATGACCAAGCAGCAGCTGGTGAACATGTGGAAGAAGTTCGCCGACAACTACCCCATCATCTCCCTGGAGGACGGCATGGGCGAGAACGACTGGGAAGGCTGGGCCATGCTGACCAAGGCCATCGGCGACCGAGTCCAGCTGGTGGGCGACGACCTCTTCGTCACCAACACCCAGCGCCTGAAGACCGGCATCGAGAAGGGCGTGGCCAACGCCATCCTCATCAAGGTCAACCAGATCGGCACCCTGACCGAGACCCTGGACGCCATCCAGATGGCCAACCGGGCCGGCTACACCGCCGTCATCTCCCACCGCTCCGGCGAGACCGAGGACACCACCATCGCCGACCTGTCCGTGGCTCTCAACGCCGGCCAGATCAAGACCGGCGCCCCCAGCCGCACCGACCGCGTGGCCAAGTACAACCAGCTCCTGCGTATCGAGGAGGAGCTGGACGACGTGGCCGTCTACCTGGGCCGCGACGCCTTCTTCAACCTGAAGTAAACAACAATTCTCCGGAAGCCTCCCTGATCCAAAGGGAGGCTTCTCTGTCTGTCGAAAAAGCCGTACCGTGTTAGCTATCAACCCATTTCGTAGGGACGATTCACGAATCGTCCGCCGCACCGTGATACCCTCCACGTGGGTTTGCGCCTCCGGAGGGGCCCCATTTCTTTCAAGAAATGGGGAAAAGAAGACCAGGGGACACCCCTGGACCCCGTTGAGGTTGGTAATGATTTGCCAGGTTTGCGAGTTGCGTTTTGGACTGGCCTGCGGCCCTTTGTCGATACGCTATCCACGGCGCGCCCACCGGCTGGGCGCGCGGGGTGCGTAGTTCCTGCCCTTCGGGTTACGGCGGGAGCAAGCCCCCGCCCTACGGTGCGACAGCCAACACTGCAAGTTTTTTTCAACAAACGGAAGCCTCCCTTGTCAAAGGGAGGCTTCTTCGCCTAAACCCTTGCAAGAAAAAACCGAATCTGGTATACTTTACCTGTCTTCACTTTGTGAGAGGAGAGAGAAACATGAAACAAACCATAGGAAAGGCTCTGCGGATCGGTCTTCTGACAGGGCTTCTGGCTGTGGTCCTCTGCGGCTCGGCCTTCGCCCTCACCGAAGGGGACTGGGAGTATACCCTTTCCAACAACTTTGCAACTGTGACCAAATACACCGGCTCAGCCAGCACGGTAACTGTGCCGAAAAAGCTGGGGGGTGCGCCGGTGACCAAGCTGAGCAATACTTTCCGCTTCAACACGGTTGTTGAACGTGTTACGATACCTTCTACCGTGACCGAGATCGGCGATTACTCTTTCCAACGCAGCACAGTCAAACAGGTGAGCATTCCGAATAGCGTAACAAAAATTGGCTACTCTGCCTTTGACGGCAGCAGCCTGACCAGCATTTCCATTCCGGACAGCGTAACCTCTATCGGTTATTCCTCGTTTTGCAGCTGCCAGAACCTTACCTCTGTCCGGCTGTCCAACTCGCTGACCAGTATTCCGTCAAGCGCCTTCCACATGTGCTATGCGCTGAAGAGCATTACCCTGCCCGAGGGTATCCAGGCGATCGGTTCGGAGGCGTTTTCGGCCTCCGGATTGACCAGCATCACAATCCCCTCCAGTGGCAAAACCATTGGCGTGTCCGCTTTCTGGGGCTGCAAAAACCTGACGTCCGTGACGTTCTCGTCCGGGCTGGAGGAAATCGGTAATGGTGCGTTCATGGACTGCTATTCCCTGAAAGAGGTTTATCTGCCAGTCACCCTGAAGACGATCGGAACTGATGCGTTTGACGATACGTCCATTGAATCCCTTATCATCCCCTATGGCGTGACCCATGCGTCCAGCATCGATTCCAGCGCCATTCGCGCGGTGTACGTTCCCTCCACTGTGGATTTCATTGCGGCAGGCACGAGTAAAAACTGCACCGTCTACTGCACAGCCGGTTCCAGCGCAGAGAAACGATGCACGCCCAACGTGAGTTATCTCATCGACCCGTCAGTCGATTCCTCCATCCACGTGCTCTACAACGGCAAGCGCATCTCCTTCGGCGCCACCGGTCAGAACCCGGTGATCGAAAACGGCCGCACCCTGGTGCCCCTGCGGGCCATCTTCGAGACCATGGGCGCCACCGTGGGCTGGAACGACGCCACCCGCACCGTCACCGCCACCCGGGGCAGCGACACCATCCAGCTGACCTTGGGGGATAAGATCCTCTACAAAAACGGCAAGGCCGTTATGACCATGGACGTGCCCGCCAAGAGCCTGAACGGCCGCACCGTGGTCCCCGCCCGGGCCGTGGCCGAGGCCTTCGGTGCCCAGGTGGGCTGGATCAATTCCGCCCGCATCGTCACCATCACGGAGTAAGCCTTTCCATCCAAACACCCGCTCAGCCGAGCGGGTGTTTTTGCGTATCCAGGCAGGCTTAACTCCTCTTTTTCCCTGCAAATCCTGGAAATTCCCCCTATTCACTGGACTTTTTGTCGGAATTATGTAATACTGGAAGTGTATAACCTGTGTTCTAACCCAAGAGAAGGAGGAATTCGGACGTGAAAAAGAACAAACGTGTCCTTTCAGCTGTCCTGGCCCTGGTGATGCTGGTGACCCTTCTGCCCATCCCTCTGGCCACCGCCGCCGGGACCGCTGTCTACAACGGAACCAGCTACAGCACCGACTACACCACCTGGCGGCAGGGTGACCCTGCCTGGGGCAACACCCCCCTGGGAGATGTCCACACCCTTGGCGGTTCCGGCTGTCTCATCTCCGCTATCGCCATCCTCATGTGCCACTCCGGCGCCTATGATCCCGCCTCTATGAACCCGGGCGTTCTCCGGGACTGGCTGGATTCCAAGGGCTGCATCAGCCACAGCGCCGACCGGTCCAAGGACGCCCTGCTGTCCTTCGGTCTTATTACCTCGACCCTCTCTCCCCGGTTTTACTTCGTCAACCAGGAGTTCTTCTCCACCAGCACTCCCCTGTCGGAGGTCTGCCTGCGCATCGGCGAGCTCATTGCCAGCGGCTACTATGTGGTGGCCCGGGTGAAGAACAGCGGACACTTCGTGGCTGTGGCCAACGTGGTGGACGGCGACGCCCGGCTCTACGACTCCGGCTATGTCTCCAAGCGGCTGCTGTCCGAGTACGACGGCACCATCGGTGGCCTCATCTATTTCAAGGCCAACAAATCCGGCAAGGACACCATTCTGCCCTCCTTCGCCGCTCCCGCCTCCCCCACACTCTCCAAACTGTCCGACACCTACGGCACCGGAGACAATATTTCCCTGACCTGGACCTCCGTCAATCTTGCCACCCACTACAATGTCTACGTGGACCAAAAGCAGGCCGACGGTTCCTGGAAGACCAACTATAAGTATTACTTTTATGCCAAGTCCCCCTTCGCCATGGACGCCCTCCCCGCCGGGCAGTACCGGGTGAAGGTCCAATCCACCAACGCCAATGCCAATCCCTGGACCTATGCCAACTCGGAGTATCAGACCTTCACCGTGAAGTCCGGCTATCTGACCATTACATACAACGCCAACGGCGGGACCTGCGCCACCGGCTCTCAGCTGGTGAAGCCGTGGTCCGTCTACGCCCTGCCCACCCCCACCCGGTCCAACGCGGCCTTCCTGGGCTGGTACAACTCTGACGGCAAGCTGGTCAACAACGCCACCGCCGTCTCCTCCAACAAGGGCCACACTCTCACCGCCAAGTGGGACACCAGCGGCGTGGGCTTTAAAAAGAGCACTTCCAATTCCACCACCTTCCGTGATGTCTCCAAAAGTGCCTGGTACTATAACAGCATCACCTCGGCCTGTGCCTACGGCCTCATGAACGGCGTGGAGAAAACCTCCTTCAAGCCCAACTCGCAGATCACCGCCGCCCAGGCCATCACCCTGGCCGCCCGGATGCGGAAGCTGTACACCACCGGCAGCGGTTCCTTCTCTACCACCTCTCCCTGGTACAAGGCCTACAGCGACTACGCCATCAGCCAGAAGATCATCCCCTCCGTCCCCGCCGACATGAACGCCGCCCTCACCCGGCAGGAGTTCGCCGCCATCCTGGCCAACGCCCTGCCCGACGCCGCTCTGCCCGCCGTCAACACGGTGAAAACCGGCGTCATTCCCGACGTCTACCGCTCCGACGCCGCCATCTACAAGCTCTACCGGGCGGGGATCTTCGCCGGCAGCGACACCGCCGGCACCTTCCGGCCCAACGATCCCATCACCCGTGCCGAGGTGGCCACCGTGGTGGTCCGAATGGCCGACCCCAATTCCCGGGTGCTCTTCACCCTGAAATGACACTCTCCCGCAAAGAAAGGAAGCGACACCATGGATAAACCCACCCTCATGATGATGCGGGTCTTTCTCTTCGCCGCCGTGACCCTGCTGGGCGGCACCTACTTCCCCCTGACCAGTATGTTTGACCCCATAAAGATCACCTTACTGATCAGCTTTTTCCTGTTCTACGGGGTCATGGGCAACCTGATGCACCGGCTCTTCGGCAAGGGAAAAACCGGCATGCTCTTTCTGCTGACCCTGGCCTTCACCGCCCTGGGGCTGGCAGGCCGCTTCCTCCTGGACCAGGGAACCGCCGCCGCCTTCACCCCGGAGAACCTGATCGGGTTCCTGGTGGTGGTCCCCGTGTACACCATCCTGGCCTATCAACTGCTCCCCCGCTCCTGAGCGCATCCCGAAGCGCATGGTTTATGCTGGGACGTCAACCTGTCGAACCGTTAGAAAAACCCCTTGATGATGGGATATTTCCCATCGTCAAGGGGTTCATAATTGGTTGAATGCAGCCCGCCAGCAAGGCCCTTCAGCACCTCGCTGTTGCTCCGTCTGCTTGTGCATTACAGCATCTTTTCTTCCTCTTTTTGGCCGCACTTCGGGCAAACACTTGCTCCCTCTGGAATTTCGGTCCCGCATTTTGTACAATACTGCGGTACACCGTTTTTTTCTTCCGATATATCCGAAACAGAGGTTCCACATGACGGGCAAAATGCCGATCCCTCTGGCATCACACCATTACAGTTCCTGCAACGACGAAAAATCATCGTTTTCCCCCCTCTCTGTGTCGTCACTCCGCTCAAAGCTTTCCATCATTCTTCTCCCTATATTAGATAAAACTTATCTAAAAGTCAATAGATAAATTTTATCTATATATACTAATGCCATCTATAAAATTGGTGGTGTACGTTTGAAAAACAGAATTCGGGCCATGCGTGAAGACATGGATTTGACACAGCAGCAGGTGGCTTCCTCCTTAGGGATCACACAGCGAAAATACAGCTACCTTGAAACAGGAGTGCAGCAGTGGACCGATGAATTTCTCGTCAAACTTGCAGATTATTACCATGTGAGCATTGACTATCTGCTCTACCAAACCGATAATCCCCGCCGAAATGATTGACGATTTTCGTGGACAAAGCAACGAAACCACCCCAGAGACTTCCATCGCTCTGAGGTGGTTTTTTCTGGAGAAATCTGCACGATCCGATTGCAAAAAAGAGGAGACCACCTCTGTGATCTCCTCTCAAAAATCTTTGATTTACAAGGGGTTTGCTTACTTGAAGTAACGCTCCAGCAGGCCCTTCAGAGCCTTGCCGTGTCGGGCCTCGTCCCGGGCCATCTCATGCACGGTATCGTGGATGGCGTCCAGGTTCAGAGCCTTGGCCCGCTTGGCCAGGTCGGTCTTGCCGGCGGTGGCGCCGTTCTCAGCTTCCACACGCATCTCCAGGTTCTTCTTGGTGGAGTCGGTGACCACCTCGCCCAGCAGCTCGGCGAACTTGGCGGCGTGCTCAGCCTCTTCCCAGGCGGCCTTTTCCCAGTACCGGCCGATCTCGGGATAACCCTCCCGGTGAGCCACCCGGGCCATGGCCAGGTACATACCCACCTCGGTGCACTCGCCGTTGAAGTTGGCCCGCAGATCCTCCATAATGTCCTCGGGCGCGCCCTGGGCCACACCGACGATGTGCTCAGCAGCCCAGCTCATGTCAGGACCCTGCTCCACAAACTTGGCAGCGGGCGCCTTGCACTGGGGGCACTCCGCCGGGGGCTCGTCCCCCTCGTGGACATAGCCGCAGACGGAACAGACCCACTTCTTTCCGCCGGTTCCGGCTACCGGAGCAGGCTTCTCTTCCTTGGCGGTCTGTCCGCCGGTCAGGACGAACTCCTCCTTGCCGTGGTGGCAGAGGGGGCAGACGAAGTCATCGGGGACGGTCTCCCCCTCGTAGACATAGCCGCAGACGGAGCAGACCCACTGCTGCTTCTCCGTCCGCTGAGGCTGGGGCTTGACGTTGCTCTGGTAATAGCTATAGCTGCAGGAGGCCGTATCGGACAGCCGCACTGCGTCGGTCATCTCACCGATGAACAGGATGTGGCTGCCCAGGTCGTGCTGCTCCGTCACCTTGGCAGAGAGGTACATATTGGCCTGCCTGGTCAGGTAGTACAGGCCGTTTTCGCTCCGGGCCACATCAGAAAATCCATGGAACTTGTCCACATCCCAGCCGGACTGCATACCGAACCGCTGGAACAGGGCAAACTCCGCATCCACAGAGATGGCAGAGACATTGAACACGCCGGTGTTCCGAATCATGTCACAGGTCTTGTTTTTTTTGATCACCGCAACAGAGATCCGGGTGGGGTCGTTGGCCACCTGGATGGCGGTGTTGATGATGCAGCCGTTGTCCTTCCCGCCCTCCTGGGCTGTCAGCAGGAACAGGCCGTATGTCATGTGATAAAGCGCTTTTGTATCCATGTAAAACACCTCATGAAAGCAGACTGGGCGAGAGGATATCTCGCCCAGTCGAATATGTCGTGAACGCTTACTTGAAGTAACGCTCCAGCAGGCCCTTGAATGCCTTGCCATGACGGGCCTCGTCACGAGCCATCTCGTGAACGGTGTCGTGGATGGCGTCCAGGT
>JAUNCL010000018.1 GCA_030535235.1 Bacillota bacterium
CCAAGTCTGCTATTTTTCTTTAATTTCCTATTGACTTTTTATTTGCAGACTTTCGTGGTCAGAACTGTCTTTCAGGATATCACATCTTAGACCAAACCCGCCGGAAAGACAAGAGGGAAAGGACACAGAAAACCCTGTCCCCTTCCAGCCTTTTTCATACAAATTCGCACAGCCCATCCCGACATTGACCTTTTCGGCAAAATACGATAGAATAGTCCTACTCAAGGAAAGAAGGAGGGATTTCCATGTGGGATCGAATCACCTTTAAGGCCACCGGCAAGGCCAACTTCAAGGCCAACTACTGGCCCTTTGTGGCGGTGTCCGTGCTGTACGCACTGCTCTTCGGGAATCTGTTCGCCCTGAATTTCAACAGAAGCAGCAGCGATCTCAGCGACCTGATCTACCTGTGCGACACCTACGGCATCCAGACCGGCGCAGACCTGCTCTACCTGATGCAGTACACCATTTCCCTGCTGGCCCCCTTTGCCATCACCGGGTTTGCCCTGAGCTTTGCCGTCAGCCTCCTGGTTGCCAACCCCTACGAGGTGGGCGCCAGCCGGTTCTATCTGGAAAACACCACCTTCCACGCCGCCCCCTTCTCCCGGGTGTCCGTGGGCTTCAGCGCCAACTTTGGCAACGTGGTCCTCACCCAGTTCCTGCGGGGGCTGTACGTCTTCCTGTGGTCTCTCCTCTTCATTATTCCCGGAATCGTCCGGGCCTATGGCTATTTTGCCGTCCCCTATATCCTGGCGGAGAACCCCCACATGGACCACAAGCGGGCTCTGGAGCTGAGCCGGGCCATGACCATGGGCTATAAGGGCGAGCTCTTCGTCACCGACCTGTCCTTCATAGGCTGGCAGTTCCTGAACGGTCTCACCCTGGGCATCCTGGGTGTCTTCTATGTGAACCCCTACATCTACGCCACCCGGGCCGAGCTCTACCGCTTCCTCCGGGCCAAGGCCATGGAGCAGGGGATCACCAACTCCGCCGAGCTCCCCGGCATGGGCAGTCTGTGAGCCAACGTCGGGCCGATGTGGTCATCGGCCCCTACAGGGCGGTAGTGCCAACTCCTGCCATACCCATCTCACCCCCGCTGGTTTTCAGCGGGGGTTTTGCTTGTCTTTTGTTATCGACCATGGTATGATAGAAAAAACATCGTTTGCATCCCGGAAAGGAGGTCCCTGATGAAACCCATCACTTCCCTTTTGATCGCCCTGCTCCTGGCCGTGACTCTGACCGCCTGCGGCGGCGGGGAGGCCGCCCCAGAGAAATCCGTCCCCGCCCCGGAGCCCCCCACGGCAGATCAGGTCCAGGCAGACCCCTTCCACGCCTACTTCGACCTGAGCGGCCTGAGCAACGAGGCCCTGAACCGGGCCTTGCAGACCATCGACCGGGAGAGCACCCGGGACGGGGTCACGGTGCGGGTCAGCCAGACGTTGGGGGATGGCCGAAGCCTCTATGTGGCCTTTGATGTGGTCTATCCCGAACAGGCGGACCCCACGGCGTTTCCTACGGTCCGGCTGGCAAAGGGCGCCGTGGATGACCCCATCCAGGCGGAGGAGCTGCCCGGTCTGATCAACAGCGGGATCAACGGCGCCCAGACCCAGGAAAACACCATGTCCTATCTGGCAGAATTCGATTTCCGGGAGCCCTGTCTCACCGGGCAGGAGGTCTCTCTGCTGGTGGAGGACCCCGCCACAGGCGGTGTCTATGCGTTCACCTGGACGGCAGAAAACGAAGGGTTTTTCACGCAGGCCGACCTGATGGACCAGACGGGGCGCACCGTCGGCAGCGCCGCCCTCTCCTCCTTCCTCCTGACCCTGGAGCTTCCCCGGACGAACGATTGGACCCATAACCAGTGGACTGCCTTGGCGGAGACTCTTCAACTCCTGGACGCCGACGGCAATCCTCTCCAGGGATTCATGGGCTGGCAGGGGGGCAATGGCGTCTTTTACGCCCAGTTCTACTCCCCCATTGGCCCCGGCGCAGTGCAAACCATCCAAGCCGAAAACTTCACCGGAACCTTTCAGTGACCGAGAAAGGAGCATTCTATGAACCGCTTTCGACTTCTCCTTCCCCTGCTGGGTCTTCTTCTGGCCCTCACCGGCTGTACCGATACCTCTTCCGCCCCTCAGCCCGATGAGATTTTGACCGATCACGCCGGGCTGAACCTAAAAAGCCTCTCCCCGGAGACCCTGGCCGCCGCCCTCCAGACCATTGACCAGACCGCTTCGGACCAGGGTGTGGAGGTCCATGTGAGTCAGACCCTGGGGGACGCCATGACCCTCTATGTGGCCTACACTGCCACTTTCCCCGCCGGCACCGACCTGGAGGGCCTGGCCCCCGGGGATGTCACCCTCTCCGCCGATGGAAAGACTCTTCTCGCCTCCTCCCAGAGCAGCACCTGGGAGACCCTGGACGAGGACGAGACCACCCTGGTCTGCGTCAACAGCTTCGGCTTCGACAAGGAGGTCGTAACACCCGGCACGGAGGTCACCTTCACCATCGACGGATTCCAGCGGGACGGAACCCCCGTCTTTGACGCCACCCACACCTTCACCTGGACCGTCGAGAACGAGGGCACGGTAAAATATGTGGATGTCAAGGACGACCAGGGCAGCATGAAGGGCACCTGTACCTTCTCGGCCTTCGCCATGACCGCCACCCTTTGGGACTGGCAGGATCACTACGATGCCCCCGCCGCCTTCCTCTCCTCCCTCCAGCTTCTGGACGAAACCGGCCAGCCCATCCAGACCAACGCCTCCGGCGGCGGCAGCACCAACGCCCGGAAGCAGTTCCGCATCCCTGTAAACCTGGCCGACGTAGCCGCCGTCCAGGTTGGCCCCTACGTCACCGAAGTGCCCAAATGACCGTTTTCCCCGCGCCGGAAGCTCCGTCTTCCGGCGCGTTTCTTTTCAAACGTTTGCCATTTTGATGCCAAGCTGGGGTATCATGACCATACGATTTCGACACAAAGGAGGGTTCCCCATGGGAAAGATCCTCATTGCAGAAGACGAACAGCCCATCGCCGACCTGATCCGCATGAGCCTGAAGCCCGCAGGCTATCTCTGCGACTGGGCTCCCGACGGGGAGACCGCCGCCGACCTGCTGACCGACCCGGTCTATGACCTGGTCCTGCTGGACGTGATGCTCCCCAAGGTAGACGGCTTCACCCTTATGGAGTACATCCGCCCCCTGGATATCCCCGTCATCTTCATCACCGCCAAGGCCGCCGTCAGCGACCGGGTGCGGGGCCTGCGGATGGGGGCCGACGACTATATCGTCAAGCCCTTTGACATCGCGGAGCTGCTGGCCCGGGTGGAGACCGTGCTGCGCCGCTGCCACAAAACCGGGGACACCCTCTCCCTGGCCGGCCTCGTGGCCGATCCCCGGGCGCGGCGGGTCTGGCGGGACGGGGAGGAAATCGCCCTCACCCCCAAGGAGTACGACCTGCTCCTCCTGTTCCTGCGGAACCCCAACGCCGCCCTCTACCGGGACACCATCTATGAGCGGGTCTGGGGGGGCGAGCTGGCCTACGGCAGCAAGACCGTGGACCTGCACATCCAGCGTCTGCGAAGGAAGGTGGGCTGGGAGGGCGTCTTGGTGGCCGTAAACAAGGTGGGCTACCGCCTGGAGGTGAAGCCATGAAATTCCGTCTGAAGGTGGTTCTGTGCATGGTCTGCCTGGTCTCCCTTCTCTTCGGCGGCGGCTCCTGCGCCCTGATTTCCCTTTCCTTCCAAAGCGCCCTGGAGCGGGAGCAGACCGCCGCCCGGGCTTCCTACGACCTGCTCCTGCGCACCCTGCAGCTGGTGGGCCAGGCGGAGGACTGGAAACGGCCCCAGGCCGTCTCCCGGGGACTGGAGCAGCTGGCCGGGCAGGACACCTTCACCTGGTCTGCCCTGCGCCTGAGCGCGGGAGACAGCCACCTGTACCAGAAGGGAGAGGCCGCTCAGTCCTTCCTGGAGCTGGAGGTGGCTGCGGATCAATACGCCATGACCGCCTTCCGCCACGGAGAACAGCACTACCTCCAGCTCACTGGCCAGGTGATGACGGTGGCGGGCCAGCGGCTGGTGCTCAGCGCCGCCTATGACATCACCTCCATCTATCAGACCCGCCAGCAGCAGCTGTCGGCCTATGGGAAGATTTTTGCCGGCCTGCTGGTCATCTGCGCGGGGCTGTCCTACAGCGCCGCCTGGGTGCTCACCCGTCCCCTGGACAAACTCTCCAGGACCGCCCGGGCTCTGGCCGCCGGGGACCTGACCTGCCGGGCCAACATCCAGACCGGGGACGAGATCGGCCAACTGGCCCAGGAGTTTGACGCCATGGCCGCCCGACAGGAGGCCCATGTGGCCGCCCTCACCGCCACCATGGAGGGCCAGGACCGGTTCATCCACAGCTTCACCCACGAGCTGAAGACCCCCATGACCTCCATCCTGGGCTACGCGGACCTGCTGCGGCGGGGAACCCTCTCCCCGGAAGATCAGGCCAACGCCGCCAACTACATTTTCTCCGAGGGGAAGCGGCTGGAACGGCTGTCCCTGAAGCTGATGGACCTGTTTTTCGTCCAGCGGCAGGAGGAGCTCCCCTTGGTTCCCGTCTCCCCCGCCGACCTGCTGCGGGAGCTGACCGCCCCCCTGGAACCGGCCCTGGCGGAGCAGAACATCCGGCTCATCCCTTCCCTGGAAGAGGGCCAGTGCCTGCTGGAGCCCGACCTGTTCCGCTCCCTGGCCCTGAATCTGCTGGACAACAGCCGCAAGGCCTTGGAGAACGGGGGCGAGATTACCCTAACCTGCGCCATGATCGAAGGGGGCTGCGTCCTCTCCGTCCGGGACAACGGCCGGGGCATCCCGCCCGAAGCCCTGGCCCATCTCACCGAGGCCTTTTACCGGGTGGACAAGTCCAGGGCCCGGGCCCAGGGAGGGGCCGGACTGGGCCTGACTCTCTGCGACAGGATCGTTAAGGCCCACGGCGGCAGCCTGACCATTGAAAGCGCCCCCGGCCAGGGGACCCTGGTCACCGCCTGTCTGGAAGGAGGCCGGCCATGAGAAGATTTTCCCTTCTTGTTCTGTGTACCTGTGCCGCCATCGGGATCGGCCTGTCTCTGCCCTGGGTGATCACCGACCGATTGGACCGGGCTGCGGAGGAACAGGTTCTCTCCTTCGACGCGCCGGAAATCAGCCTGAATAGAGACGTCGATCTGTTCCGCCGTCTGGCGCTGGCGGCCGGCGACCCCTCCCTGGTGGTCCTGACCAACGGCATGTCCAACCACACCCCGGAGGAGATCCAAACCCTGGCGGCCGAAGCCCTGGACTTCCTGGCCGGCTGCGGACTCACCACATTTTCCCCCAATCGCTGGTCCTTCACCTCAGTCTGTCAACCCCTTCTGGCCACAGACACCGGATACACCATGACCTATGACGGGGAGACTCAGACCTGGACCTCCGTGTCCAGCCGGGAGTCGGAGACCAGCGCCGCCATCTTTTGGCGGTGCGTTCTGACCACCGGCGAAGGGGAACGGCTGACCCTCCTGATGGATGATGACCTGGGGCTGGTCCTCTCCTTTGTCTATGAGGCCGCGCCCGTCCAGGAGAAGGACACTAAGACCAGCGTGAGTTTGTCCGATGACATGGCCAATCTTGTGGCCGACTTCTGCCGGGAATACTATGGGCTGGAGGACCTGCAATCCTATTCCTCCAGCGACGGTTCCTGGCTCCTCACCTTTTTCAACGCCGACAACGAAAAGTGCTGGGTCACTCTCTCCGCCACCCCCACTTCCCTCTTTTTCAACGCATCCGAACTCTGATGCCCCTTTGATGGCGAAGGGATGCCGTTTGGGGGACAGGCCATGGTAGACTCATCTCATCCAAAGTGAGGTGAGGACCATGTTTCGTTCCCGTCTTCTCCCCTGCCTGCTGGTCCTGGCGGCCGTCTCCGCTACTCTGTACCTGCTGGGCTTCCAGGGGGAAGCATCCGTCCCCTCGGACCGTCCCCCGGATCAAAGTTTTGCCCCGGCCGCCGATGCTCCCCGGGAAACCGACTGGCAACTGGTGCTGGTCAACCCCTGGACTCCCATGGAGGAGGGCTATGTCCCCGAACTGACCCGGCTCTCCAACGGCCTGTCTCTGGACAGTCGGTGCGCCCCCGCTCTGAACGACATGCTGGAGGCCTGTCAGGCCGCCGGGCTGTCCCCGGTGGTGTGTTCGGCCTACCGCACCTGGGAAAAGCAGGAGAGCCTGTTTTCCGCCCAGGTGAACAAATGCCTGGCCCGGGGATACGCCCAGGAGGACGCCCAGCGGGAAGCCGCCCGATCCGTGGCCGCCCCCGGCACCAGCGAGCATCAGCTGGGTCTGGCGGCGGACATCGTGGACCAGAGCTACCAGAGCCTGGACCAGCACCAGGCGGAGACCCCTGTCCAGCAGTGGCTCATGGCCCACAGCTGGGAGTACGGCTTCATCCTCCGCTACCCGCCGGAGAAAAGCGAAACCACCGGAGTCATCTACGAGCCCTGGCACTACCGCTATGTGGGCCGGGAGGCCGCCGAAGCCATCACCCGCCAGGGGGTGTGTTTGGAAGAATACCTGGCCCAGTAATGTCAAAACCCCTGTCTGCCGTGGAAGCACAGCAGACAGGGGTTCTTCTCTTGGAATGATTATGCCTTGGCGCCGGTTTTCTCGATCATGTCCTTCTTCAGCTCCAGCATGTTGATCTTGCCGGTGGAGAAGGAGGGGAAGGCGTCATAGACCACGAAGTGGGCGGGGATCTTGTACTTTGCCAGACGGGGCTCCAGGAAGGCCCGCATCTCCTCTTCATTGAAATCCGCGCCGTTTTTGAGGAGGAGGGCCGCCCCCACGATCTCGCCGTAAAAGGCATCGGGCAGGCCCAGGACCTTCACGTCGGCAATGGCCTCGTGCTCGGAGATGGCGGAGGCGATCTCGTTGGGGATGATGTTCTCGCCGCCCCGGATGATGATCTCCTTCTTCCGGCCCACCAGATGGATGTAGCCCTCCTCATCCATATAGCCCAGGTCGCCGGTACACAGCCAGCCCTCGTCGTTGAAGTCCTGGCGCTCCAGCTCCAGCTTGTAGTAGCAGACCATCATGTTAAAGCCCTTCAGCAGGATCTCGCCGGTCTCGGAGCCGTCCCGCTTGCACTCCCGGCCGGTGGCCATGTCCCGGATGGAGACCTGGATGTTGGCCAGGGGCTTGCCGATGGTGGTGGCCACGTGCTCTAAGGTGTCCTCGTAGTCGCTCTCGGTGGCGATGGCCAGCTCGGTCAGGCCGTAGGCCGCCATGAAGTGGTTGTTGGGGAAGTGCTTCCGCAGCAGGATCACCTGGGCCTCGGTGGCGGCGGCGCCCCCCAACAGGCTGCACCGGACGGAGGCCACCTTCTCGCTGGTGAACTCCTTGCTGTGGACCAGGGCCAGCATCATGGTGGGGACCGAGTGGAGGATGGTGCACTGCTCCCGCTGGATAAGGGCGAGAATGGTCTCCGTCCGCATGTTTTTGGGGATGTGGATCTCCGCCCCGGCGATAGCGCAGGCAAAGAGACAGCCGGTGAAGCCGAAGATGTGGAAGAGGGGCAGGATTTGGCAGTTCCGGTCCCGGGCGGTCAGGTGAGTGTTCTCCGCCGTGGCGGCCGCCGCGTTGAGGACGTTGTAGGCCGACAGCAGGACCCCCTTGGGCTTGCCGGTGGTGCCCGAGCTAAAGATGACCACCGAGGCGTCGTCGGCCTCTGCCTTCTCCTGGAACTGGCCCACCAGGCCCTCGTACTCCCCATAGCGCTTGGAGAAGTCCACCTGGCTGCTCATGTCGTAGACCCAGCGGATGTGGGAGTTGGGTCCGGCCAGCTCGTCGGCAAAGGCCTCCCGCTGGCTGACGGCGGGCATGTCGCCCATGCAGAAGTGGGTGATGTCCCCGATCTGGGCCAGCTGGATGATCTCCTTGGCCTTCAGGTCGTAGTTGATGAGCATAGCCACCGCCCCCAGCTTCTGGATGGCGAAGAAGGTCATGATCCAGTTGGGGGAGTTGGCCCCGCACAGGGCCACATGGCTCCCCTTGTACACCCCCAGCCGCTGGAGGTCCTTGGCGATGATCTGGGCGGTCTGCTCGATGTCCCGCCAGGTGTAGCGCCGGTCGGCCACCAGGAAGGTGGCGTTGGGGCAGCGGTCCATCTTCTCCTGGAGAAGCTCGTGGAAGGACTGGTAGCGGTGCCGGGGCTGCTCGGTCTGGGGCAGGCGGGTCATGTCCAGCAGGTGGTCCAGGCCCGCCGACCGAACGGCCTGATAGACCGCCTCGCTGGCATGGATGATTTTTACGATCTTCTCCGGCCCCATCCGCTTCCGGATGACCAGAAGCTCCCGCAGGCCGGCGGCGGACACATAGACCACATCCCGGAAGTCAAAAATCAGCTCCTGGATGGCGTCATAGTGTAACCCCTGGGTCCTCTCGTGAAGAATGGGACAGGTGTGGGGATCGATCCGCCCCTCGATGGTGATGACGCACTGGCTCTCGTACTGCTGAATGTGAAGTATCATGGTTTGCCCCCTTTATGTACAGAAGTTTCTTTAATGTTTTATCTTACGAACAATATGATACAATGTGAATAGAAAATTGTAAAGACACTTGTTCGCCCGGAAAGAAGAAAATCCCTCTTCTTTCCCCCGCTTTTTTGGTGCTTTTCTAACCTTTCCATCAAAAAAAGACGCGCCGCAGCGCGTCTTTTTTTGTCTGTTGAAATAGTTTCGTAAGATTGCAATTTGCAGGAACCGTCCTCAAATCAGTTGGGTCAGGACCTTGATGAAAAAGATGGTCAGCACCGCCAGGATGACGGGCTTAACAAACTTCACGCCGCCCCGGATGAAGAAGCGGGTACCCAAATAGTTGCCCAGAATGCCGAAGCAGCCGGCCACCAGCCCCAGGGGGAGCAGGACCTTGCCCCCCAGGAGGAAGACCGCCAGGGCGGAGAGGTTGGTGGTCAGGTTGATGGCCTTGGTGACGCCGTTGGCCTGAGTCAGGGGCATCCGGGCCGGGCCGGTGAGGGCCAGCAGCAGGAAGGTCCCGGTGCCGGGGCCGTAAAAGCCGTCGTAGCCCCCGATGAGCAGGGCGGCCAGGGCGCTGATGAGCAGGGTTTTCCGGGGGGCGCAGGGAGGCCGTTCTCCCTGGCCCAGGGATTTTCCACGGAGGACATAGACTGCCACCAGGGGGAGGATCCCCAGCATCAGCAGGGTAAAAATTTCCGCGTCGATCCGCAGGGCCAGCTTGGCCCCCAGGGAGGAGCCGACGAAAGCGAAGACCACGCAGAGGGCGGCCTGCCGCCAGGGGATGAACCCCTTCCGGGCAAAGCGCACGGTGGTGAGGGTGGTCCCCATGGCCGAGCTGAGCTTGTTGGTGGCGATGGCGTTGTGGGGCGGGATCCCGGCGATCAGGTAGGCGGGCAGAGAAATCAACCCTCCTCCCCCTGCCACCGCGTCCACAAACCCGCCCAGAAAGACCAGCGGGCACACGATCACAAAGGGAAGGAGGGGCAGTGTCATACTCGGTTCTCTCTCAGTTCAGGAAATCCTTCAGCTTCTTGGAGCGGCTGGGGTGGCGGAGCTTCCGCAGGGCCTTGGCCTCAATCTGACGGATCCGCTCCCGGGTGACGTTGAACTCCTTGCCCACCTCTTCCAGGGTGCGGGTGCGGCCGTCCTCGATGCCGAAGCGCAGCTTCAGGACCTTTTCCTCCCGGGGGGTCAGGGTGCTCAGGACCTCCACCAGCTGCTCCTTCAGCAGGGTGAAGGAGGCGGCCTCGGAGGGCTCGGAGGCATCCTCGTCGGGGATGAAGTCCCCCAGGTGGGAGTCCTCCTCCTCGCCAATGGGGGTCTCCAGGCTGACAGGCTCCTGGGCGATCTTGAGGATCTCCCGGACCTTGTCCACAGGCATGTTCATCTCCTCGGAGATCTCCTCGGGGGTGGGGTCGTGGCCCAGCTCCTGGAGGAGTTGCCGGGACACCCGGATGACCTTGTTGATGGTCTCCACCATGTGGACGGGGATGCGGATGGTGCGGGCCTGGTCGGCGATGGCCCGGGTGATGGCCTGGCGGATCCACCAGGTGGCGTAGGTGGAGAACTTGTAGCCCTTGGTGTAGTCGAACTTCTCCACAGCCTTGATAAGGCCCAGGTTGCCCTCCTGGATCAGATCCAGGAAGAGCATGCCGCGGCCCACATAGCGCTTGGCAATGGAGACCACCAGACGGAGGTTGGCCTCGGCCAGGTTCTGCTTGGCCCGCTCGCCGGCCTTCACCAGCTTTTCCATTTCCCGCCGGGCCTCCTCGGGCAGCTCGATGCCCTCGGCCTTCATCTCTTCCAGCTGGGCCTTGGCCTCCTGGCCGGCTACCATGGCCTGGGCCAGGGTGACCTCCTGCTCGCTGGTGAGCAGGTCCACCTTGCCGATCTCCTTCAGGTACATGCGGACGGGGTCGTCGATGCCGAAGGAGTCCACCAGGGTGTTGGGGTCCACGATCTCCTCCTCGGGGATCTCCTCGATCTCGTCCAGAGGGGGCATGATATCGTCGGGGTTCAGGTCGGGCAGGTAGGCCTCCCCGGTGGTGTCGATGCCCATGTTCTCCAGCACGTCATAGATCTTGTCCATCTGCTCGGAGTCCAGGGGGACGTCTTCCAGAGCTTCCATGAGTTCGCTGGAGGACAGGCTGCCTTTCTTCTTGCCCTTTTCCAGCATGTCGGCCAGCTTTTCCGCACCGCTGGTGCCGGCCACGATCTTCATCAGTTCCACCTTACCGGCCTGAATCTGCTCCTCGGTGACGTGGACCAGCTTCACTTTTTCCCGCTTCTGCTCGGGTGCTTTTTTTTCGCTCATGGCATCCATCTCCTATATGGTTTTCTTTTGCAGTAAACGATCGCGCACAGCCAGAAGGTCCGAGTCCTCCCGGAGGTCCTTCCACTGGGCGCCCTCTAAAATGGCCCGATAATCGGCCATGGCTTTTTTTCCGTTTTCCAGGGACTCCGGCTCGGCCATGAGTCTGGTCAGAAGCTCCACCTCTTCCCGGCTCAGCTCGCCCTCCAGCATTCCCACCTGCAGGGGCTGGCCCTCCAGGAGCCGCCGCCGCAGGACCTCATAGATCCTCCCCAGGTGCGGGGAGGTAAACTGCCCGGGCTCCAGGCCCTGGACCTCTTTCCACAACGAGCTGTCCAGCATCAGCAGACGGAGGATGCCCTCCTCTGCCCGGGCGGCCCGTGGGTTTTCATAGCGCATGTCCCGGGCCTTTGGCTGCACCTGCATCACAGGGGTCATGGCCTTGCGGGACTCCTTTTTCCTGGCGGTGCGCATCCGCTGGTTTCTCGACTGCCTGGTCTCCCGGAGGAGGGCGTCCTTCCCGATGCCGGTGAGCTCGGCGATCTGCCCGGCGTAGATCTCCTGCTCCACCGGGCTGTTCAGCTTGGCCAGCAGCTCCGACGCCTCTTTGGCGAAGGCCACCTTCTGGTCCAGGTCCTTCAGGTCGTACTTATTTTGGAGCTGCCCCAAGCTGTACTCCACATGGTTCTCCGACTGGTCCAGCAGCCGGGCAAAGGCATCCGGGCCGTATTTGCGAAGAAACTCGTCGGGGTCCTTGGCCCCGCTGACCCGCAGGACCCGGACCTTCAGGCCGGTTTTCTCCAGCATGGGGATGGCCCGGTTGGCGGCCTGGACCCCGGCGTTGTCGGCGTCGTAGCAGATGACCACTTCCTTGGTGAACCGGGACAGGAGCTTGGCGTGGTCGGCGGTGAGGGAGGTGCCCAGGCTGGCCACGGCGCAGTCGAACCCCGCCTGATAGAGAGAGATGGTGTCCATGTACCCCTCGGTGAGGACGATGCGGCCCAGCTTGGTGGTCTTGGCCAGGTTCAGGGCAAAGAGGTTGCGGCTCTTGTTGAACACCGGGGTGTCCGGGGAGTTCAGGTATTTGGGGGTGCCGTCCCCCAGGACCCGGCCACCGAAGCCGATGACCTCTCCCCGCAGGTCTATGATGGGGAACATCACCCGGTTGCGGAACCGGTCATACACCCCGCCCTTCTTGCCGCTGACGGCCAGACCGGCCTCCAGCAGCTCCCCCTTCGTAAACCCCTTGGCGGTCATGGCCTTGGTGAGACTGTCCCAGCTCTCCGGGGCGAACCCCAAACCGAAGCGGGTCATGATGCCCTTGGACAGCCCCCGGCCCCGGAGGTATTCCAGGCCCTCCCGGCCCGCCGGGGCGTGGAGCTGGCTGTGGAAGTACCGGGCGGCCTCCTTGTTCAGCGCCAGCAGGCGGGCCCGGCGGCGGCGGCCGGAGTCGTCCAGGTTCCCCTCGGGAAACTCCATCCCCGCCCGCTTGGCCAGCATCCGCAGGGCATCCGGATAGGGCAGGTTTTCCAGCTCCATGACAAAGGAGACCACCCCGCCCCCCTTGCCGCAGCCGAAGCAGTGGTAGAGCTGCCGGTCGGGCAGCACATGGAAGGAGGCAGTCTTCTCCCCGTGGAAAGGACACAGCCCCCAGTAGCTCCCCCCCTTGGGGGAGAGGCTCACATAGTCCGAAACCACATCCACGATGTCGCTCCGGGCCACCAGCTCGTCGATGAACTCAGATGGGATGGCCATGTCCTCTCCCTCCTTTCCGGGGTGGTTTTGAAATCATTTTACCGACCAGGCCATGGGGACGTAGGCCTCGCAGTATTTTTCCACGGCGTACTTGTCGGTCATACCGGCGATGTAGTCGCAGACGGCCCGGTCCACTCCCTCCCGCATGCGGATATCCTGATAATCCGGAGGGAGCTTGTCCGGGTCCTTTTGATAGTACTCAAAGAGCCGGGCGATCATGTCCTGGGCTTTGGACTCCTCGCCCTTGGCGATGGGGTTGTGGTACACGGCCTCGAACATGAAGGCCCGCAGGCGGGCCATGGCGCTGCCGCAGGCCTCGGACTGGCAGATCTTGTCCTTCCCCTGGCTGGCCCGGATCACGTCTCCCACCAGGGTGTTGATCCGCCCGCTGTGGTCGAAGCCCAGCACCTGGGAGATATCCAGGGGGATGTCCAGGGGGTAGATGATCCCCCCGCGCATGGCGTCGTCGATGTCGTGGTTGATGTAGGCGATCTTGTCGGACAGCCGGACCACCTGACCCTCCAGGGTCTCGGCTCGGTCCGGCCCGGTGTGGCACAGAATGCCCCGGCGGACCTCATAGCAGAGGTTCAGGCCGTCGCCGCCGTTTTCCAGCCGGTCCACCACCCGCAGGGACTGCTCGTTGTGACGGAAGCCCCCGGACAGGATCTCGTTCAGCACCCGCTCCCCGGCGTGGCCGAAGGGGGTGTGGCCCAGGTCATGGCCCAGGGCGATGGCCTCGGTCAGGTCCTCGTTGAGCCGCAGGCCCCGGGCAATGGTCCGGGCGATGCGGGCCACCTCCAGGGTGTGGGTCATGCGGGTGCGGTAGTGGTCTCCCTCCGGCTGGAGAAAGACCTGGGTCTTGTGCATGAGCCGGCGGAAGGATTTGGAGTGGACGATCCGGTCAATGTCCCGCTGGTAGCAGGTGCGGATGGCGCAGGGGGGAATCGGCCGCAGGCGGCCTTTGGTCGCCGTGGCCAGGGCGGCATAGGGCGACAGGGTCTGCTGTTCCAGTTCTTCCGTGCTCTCTCGCAGGGTCATGGCCATCCCTCCCCTCTTCCCAAAAAGGGAAAACTTCTCGGTTTCTATTGCTATATACGAAAAACAGTTCTAAATTCCTGCTGAAACAAAAAAATATTTTATTTTTCCACCGGAGCCGCCCGGAAGACCTCCCCCAGCTTTTCCGCCGCGATCTGACCGGCGGTGAGCTCGGTGACCCGGGCCTCGTAGGCCGCCCAGTTCTCCGCCGGGAGGAGGGCATGGATGCGCACGTCGGCTCCATACTCGATCTCCCCCAAAATGCCCTGGACTGCGGCCACCTCTAGCTTCATCCGCTCGAAGAGGCTGTAGGGGCAGTTTACCGCCGTCTCGGCCCACTGGCGGACCACGGAGACCCCGGCTTCCTCCAGGGTGTCCTTGGCGGACTTGGTATAGGCCCGGACCAGGCCGCCGGTGCCCAGGAGGATGCCGCCGAAGTAGCGGGTGACCACGCAGCAGACGTTCTCCACGCCCTCCCGCTTAAAGACCTCCAGCATGGGCTGGCCGGCGGTACCCTGGGGCTCGCCGTCGTCGGAGTAGCGGGTGACGTTCCCCTCCCGGAGGATGTAGCACCAGCAGTTGTGCCGGGCGTCGTAGTATTTGGATTTCATTTCCGCGATCTTCTCCCGGGCCTCCTCCTCGGTCTCCACCCGCCAGACATGGCCGATGAACCGGGAGCGCTTTTCGGTGAACTCGGTCTCGCAGAAGTCCCGTCCGGGAACATAATACTCTGCCATAGATTGGCCTCCTCTATCTTTATCCAGTCTTCGTTACCGGGCAAAAAACGATAGACTACAGCAATGGTTGGAAGCGAAATTAAAGTTCTTTTTGGTGACTTTTCACTCATTGAAATCCGCTCGGCGGAGATAAATGTTTAGTGGACTACGGCCTCTTTCAAGAAAAAGTCACTCCCAAAACTCCTTCGGGGGCGTCCAGCCGTCGATGATATAGTCCTTCACCTGGCCCACGGTCTTCTCGGAGCAGACGGCCACCACGTTGATGGTGGCGTCGTACTCCACGGACTCCACCTTGGCGTCCCGGTACAGGGCCTCCAGGATGCCCCCCTTGTCATAGGGCAGGGCCAGGGTGACCCGGTAGAAGCCGGTGTCCAGCCGCTTGCCGATCTTGGCCAGCAGCTCGTCCAGCCCCTCCCCGGTCTTGGCAGAGATAGATACGATGTCCTCTCCGTGGGGGCGGATGTCCCCCACATAGACGTCGGACTTGTTAAACACGTCGATGCGGGGGGTGGCCTCGGCCCCCAGCTGGGCGATGAGCCGCTCCACCACCTCCACCTGGTCCCGCCACTCGGGGTTGGAGGCGTCGATCACGTGGAGGATCAGATCGGCGTAGGCCAGCTCCTCCAGGGTTGCCTTGAAGGCCTCCACCAGGTGGTGGGGCAGCTTGCGGATGAAGCCCACGGTGTCGGAGATGAGCACCGTGCAGGTGTCGGAGATCTCCAGGGTGCGGGTGGTGGTGTCCAGGGTGTCAAAGAGCCGGTTCCGGGCGGGGATATCCGCGTCGGTGAGGGCGTTGAGCAGGGTGGACTTGCCCGCGTTGGTGTAGCCCACGATGGCCACCACGGGGATCTCGTTCTTCTCCCGGCGGTCCCGCTGAACGGCCCGGACCCGGCGGACCTCCTCCAGGTCCCCGGCCAGCTTGGCGATCTTCCGGCGGATGTGCCGGCGGTCGGTCTCCAGCTGGGTCTCGCCGGGGCCGCGGGTGCCGATGGGGGACTTGCCGCCCGAGGCCGTCTGGCGGACCAGATGGCCCCACATGCCGGTGAGCCGGGGCAGCAGGTATTTGTACTGGGCCAGCTCCACCTGGAGGCGGCCCTCCCGGGTGCGGGCCCGCTGGGCGAAGATGTCCAGGATGAGACCGGCCCGGTCGATGACCTGGACGCCGATCTCCTCGGTGAGGACCCGCTGCTGGGAGGGGGACAGCTCGTTGTCGAAGACCACCAGGTCGGCCCCCTGGGCCTGGACCAGGTCCCGGGTCTCGGCCACCTTGCCCTCGCCGATGAAGGTGCGGGCCTCCGGGGCGTCCCGCTGCTGGAGGATCATGCCCACGCTCTCGCCGCCGGCAGTCTCCACCAGGGCGGCCAGCTCCTCCAGGGAGGTCTCGCTGGCGTTGTCTTCCCGGGGCAGGCTGTGGGCGCTCAGGCCCACCAGCACCGCCCGGTTCCGGGATTCTTTCGTAAACTCTTCGGTCATAGAAACCTCCAAACAGGTATTTTTAAGCCTTCACCAAAACCTTGGTGATCTCTGCGATATACATGCGGTGGTAGTCATGCTTCTGATAGTGCTGCAAAGCGGTCTCGTCCATGTGGGCGGGGTCCAGGTCGTTCCAGTAGAGCTTCCGGCACACCAGGACCAGGTTGGCCTCCCGGATATAGGGGGCGGTCTCCCCTGCCATGTCCACGTGGAAGCCGCAGTGGGCGAACTTATCCTCCTCCCGGCCGCTGACCCGGCCGCAGTAGGCCAAGGCCTTCCGCCACTCCTCCCCGAAGAAGGAGAGGGTGAATTCCGGAAATTCCTCCAGGAATTCAAAGGTATACCGCTGGGGGCGCACATAGATGGTGGCCACGTTTTTGTGCCACAGGACCCCCAGGCCGCCCCAGCTGGCGGTCATGGTGTTGCAGCGGTCCCGGGTCCCGGCGGTGATGAGGGTCCACCGGTCGTCAAAGAGAGAAAAGACATTCTCTGTAAGCTGTTTGGGCTGAAGTTCCTGAAACATGGTTCTCCTCCTTTTTCTCTCATTCTATGCGGATGGAGCCTGGGAAACCCTGCTGAGCAAGGGAAGACCCACGGCCTTTTTTCAAAGGACCCGGAGCCTTCCCTATCGTTCCCCTTGTACACGGAAAAACCCGTGCCGAGAGCGGCACGGGTCCGAAGCCAGAAATTATCAGTTTTCCAAACCGAACTTCTTGTTGAAGCGGCTGACGCGACCGCCAGTATCCACCATCTTCTGCTTACCGGTGAAGAAGGGGTGACACTTAGAGCAAACTTCTACGCGGATATCGCCCTTGGTAGATCTTGTCTCGATAACGTTACCGCAAGCACAACGGATCGTAGCCTGCTCGTACTTGGGATGGATGCCTTCCTTCATGAGTGTTCACCTCTTTCTGCATATCAAAAATACGCGTTCTCAAAACGCATGTCATATAATAACACTTTTATCCTGAAATTGCAACTCTTTTTTTCGGAAATATTTCGATTTTTTTACAATGTAACCCCAAGATTGGGCCGGAGAAACCACAGGATCCGGCGGGTGACCTTCTGGCCGGTGAGCTGCTCCAGAGCGTAGGCATAGACGGCCAGCTGTCCCCGGTAGGTCTCCGCCCGGGATGGGGCTTCGTCGGCGGTGACCCGGTCGGTCTTGAAGTCCACCAGGGTGATGCCGTCCAGCCGCTGGAACCAGCAGTCGATGACCCCCTGGAGAAGGATCTCCTCCCCCTCTCCTGCCTGGGGGTAGAACTGTTCGGCGGGAGCCAGGAGGGAAAAGGGGTACTCCCGCCGGAGGGTGGCACTCTCCCGCATCTCCCGGCCCAGGTCCGTGGCGAAGAACCGGGCCACGGCGGCGGGACTGACCACCTCGGCCTGCTGGCCGGTGAGGTACTCCCCGGCCACCAGCCGGGCCAGCTCCTCCCGGACGGCCTCCGTGGACCCGGTGCGGTCCAGGCGGATGCACTGCATGACTCGGTGGAGGGCGCTGCCCCGCTGGGCGGGGGTCAGGCCCAGGGTCTCCTGGGCGAACTGGGGCCGGTAGAAGGGCTTCGGTTCCGTGTCCTCCCCCTGACGGAGGAGGAACACCCCGGGCTCCTCTGCCCCGTCCCTCTCTACCTGAGTAGCGGTGACCTTGGCCGGGGTGGCGGCGGCAGCGGCGTGGGGGTACTGCCAGCGGAGCTGGGCCAGAAGTTCCCCGGCCGTGAGGTTGCTCCCGGTCTCCTCTGCCTGTAGTGTCTCCCGGCGGATGACCTCCTCAGAGACCGCCCCGGCGTGGTACCGGACCTTCCAGGCCGGCCCGAAGGTCACGCCGGGGACCGGCGCGTCCTCCACCTCTGCCGCCTGCCGCAGGGGGGAACCCTCAGGCCGGGCCAGAGCGGTGAGGATGAGCCACTGGCCCACGCTGGAGCAGGCCCCCAGCACCCGGGGATCCGCCGGGCAGGAGATACTCTCCGCCAGAGTTTTCAGGTCGGTGAGCCCGTAGGCCAGGGTGTGGGTCATGATGAGCTTTTCCTTGGCCCGGGTCATGGCCACATATAATAACCGCATCTCCTCGGCCAGCATCTCTTTTTTCAGGGCCAGGGCCACCCCGGTCCGGGCCAGGGTGGAGAACTCCACCATGGTCTCGCTGTCCAGGCCCTTGGGGCCCAGACCCAGCCTGGGGTGGAAGAGGACGGGCTTCTGCATGTCCCCGTAGTTGAACCGCCGCCCCAGGCCGCAGAGGAAGACCACCGGGTATTCCAGGCCCTTGGAGCGGTGGATGCTGACGATCTTCACCCCCGCCTTCTCCTTGGCCGGGGCCGAGGCCGACCGGAGACCGCCGCTCTCCTGAACACGATTTAAATGTAAGAGGAACCCGAAGAGGCCCTTGTGGCCGGTGCCCTCAAAGCGGCGGGCCAGCTCGTAAAAGGCCAGTAAATTCTCCCGCCGCTTCTCCCCGCCGGGCATGGCGGCGAAAATTTCCAGCAGGTCCGTGCGGCGGTACAGCTCCCACAGCAGCTGGTGGCTGCTCTGCTCCCCGGACTGGAACCGCAGGGCCTCCAGGTCCGCCAGGAAGGCCCGGCAGTCCTCCATCCCCTGGTCGGCGGCGGCACAGAGGGCGGTATAAACGTCCCCCTCCGATGCGGCGCGGATCTCCGCCAGCCGGTCTCCGGTGAAGCCGCAGACCGGGGACCGCAGCACGGCCAGCAGGGGGATGTCCTGCCGGGGGTTGTCGATGATCTGGAGCCAGGACAGGGCCACGGAGATCTCCGTGGTCTGGAAGAAGTCGCTCCCCTCCTCCGCCGACCAGCCCACCCCCTGCTCCTCCAGGGCCAGGGTATAGAAGTGGCGCACCGGGCCGGGGGAGCGGAGCAGAATGGCGATATCGTCGGGCTCCAGGGGCCGCTGTCCCCCCGCCCCGTCGGAGACCGGGAAGCCGGAGCGCAGAAGCGCTGAAATCTCCCTTGCCACAAACCGGGCCTCCAGAAAGCTCTTGTTCTGCTTGTCCTCGGTGAGGGCCGGGTCGTCGTTGAAGTTCAGCACATGGAGCTCGGTCTCGTACCCCTCCCCCGCCGGGAAGGTCCCGCCGGGGTAGAGAGCCTCGGCGTCTGTGTAGTCCATCTCCCCCAGGTCCCGGGACATGATGTTCCGAAACAGGTCGTTGGCGGCCTCCAGCACCTCTGGCCGGGAGCGGAAGTTTTTGGACATGGTGATCTTCCGGTCCTCCCCCTCCCGGGCTTTCGTCCAGTCGGCAAAGGTCCGGTATTTCTCCAGGAAAATGGTGGGGTCGGCCAGCCGAAAGCGGTAGATGGACTGCTTCACATCCCCCACCATGAAGAGGTTTTTCCCCTCATCAGAGAGGGCTTTGAAAATGGTGTTCTGGACCTGGTTGGTGTCCTGGTACTCGTCCACCATGATCTCGGCGTACCGGCTCCCCCACTGGCGGGCCAGCTCGGTGGGCTGCCCCGCCGGATCCACCAGGAGCCGGACGGCGCAGTGCTCCAGATCCCCGAAGTCCAGCAGGGACTTCCGCAGCTTTTCCCGGGTGTAGGCCTGGGAGAAGTCCTCCACCAGGGAGATCAGGCCGTGCATGGCCGGGCGAACCAGAGCCATGTCGGCCAGCAGGCTCTCGCTGGTGCTGCCGAACTGCTTCATCAGCTCCCCCGCCGCCTTTTTGCAGCGTTCCCGGAGGGCCTTGATCTGCTCCTGGGCGGCCGGGTTCTCCACCCCCTTGGCACTTTTCAGCCGGGGGAAGTCCACGGTGCACCGGGCAGCCTGGTCCCAGCTTTGCTGGGCGGCCCGGGCCAGGGTCTCCAGATCCTGACGGGTGGCTTCCAGACTGTCGCCGTAGGCCTTTTCCAGGACCTCGTCCTCCTGGGCCAGACGGCAGGCCCGGTCCATCTGCCCCGCCCAGTAGTGGGCGGTCTGGGCGGCTTCGTCCAGAAGAAGTCTGCCCCAGGGGGTCTGGCCCACGTCGGTGATCCCGGTCAGGTCCAGGGTGGCCCGCTGTTCCTCCAGCCAGGCCACCGGGTCGGGGTAGCTCTGGATCTTTCCATAGACGTCCAGGGTGATCTCCATCAGGCGGCTGTCATCCCGGCCGGCGGAGAGGACGTCCAGGAGCTTGGCAAAGTCCCCCTCCGGGTCGATGGTCTCGTACCGCTCCTCCAGCACCTGGTTCAAGGTGTTCACCATGAGGACCTGGGCCTCCTCGTCCTCACAGAGGGCGAAATCCGCCGGCAGGTCCAGCAGGTGGCCCCACTGGCGCAGGAGGACGGTGCAGAAGGCGTGGATGGTGGAGATCTGGGCCTGATAGAGCAGGGCGGTCTGCCGGCGGAGGTGGCCGTTCTCTGGCTGGGCCGCCAGGGCCTCGGAAAGCTCCCTGGCGATCCTGGCCCGCAGCTCTTCGGCTGCCGCCCGGGTAAAGGTGATGATGAGGAACTGGTCCACGTTCTTCCCCTCGTTGCAGATGCGGTCCAGCAGCCGCTCCACCAGAACGCGGGTCTTGCCGGAGCCGGCAGCCGCCGACACCAGCAGGCCCCCGCCCCGGTTTTTCACCACCGCCTCCTGCTCAGGGGTTCGCTTGACGGCCATGGTCCTCCCCTCCTTCCTCCTTCTGGGCCAGCCAGGCCCAGAAATCGCTGTTCTTCACCGACGGGATCCACCGCCGGTGGTCCTGTTTCTCCTCAAACTGGCAGGCCCGGAAATACGGGCAGTACAGGCAGGCGTTTTTGGCCGGCCCCCGCCAGAAGGGGTCCGCGTCGATGTTTCCGGCGGAAATTTCCCGGCAGATCTGCTTCAGAATGGCCTGGGTGTGGCCCTTGAGCCGCCCCAGCTTTTCCGCACTCACCAGGGCGTCGCCGGTGATCTTCCCGGTTTTGGCACTCACCCGCAGGGGCAGGAAGCGGAGGCCTCCCTCGGCGTGCTCCATGGCCTCCAGCACCTCCCCGTCGTCCAGGACCAGCCCCCGACGGACCAGCTCCTTGTCCAGGCGCTTTTGCCGGGCGCTCTCCTCCATGTCCCGGCTGCCGGAGATCATGGCGTCCCGGGCGGGCAGATAGAGGACCCCCGCAGGGATCGGGTCGGCACCGAAGACCCTGCTCCCCTTTTCCTCCAACGTAAACAGGTACAGGAGCATCTGAAGCCCCAGCCCGTTCCAGATCTCCGTGAGATCAAAGGATTTCCGGCCGGTCTTGTAGTCCACCACCCGCAGGTAGAGCCTGCCGTCCTTCACCCATCCGTCCACCCGGTCCACGAAGCCGGAGATCCGCAGGGTGACACCGCTGTCCCGCACCTCCACCGGGGGCAGGTCCTTGCCGGAGCCAAAGCCCAGCTCGAAGGCGATGGGCTGAAAGTCCGAGGCCCGCAGCTCGGCGATGACGTTGTCCACCACCGCCTGGACGCTCTTTCGGAGCCGGCGGAAGAGGTATCGGAACCGAGGGGTCTGGTGCTCCATCCCCCCCAGTTCGGTGAACACATAGTCCTGGACGGCGGCCTGGGTCAGGTCTTTGATCTCCTGGTCGGTGCATTCCGTGACGCCCCCCTTGTCCCGGACGGCCCGCAGGACCTGCTCCAGAACGAAATGGATAAAGGTGCCGTACTCCGGGGCGTGGAACCCCGCCGGCCGGCGCTCCCTGGCCCCCAGGCCGAACTGCAAAAAGTAGGCGAAGTGGCAGGATTTGTACCGGTCCATCCGGGAGGCCGACATGGCCACCTTTTCCCCATAGAGGGTCTTTACCGCCTGGGGAGACAGCCTGCCCCGCTCCCACTGAGATGCCCGGTCCAGCCGCTGAAAGCGGGCGGCGTAGCCGGGGTCATCGGCCAGGGCCGCCCGGACCTCCGGCATTCTGGCCGCCAGGGTCCGCAGCCGGTCGGGGGAGTCCGCCGGGGTGCAGGTCCCACCGGCCTCCGGGAAGAGGGTCAGCAGGGTTTCTATTAAATAGGAGGGACGCTTCTCCCCGCCGTTCTCCCCCCCGGCAGGCCAGGTGACGTACAGCCGTTCTGTGGGCTGGGTGCAGGCGGTGTAGACGATGGTCTGCTCCCGGTCCAGCCGCTCCTCCATCCGGGGGGAGAGGGTCAGGCCGTAGTCCTCCAGCAGCTCCCGGTCCCGGTCGGTGAGCAGCCCCTGGCCGGGGGTGACCTGGGGGATGGAGCCGTCGTCGGCCCCCAGCAGGAAGAGGACCTTGCAGGCCCGGTTGGACAGCCGCTGGGCGTCCCCCGCCGTCACCCGGTCCAGGGAGGCCGGGATGGAGCCCACGGTATACCGGGACAGCAGCAGGCGCAGCAGACGGGCGAACTCGGCAAAGTCCGTCTCCATCTCCCCCAGAAGAGAAACACACTGCTCCAGCCCCCCGCAAAAAATCTCCCAGAGCTGGCTCACCTGCCGGGCCAGCTCCGGCTCCCCCTGCTCCAGCAGTCGGGCCGTGCGGGCCTCCAGGGCCTCGGGGGCGTGAATTTCCTCCAAAAAACTGTAAAGGGCTTCTACTTGACCCCTGATGGTATCCTTGGCTTTTTTCTTCAACCCCTCCAGGGGGGTGATGACCTGGAGCCGGAGGGCGTTCAGATCCTCCAGGGCCTGCCGGTCCTGCTCTGTGAAGGTCTGGTGGTAGCCGCCGGGGTGCATGGTCCAGGCCCTGGTCCACCGTCCCCCCCAGATATCCCAGGTGAGGACGTAGTTTTCCAGCCGGTCGCAGGCCGCCGGGGTGATCCCCGTCAGGCCGGTTTTCAGATAGCGGAACATGTCCTCATAGGCGTAGCCCCCGTTCACCGCGTCCATGGCGGCGGTGATGAGGGTGAAGATGGGCTTTTGGAGAATGTCGGTCATGTCCGACTGAAAGACCGGGATATCGTACTGGGCAAAAATGCCCTCGATGTGCTCCCAGTACCGGTCCATGGACCGGGCGGCAAGGGCGATCTCCCGGCAGCGGAGGTCCCCCCGTTGGAGCAGGGTGCGAATCTCTCCCGCCGCCCAGCGGACCTCCTCTCTGGGGGTGGGGCAGCACCCCACGAACACACTGCCGTCCCATTCCCCCTCATAGGGGACCGTGGGACGGGCAAAGAGGTGTTTCTCCAGCCAGTTCAGGGCCTTGGTCCGGACCCCCGGCCGGGGGGGCAGGGTCTCCTCCTCCACCGGGCAGTGGACCCGAGCCGCCAGGGCCTTCAGCCAGGCGATGGTCTTCTCCGCCGGGGCGAAGACTCCCTCCTCCCCTTCCCGGTCCCCCCAGGTGAGGGTGACCGTGACCGAGTGGGCTTGCCGGAGGATCTGCTCCAGCACCAGCCCCTGCTGGGGGGTGAAGTCGGTAAAGCCGTCCAGGTAGACGTCCTGGTTCCGGAAGAAGGGATAGCCCTTGAGCTTGTCAGCCAGCCGGGTGAGTCGGTCCCTGGGGTCCAGACTGCCCCGGGCGGTCATGGCCTCGTAGGCCCCGAAGATGAGGCCCAGGTCCCGGAGCTTGTCCCCGTCCAGGCCCTCGGTCTCCTCCCCCACCTGGGCCAGCTGGGCCCCGGTGACGCAGCAGCTTTTAAGCTCGTCCATGGTGGTGATGAGGCTGGACAGGAACTCCGGCTTCCGGGAGGGCATGGCGTACACCGTCAGGCTGCCGCTGACCGATTTCAGGGCGGCGTACATGACCAACAGACGGCCCCCCTCGTCCAGCACTGGCCGGGCGCCGCCGCCGGCCAGGGAGAGCACCCGGTTTTCCAGCCGGGTGAAGGAGAGGACCTCTCCGTACCGCCCCGCCTGGTTGCCGTTTTCCCGGCAGAACCGCTGTTCGGTCTCGAAGGAGGCCTGCTCCGGCACCAGCAGAAGCTGGCGGCGGGCCTTGCCCTCCTCCCTCATGCGGCCCAGGACGGTCCCCGTCTTGCCGCAGCCGGCCCGGCCGGTGACAATATGCAGCATAGCCGCGCCTCCTTTCTCATGCTGACAGCACAGGCCTGCCGCGATGAATCACGGCAGGCCTGCTGGGTTCAAATGGTCTCAATTACAGGGAATCGTTGGAGCCCAGGACGTTGATGATCTTGTCCTTCACCAGCTCCTTCACATACTGACGGCCCACCTTCAGGTAGCTTCTGGGGTCGAAGTTGGCGGGGTCTGCCATGAGCTGCTGGCGGACGCCGGCGGTCATGGCCAGGCGCAGGTCGGAGTCGATGTTGATCTTGCACACGGCCATCTTGGCGGCCTGACGAAGCTGGTCCTCGGGCACGCCGATGGCGTCCTTCAGCTGGCCGCCGTTGGCGTTGATGATGTCCACATAGCTGGGGGTAACGGAGGAGGCCCCGTGGAGGACGATGGGGAACCCGGGCAGGCGGCGGGAGATCTCCTCCAGGATGTCAAAGCGGAGCTGGGGGTTGGTGCCTGGCTTGAACTTGAAGGCCCCGTGGCTGGTGCCGATGGCGATGGCCAGGCTGTCCACGCCGGTGGCCCGGACGAACTCCTCCACCTGGTTGGGGTCGGTGTAGGAGGAGTCGGCGGCGGAGACCTTCACGTCGTCCTCGATGCCGGCCAGACGGCCCAGCTCACCCTCCACCACAACGCCCCGGGCGTGGGCATAGTCCACCACCTTCTTGGTCAGGGCAATGTTGTCCTCGAAGGAGTGCTTGGACCCGTCGATCATGACGGAGGTGAAGCCGCCGTCGATGCAGGCCTTGCAGATCTCAAAGTCCTCCCCGTGGTCCAGGTGCAGGGCGATGGGCAGGTCAGTGTCGGCCACGGCGGCCTCCACCAGCTTCATCAGGTACGCGTGCTTGGCGTACTTCCGTGCGCCGGCAGAGACCTGGAGAATGACGGGGGAGTTGGCCTCCCGGGCCGCCTCGGTGATGCCCTGGACGATCTCCATATTGTTGACGTTGAAGGCGCCGATGGCGTAGCCGCCCTCGTAGGCCTTTTTGAACATTTCAGTGGTAGTAACTAACGGCATGATGACCGCTCCTTTCAAACAGATCAGATAAAATCCAGATAAATTATTGTACCAACAATCATTGAGAATTGCAAGTGGGACCGGGATATGTTATGATATTAGATATCATCTTCCCATTGAAAATCAACCATTCTTTTACAGTATAAACGGAGGAACACGCTATGGAAAACCTGAAAGGCGCCTGCATCATCGGCCAGTCCGGCGGCCCCACCTGCGTCATCAACGCCAGCGCCCAGGGGGTCATCCAGACCGCCCTGGCCAACGAAAACATCACCCGGGTCCTGGGCGCAGCCCACGGCATCAAGGGCGTGCTGGCCGACCAGCTCTACGACATGGGCCAGGAGGACCCCGCCGAGCTGGATCTGCTGCAGTTCACCCCCTCGTCCGCCCTGGGCTCCTGCCGCTACAAGCTGGCTGACCCTGACGTGGACGACACCGACTACAAGCGCATTCTGGAGATCTTTCAGAAGTACGACGTCCGCTACTTCTTCTACAACGGCGGCAACGACTCCATGGACACCTGCAACAAGATCAGCAAGTACATGCAGAAGGTGGGCTACCCCTGCAACATCATGGGCGTGCCCAAGACCATCGACAACGACCTGAGCGGCACCGACCACTGCCCCGGCTACGCCAGCGCCGCCAAGTACATCGCCACCTCCTGCATGGAACTGTACCAGGACGCCCGGGTCTATGACACCGGCACCGTAGTGGTGGTGGAGATCATGGGCCGTCACGCAGGCTGGCTGGCCGGTGCGGCCGGGCTGGCCTCCTGGGCCGGTTCCGGTCCCGACCTGGTCTACCTGCCCGAGGTGGACTTCCACATGGACCAGTTCCTGGCCGACGTGAAGCGGGTCTACGAGGCCAACGGCACCTGCCTGGTGGCCGTGTCCGAGGGCATCCACTACGCCGACGGCACCTTCGTCTCCGAGGCCAAGACCTCCGCCACCGACGGCTTCGGCCACGCCCAGCTGGGCGGTCTGGCGGTCATGCTGGCCGACGTCATCAAGGAGAAGATGGGGGTCAAGGTCCGGGGCATCGAGCTGTCTCTCCTCCAGCGCTGCGGTTCCCATCTGGCCTCCAAGACCGACGTGGAAGAGGCCTATCTGGTGGGCAAGGCCGCCGTGGAGGCAGCCGTCTCCGGCATGACCGACCACATGGTGGGTCTGGACTGCGTCCGGGACGAGTCTGGCTACCACTGCCAGACCAAGCTGGTCCCCCTGACCGAGGCCGCCAACACCGAGCGCAAGGTCCCCCGGGCGTGGATCAACGCCCAGGGCAACGGCGTGGAGCAGGGCTTCATCGACTATGCCCTTCCCCTGATTCAGGGCGAGCCCCAGCGCCCCCTGGAGGGTTCCCTCCCCCGCTTCGCCAAGCTGAAAAAGGTCCTGACCACCGAGATGGACTGAGTTTTGATTCCAGAGAAAAGCCGCCGCTTATTCCGGCGGCTTTTTTCACATACTATGGAAAAAAGGAGGTCACGCTATGCCTAATCATCTGCAGGGCCAGACCAGCCCTTACCTGCGCCAGCACGCAGACAATCCCGTGGACTGGTACCCCTGGTGCGAGGAGGCCTTCGAGAAGGCCCGCCGGGAGGACAAGCCCATCTTTCTCAGCATCGGCTACAGCACCTGCCACTGGTGCCACGTGATGGCCCACGAGAGCTTCGAGGACCGGGAGGTGGCCGACCTGCTGAACCAGGGGTTCGTGTCCATCAAGGTGGACCGGGAGGAGCGGCCGGACATCGACAGCCTCTACATGGCCGTCTGCCAGGCCTTCACCGGCAGCGGCGGCTGGCCCACCACCCTCTTCCTGACCCCCGACCAGAAGCCCTTCTTCGCCGGGACCTACTTCCCCAAGGAGAGCCAGCGGGGCATGCCCGGGATGCTCCACCTGCTGCCCGCCGTCCTCCGGGCCTGGCGGGAGGACCGGGACCGGCTGCTGGCCCCGGCAGACCAGGTCATCGCCCTCCTCCGGGAGAGTGCCTCTGCCGCCTCCCAAATTCCCGACGAGGCCGTTCTCCAAAAGGCCCTCAGCCTCTGGCGGGCCTCCTACGACGCCGTGTGGGGCGGCTTCGGCTCGGCCCCCAAGTTCCCCATGGGCCACAACCTGTGGTGTCTGCTGACCTGCGGGGAAAAGCTCCACGACCCCACCGCCCTGGCCATGGCAGAGAAGACCCTAACGCATCTCTACCAGGGCGGCATCTTCGACCACATCGGCGGGGGATTCTCCCGGTACTCCACCGACCGGCAGTTCCTCATCCCCCACTTTGAAAAGATGCTCTACGACAACGCCCTGCTGATGCTGGCCTACTGCAAGGCCTACTCCCTCACCCAGCGGGAGCGGTACAAAGAGGTGGCCCTGCAAACGGCCCACTATGTGCTGGAGGAGCTGACCCTTCCCTCCGGGGCCTTCGCCAGCGCCCAGGACGCCGACAGCCAGGGCCAGGAGGGCAGCTACTACGCCTTCCGGCCGGAGGAGATCCTTGACGTACTGGGGGCGTCCGACGGAACCCGGTTCAACCAGTGCTACCACATCTCTCCCCAGGGGAACTTTGAGGGGAAGAGCATCCCCACCCTGATCCCGGGGGACACCGCTCCGGAGACCTGCGCCGGTCTTCTGCCCAAGCTCCGGGCCTACCGGCGGCAGCGGTATCCCCTCCACCGGGACGACAAGGTCCTCACCGGCTGGAACGGGCTGATGATCGCCGCCATGGCCTGGCTGTACCGGGTCACCGGGCAGATCCTCTTTCTGAAAGCCGCCCAACGGGCCTGGCAGTATCTGGACCAGCACCACCGCCAGGGAGACGAGCTCTTCGCCTCCAGCCTGGAGGAACAGACCGGTCCCAAGGGCTTTTTAGAGGACTACGCCTTCCTCTCCCTGGGCCTTGTGACCCTCTACGAAGTCACCCTGGAGCCGGGCTATCTGGACCAGGCCCAGGCCTTCTGCCGCAAGGTCCAGGCCGACTTTGCCGACCGGGAGCGGGGCGGGTTTTACCTCACCGCCAAGGACAGCGACCCCCTCCTGATCCGCCCCAAGGAGACTGCCGACGGGGCCCTCCCCAGCGGTAACACCACCATGGCCTACGTCCTGGTGCGGCTGGCCCACCTGACCAGGGACGAGGCATGGGGCCAGGCCGCCCAGCAGCAGCTCTCCTTCCTGGCCGGGCAGGCATCGGCCTATCCCACCGCCTACCCCATGTACCTGCTGGCCCTGCTGGAGGACGCCTATCCCCCGGAGGAGATCACCGTCACGGCCAAAAGCGCCAAGGACCTGCCCCAGCAGCCCTGGCCCTTCCCTCTGGACGCGGTGGTCACCTTCCACGACACCCCCTCCGATGCCCATCCCCTCCTCAACGACCAGACCACCTACGCAGTCTGCCGGAGAACCACCTGCCTGCCCCTCTCCAACCATTACCCGCAGTAATCAAAAACGGAACCCTATCCCAAGCGGATAGGGTTCCGTTTTTTCACTGGGGGATACCCACGCTCTTGCCTCCCCCTCTGGGGGAGGTGGCTTTGGGCCCGCAGGCCCAAAGCCGGAGAGGGCGATTCTGTATCGGCAGAGATTCACCCTCTCAGCAAGGGGAGCCCCCATTTTGTCAGCGTGGAATCAACAGCATCTGACCGGGGTAGAGCTCGCTGGAGGTCAGGCCGCTGGCCTCCAGGATCTCCTGGTCGGTGGAGAGGCAGGCCTTGGCCACGTCCCACAGGGTCTCCCCCTGCCGGACCGCCCGGAGGATCACCGAGGGACGCTGGCCCTCTTCCTCCCGCTTCTCCCCCAGGGCCACCCGGTCCACCAGGGATGCCTCCCGGCTCTCCAGGGCCATCCACCGGAAGCTTAGGGGGAGGGAGAACTCCACCCCCTCACCGGCGGGGGCCGCCGTGGGCATCCGCAGGATCTCTCCGGAAAAGACGCAGGGAGTCTCCCCCTGGCCGGACAGGCGATGCTCCGCCGTCACCGTCTGGTGGAGGCTGGCAGGGCCCTCCTCCCCCTGGTAGAGGACTATCACATGGACCTCCTGGGTGAGGATGCGGTCCTCTCCCTCCTGCCGCTGTCCCCTCCGGCCCAGGCGGGCCTGGACCTCCAGGATCTCCACCGGCAGGCCCTGGGTCTCCATCACAGACCGGACGGTCTCCTGGTCCTCTCCCCGGCCCAGCAGGCGCTGAACCGTCACGGGGCTCTCCCCGGTCTCCAGGTCATACACCGTGCTGTACAGATCGGCCAGCACCGGGACCTCCACCTGCTTCCGCAGGACAGCCTGGGCCTGGAGGGCCAGCTCCGCCTGGAAGGCGTGGGGGTCCTCCCCGTCCAGGGTGCACTTCACGTCGGTAAAGAGCAGCTCCAGATCGCACAGGGCGTCCTCGCTGTCCTCCCCGGCGTCCATGATCTGGGAGTAGGGCAGACGGAACTCGTTCTGAAAGACCGAGCCATCCTCTCCCCGGCACAGGACCCGCAGGGCGGCCTCTCCCTTGAAGACCAGCTTGGTGCCGATGACCCGGGCCTCCGAGCAGGTGCAGCCCACCCGGGTCCCCAGCAGGCGCTCCACCGCCGGCCGTCCGGCGGGCAGCGTCAGGGTGTCACTGTAAGTAAAGCTCTTGTCCTGGGCGCTCACCGCCATCAGGCTGCGGAACACATCGGTCCGCTGACGGATGGCATAGGTCTCCCCCTCCTCCGCCAGGGTGGCCAGGGAGAGGGTCTGGGGGGCAAAGCCCTCCACCTCCATCTGCCAGTTGGCCCGCACCAGGACCTTGCGGGGGTTGAGCAGGTGGACATCCACCGACAGGACGCTGGGGATGACCCGGAGCATACACCGCCGGGTGACCTTTGGCAGGTCCGGGGAGGCGGCGATGGGCAGGGTCACCTCCATGGCCTCCAGAGCCCCCTCCCCTTCCGGCTGGTAGAGGATGGTGACCTTCAGCAGACCGGAGAACTCCGCCTTCCCCTCCTGGGGCTCCTTGCGCTGCAGCAGCAGCTTCCCCTCCCCGTCCAGCACCTGCCAGATGTCCGGGCAGGCGTCGGGGACGATCATTTCCGCGGTTTCTTCCTGTTCCAATGTGGTGCGGCAGACGGTCTCCCAGCACCGCACAGTTTCTCGCCGGAGTTCCAATTCCATAGTGTGACCAGTCCTTTCCCTTCAGTACAAGGTAGTATCTGTCCCATCCTATGTCCGGCCTCCGGCGGGTATGCCGGTTCAGATGCGGAAAATCTTTTTCAATAACCCCGCCAGGGCCTTGGGCGCGCTCAGTACCACCATTTTCATGTGAGTCCCTCCCTTCCGATAACACACCACCCGGCTGTTCTCAGTCTATGCTGAAAACAGCCGGGTGGTGTTCGTTTACCCCTTGGGATTTTCCCAGGGCTTGTTCTCCTTGGCCAGCTCGTAGAGCCGCACATAGCTGCGGTGGCGGCTGGGTTGGATCTTGCCCTCCTTCAGGGCCTCCAGGACGGCGCAGCCCTTCTCCTTCACATGGGCGCAGCCGATGAAGCGGCACTGGTCCAGGTAGGGCCGGAACTCCCGGAAGGCGTGCTGAAGGGCCTCCTTCTCCCGGATCTCCCCCTTGTCGGTGTCAAAGGCGGAGAAGCCGGGGGTGTCGGCGATGAGCCCCCCGGAGACCGGGAAGAGCTCCACATGGCGGGTGGTGTGGCGGCCCCGGCCCAGCTTCTCGCTGATCTCCCCGGTGGCCAGACCGAAGTCGGGCTCCAGGGCGTTGAGGATGCTGGACTTGCCCACGCCGGAGTTGCCGGTGAAGGCCGAGATCTTCCCGGCCAGCAGAGAGCGAAGCTCCTCGATGCCCTGGCCGGTCTCGGCACTGACCCGGATGGTGTGGAACCCGGCGGCGTCATAGATGCGGAAAAGCTCCTCCGCCTGGACCAGATCCCACTTGTTGATGCAGAGAATGGGCTCGCAGTCCTTGGTCTCTGCCAAGGCGGTGATCCGGTCCACCAGAAAGGGGTCGGTCACCGGAATGGCCCCAGAGGCGATGATGACCATCTGGTCGATGTTGGCCACAGCAGGCCGCTGGAAGAAGTTCCTGCGGGGCAGGATCTCATCCAGGGAGCCGGTGCCGTCGGCCTGGACGGTGATGGCCGCCCGGTCCCCCACCAGGGGGGTGATTTTCTTGTAACGGAATTTCCCTCTGGCCCGGCAGGTGACCAGCTCCCCGTCGGGGCACTGGACATAATAGAACCCGCTGAGGGCCTTGAGGATGATTCCCTCTTTCTTTTGTTCCCTCATAGTCGATCAAAACTGCACTTCTTTGGTTTCTACCAGCTCGTCATCGATATAGATGCAGACCTGCTGGGTGCCGGTGCCCTCCACGGAGGTGGTCACGATGCCCACGGAGGTGTTCACCACCTGGTTGTAGGCCTCCTGGCCGTCCACGGTGATGCGGACGGTGACGCTCTCCCGGTCGCTGGGCAGGGTCACGGAGATGGGCTGGGAGCTGATGGGCTTGGATTCCGGTCCCTTGCTGTAGTGCAGGGTGACGGCAGTCCCCTCCTCCACCTCGGTGTTGGGGGCGATGCTCTGGTAGACCACGATGCCCTTGTCCTTCTCGCTGGCGATCTCCTCGGTACTGCCCACCTTGAGACCCAGGTTTTCCAGCATCCGCCGGGCCTGGTCAATGGACTGGCCGGTGACCGAGGGCACGATGACCGTCTGGCTCTTGGGCCCCTTGCTGATGACCAGATGGACCTGGTCGCCGGGGTAAAGCGCGGTGCCCTTGGCGGGGCTGTAGGAGATGACGCGGTTCTCTTCCACATCGTCGGAGAACTCATAGTCCGGGGTATCGACCTTGAGGCCGATCTCCTGGAGGGCCTTGACGGCGTCCTCGTAGGTCATCTTCTTCACGTCGATCATCTTCACAGCCTCCTGGCCGCCGCTGATGGTCACGGTGATGGTGGAGCCCTCCTCCACCTCCTTGCCCGGCTTGGGGTTCTGGTCCATGATCTGGTCCTTCTCAAACTGATCGCTGTATTCCACCGATCCCTGGACCACCTTGAACTTTTCTGAAAGCTCCGGGTCGCCGTAGACCTCCGACAAGGTCATGCCGGTCAGGTCCGGGACCTCCGCCGTGGGGGCCTTGTTGAAGATACCGCTGAAGAAGGTCAGCCACAGGATCAGGGCCGCCCCCACCAGGAAGACGATGACCACGATGGGAATTACCTTGCTCTTGCTGTTCTCCTCCTCGTACTCCTCCGGCGGTTCCTCCCGGCGCCGGGGAGGCGGCGGGGGAGCGGGACGGGTCCGGACGGGGGGACGCTGGCGGCGGCTCTGGGCGCCGGTGCCGCCCTCCACCACCTGGGTGGGCTCGTCGGGCATGGGCTGGGCGCCGTGGAAGCTGGCCAGATTGTAGTGGAAAAGGATCTGAGGATTTTTGCGAAAATCCTCCAGGTCCCGGAGCATGGCCCCGGCGTTGAGATACCGCTGGTCGATCCGGGAGGCCATGGCCTTCATGGTGATCTCCTCCAGGCCCGGTGGGATCTCCGGGTTCAGTTCCCTGGGGGAGAGGGGGGTGGCGTTGATGTGCTGGATGGCCACAGACACCGCCGAGTCCCCGTCGAAGGGCAGGCGGCCGGTGAGCATCTCGTAGAGGACCACGCCGGCGGAGTAGATATCCGCCCGGGCGTCGATGTGGCTGCCCCGGGCCTGCTCGGGGGAGATATAGTGGACCGAACCCAGGGCCTCCTGGGTGAGGGTGGTCTGGGCGGCGGACATGACCCGGGCGATGCCGAAGTCGGCCACCTTCACGCTGCCGTCCCGGAGGACCATGATGTTCTGGGGCTTGATGTCCCGGTGGATGATCCCCCTGCCGTGGGCGTGGCCCAGAGCCCGGACGATCTGGGTGATGAAGTAGAGAGATTCCCTCCAGTTGAGGCTGCCGTTCTTCTTCTGCATATATTGCTTGAGGGTGATCCCGTCAATGAGCTCCATGACGATATAGTCCAGATCATCCCCCCGGCTGACGTCGTAGACGGAAACGATGTTCGGGTGGGAGAGCATGGCCACCGCCTGGGCCTCCTCGTGGAAGCGGCGGCGGAACTCCGCATCGGAGGCCAGGTCCTTCTTCAGCACCTTGATGGCCACGAAGCGGTGGAGCCGGTGGCAGTAGGCTTTGTAGACCACCGCCATCCCCCCTACCCCGATCACGTCGAGTATCTCATACCGGTTATCGAGCATTTTACCGATGTATTGATCCATGGCAACACACTCCTTTTCACAGTTGCAAGAGTACGATGGTCACGTTGTCCGGCGCGCCTTCTTCCAGCGTCCGGGCCAGGAGCCGCCGGCAGATCTCCTCCGGCGTTCCACCGGCCAGGATCTCCTTCCGGATCTCCTCGTCGGTGACCACATTGACCAATCCATCCGAGCACAGGAGGACGGCGTCCCCCTCCTCCACCTGCCGCTGGAACAGGTCCACCTGGACCTGTCTGGCGGTGCCAAGGGCCCGGGTGATCAGGTTTTTCTGGGGGTGGTGGCGGGCTTCCTCGGGGGTGATATCCCCCTTCCGCACCAGGTCCTCCACCACGGAATGATCCCGGGTGATCCGCTGTATGACGCCCCGGGTGATGTGGTAGGCCCGGCTGTCCCCCACGTTGACCACCCAGAGGGTGTTCTCCCGCAGGAGGGCCCCCACCAGGGTGGTCCCCATCCCGGCATAGGCCCGGTTGGTGCCGGCCTTCAGATAGACCGCCCGGTTGGCCGCCTCGGTGGCCTGGACCAGCAGGGCGCCCTCCTCCTGGTACTCCTCGGGCTCCTCCAGGCAGACCATGTGGTTCCGGAACCGGGAGACCGCCATGGCGCTGGCCAGGTCTCCGGCAGCCGCGCCCCCCATGCCGTCGCATACCACGGCCCAGGCGTAGGCGCCCTCCCTGAGCTCATAGGCGCAGGCGTCCTGATTGTCCCGACGAACCAATCCTCTGTCCGTCAGTCCCCATAGGGAAACCATACCGATCCACTCCTTTCCCTCAGCTGCGGTCCCCGCCGGCGGCCTTCATGGCCTTTCGGCGGAGCTGTCCGCAGGATGCGTCGATGTCGCTGCCCAGCCGCCGCCGGACCGTGGCGGTGATCCCCCGCTTTTCCAGCTGCTTCTGGAAGGCGGCCACCCGGGGGCTGGGCTGCAGGGGGCTCTCCTCCACGTGGTTCAGGGGGATGAGATTGACGTGGGCCACCGTCCCTTCCAGCCGGTCCCCCAGGAGGGCGGCGTGGCGGGGGCTGTCGTTGACCCCGTCGATCAGTGCGTATTCATAGGAGATCCGCCGGCCGGTTTTTTGGAAGTAACGGCGGCAGGCGGCAAAGAGCTCCTCCACCCCGGCGGCCCGGTTCACGGGCATGATCCTGCTGCGGGTCTCGTCGTCGGGGGCGTGGAGGGAGACCGACAGGGTGAGCTGCAGGCCCTCCTCGGCCAGCCGGTCGATGCCCTTGATAAGGCCGCAGGTAGACAGGGAGATGTGGCGCATGCCGATGTTCACCCCGTCGGGGTGGTTCACCAGGGTGAGGAATTTCTTCACGTTGTCATAGTTATCCAGGGGCTCTCCGATCCCCATCAGAACGATGTTGGAGATGGGACAGCCGGAGTCCTTTTGGGTAAAGATCACCTGATCCAGCAGCTCTGCCGCCGTCAGGTTGCGCACCCGTCCCCCCAGGGTGGAGGCGCAGAAGACGCAGCCCATGGCGCAGCCCACCTGGGAGGAGATGCAAACCGAGTTGCCGTGATGGTAGCGCATGAGAACGGTCTCGATGCAGTTGCCGTCGGCCAGTCTCCAGAGATATTTTATGGTGCCGTCCAGGTTTGATACCTGCTTCCGCTCCACCACCGGGGGAGTAAAGGGGCATTCCCGGGCGATTTTCTCCCGAAGGGCCTTGGGCAGGTTGGTCATTTCCTCCACGGACTCCACGCCCCGGCTGAACCACTGGAAGATCTGCTTCCCCCGGAAGGCGGGCTGTCCCTGGTCCTTGCACCACTGGGTCAGCTCCTCCGGGGTCATGGATTTCAGGTCAGTCATGGGCCGTCTCCTCCTCTCCCGCTTTGCGGAACCTGGCGATGAAGAAGCCGTCGGTCTCCATCCGCTGGGGCCAGAGGGTACACTGCCCCCCGGGCACCTCCCCGATGGGACCGGGCAGGGTGAAGCCCTCCGGGGCAAACGCCGGGTGACTGGCCAGGAAGGCTCGGGCCACAGCCTCGTTCTCCTCCTCCCGCAGGGTGCAGGTGGAGTAGAGCAGGACCCCGCCGGGGCGGACGTACCGGGCCACATTGTCCAGAATCTCCCCCTGGATCCGGGGCAGACCGGCCAGTTCCTCGGGGGCCTTGTAGCGGATCTCCGGCTTTTTGCGAATGACCCCCAGGCCGGAGCAGGGCACGTCGGCGATGACCGTATCGAAGGCCTCATCCCAGCCCTTTCTGGGCTTCTTGCCGTCGGCCACCTGGGCAGTGATGGAGGTCAGCCCCAGTCGGCTGGCCCCGGCCTCGATGAGCCCCTTCTTGTGGGCGTGGAGGTCGCAGGCCCGGATCTCCCCTTTGTCCCCCATGACCATGGCGGCGGCAAAGGACTTGCCGCCGGGGGCGGCGCAGGCGTCCAGGACCTTCTGGCCGGGGGTGAGCCCCGCCGCCAGCACAGCCAGTCTGGCCGCCGGGTCCTGGGCGTAGAGCAGGCCCTGGACATAGGCCCTCCGCTGGGCCAGGTCGCCGGTGGCCGACAGGATCAGGCAGTCCGGCAGCCAGGGGTGCTCCCGGACGGTGACCCCCTCCTCCTCCAGGGAGGCAATGACCTCCGCGGTGGTGGCCCGGCAGGTGTTCACCTGGACGGTGACGGGGGGCTCGCCGTTGTCCCACTGGAGGAGCTTTTCCGCCTCGCCCCCGGGAAGACGGCCCTCCCACTCCTCCACCAGCCACCGGGGGTGGCTGTAAAGGAGGGACAGGTAGGACAGTCGGTCGGTCCGGTCGATGGTGGGCAGCTCGTCCAGGTGCCGGGCGATGTTGCGGAGGATGCCGTTGACCATTCCACCGGCCCGGGGGTTCCGGCAGTGTTTTTTGGTCAGCTCCACCGCCTCGCTGACGGCGGCGTTGGCGGGTATTTTGGTCATAAAGAGCATCTGGTACAGCCCGATCCGCAGGGCTTCCCGGACCTTGCTCTCCATTTTTCCCAGCTTCATGGTGGAGTAGTGCTGGAGATAGTAGTCCAGCAGCATTCTGTTTTGCAGGACCCCGAAGCAGAGACGGGTGGCCAGGGCGGCGTCCCGGCGGTCCAGCCCGGCCTCCCGGATCACTTTTTTCAGGTGTCCGTTGGACCATGCCTTCTGCCGGTCCATGGCTGCTAAGGTCAGCAAAGCCGCTTCTCTGGCAGACATGGTGACCCACTCCCTTCTCTCTCAAGGATTATTCCACGGGGATGGGATGGCCCCGCAGGTAGTCAGCGGCCTTCAGGCGCTTTCCGCCGTCGGCCTGGAGTTCGTTGATCTGCAATACTGTGCCGCCGCCGCAGGCGATCTTCAGGCCCTTCTTGTCGGCGGCGATGACTGCGCCGGGGGCCTTGCCGGTGGTCTCCTCCAGAACAGAGGTGGAGAAGATCTTGCAGCGGGTGCCGTTGAGCTCGGTGACGGCAGCGGGCCAGGGGATGAGACCCCGGACCTGGTTGTGGAGCTCCCGGGCGGGCCGGTTCCAGTCCATGGGGGACAGGGCCCGGCTGAGCATGGGGGCCAGGGTCACCTTGTCCTCCTCCTGGGGGGTGCGGACGGCGCTGCCCTCCCCGATGGCCGTGACGGTCTCCACCAGCAGCTCCGCGCCCATCTGGGCCAGACGGTCATGGAGGTCCTCCACGGTCTCGTCGGGGTCGATGGGGGTGACGCTCTGGGCGATGATGTCCCCGGCGTCCAGGGCCAGGGCCATGTGCATGATGGTCACGCCGCTCTCCTGATCCCCATTGAGGATGGCCCAGTGAATGGGGGCGGAACCCCGATACTTGGGCAGGAGGGAGGAGTGGACGTTGATGCACCCCAACCTGGGACAGTCCAGAATCTCCTGGGGCAGGATGCGCCCGTAGGCCGCCACCACGATGAGCTCGGGGGCCAGGCCCTGAATGGTCTCCAGGGCGGTGCCGTCCCGGAGCTTGGTGGGCTGGAAAACGGGGATATCGTGTTCCAGAGCACACACCTTCACCGGCGGGGGCTGGAGCTTCATGCCCCGGTTTTTCGGCTTGTCTGGCTGGGTGAAGACGCCGACGATCTCATGGCCGGCGTCCAGGAGGGCGTTGAGAGAGGGCACGGCGAAGTCCGGGGTGCCCATGAAGAGAATCCTCATGCTTCCTCGTCTTCCTCCAGCTCGCCCTTGGCCAGCATATCGTCGATCTCGGCCTCGCTGAACAGGCGGCCGCACTTCTCATAGTACATGTGGCCGTCCAGGTGCTCGATCTCATGGCAGAAGCACCGGGCGGTGATGCCCTCCCGCTCGTACTCCACGGGGTTGCCGTTGCGGTCCTGGGCCTTGATCTTGACCTTCATGGGGCGCTTGACGATGCCGTACATGCCGGTCAGGGACAGGCAGCCCTCAAAGCCCTCCTGCTCCCCCTCCTCGCTGACGATCTCGGGGTTGACCAGCTCCAGGTACTGCTCGTCGTCGTCCATGACGATGACCGCCCGGCGGAGGATACCGATCTGGGGGGCGGCCAGACCCAGGCCGCCGGACTCCTTCAGGGTGTCGGTCAGGTCCTTCAGCAGGGTGTGGAGCTTGGCGTCGAAGTTGGTAACGGAATGGCAAACTTTGTGCAGGGCGGGGTCGTCCTTCTGCAGAATGGTCTTAATCATGATGGTCTTCCTTCCTCTTCTAAAAATTACTTTAATCCATAGGATTCACGTCCATCAGGACGGAGAGTCCCCGGTTGACCTTGTCTTCCTGGGCCTCCCGGATGACTTGGGCGAGAATCGCCCGGGTATCTCTGTCGTTCCGGCTCTTGACGATGACGCAGTACCGGTAACGGTTGTTGACTTTCAAAACGCCGGCTGGGGCGGGACCCAGCACCTCGGTCTCCTGACCGCCTGCCCGACGCGCCCGCATCCAGGGCTCTAAGCTCCGCCGCAGGACGGCGCACAGCCGCAGGACCTGGTTTTCCTCCGGGCCGGTGACGGTGATCCGGAAGAGGTCGGTAAAGGGCGGGAACCGGAGCATCCGGCGCATCTCCCGCTCCCCCTCGTAGAAGGCGTCGTAATCCTGCCGGGCAGCCAGCCGGATCACGTCGTTGTCGGGGGTCCAGGTCTGGAGGATGGCCCGCCCGGGCTTGTCTCCCCGGCCTGCCCGGCCCACCACCTGGGTCAGCAGGGAAAAGGTCCGCTCGGCGGCCCGGTAGCTGTCCGCATAGAGGGACAGGTCGGCGTCCACCACCCCCACCAGGGTCACGTTGGGGAAGTCCAGCCCCTTGGCCACCATCTGGGTCCCCAGGAGAATGGGGACGCCCTTTTTCCGAAACCGGTCCAGCAGGACCTCGTGGGATTGGGTGGCGCTGATGGTGTCCGCGTCCATCCGCATGATCTCGGTGCCGGGATAGAGGGTCTCCAGCTCCTCCTGGAGCTTCTGGGTCCCCATCCCCACAAACCGCAGGCGGCCGTAGCACCTGGGACACAGGTCGGGCAGGGGCTGGGAGTGGCCGCAGTAGTGGCACATGAGCCGACCGTTGGCGCTGTGGTAGGTCAGGTGGACCGAGCAGCGGGGGCAGGTGGGGACCTCCCCGCAGTCTCCGCACACCGCCATGCGGCTGTTGCCCCGGCGGTTGAGAAAGAGGATGCTCTGCTCTCCCCGCCGGAGGGTTTCCTCCAGCGCCTCCCGCAGAGGCTGGGAGAGACCGGAGCCGTTGCCCCGGCGAAGCTCCTCCCGCATGTCTGCGATCTGCACCTGGGGCAGGGCTTTCTGGTTATACCGCTTGTCCAGGGTGAACAGGTGGTACTGGCCGGTCTCGGCGGCGTAGCGGCTGTCCACCCCCGGGGTGGCCGACCCCAGCAGGAGAAGGCTCCCGTGCTGGGTGCAGCGGAACTTGGCCACCTCCCGGGCATGGTAGCGCACCATGCTCTCCGACTGGTAGCTCCCCTCCTGCTCCTCGTCCAGGATGATAAGCCCCGGGTCGGGCAGGGGGGCGAACACGGCGGAGCGGGTGCCGACGACCACCCTGGCCTTCCCCTCCCGCACCCGTTTCCACTCGTCATAGCGGGCGCCGGTGGACAGGCAGCTGTGGAGCACGGCCACCTGCCGGCCAAAGTGGGCCAGAAAGGTCTGCAATAAGCTGGGGGTCAGGGCGATCTCCGGCACCATGACGATGGCCCCTCTCCCCTGGTCCAGCACGGACCGGATGAGGTGGAGATAGACCTGGGTCTTGCCGCTGCCGGTGACGCCGTAGAGAAGGGCCGCCGCAGGCTCTCCCTTCCGAAGGAGCCGGTCCAGCCCTTCAAAGGCCTCTCTCTGCTGGTCGTTGAGATTCGACAGGGGGCGGATGTCCCCGGTCTCCGGCAGCTCGTGGCGAAAGACCTCCTGCTCCTCCAGGGCCAGCACGCCGCTCTTGGCCAGACTCTTGACCGTCTGCATGGAGGCCCCGGTGAAGTAGCACAGCTCCTTAACGCTAACGCTGCCCAGGCTGCAGAGCAGCTCAGTGACGGCATACCGCATGGGGGCGGCCTTTCGCTTGGGGGTCACCAGAGCCATGGCCCCGGCGGGGTCCATGGTCAGCCGGGCCACCTTTTCGGTCTTGTCCCCCACCTTTCGCCGGGCGGCGGCCTCCTTGACCACCAGCCCGGCCTTCTCCATCTCCCGCAAAACCCCACGGGGGTCCTTCAGGTCGGGGACGGTTTTCAGTTCCTCCAGGTCCAGGTGTCCCCCCTTGGCAAAGAGGATCTCCACCATCCGGCGGGCCTTGGGCCTGCCCTCCGCCCAGGCGAAGGCGGTCTCCCGGTCCACCCCTTCCACCAGGGTGTACCCGTCCTTGAGCACATACCAGAGCCCCGTGGGCAGCATGGTCAGGGCGGCGGCGTAAACCGTGCAGAAGAACCGCTCCCGCATCCAGAGGGCCAGACGGATGGCCTCCCGGCTCAGGACGGGGGTCTCGTCCAGCAGGGTGCGGATCTGCTTCAGCTTTCCGGGTTTCTCCTCTTCCCCCAGGGAGAGCACAAGTCCCTCACAGGGCCGGTTGCCCGCGCCGAAGGGGACCAGCACCCGCATCCCCGGCTCCAGCCGTTGGGTCAGCTCCGGGGGGACCCGGTAGGAGTAGGGCCGGTCGATGGCAAAGGTGGCGGCGGAAAGGGCGATCCTGGCGATGTTCATGAGCGTGCCCTCTCCTCCTTCTTCTCAGGGTGGGTTATTCCTCGTCCTCCGGGACGGGTTCTTCGATCTCAGCGACGGGGAGGATTTCTTCCTCCTCCACGGCCACGGGCTCCTGGGGGAGCTTGCCCTCGGCGATCTCCCGGACGGCCATGCTGACGGTCTTGTCCTCCAGCAGGAGCCCCTGCTCCTCGGCCTCGTTGGCGATCTGGCGGGCCCGGGCGGCCACCACGTTCACCAGCTTGTAGCGGCTGGGCACCTGGGCCAGCAGTTCATTCATGGCGGGATACAGCAACATAATGATTACACTCCTTCAATCAAATGGATCCGTCGTTCCTTCCGGCAGCCCTCGGCGGTGAGGATGGCAAAAAACTCCTCCACGGCCTTTTCCACGGTGTCGTTGACGACGATGTACTCGTAATTCTTCACTTCCCTGGCCTCCTGCCGGGCGATGGCCAGCCGCTTCCGGATGGTCTCCTCGTCGTCGGTTCCCCGAGCGTGGAGCCGCCTGGAGAGCTCGTCAAAGGAGGGGGGCACCAGAAAGACCGACACGGCCTCGGGCATCTTGTCCATGACGGCGGCCGCGCCCTTCACTTCGATCTCCAGGAGCACGTCCACGCCCCGGTCCAGGTTCTCCCGGATGACCGCCATGGAGGTGCCGTAGAAGTTCCCGTTGTACTCGGCGTACTCCAGGAACTCGCCCCTCCCGATGCGGGCCAGGAAGTCCTCCCGGGTGACGAAGTGGTAGTTCACCCCGTCCACTTCTCCCTCCCGGGGGGACCGGGTGGTGAAGGAGACGGAGTAGTGGATGTCCGGCCGCTGGGCCAGGACCTGGGTGATGACGGTGTTTTTGCCCACGCCGGAAAAACCGGAGAGCACGATGAGGGTACCTTTCTGTTTCATTCTTCTTCCTCTCCCGCTGCCTCTTCGCGGCCGTTGAGGCGTCCTGCCACCGTTTCCGGCTGCAGCGCGGAGAGGATGATGTGGTCACTGTCTGTAATGAGGACCGCCCGGGTGCGGCGGCCGTAGGAGGCGTCGATGAGGCTGCCCCGTTCCCGGGCCTCCTGGATCATGCGCTTGATGGGGGCTGAGTCGGGACTCACCACGGCCACCAGCCGATTGGCAGAGATCATGCTGCCAAACCCGATGTTGATGAGCTTCACAAGGCTTCCTCCCGGTCACTCGATGTTCTGGACCTGCTCGCGGATCTTCTCGATCTCGCCCTTGATGTCCACCACCATCCGGGCCATCTCCACGTCGCTGCACTTGGAGCCGATGGTGTTGGCCTCCCGGTTGAACTCCTGGATCAGGAAGTCCAGCTTCCGGCCGATGGCCCCGCCCTGGTTCAGCATGTCCTCCAGCTGGGACAGGTGGCTGCGCAGACGGACGGTCTCCTCGTCCACGGCCACCTTATCGGCGAAGATGGCCGCCTCGGTGAGGATGCGGCTCTCGTCGATCTGGGTGTTGGCCAGGACCTCCTCCATTCGCTGGCGGAGCTTTTCCCGGTACTCGGCCACGGTGGCGGGGGAGCGGGCCTCCACCTGGGTCAGAATGGCGGTGATGTTGGCCGCCTTGGCCCGGACGTCCTCGGCCAGCTTGGCCCCTTCCCGCTCCCGCATGGCGTTGAAGTCCTCCAGGGCCATGGCCAGGACCTGGGCGATGTCCCCGGCGATCACATCGGCGTCCCCCTGGTCCTTTTCCACCAGGAAGACATCGGGGAACCGGGACAGGAGGGAGACGGAGATATCGTCCCGCAGGCTGTAGGACTCCCGCATCTGGAGAAGGGCGTTGTAGTAGCCGTCGGCCACCGGCTTGTTCAGGGTGACGGCCACCTTGTCGGCGGCGGAGCTGTCGATGGTGACAAAAACGTCCAGCTTCCCCCGGCCCACGCTCTTCTGGACCTGGGACTTGATGGTCTCCTCGGCAAAGACGTACAGTCTGGGGATCTTCACGGAGCAGTCCAGATACCGGTTGTTCACCGACCGGAGCTCCACGGTGATGGCACGGTCATGGAGGACGGCTTCGCCCCGGCCGTAGCCCGTCATACTTCGTATCAAGAGAAACACCTCATTTATCGTTGTCGGTCAGACGGATAGAAAAATCAGTTGCAGGAATCGCACAGGCAGTTCATGCAGTAGAGGGTGGTGCACAGGGTGCACAGGTCATTGCTGCCGTTGTTGTGGTAAGCGCCCCGGTTCATATTCATGTTCATGTTGTTCATGGCCTGTCGGTACTCCATGTTGTTGGGGTCCATGCTGCAGGCCGTCCAGAAGTTCTGGCGGGCATCGTCCAGCCAGCCCCGGCGGTAGGACACCATCCCCATGAGATAGTACCACTCGGCGGAGTTGTTCTGGGAAGCGCGCAGGATGCGCTCGGCCTCGGCCAGGTTATTTTGGTTGATGAGCTGGCGGACCTGGGCGAAGCTGCCGCCCTGGCTGTAACCGCCGCTCTGCTGGTAGCCCCCGCCGTAGCCGCTCCTGCCGGAGGACTGGTAGCCGCCGCCCTGGGTCCGCATCTTCACAATGGCGTCGTAGGCTTCGTTGACTTCCTTCATCTTGGCTTCGGCCAGGTCGGCCAGGGGGTTGTTGGCGTAGTTGTCGGGGTGGTATTTCTTCACAAGCTCCCGATAGGCTTTCTTGATCTCCTCATCGCTGGCGGAAGAGCTGACGCCCAACACGGCATAGGGGTCGTTCATACTGTAGTCTCCTTATGATTGGTTCGTTGGTTTCCTCTCTGTCTCTGCTTCCACTGTCCGGTAAAGACGGCCTCCTCCACGGCGGGGAGGCCCGTGTTCAGGATGTGGCCCAGCAGGCTCTCCCACTCCCCCCAGTCCAGGAGGGAGAAGGCGGTGTCCGCAATGCCCAGGGAGGCGTGGAGGGTGTCCCGCAGCTGGTCCTTCCTGTCCTGGGCCTCCTGGCCGTACCGGGCCAGAATGGGGTTGTAGCTGCCGGTTTTCCGGTCCTCCTCCAGGTCGTCCCAGGCGTCGGTCAGGTAGATCCACCGGCCTACATGGTAGAGGATCTGCCCGGCGGCGCTGGCCCGGGCGGCTGGTTCCATCTGGATGGCTGCCCCCTGGAGGATCCGGGCGAAGGTGTCCGCCGGCCGGTCCAGGGAGGGGGTGTTGGCCTCCTCCAGCTGGTGAAGCTCCTCCAGGCAGTCCCGCACCGTCCGGTCAAAGTCCGGCCGGAGGGCGGCCGCCTTCTCATAGTGGCTCCGGAGGGCCAGGCAGGCCGCCCGGCCCGCCGAGCGCTCCTTCCAGTCCCCGTCCCGGATGGCGTCCCGGAGCTTCCACCAGGTGAGGATCACGCTGGCGTCGGCGGCGGTCTCCAGGGCAGGGTTAGCCGTCCAGCAGTCCTTTTTCTTCCAGGGCTTGGCGGGACAGGGGTGGAGGGAGAATTCCCCCGCCTCCTCCGGCGGGGCCAGCAGAAGGGCCAGAAAGACAAAGTCATAGTTCAGGATCATCTGGGCCCGGCGGCCATAGCGCTCTCCCAGGGTCCGGCACAGGCCGCAGTAGATCCCTCGGTACCGCCGGGCGTCCTCGGGGCTGAGCTGGCTGGTGACAGCCCTCACGTACCCGAACATGCCCGTTTGATCTCCACGATGTGGAAGCGCAGGCCGTTCTGTTTCTTCATGTGGCGGTCCCAGGCCACGGCGATCAGGATACCCACCGCAAGGCCCACAAAGGCCAGCAGGACCTGCAGGCCCTCCCCCACTGTCACGGCCACAGCCACAAAGTAAAAGACCATGGCCAAAATCAGGGGCAGGATATACACGATGGCGGCGGTCTTGAAGAAGGTGCTGTTCTCGCTGCGCACCTTGACCACATCCCCCTGGCCGGCCTCCACGTCGTTGAAGGCGGTCACAACGGTGTGGGTGTTGGTCATCATCTTCTCACAGCCGGCGCAGTCGGCGCAGCTGTGGGCCGCGCCGCAGGCGGTCTCCCGCTCCACGGCCACCTGGGCCATGCCGTTTTCCATCACTTTTTTCACCACTGCGATCTGTTCCATATTAAAACCTCCATTCCGCCGCCCTTGGCGGCATAAAGGGATGATCGTGTGTTTATGGGGACGGGGTCAGCCGCAGGGCCACGCTGTAGCGGTTCCCCACGATGCCCACGTTTTTCTCTCCCTCTCCCACCAGGGTGACCGTGGCGGGGAGCCTTTGCAGCTCGTCCCCCAGGCTTGCCCCGGAGAGGTCTACCTCCACCGTGATCTCATCGGCGGTTAGCTTGCTCACCTGGCTGGGGGTCCCCCGGACCCAGACATACAGCTTGGGGCTGGACAGGCTGGCCACGCAGCCCTCGGGGACATGGGTCAGCCTGATGTTCCCGGTGGCGATCTGCCGGCTCTCCAGCTTTTCCAGGGAGACCGACACCGACGCGCTGTCCGGCGCGCCCCAGGCCTTGATCCCACCTGGGATCTGGATGGGCAGGGTGAAGGTGGTGTCCCCGTAGACCTCGTTCAGGTCGATCTCCCCCAGGGAGATGGCATCGGGGAGGGCCGCCGCGTCCCCGGCCTCCACGGTGACGGAGTCGGGGGTGATCCGGTAGGTCACGTCCTCCGCGGAGGCGCCGCCGCCGTCCCGGAAGGAGACGGTCAAGGGGACCTTCACCACCCGGCGGACCGGCACGGTCACCTGGACCTGGGCAGCACTGCTGGTGATGTTCTCCAGGTCCTCCACCGGCACCCCGTCGCCGTCCATAAAGACCACGGGGGCCTTTTCCGAGATGGTGTCGCTGACCGACTCGCCCCCCACCTGGACCAGGGCGTATTCGATCCGGTCCAGGCTGTCCTCCGGCCCGGTGAGCTCCAGCTCCGCCGGGTCGGTGGTCACGGCGCCGGCCATGCAGTCCTCCGCCTCGGTGCCCACGAACTCTCCCCGGACCGGGATGGTCTTGGTCCCCTTCTTCTCCACGGTGACCGTGACCGTTCTCTCGTTCCAGCTGGAGACCGAAACGCTGTCGGTGTTCACGTGGACGGGAAAGACCGTCTTGCAGCTCAGGTCATAGTCTCCCGCCTCGGTAATGGAGGATACATCCACCGCCAGGGAGACGTTTTTCTTATCCAGCTTCATCAGGGTCTTTTTCTTTCCGGTGACCTTCAGGTTCATGGTCTCCTGGCTCAGGTCGGTCACCATGAGCCCCGCTTCGGCCAGCTCGGCCCGCCCCTGGACCTCCACCGGCAGGTCCCGCAGGGTGGCGGTGCCCGTGGGGTTCTCCACGTTGGTGACGTAGAACCACAGACCGAAGGCGATGAGGACCGCCAGGGCCATGTTGACGATCCTGCGGTTTTTCTTACTGTTTTTCACGGTTTGCCGACCTCCCTCGCCGGAAGAACCCGGTCCCCTTGCGGATCTTATCGGAAACGACCTCTTCCTGGGTCAGCAGCTCGTTGCGCAGGACACGGCCCAGGGTCTCCGGGGACAGATGCCGGCGGAGGTTGCCGTGGACCACCACCGAGATGGCGCCGGTCTCCTCGGAGACGATGGCCACCACCGCGTCGGACCGCTCGCTCATGCCCAGGCCGGCCCGGTGGCGCATCCCCAGCTCCTTGCTCAGGTTCATGCTCTCGGACATGGGGAGCATGCACCCGGCGGCCGCGATCTTGCCCTGGCGGACCACCACGGCCCCGTCGTGAAGGGGGGCCTTGGGGAAGAAGATATTTTTCAGCAGCTCACTGGTGACCGAGGACTGGAAGGCGGTACCCGAGGAGATCACGTTGGTCAGGTCGGTGTCCCGCTCGAAGACCATGAGGGCGCCCACCTTGTTCTTGGACATCTCCCCATAGGCCTCCACCGTCTCTTTGATGACGGTCTCCATATCGTTGGCGGGGGTGTTGCTGCGGAAGATGCGGTAGACGCTGTTGCTGCCGATCCGCTCCAGGAACCGCCGGATCTCCGGCTGGAAGATGATGACCAGGGCCAGCAGCCCCAGCTCCACCGCCTTGCTCAGGACGAAGTTGATGGCGTTCAGGTTGAACTGATAGGACAGCCACATCACCACAAAGAGGAGCAGCAGGGCCTTGGCCACCTTGGCGGCGTTGGTCCGCTGGAGGATATTGATGCCCTTGTAGATGACATAGGACAGGATGGCGATGTCGATCATGTCAGAAATGGTGATCAGGCGCAGATATCCCACCGCCGTGGTGATGTACTCAAAAATCGACATAAGGCATCCTTCACCTCCTGTTCTGACACTGCCAAGGATTCGATGGTAATTCAAGTTATTATACTGTATTTCCGTCCCATTTACAACCCCGGCGGGCCAGGAATTTTCCGATTTTCCCCAGGAGAAAAGCGCCCCGGCAAGCCGAAGCGCTCTCCCCTCTTCTCACGGCAGGCGGGCCAGGATCCCCAGGAACCGCTCCACCTCTTTGGGTGTGTTGAAGGCGGAAAAGCTCACCCGCAGGGTACCGGTCTCCAGGGTGCCGGCGCTCTCGTGGGCAGCCGGGGCGCAGTGGAGGCCCGTCCGCAGGGCCACCCCCCGCTGACTCAGCCAATCCCCCACCTGGCCGGGGTCCTTCCCCGGGATCCGGAAGGAGAGGACGCCGCTCTGGTGGCTCTGGCTGTGGAAGACCTGGACCCCGGGCAGACGGGCCAGCCCGTCTGCCGCCAGATTCTTCAGGCGGATCTCATGGCGGAGGAGCTCCTTCGGCGTTTTCCGCCGGACGAAGCGCAGGCCGGCCAGGAGGCCCGCCGCCCCGGGGACGTTGTGGGTCCCCGCCTCCAACCGGTCCGGGAGGAAGTCCGGCATCTCCTGGCGGCGGGATTCGCTTCCCGTCCCCCCTGCCAGGATGGGATCACCGGTGGTCCCGCACAGGAGCAGGCCGGTGCCCTGGGGGCCGTACAGCCCCTTGTGCCCCGGCATAGCCACGAAAGCCGCCCCCCAGCCCTCCAGATCCACCGGCAGCAGCCCTGCCGACTGGGCGGCGTCCACGATGAGGGGGATCTCCCGCTGCCGGCACCGGTCGGCGATCTCCTTCACAGGCAGGAGATAGCCGAAGACGTTGGACACATGGGTGCAGATCATCACATCCACCTCCCGGTCCAGCTCCCGGTCCAGCTCCTCCAGAAAGCGGTCCGGCCGGAAGATCGGCGCCCGGATGGTCCGGAGCCGGACCTCCGGAATGGCCGCCAGGGGCCGGGTCACCGCGTTGTGCTCCCACCCGGTCAGAAGGACGGTGCAGCCCGGGCGGACCAGGGTTCGGATGGCGATGTTCAGCCCGTGGGTGGCGCTGGTGGTCAGAACCACCCGCTCCGGGTCCCCCACATGGAACAGGTCGGCCGCCTCCTCCCGGAGGGCCAGCAGGGTCTTGGAGGCCCGGGCCGAGGGGCCGTACTCCCCCCGGCCCGGGCTGGTCATGGAGGCCATGGCCTCGTTCATGGCCCGGACCACGGCAGGGGGCTTTTGAAAGGTCGTGGCGGCGCTGTCCAGATAGATCACGCTTCCACCTCCCGGTAGCCCTCCGCCCCGCCCACATAGATCCCCAGGTGGGGCAGCCGAAGCCGGTTCAGGGTGGTCAGCGTCCGGGACAGGCTCTGGCCGGGGATCCGCACCGAGTGGCTGCATCCGCTGGGGGCGATGGCCGCCGGCGTGCGCAGGATCCGGGCGGGGATCCCGGCCCGTTCCAGTCCGTTGGCGACCCGCTGGGCATGGGTCAGCGAGCGGCACATGATGAGATAATACATAATAGAAAACCTCCGATGGGAGGTTCTTGGAGCCGGACCCTTCCGGCTCATTGGAAACAAAAACATCCTCCCGCACCCATTCTATGTGCGGGAGGATGTTTTGTGTCTGTTTTTACCGCGCCAGGGCCTCGATGAGGGCCACGGCGTGGGCGGCGATGCCCAGCTCCCCGCCGGTGAAGCCTAACCCCTCCTCGGTGGTGGCCTTCACGCTGATGGCGGTCACCGGCAGCCCCATGGCCCGGGAGAAGTTCTGCCGCATCTGGGGGATGTGGGGCATGAGCTTGGGCTTCTGGGCCAGGATGGTCACATCCACGTTCTCCACCCGCCAGCCCTCGCCGGCCAGCAGCTCCATGACCCGCCCCAGGAGAACCAGGCTGTCGCTGCCGGCATAGGCCGGGTCGCTGTCGGGGAAGTGCTGGCCGATGTCCCCCAGGGCGGCCGCCCCCAGCAGGGCGTCCATAAGGGCGTGGGCGGCCACGTCGGCGTCCGAGTGGCCCAGGAGCCCCAGGTGGTGGGGGATCTCCACCCCGCCCAGAATCAGCTTCCGGCCGGGAACCAGCCGGTGTACGTCGTATCCATGTCCGATCCGCATGTCACAGTCCCATCCTTTCCGCCAGAATGGCCTCCCCGTGGAGCAGGTCCCGGGGGGTGGTGATCTTGATGTTCTCCTCGCTGCCCCGGGTGAGCTTCACTGGGAACCCCAGTCGCTCCACCGCCGAGCAGTCGTCGGTGATGGGCGCCCCCTCCTGGACGGCCTTGGTCACGGCGGCCTTGATGAGGGAGGCCTCAAAGACCTGGGGGGTCTGCACGGCAAAGAGCTCCGACCGGTCGGGGGTCTCGGTGACGATCCCCTCCCTGGCCCGCTTGATGGTGTCCTTCACCGGGATGGCCGGGGCGGCAGCGGAGCTGCGGCGGGCCTCCCGGATGGTCTCCTCAATGATTTCCCGGGTAACGAAAGGCCGGGCCCCGTCATGGATGGCGATGAGACCGGCCTCGGGATCGGCCGCCCGAATCCCCGCCAGGACGGAGGCCTGCCGGGTGTCGCCGCCGTTGACCACCCTGCGGACCTTGTCCATCCCCTTCTGGCTGCACAGATTGCCGATGGGCACCATCAGGTCCTCCCGGGCCACGATGACGATCTCATCCACCAGATCAGAGGCCTGAAAGGGCTCCAGGGCGTAGAGGATCAGCGGCTCCCCGCCCAGAGGGGTGAGAATTTTATCCACCCCTTCCATCCGGGTGGCCTTCCCCCCTGCCACCACCACCGCTGTGCAGAAGGGCGTCGTCTTTTTGTGCTTTCCAAACAGTTTTTCCAGAAAACCCATGGGGTGTCCTCCTTTTTCCGTCCAAAAAAGGAGCCAAAACGGCTCCTTTTCTCTTTCTCTGTACTTATAGGGCCTGATTGATGCGGCGCTCGGCCTCCTCGTAGGAGATATCACAGGCCATGCCGATCTCGGAGATAAGGATCTGCCGGGCTGAGTGGAGCATCTTCCGCTCCCCGGTGGACAGACCCCGGCGGCTGTCCCGCAGCAGGAGGCATTTGACCACCTTGGCCACCTCCAGCAGGTTGCCGCTTTTCAGCCGCAGCATGTTCTCCCGGTAGCGCTGGTTCCAGTTGGGCTCCAGCTCCACCTGGAGCTGGGTGATCTCCCCCAGCATCCGCTGGGCTTCCTCCGCCGTGAGGACTGCCCGGACGCCGATCTCCCCGCAGTTTTCCGTGGGGATCATCACCAGCATGCCGCCCACCGGCAGCCGGAGGCTGTAGTAGTCCCGAAGGACGCCATTCACCTTCCGTGTCACGATCTCGTCAACGATCCCAGCGCCGTGCATGGGATGGACGATCTTATCTCCCACCCGGAACATCGACCCACCTCCCGCGTGATCCGCGATCCAGCTGCTGCCTCCTGCTCTCCCGTGTATATGCTTAGTAACATTATACCGATATTTTCCTATCTATGCAAGGGTTTTTCAATATATTTGTTAAAAAATTACCGTTCCCGCCTATAGAAAAGAGCGGTGTCAGATCTCTCTGACACCGCTCCTCGATTCAGCATAATTTCCTGGAAATCAAGCTTCTCTCATGCGGGCGAAGCACTCGCTGCAGTAGACGGGACGGTCAGACTTGGGCTCGAAGGGAACCTTGGCCTCGCCGCCGCAGG
>JAUNCL010000002.1:0-58619 GCA_030535235.1 Bacillota bacterium
GCCTCAATACGGTTCAGCATTGGCCTTTGTCAGCAATGTCACGGTTTCCACATGGTGGGTGCGGGGGAAGAGGTCGGCGGCTTCGGCTTGGATCAGGCGGTAGCCCCGCTGGTCCAGGAGCTTTACGTCCCGGGCCAGGGTGGCGGGGTCGCAGGAGACGTAAACTAACCGCTTGGGATTCATCTGGACGATGGCCTCAATGACCTGGGGAGAGATCCCCTTCCGGGGCGGGTCCACGCAGATCACATCGGGGCGGATCCCCTGCTCGGCCAGCCGGAGGGCGGCCTCCCCGGCGTCGGCGCAGAAGAACTCGGCGTTTTCAATGCCGTTGCGCCGGGCGTTCTCCCGGGCGTCCTCCACGGCGGAGGGGACTACCTCGGCCCCCAGGGCCTTTTTGGCCTTCCGGGCCATGCAGAGGGTGATGGTGCCGATGCCGCAGTACAGGTCCAGGACGGTCTCCTCCCCGGTGAGCCCGGCAAAGTCCAGGGCCCGGTTGTACAGCAGCTCCGCCTGGTCCCGGTTCACCTGGTAAAAAGAGGGAACGGACAGCCGGAAGGTCAGGCCGCAGAGGGTGTCCTCCAAATAGTCCCGGCCCCAGAGGGTGCAATGCTCCTTGCCCAGGATCACGTTGGTCTTTTCCGTGTTCACAGAGAGGACCACCCCCACCAGACCCGGCTCGGCCTCCCGGAGCATCCCGATGAGCGCCTCGGCCTTGGGCAGCTTCCGCCCGTTGGCAATGACGGCGCAGAGGGACCGGCCCTCCCGGTTCACCCGCACATAGAAGTGGCGGATGAGGCCCCGGTGGGCCACCTCGTCGTAGGCGGGGATGTGATATTTCTCCATCCAGTCCTTAAAGGCCGTCCGCAGGCGGGTGGCGGGCAGGGGCTGGAGGAGGCAGTCGGCCGCGTCGATGACGTCGTGGCTGCGTGCCCGGAAAAAGCCCACCCGGGGGCCGTCGGCCACAGGGAACTGGATCTTGTTCCGGTAGCGGTCGGGCGCTTTGGCCCCGTGGATGACCTCCACACGGCCCTCCCAGCCGCCGATCCGCTGAAGGGCATCCTGGACCCGGCGGCGCTTCATCTCGGTCTCCTCGGCATAGGTCATGTGCCGGAGCTGACAGCCGCCGCACTTGGGGTACTGGGGACAGTCGGGGGTCTGCCGGTGGGGGGAGGTCTCCAGGACCTGCTCCACTCGGCCCCAGGCGGCGGACTTGCCCACCTTCAGCAGCTGGACCTGGCACAGTTCTCCCTCCAGGGCCCCCTTGACAAAGACCGCCTGGCCGTCCAGCCGGGCCACGCCCTCGCCGGAGGAGCCGTAGCCCTCGATCCGCAGGGGATATCTCTCGTTTTTCTTCGGTGCCATCGCCGTCCGCTCCCTTCCTCCGGGGCTTCCCGTGGAAATTGTTACAAATCTATTAAGCTGTAGTATACCACAACTTGCGCCCTGTGAACAGTGTCGATTTTTCCCTCTGATATTTATTTGCATTTCTCCCCGAAATTCACAGATTCTTCTTTTTTCTCCTGGGCAGATGTGATATAATATCATGAATCTGGGTCAATATGCCCAGACTGTCACAGAGATGTAAACTACAAGCGGTTTGCCGCTTTTTGAAAGGATTTCTCCAACTATGGGTTTATTAGCAAAACTGTTTGGGACCAACACCACCAAGGAACTGAAAAAGATCGACCCCCTGGTGCGGAAGATCGAGTCCCTGGAAGAGGAATACAAGGCCCTGTCCGACGCGGAGCTCCAGGCCAAGACCCCCGAGTTCAAGGCCCGGTATCAGAACGGCGAGACCCTGGACGACCTGCTGCCCGAGGCCTTTGCCGCCTGCCGGGAGGCCTCCGCCCGGGTCCTGGGCATGCGCCCCTACCGGGTGCAGCTCATCGGCGGCATCATCCTCCACCAGGGCCGCATCGCCGAGATGAAGACCGGCGAAGGCAAGACCCTGGTGGCCACCCTCCCGGCCTACCTGAACGCCCTGTCCGGGGAAGGGGTCCACATCGTCACCGTCAACGACTACCTGGCCAAGCGCGACAGCGACTGGATGGGCAAGGTCTACCGCTTCATGGGCCTCACCGTAGGTCTGGTCATCCACGGGGTGGACGCCAAGGGCAAGCAGGCCGCCTACAACGCCGACATCACCTACGGCACCAACAACGAGTTCGGCTTCGACTACCTGCGGGACAACATGGCCATCTACAAGGCTGAGCTCATGCAGCGGGGCCATGCCTTCGCCATCGTGGACGAGGTGGACTCCATCCTCATCGACGAGGCCCGCACCCCCCTGATCATCTCCGGCATGGGGGAGCAGTCCACCCAGCTCTACACCCTGGCCGACAACTTCGCCGCCGGCCTCAAGGGCATGACCGTGGCCACCGTGGACGACAAGGAGGAGGAGGCCGAGGACATCGACGCCGACTATGTGGTCAACGAAAAGGCCCGGGCCGTCACCCTCACCGCCCGGGGCATCGCCAAGGCGGAAAAGGCCTTCAACGTGGAGAACCTGGCCGACCCCGAGAACTCCACCCTGTCCCACCACATCAACCAGGCCATCCGCGCCCGGGGTCTCATGAAGCGGGACATCGACTACGTGGTGAAGGACGGCGAGGTCATCATCGTCGATGAGTTCACCGGCCGCCTCATGTACGGCCGCCGGTACAACGACGGCCTCCACCAGGCCATCGAGGCCAAGGAAAAGGTCACCGTGGCCCGGGAATCCAAGACTCTGGCCACCATTACCTTCCAGAACTACTTCCGTCTGTACAAAAAGCTCTCCGGCATGACCGGTACCGCCAAGACCGAGGAGGAGGAGTTCGCCTCCACCTACCAGCTGGACATCCTGGAGATCCCCACCAACAAGCCCCTGGCCCGGACCGACCACCCCGACGAGGTCTACAAGAACGTCAAGGGCAAGTACAACGCCATTGTCAAGCAGATCGCCGCCTGCCACGAGAAGGGGCAGCCCGTCCTGGTGGGTACCACCTCCATTGAAAAGTCCGAGCTGATCTCCAAGCTCCTGACCAAGCAGGGCATCCGCCACAACGTCCTGAACGCCAAGAACCACGAGAAGGAAGCCGAGATCGTGGCCCAGGCCGGTAAGTTCGGCTCGGTCACCGTGGCCACCAACATGGCCGGCCGCGGCACCGACATCATGCTGGGGGGCAACGCCGAGTATCTGGCCAAGAACGACCTGCGCAAGGCCGGGCTCTCCGACGAGATGATCGCCGAGGCCACCGGCTTCGCCGAGACCGACAACCAGGACATCCTGAAGGCCCGGAAAATGTTCTCCGAGGCCGAGGCCAAGTACAAGGCCGAGCTGGCCCCCGAGGCCGAAAAGGTCCGCTCTGTGGGCGGCCTGTTCATCCTGGGCACCGAGCGCCACGAGTCCCGCCGCATCGACAACCAGCTCCGGGGCCGTGCCGGCCGTCAGGGCGACCCCGGCGAGAGCCGCTTCTACCTGTCCATGGAGGATGACGTCATGCGTCTCTTCGGCTCCGAGCGGATGCAGAACATGATGGACACCCTGAAGATCGAGGACGACATGCCCATCGACGCCAAGGTCCTCTCCAACGCCATCGAGAACGCCCAGAAGAAGGTGGAGTCCAAGAACTTCCAGGCCCGTAAGAACACCCTGGAGTATGACGACGTGATGAACGTCCAGCGCAACATCATCTACAAGCAGCGCCGCCAGGTGCTGGACGGGGAGAACATGGCCCAGTTCATCCGCAGCCTCATCCACCGCTGGGTGGAGGAGTCCGTCCGGGGCCACCTGGGGGAGAGCAAGCACCTGGACGCCGAGTCCTGGCAGCAGGCCACCGCCCCCTTCCGGGGTCTCTTCTTCGCCCCCGACGCCTTCCAGTATTCCGATGAGGAGCTGTCCAAGAAGAAGGTGGAGGACCTCATCGAGGAAGTGGAGACCCAGGCCCTGGCCGTCTACGACGCCAAGGAGAACGCCCTGGGCGACGAGCTCATGCGGGAGCTGGAGCGGGTCATGATGCTCCGCACCGTGGACGAATACTGGATGGACCACATCGACGCCATGCAGGAGCTGAAGAAGGGCATCGTCCTCCGGGCCTACGCCCAGACCAACCCCGTGGACGCCTACAAGAAGGAAGGCTTCGAGATGTTCGAGGGCATGATCCAGGCCATCCAGGAGGAGACCATCCGCCGCATCCTCACCGCCCGGGTCCAGACCAACGAGGTCAAGCGGGAGCGGGTGGCCAAGGTCACCGGCACCTCCGGCGGCAGCGACGAGACCCTGAAAAAGGCCCCCGTCCGCAAGGCCGTCAAGATCGGCCCCAACGACCCCTGCCCCTGCGGCAGCGGCAAGAAGTATAAGAAGTGCTGCTATCTGAAGGATAAGGCGGCCCAGTAAGCCCAGCCACTTTTCCCTGAGAGCGTTGTAGGGGCGATTCATGAATCGCCCGCCGCGCAGCGTTTCCCTCAACGTTGGACGGGCGAACACAGTTCGCCCCTCTTACAAATCTGTGCATGACCGTGAGGTGTTTTATGGCATTTACCAAGCAAACCAAAGACAACGTGGTTTTCCACACCTCCGACAACCTGTCCGCCGCCGGGTGTGTGGCCCACGGCTTCGCCACCCGGCTGGGGGGCGTCAGCACCGGGCCCTGCGCGGAGCTGAACCTGGGCCTCTCCCGCCACGACAGGCCCGAGGCCGTCCGGGAGAATTACGCCCGGTTCTGCGCCGCCGTGGGCGCCGACAAGGACCGCCTGGTCATGACCCATCAGGTCCACCAGGACACCGTCCGGGTGGCCGGGGAGGGCGATATCCTGGCCGACCTCTTCGACCCCATCCCCTACGACGCCGACGGGCTGGTCACCAACCAGCCCGGCCTCTGCCTTACCATCTACTACGCCGACTGCATCCCGGTCCTCCTCTGCGACCCGGTGAAAAAGGTCATCGCCGCCGTCCACTCCGGCTGGCGGGGGACCGCCCTGGCCATCGCCCCCAAGGCCGTCCGCAAAATGGCCGACCTCTACGGCAGCCGGCCGGAGAACATCCTGGCCGCCATCGGCCCGGGCATCGGCCCCTGCTGCTTCGAGACCCACGACGACGTCCCCACCGCCATGGCCGCCCAACTGGGCGACGGCGTGAGGGACTACATAAAAACCCTGGAGACCCCCGGAAAGTTCTCCGTGGATCTGAAGGGCATCCTCACCTGGCAGCTCACCGCCGCCGGCCTGACCCTGGAGCATGTGGAGGTCCTGACCCAGTGCACCGGCTGCCACCCGGAGCTCTGGTGGTCCCACCGGAAGCTGGGGGACCGGCGGGGCAACCAGGCCGCCATGATCCAGCTTCTCCCCTGACCCCAGCAATTCCCAGCATACAGAAAGAAGGAGGCGTGTTTCCGTGCGCGGAACATCCCAAAACTCTTCCCCTCCGGACTGGAGGGAACGGCTCGCCCGGCTCCGGCAGAATCTGGAGACCCAGGGCGTCCTCCATCCCGTCCGCACCAGCCTGCCCTTTTTGGGGATCACGGCGGTGGTCCTGTCCGGGGCCATCCTGATCTCCTCCTGTACCCTGTGCTACACCGTGGCCATCCAGGGGCACCGGGTCACCTACTTCGAGGGCGGCGAGGCCACCTATCAGCAGGCCGTGAGCCAGGCTGAACGGCGGACCTCCGAAATTCTGAACACCGACTACTCCTTTACCCAGGAGGTCAGCCTGAAAACCACCCTGGCCCCCAAGGATCGGCTGGCGTCCACCACCCAGGTGGCTGACTCCATCATGGATACGATCCCCGAGCTGGAGCACGTCTACACACTCTGGGTGGACGGGGTCATGGTGGGGGCCTCCCAGGACTCCGACACCATCAACCAGGCCATGAATCTGGTAAAAGAGCGCTACGCCACCCCCGACACCCGGTCCATCACCGTGGACAGCCAGGTGAACCTGCGCTATGAGTACATATCCGCCGAGACCGGCGTCCTCTCCGCCCGGGAGCTGGCCGACCTGCTGCTGACCGAGGCCCCCCGGACCTTCCCCTACACCGTCCAGGAAGGGGAGACCCTAGAGGTCCTGCTGGAGCGCTTTGGCATGACCCAGGAGCGGCTCCAGGCGCTCAACCCCGACATAGACCTGGAGGCCCACGCCACCGCCATGGGTCTGGAGCTCTCCGAGCCCGGTGAGGAGGAGTCGGAGGAGGGATCCATAGCCAATCTCATCGAGATCTGGGCCGCCGAGTTCGGCACTCCCCTGGAAGCCGGTCTGGAGCTCACCGTGGAGCAGACCTGCCCCCTGCTGGTGGTCTCCACCGTGGAGGAGCAGTCCCTCACCCGGACGGTGACCCCGGAGCTGCAGACCCAGCCTGACGCCACCATGTTCAACGGCGAGCAGCGCATCCTTCAGGAGGGCGCCGCCGGAGAAGAGGCCGTCCTGGCCCGAGTGGTGAAGCGCTGCGGCGTCCCCGTGGCCAGCACCGACCTGAGCGCCGTGACCACCGCCGAAGCCACCCCCCTCATCGTGGCCACCGGCACCCAGCCCAAGCCCCAGCTCCCCGACGGCTGTCTCTTCCTGTGGCCCGTCCGGGGCCCCATCACCTCGGACTACGGCTACCGGTTCATCTTTGGCGAGAACAACTTCCACCGGGGCATCGACATCGCCGCCCCCGCCGGCACCGCCATCAACGCCGCCGCCGACGGGGTGGTCACCTTCGCCGGCGTGAAGGGGACCTATGGCAACCTGGTGGTGGTCTCCCACCAGAACGGCTTTGCGACCTACTACGCCCACTGCTCCAAGCTGCTGGTCAGCCCCGGGGACACCGTCACCCAGGGCCAGCCCGTGGCCGCTGTTGGCTCCACCGGCCGGTCCACCGGCCCCCACTGCCACTTCGAGGTGCGGTACCAGAACAGCCCCATCGACCCGCTGCTCTACCTGCCCGGGGAGAACAACGCCCCCGCCCGGACGGAGATCACCGAGGAAGAGCCGGAGGAACCCGCCGAGACCGAGGAGCCCGTCACCCCCGAGACCCCGGAGGTTCCCGAGACTCCCGCCCTGCCGGAGACCCCGGAGGAGCCGGAGATTCCCGACGTCCCCCAGGAGCCTGCCGAGCCGGAACTCCCCCACGAGGGAGGCGAGGAGGCCGCGCCGGCGGAGGAAACCGCCCCCCTCAACGTGACCGCCGAAGCCGCTCTGGCTCCGGAGTCAGAAGAGCAAGAGAGCCCGTAAAACCCAAAGGACCTGCTGCAAACCGCAGTTTGCAGCAGGTCCTTTTCTAGTTCTCGTTACGCCAGATCCCGATAGAGGAAGGTGACAATCTGGCCGCGGGTGCAGATTTGGTTGGGGGCGAAGGTGGTGCTGCTGGTGCCCTTGGTGATCCCGGCCTTTACCGCCCATGCTACCGCCTGGGCGTAGGGGGCAGACGCACTCACATCCGAGAAGGCCGCCCCGCCGGCAGCGGGAGATCCGGCCATCCGCCAGAGGTACAGAACCACGTCACTGCGCTTGCAGGCCCCGTTGGGGTCCAGGCTCTTGTCGGTGACGATCCCCTGCTCATAGGCCCAGAGAAGGGCCTTGTAATAATATTGTCCGCTCACCACAGCGGAGTTGGTGAAGGGGTTGGAGCCGGAGGGATTCGGCTCGCCCTTGGCCCGCCACAGGAAGGTCAGAATCTGCCCCTGGGTGCAGGCCTGGTCGGGGGAGAAGGTGGTAGCGGAGGTGCCGTTGGTGATCTTTTTCTCCACCGCCCAGGCGACAGGCTCATAGGCGTAGTGGCTCTTGCCCACATCCACAAAGCCCCCGGTGGCAGCGGCATAGGCCTTTGCGTAGCCGGTGAGGGCGGTCTTCATGTCAGAAACGGTAGACCAGGTGCCAACAAGCTCGACGCTTCCGGTGGTCACCTCGATAAACTGCTCATTATATGCGCCCCGGGAAAACGCATTCCGTTCGCTCTCCCACCAGGAATTCGCCTCCTCCACACTGGTAAAGAAGAGGTAGTTTCCATCCACTTTATCCAGGACGAAATAAGAATTGCTGGAATCGTGATACCAACCAGCCCGGATCAGATCGGCAACAGAAGCCATTATCCTACCATATTCATCCTTGGTTGCTCGAACCAGGGGCAGGGTCGTTCCATAGGCGGTGATTCCATCCATGCTGTCTGCGGAATAGTGCATGGCATGACGGATTAGAGACAGTTGTGCATCCTGCACCTTGTAATAGAGATCACCAGCTGCACCGCCAACAGCCACACTACAGCCGTCTCCTACCCAAAGAGCCGGCTGACCTTGGTAAGTGCCTAGAGTATATCCGAAGGTATCGAATTCAAGATCCCCGGCAAAGTTATAGGCAGCAGCCCGCTGGCCGTTCCAGGTCCAGATCTTCAGATTAACATCAAGGTCATAGCCCCAGGGGTCATTGGAATAGGTCGTGACCAGCAGGGGCATCCCGTCTCCGGCGGGGTCGATCAGAATGGCCTTTCCATTGGAAGGAAGGGTCTTTAACGCTTCAGCATAGGCCATGGCCATGCTGTGGTCCATGACGCAGCGGCTCACCTGGCCCCGATAGGCGCCGGAGCGCAGGTAGGCCTTGGGGTCTGTCGGGGCCGCTCCGGCAGTGAGGCTCAGGCTGAGCACCAGCGTCAGGCTCAGCACCGCCGCAGTCAGCCGTTTCCCCAGAGAATTTTGTTTCATTTTCAGGTCAGCTCCTCTCCTGTTCTGTCAATACTCATACTCACAGATGAAGGCCGCGCTCTTTTCCAGCTTGACGTTGGCCGGGAAGGGGTAGTTCCGCTGGTCGTTCCAGGACCAGCCGCCGTAGTCGGGCAGGTACCAGAGCATGATGTACCACTCGGAAACGCCGTCGGCATCCACCCGGGAGGGCTCGTTGACCGTCCAGGCCTCGTAGCTGAAGTCCTCGCCGGTGACCCAGTGGCCGTAGACATTGTCGTTCTCATCGTAAGAGGTGTAGCCGCCCAGCCAGGCGTACTTGAGGTCGTTGTCCTCCAGCATCTTGGTCAGGGTGTCCATCTCGGACTGAGAGGTGATGGTGGCCAGGTGACCGCCCATGTCACGGCACTTCTGGTCGGCCTCCTCCCAGCTGTACACGCCCTTTACCAGCTCATAGCGGGTGGAGCGGGACTTCTCCTCCTCGGTCAGGCTGTGGACGGGGGTGAAGGTAAAGCTCTCCTCGCCCCGGCAGCTGCCGCCGTCCACCCGGATGGTCAGGTCCCGGGTCAGGTAGGGGTCCAGAGACTTGTCGCTCTCGTACTCCACCACGTAGAGCTGCATCTGCTCGGCATAGACCTGGTTGAAGATGACCTCCAGGTCGTACAGGTCGTCGATGTGCCAGTACTGGCCGCCGGTCTGGTTGGCCATGGAGCGCAGGGTCTGGGTCTCCACGCTGCCGCCCACACCGATGATGTAGACGGGGACCTGCTTGCTGATGGCGTAGGAGACCACCTCGTTGGCAGAGTGCTCGCTGGCGTTGTCCATGCCGTCGGTGAAGGCCACCACGCACCGGGCGCCGCCCTGGAGGGCGGAGTTGGTGACGCCGTCGTACACCGCGTCGTAGAAGGCCGTGCAGTCGCCGGGACTCATGTTGTCGATGCGTTGAGCAGCAGGGTCAGGTCGTTGGTGTAGAAGCACATCTGCTGGACGATGTCGTCAAAGGACAGGATCTCCGCCCGGTCGCCCACCCGGAAGTTCAGCTGGCGGACGAAGTCGGACATGACCCGCTTGATCTTTTCCAGGTCGCTGAAGGAGATACTGCCGCTCTTGTCGGCGGCCAGACTGATATTCAGGCCGGCATTCTCCTCCAGGATGAAGGCGGACTTCACCTCACGGGCCAGGAACTGGCCGCCCTCCACCCGTTCCTTTACCACGAAGGAGGAGGCGGACAGGTTGGTCAAGGGGTCGCCGTCGGCGTCGGTGATCTGGAAATAGACCCGGACCCTGGGATACTCGCTGACGTCCGTGGTGACCATGGACAGATGGGCCTCCTCAAAGTAGGGGGTGGTGTAGTCCCCTGTCATGGTCAACTGGATCTCATCCAGGGTCACCACCAGGGAGACCGAGCGCTCCTCCTCGCTGAGGAAGCTCTCCTCCGCCTCGTAGGTCAGCCGGATGCCGCTGCCGGTCTCCTGGGCCTCGTCGATGGTTCGGCTCTCGCCGCCCTCCAGAATGGCAAAGTCCTTCTCCTCCAGGGCAAAGTCACCGGTGTCTTCCACGATCACCGTGATCTCAGGGAATGCCCCGGCGTCCACCTGCAGGGAGGTCCCGGCCAGCCGGATCAGGGTCAGCAGCCTTCGCCGGAGGTCATAGCCCTTCTCTCCCTCCGGAATCTCCAGGCCGGTCAGCAGGGTCTCTGCCTCGGCGTAGTTCCCCAGGCACAGGTAGGCCTTGGCCATGCCCAGGACAGGCTCCGTTTCCTCGGGCTTCAGCTCCAGGGCCGCCCGGTAGAAGTCGATAGCCGCGGCATAATCGCCCCTCTCCAGGGCGTCCTCCGCCGACCGCATGGCATCCCGATAGGCGCCGTTCTCCGTGTTCATGTTGACGAACAGGGCGATGCAGACGATCAGGGCCACAGCCACCACGCCGATGGCGATCAGGAGCGGGGTTTGTCTCTTTTTGGCAGGGGCCGGCTTCTCCTCCTCCGCCATAGGGGGTTCGTCCTGGAAGAATTCCGGGGGGATAAAGGGGACATCGTCCTTCTCGGGGACCGCTTCCTCCTGGGGGGTCTCGTAAACCGGCCCTTCCCCCTCCGGGGGCGGCCCAACGACCTCTTCGGGGATCGCGTCTTCTTCTCCGGGGGGACGAGGCGCCTCTTCCAGAACAGGCGTGCCGCAGCTGGGACAGAAGCGGGCGTCTTCCGGCAGAGGGATTCCGCAGTTTCTGCAATACATAGGGTTCCTCCTTTTTCTCTCTTTTGGGACAGGAAACGCGTAATTTTATTGTAAGTGACACATAAGGGAAAGTCAATCGCCCAATCCCCTTTTATTCGCCCGGGAAAGAGGAAACAAAAACACCCTCTGAAGAAAAAACTTCTCCTCAGAGGGCGTCTTGCGCTGTTATCCCGCCGTCTCATGGCTTCTTATGACCTGGCCGGCGGCCCGGGCGAAGAGGCGGGCGCCCGCCAGGACCTCCTCCAGGGTGTTGCCGTGGCTGCCCACCTCCACCAGGAGGGAGCCCTTGGTGAGCTGCTGGTTGAACCGGGCCGTCCGCAGGGTGATGGGCCGGGCCAGACCGGGCCAGAGGGCGTTCATCTGCTCCTGGATCTCCATGGCCAGGGCCAGGTGCTCCGTCCAGTCCGGGAAGGAGGCCCCGGCATCGTCACTGCCCACCAGGAGCATCACCTGGGCGGTCTTTACCCCGTCCACCTGGAGGACGGGCTTATAGATGGTGCCGTCGCTGCCCACCAGGGCGTCCCGATGAATGTCCAGCACCATCCGGATGGTGGGGTACTGGGCCAGATAGCCCTCGATGGCCGCCCGGGACCGGTCATAGGCCCCGTTGTAGGAGGGGTAATCGTAAAATTCCCGGTCATGCAGAACAGAAATCCCCTGTTCTTCAAAAATTCGTGCTATCTCATCGCCCACTCGTATGATATTATAAGAGGAGTCCGTGGTGTGGGCGGTGCCGGTCTCCGTGTAGGGCTCGGTACCGTCCCGGGCAAAGGACTCGGTGCCGTGGGTGTGGATGATGAGGACCTGGGGCCCCTGGGCCGCCGGAAGGAAGGACAGGCTGGTCCCCGCCGCCGCCACAGCGGCCAGGTCCACCGTCTTCTCCGTCCGGTTAAACAGGGAGATCCCCCCGCCGTTCACATACCCGGCGCCGCCGGAGATGGTCCGCTCCTCCACCTTGTCCGGGGTCACCGCCTCCAGATTCTGCTCCTCGTCGGCCTCCTCCGGGGAGGTCTCCTCCGGCTTGGCCGCCGCCTCCCGCCCCGACGCCCACTGGGCCACCAGGGCGGACTCCCCCAGCAGCAGCCGCCGGAGGAAGGGGATCGGCTCGTCCCCGGCCTGGGCGGCCGAGGCCTGACGGAAATCCGGCGGGGACAGGCCTGCCGCCCCCGCGGCCATCCACAGGCCCAGAAAGGCCAGTATCCCCGCGGCGCACCGCCGCAGGAAGCGGCCCGCCCCGCCGGCAGTCCCACGTTTTTTCATTGGCATCACGCTCCCTGTGTCTGGCTCTACTCTATGCGGGCCGGTCCCCTTCCAGAACCAACCACCCCCCGAAAAGGAGGTCTCCCCGTGCGTAAACACCTGCGAAAGCTCTTCTCCTTTCCGCCGATGCGATTCTTTGGCGAAGGGATCTCCCTCTACTTCAACCATCGGGTGGCCCAGTCCGCTGCCTGCCTGGCCTACTTCGTCCTGCTGGCCGTCTTCCCCGTGCTCATCTGCGTGTCCTACCTGCTGGGTCTGTCCAACATCGACATCACCAGCGTCATCAACCAGCTCCAGCCCATCCTGCCGGAGGAGGCCCTGACGGTCATCCGGAGCTACCTGATGTATGTGTCCTACCGGCAGACCCCCGCCCTGTTCATCGCCGGGCTGGCGGCCTGCTGGTTCTCCGCTGCCGCGGCCTACCGGACCATCGCCCGGGTGATCCTGGACGTCTATGACTACGACCCCAAGTCCCCCCTGCGGAGCCTGTGGGTGAGCATCCTCTTCCCCCCCGCCCTGCTGGTGACCCTGGACCTGTCGGTGGTGGTGGTGGTCACCGGAGAAAAGACCCTCCAGGCCATCGTGGACCGGCTGCCCTTCCTGGGCAGCGTGCTGGACCTGTGGCACTGGCTGCGGTACATCCTCCTCTTCGCCATCTTCTTCCTGTTCATCCTGGCCGTCCTCATCATGGCCTCCCCCAGAGGGACCCCCAGGACCCCCATGATGGTCAGCAGCCTGGCCGCCACCCTGGCCCTGGTGGCCGCCTCGGGCTTCTTCTCCTGGTTCATCGGCATGTCCTCTCGCTACTCCCTGATCTACGGCTCCCTGGTGTCCATCGTGGTCCTCCTCATCTGGCTCTACCTCTGCGGGCAGATCCTCTTCCTGGCCCTGGTCTTCACCAGCGTGTGGTACCGAAACCGCCGCAGAGACCGCCGGGCGTCGTGATTCCAGGGAAAAAGGCGGAAATCCGCCCCCTTTTCTCCCTTGGTTTCCGGGTTTTTCGGTTGTAAGTCCCGGTGGGGTGTGGTATAATGTAGGTTATCTTTTTGCGACTATTTTCAGGCAGCCCCGGGCTGCATTGGAGGTGCGCATATGCGTCAGCAAACCTTCCACAAGGCGCTGTCCCACCTGACAGAGACCGGTTTCCGGGTGTTTTTTGCCGTCTGCCTGGTCTTCGCGGTGCTGACAGGCCTCTTTAACGTCTGGCTCTCCCTGGCGGAGATCGCCGTGGTCCTGGGCCTCTACCTCTACCTCCACGCCGGCACCAGCCGCCGGAAAAACGAGGTCCTGGCCTACCTGGACCACGTGACCAACGGGGTGGACTCCGCCTCCCGGCGGACCATGATCTCCTCCCCCCTGCCCATCGTCATCTTCCGGCCGGACACCGACGACATCATCTGGAGCAACGACCGGTTCCTCCACCTCACCGGGGACCGGGACCACCTCTTCGAGACCAAGCTCTCCTCTCTGGTTCCCGCCTTCCAGACCCAGTGGCTTCTGAACGGAGACCACGTCTGCGGCGAGCCGGTGCAGATCGGCGACTGCCAGTACCTGGTCTACGGCAACCTGGTAAACGTCGGCGACGAGGAGGAGGGGGAATTTCTGGCCACCACCTACTGGGTGGATGTGACCGAATACGCCCACACCGCCGCAAAATTCAACGCCACCCGCCCCGTCCTCATGATCATCCAGGTGGATAACTACGAGGACCTGAGCAAGGGTCTGGACGAGGGGGAGCGCTCGGTGCTGCGGACCCAGATCAACAACCTCCTCACCGACTGGCTGGAACCCGCCCAGGGCATGATCTGCCGGTATGACCGGGACCACTACCTCTTCCTCACGGAGGCCGGAAACCTCCAGGACTTCCAGCGGCGGAAGTTCTCCGTCCTGGAGGAAATTCGCCGGGTCCAGAGCCCCAACGGGGTGGCCGCCACCCTGTCCATCGGCGTCGGCCGGGGGGCCGAGACCCCCAGGCAGCTCCACGAGTACGCCTCCCTGGCCCTGGACATGGCCCTGAGCCGGGGCGGCGACCAGGTGGTCATCAAGAACGGCACCGACTTCTCCTTCATCGGCGGCCGGTCCAAGGAGACCGAGCGCCGCACCAAGGTCAAGAGCCGGGTGGTGGCCACCGCCCTGGCGGAAATTCTGGATGTGGCCGAACGGGTCATTGTCATGGGCCACAAGTCCCCCGACCTGGATGTTTTAGGGGCCGCCGCAGGCGTGGCCGCCATGGCCCGGAAGCAGAAGGTGCCGGTGAACATCATCCAGGCCCCCTCTCCCTACCCCGCCGAGGCCATGACCAAACGGCTTGCCGTGCTGCCGGAGTACAAAAACCTCTTCATCCCCCCGGAGCAGGCCCGCCATCTGGCCGGGCCCAACACCGCCGTGGTGGTGGTGGACACCAACCGGCCCGAGCAGACCCAGGCCCCGGAGCTGCTGAACTCCGGCGCGAAGATCGTGGTCATCGACCACCACCGCCGGGCGGCCTCCTATATCGAAAAGCCCTCCCTGAGCTTCCAGGACCCCTACGCCTCCTCGGCCAGCGAGCTGGTCACCGAGCTGGTCCAGTACAACCTGGACGCCGGGGACCTGATGCGCCTGGAGGCCGAGGCCCTGCTGGCGGGCATCGTGCTGGACACCAAGGCCTTCACCATGCGCACCGGCAGCCGCACCTTTGAGACCGCCGCCTTTCTGCGAAAGACCGGCGCCGACACCACCGAGGTGAAAAAATTCTTCCAGAACAACCTGGAGGACACCGTGGCCAAGTTCCACATCATCCAGAAAGCCCAGACCTACCGCAAGTCCATGGCCATCACCTGGACTGACCACAAGGTGGGCCGGGCCATCGCCGGGCAGACCGCCGACGATCTGCTGAACATCGCCGGCATCGACGCCTCCTTCGTCCTCTTCCCCGAGGAGGGACAGGTCTGTCTCTCCTCCCGGTCCAGCGGCAAAACCAATGTCCAGGTCATCTGTGAGATGCTGGGGGGCGGCGGCAACGCGGCCACCGCAGGCGCCCAGTTCCCCGGCAAGACCGTGGAGGAGGTCCTGGACCTGGTCAAGGGGGCCATCGATCAATATTTTGAAGAAGAAAGCTGATATCCCGGATGGCGGAAAGAGCCCTCTTCCAACGGAGGCCCAGAGGCGTAGGAGAGGGATAGTCGATCCCCTTTGGATAACGGGCGATTCGTGAATCGCCCCTACCATGTTGGTGGTACGCCCCCAATCGTAGGGGCGCTTCATGAAGCGCCCCTACGTCGCATTGCTCTCCATGTGGAGATTTCATACTCAGCGAGGCTTTTTCGAAAATTCCGGTATCTTTTCTTTCATAATAAACGATTCTATTTCAAACGGAGGTACTACCCATGAAAGTGATTTTACAGCAGGACGTGAAGGGCCAGGGCAAGCGTGGCCAGCTGGTGAACGTGTCCGACGGCTATGCCCGGAACTTCCTCTTCCCCAAGAACCTGGCCGTCCCCGCCAACGCCGACAACATGAACAAGATGATCATGCAGGACAAGGCCAAGAAGGCCCAGATGGAGGCCGAAAAGGCCGAGGCCCAGGCCATCGCCGCCAAGCTCAAGGACCTGGTGGTGAAGATCCCCGCCAAGGCCGGGGCAGGCGGCCGGCTCTTCGGCGCCGTCACCTCCAAAGAGGTCTCCGACGCCCTGAAGGCCCAGCACGACATCACCATCGCCAAGGCCAAGATCGTCCAGGACGAGCCCATCAAGAGCTTCGGCGCCTACCAGCTCAAGTGCAAGCTGGGCTATGAGATCGTGGGCACCGTCCACGTGGAGGTCGTAGAGGCCTAAACCAGACGCCGTCAGTCTGCGGCGGAGCGGGCATGCCCGTTCCCTGCAATTTCTTTGAAAAAGGAGGGGAACCGTCATGGATGAAGCCTTATTGCTCCGGCAGATCCCCCACAGCGTGGAGGCCGAGCAGTCGGTGCTGGGGGCTATGCTCATCGACGCCCGGTGCATCCCCGATGTGATCGAGTCCCTCTCCGGCCAGGACTTCTACCTGAAGGCCAACCGGGAGATCTACGAGACCATCTACTCCATGTTCAACTTCTCCGCCACCATCGACCCGGTGACGGTGCTGGACCAAATGAAGCTCACCGGCGTCTATGACGAGAACACCTCCCGGAACTACATCCTCCAGCTCATGGAGATCACCCCCACCTCGGCCAACGTGAAGGAGTACGTCCGTATCGTCAAGGACAAGGCCCTCCTCCGGCGGATCGCCGAGACCGCCAAGGAGATGACCGCCCTAGTCCAGGAGGGAGGCGAGACCGCCCAGACCGTTCTGGACCTGGCCGAGCAGCGGATCTACGCCATCCGCCAGGGGCGGAACACCCAGGGGCTGGAACCCCTGTCGAAGATCCTGGTGGACGTCTTTGACCGCCTCCAGGAGCTCTCCATGACGGGATCGGAGGTCCCCGGCATGGCCACGGGCTTCGTGGACCTGGACCGGACCCTCACGGGCTTCCACCCCTCGGAGCTCATCCTCCTGGCCGCCCGACCCGGCATGGGCAAGACCTCCTTCGCCCTGAACATCCTGCTCAACGCGGGAAAATTCTCCGGCAAGACCGTGGTCTTCTTCTCCCTGGAAATGAGCCGGGAGCAGCTGGCCAACCGCCTGATCTCCAGCGAGGCCTTTCTGGACAACAAAAAGCTCATGACCGGCAAGCTCAACGCCGACGATTGGGACAAGGTCACCCTGGCCTCCTCCTCCCTGGCCCACACCTCCATCTACATCGACGACAACCCCTCCCTGTCGGTGGCCGACATGAACGCCAAGTGCCGGCGGGTGGACAACCTGGGGCTGGTCATCATCGACTACCTCCAGCTCATGCAGTCCTCGGGCAGCGGCAGAAGCTACGCCGGGGAGAACCGCCAGCAGGTGGTGGCCGACATCAGCCGGGCCCTGAAGATCATGGCCAAGGAGCTCCACGTCCCCGTCCTCTGCCTGTCCCAGCTCTCCCGCGCCAACGAGAGCCGCTCGGACAAGCGGCCCATGCTGTCCGACCTGCGCGAGTCCGGCGCCATCGAGCAGGACGCCGACGTGGTCATGTTCCTCTACCGGGACGACTACTATAACAAGGACAGCGACAAGCGGAACCAGGCCGAGTGCATCATCGCCAAGAACCGCCGGGGGGAGACCACCACCGTCCCCCTCCAGTGGCTGCCCGAGTTCACCACCTTCTCCTCGGTGGAGCGCAACCATGAGGAGCCCTACTGACTTTCCCGCCCGGGTCCTGGCCTTTGCCGACGGCCATGGCATGCTCCCCGCCGGGAGCACCCTCCTCTGCGCCCTCTCCGGCGGCGGGGATTCCATGGCCCTGCTCACCTGCCTGCTGACCCTGGCGAAGGACCGGGACCTCACCGTCCTGGCCGCCCACTACAACCACCAGCTCCGGGGGGAGGAATCCCAACAGGACGAGGCCTTCGTCACGGACTGGTGCAAAAAGCAGAACGTTCCCCTGACCCTGGGCCGGGGGGACGTGGCCGCCCGGGCCGCCCAACAGGGCAAAGGCATCGAGGAGACCGCCCGGGCCATGCGGTACGCCTTTCTCCAGGAGACCGCCCGGGCTGTGGGGGCCGACTGCATCGCCACCGCCCACAACGCCGACGACAACGCCGAGACCCTTCTGCTCCATCTGGTCCGGGGAACCGGGCTGGACGGGCTGGCTGGGATCCCCCCCAGACGGGGGACCATCATCCGCCCCCTGCTGACCCAGACCCGGCAGGAGATCGAGGCCTATCTGCGGGAACAGGACGTCCCCTTTCGGGTGGACAGCTCCAACGCCGACCTCGCCTACGCCCGGAACCGCATCCGCCATCAGGTGATGCCCGTGCTGCGGGAAGTAAACCCCAATTTTTCCCCCCGATTGGCAGAAAACCTCCGGCACATCCGGGAAGACCGGGAATTTTTAGAGACGCTGGCTCACACCGCCATCGAACCTCAACAGGAAGAGGAGGGGCTGTCCCTCCCCGCCGGGGAATTGGCCGGCCTGCCCCGTCCGGTGGCCGTCCGGGTGGTGAAGCAGACCCTGGCGGCGCTGGGCCGCCACCAGATCGCCGCCGTCCACCTGGACCAGATTCTGGCCCTGGCGGACAGCCAACGGCCCTCCGCCCGGATCCCTCTGCCCCAGGGGCTGCTGGTACGCCGGGACTACGACCGGCTTCTCTTTACCCATAAGCCCCACCCGGCTCCCGACTTCTCCCCGGTGACCATCCCCGGCGAGGGGACCTGCCAACTGGGCCGCTGGCAGCTGGAGGTCCGCCGGACCCTCTGCCCCGCCGGGGCCGTCCAGGGTCCCTTCCAATGGTTCCTCCGGCCGGAGGCCCTGCAATTTCCCCTCACCGCCCGGAGCCGGGAGACCGGCGACCGGCTTCACCTCCCCGGACGAACCGGCAAACCCCTGAAAAAGTGGTATATCGAAGAAAAAATCCCCCGGCAGGACCGGGACACCCTCCCTGTTCTGACCGATTCCCACGGCCTGATCGCCGCCGCCGGGTTAGGCCCCCAGGAGGCCCGCATCGCTTCTCCGGGGGAACCCGCCATCCGCTTCACCCTGACAAAGACAGAAAGGACATGACCGCCTTATGATGGAACAGGACATGCAGGAGATCCTCTTCACCCGCGAGCAACTCTCCGCCCGCATCAAGGAAATCGCCGCCCAGATGAACGAGGACTACCGGGGCAAGGCCCCCGTGGTCATCGGCATCCTCCGGGGCTCCTTCATCTTTATGGCAGACCTGGTCCGGGAGCTGGACATCCCCGACATGACCCTGGACTTTATGTCGGCCTCCTCCTACGGCTCCGGCACCGTCAGCTCCGGGCTGGTGGACATCAAGCTGGATACCTCCGAGCCCATCACCGGCAAGGACGTCATCCTGGTAGAGGATATCCTGGACACCGGCAACACCCTGTCCAAGCTGGTGGCCGAGCTGAAAAAGCGGGATCCTGCCTCCATCCGGCTCTGCGTCATGCTGGACAAACCGGAACGCCGCACCAAGCCCATCCAGGCCGACTACGTGGGCTTCCGGATTCCCGACGGCTTCGTGGTGGGCTGCGGCCTGGACTACGACCAGCGGTACCGCCAGCTGGACTACATCGGCATTCTGAAACCCGAGATCTACGAATAATTTCGTGTATAGCCTCTCTCCCCCTCCGCGGAGAGCCAAAGGATGTGACACCCATTGAAAAGCAACAAGACCCCCCAGACCCCCGCCAGCCCCATGCGCGGCCTGATGCTGGTTCTCTGCCTGATGGCCCTGATCTTCTTCGCCTCCAGCATCTTTCGGAATGCCGCCTCCTCCGGGGAGACCTACTCCTACGCCGACATCCGCGCCTTTTTTGAGAATCAACAGGTGGAGACCGTTCAGGTCCAGGACCACTCGGTGACCCTCACCCTGAAAAAACCCGTGGACGGCACCTCGGTGGTGACCTATCCCCTCTATGACTTCCAGCTCTTCTACGATGACTTCAACGACATCATCGTGGAGCAGTGGCAGGCGGGCGTTATCTCCGATTACGAGTATCCCGACAGCCCCTCCCCGGCCTGGATCAGCACCATCCTCACCTGGGTGGTGGTCCTGGTGATCATGGGGGTGCTGTGGTACTTCCTCTTCCTCCGCCGTCAGGGTGGAGGGGGCGGCATCAACGCCGCCCAGTTCGGCAAGGCCAAGGCCCGCACCCTGGCAGAGTCCGGCCGGATCGTCACCTTTGCCGACGTGGCCGGGGCCGACGAGGAAAAGGAGGAGCTGGCCGAGGTGGTGGACTTCCTCCGCCAGCCCACCCAGTACACCCAGCTGGGCGCCCGGATCCCCAAGGGCGTGCTGCTGGTCGGCCCTCCCGGCACCGGTAAGACCCTTCTGGCCCGGGCCGTGGCCGGAGAGGCCGGCTGCCAGTACCTGTCCATCTCCGGCTCCGACTTCGTGGAGCTCTATGTGGGCGTGGGCGCCTCCCGGGTCCGTGACCTCTTCGAGGAGGCCAAAAAGACCTCCCCCGCCATCATCTTCATCGACGAGATCGACGCCGTGGGCCGCCAGAGAGGCACCGGCCTGGGGGGCGGTCACGACGAACGGGAGCAGACCCTGAACCAGCTGCTGGTGGAAATGGACGGCTTCGCCTCCAACGAGGGGGTCATCGTCCTGGCCGCCACCAACCGGGCCGACATCCTGGACCCCGCCCTCCTTCGCCCCGGCCGGTTCGACCGGCAGATCTATGTGGGCCTGCCCGACATCAAGGGCCGGGAGGAGATCCTCCGGGTCCACGCCCGAAACAAACCCCTGGCCGAGGATGTGGACCTGCACACCATCGCCCAGGCCACCGTGGGCTTCACCGGCGCCGACCTGGAGAACCTCCTCAACGAGGCCGCCCTCCTGTCCGCCCGGCAGAAGGTCCCCTACATCCGCATGGATGTGGTCCACGAGGCCATGCTGAAGGTCATCGCCGGCCCCGAGAAGAAGAGCCGGGTGGTCCCCCAGCTGGCCCGGAAGCTCACCGCCTACCACGAGGCCGGTCACGCCGTGGTCATCCACGAGCTGAAGACCCAGGACCCCGTCCACCAGATCACCATCATCCCCCGCGGCCCCGCCGGCGGCATGACCATCTCCCTGCCCGAGGAGGACCGGATGTACCAGTCCCGGAAGGAGCTGCGGGAGCGCATCGCCTCCCTGCTGGGCGGCCGGGTGGCCGAGGAGCTGGTGCTGGGCGATATCTCCACCGGCGCCTCCAACGACTTGGAGCGGGCCACCTCCATCGCCCGGAGCATGGTCATGAAGTACGGCATGAGCGAGCGCCTGGGGGCCATCAGCTACGACAGCGACCAGGAGGTCTTTATCGGCCGGAGCATGGCCGCAGGGCGGTCCTACTCCGAGGAGGTGGCCGGTCTCATCGATGAGGAGATCAAGGCCATCCTGGACGAGGGCTACCGCCGCTGCAAGGAGATCCTCAGCGACCACATGGAGGAGCTGGAGCGCACCGCCCAGTACCTGCTGGAGTTCGAGACCATGTCCGCCGAGGACTTCGCCCTGGTCTTTGACGACCCCGCCGCTCTGGAGGCCAGCAAGGAAGCCGCCCGGACCCGGCAGGCCGAGAAGGCCAAACAGGACGCCGAGGAACGGGTCCGGCTCCAGGCCGAGCGGGAGGCCGAATCTGCCCGCCGCCTGCGGGAGGCCGACGAAATCCTCCACGGCAAACCGGAGGAGCCCCAGAAGCCCGACGCCCCCGACCCCTTCTAACCGCACAACCCCCGACCGCTGATGATATGCGGTCGGGGGTTTGATCTGTCAAAAAGGCGATGCAGGGTTTTAGCAGAGCTTCAGATAAAGGGGAGCAGGAGAAGGACCTCCACCACGGCCAGGGGAGCCTGGAGGAAACTCAGGGCGTTTTTCAGGGGAATGAACCGGGACAGGGCATCGTCAGGACGATAGACCCGCTTCCACGCTCTGGCCTCTCCCAGGCCGATCCCATGGCGGCGGCTCGCCCACCACTCCAGCAGGTCAATGACGATCGACAGAAGGCTGAGGGTCAAGAGGATGGGAAGGATCGGCCCCTGAATGACCATGGAGGACAGGTCCTCAAAGAGCCAGCGGCCAAAGTCCGTGTCCCGGAAGAGCAGCAGCAGGAGGAGAAGCACCGGAATGCCGTGGGCCAGGCGGCGGCCAATCCCCAACGCGCTGAAGGAGGGGACTTCTCCCCGGGCATCCAGAAAGGTCTCCCCCCAGGATGGGTCAGGCTCGGCAGGCCGGTCCGCAGGATAGATGCCAATGCCGGTGTTCTCAAGGCCGGGAATCCTGGGATACCCCTCCGCCGAGGCGTCCGGCCACCTCCCGTCGGGGTCGAAGCCCATGGTGTAGCCCCTGGGCGGGGTCTCCGTCCGCTGGAAAACCGTAGCGGTGGGCCAGATGCGGGCAGCCTCCCAGCCCTCCCTGGCCTGGGCCTGGAGGTAGGCCAGAAATCCCTCCCGGTCCTGGAGGTCAACGGGGGCAACCACTACGTTGTTATGGAAGGAACCGTCTGCCCCATCCCCCGCAGGAAATGCCTCCCTCTGATGAGGGAGCCTTTTTGTTGTCTCACGACACGGCGTAGGCGCCCACATTGTAATCCGACCAGTGGCCGTTGGCGGAGCGGGCGGCGGTGCAGTCGGAGAAGTATTGGGCGCCCAGGCCGCTGCGCCAGGACTGGGCGTCAAAAGTGACCCGGTCCTCTGCCGTCTGCTCCTTCTCCGCAATGGACAGGAAGAGGCCGTCCTCCCAGATGAGATCCTCCCCGTCGATATACCCCTGGTCCACCAGCTCCTGCCAGGTCCCTTCCACCACGGGCAGGTTTTCCTCCCCGCCCAGCGCCAGGGCCACGGCGCTCCGCTCGGCGGGGGTCAGCCGGGTCTGGGACAGGTCCAGGCCAAGCTGGGTGATCCCCTGGGCCAGGGCCTCGTCCTCGTCCATCAGGTCGTCCAGCACGTCCAGGTAGCGCTCGCACAGGTCGTCAAAGCCCTCCCGCCGGACGGTGACCTGGTTGACCTCTCCCAGTTGGGCGGGGTAGGTCTCCAGGATAGGGCCGGAGAAGGTCACATCCACCAGGTCGCCCTCCTCCAGCTCCTGCCCCCGGAAGGTGGCGGTGTACACATCCGACGGGCTGCCATCCAGGCGGGCCAGCAGCAGACTGCCGTCCTCCTCCCGGACCACCCGGCAGGTCATGGTCTCGGCCCCCTCCGGGGCGGGGTTCGTTTCCGCCGCCGGCGGGTTGTTCTGGTTCCCGCCACAGGCCGTCAGCAGGGACAGGGTCAGGCAAGCGATCAGCATACACATCCATTTTTTCATGGCAAATTCCTCCTTTTTGGAATTAGACGGAGGCCGGAGGCAAAAAGTTCCCCGGTCTCCAAGGTTTTTTCTCCGAAAAGAGAACGGCATTGACGTTTCCTCTTTCCCCGTGGTATACTGCATTGTATACCCTTATTTAATTAAAATCATGCACAGGAGGATATGCCATGCGTGCAGTGGTAACAAGAGTGTCCCAGGCCGCCGTCGCCATCGACGGAAACACCGTGGGGCAGATCGGGCAGGGCTTCCTGGTCCTGCTGGGTATCGCCCCGGAGGACACCGAGGCCCAGGCGGAAAAGCTGGCCGACAAGATCTGCGGCCTGCGGGTCTTTTCCGACGAGGCGGGCAAAATGAATTTGAACCTGGAGGCCGTGGGCGGGTCCCTGCTGGTGGTCTCCCAGTTCACCCTCTACGCCGACATCAAGAGCCGCCGCCCCGGCTTCACCAAGGCCGCCAAGCCCGACGTGGCCATTCCCCTGTATGAGAAGTTCATGGCGCTCTGCCGGGGCCGTGGATTCCAGGTGGAGCACGGCGAGTTCGGCGCGGACATGGCCGTGTCCTCGGTGAACGACGGCCCCGTGACCATCTGGATGGACACGGAGACCATGTGAGAACTGCCGCCTCCGTCCCCTTGCCTCCCCCTTTGGGTGAGGTGGCGCCGCCAAAGGCGGTGACGGAGAGGGCAATCTGTCAAGGGCATTGACCACCAAACGTGGTTCCCCATCAGCAGTGATTCGCCCTCTCAGTCAGCTTCGCTGACAGCTCCCCCAGAGGGGGAGCCAAGAATCTATTGAACCCCAATCATTCCCATTCCGAGGTGATTTTTATGTTACAGATCAAGCGTATGCAGGTGGGCCAGATCGGCACCAACTGCTATCTGCTGGAAGACCCCGACTCCAAGGCCTGCGCCGTCATCGACCCCGGCGACAACGCCAACGGCATCGACCGGGAGCTTCGCAAGGACGGCCTTTCCCTGACCATGATCCTCATCACCCACGGCCACTTTGACCACGTTCTGGGCGTCCCCGGCCTGCTGGCCAAGTGGCCCGACATCCCCGTGTACGTCCACAAGCAGGAGGTCAACTGGGAGGGTCAGGGGGACCAGTATATGCTCCTGGGCCCCGTCTCCAACATCAAGACCGTGGGGGAGGGAGATGTCATCGACTTCTCCGGCCACGCCATCCAGGTCCTCCACACCCCCGGCCACTCCCCCGGCTCCGTGTGCTATCTGGTGGGGGATATCCTCTTCGCCGGGGATACCCTCTTTGCCGGCTCCTGCGGCCGCACCGACTTCGTGGGCGGCTCGGTGAGCCAGATCCTGATGTCCCTGAAGCGCCTGGCCCAGCTGAAGGGCAACCCGCGGGTCTGCCCCGGCCATGACCGGCTCACCACCCTGGACGCCGAGCGGGCCGGCAATCCCTTCGTCCTGCAGGCCCTGCGATGAAGCTTTTCTTCTCCGGCCACAACGAGAAGTACGCCGTGGAGCAGACCCTGCTCACCCTCTTCCCCCAGGAGCGGCCCCTCTACCCGGAGGAGGCCCCCGGCGGGGACAACGAGCTGGAGCTGGCCTTCTCCCGGGGCCCTCAGTGGGCCACCGCCTCGGCCCTGCTGCGGCGGGAGGGCAAGACCTTCTCCCGCCGGTGCCGGGTGAGAACGGCGGAGCTGCCTGACGACGACCCCGTGACCGCCACCCGGCTCACCCGAAGGACCCTCCAGCGGGCCTTCTATCTGGCCGCCATTGACTGCCTGGGCACGGAGCCCCCCTGGGGGATGCTCTCCGGGGTCCGCCCGGTGAAGCTGCCCACCAAGGCCATGGAGGAGGGGGCCACCCCCCGGCAGGCCGAGGCCATGCTCCGGGACCGCTACCGGGTCTCCCCGGAACGGCGGCGGCTGGCCATGGACTGCGCCCGGGCCAGCTATGCCCTGAAGCAGTCCCTGCAGCCCCAGGAGATCTCCCTCTACGCCGGGATCCCCTTCTGCCCCACCCGCTGCGCCTACTGCTCCTTCATCTCCTCCTCCGGCTCGGCCAACCGGCTCATCCCTGGGTATCTGGACTGCCTGCTCCGGGAGATCGACGCCGCCGGAGAAGCCGTCCGGGCGGCGGGAAAAACCGTCCGCTCGGTCTACATCGGCGGCGGCACCCCCACCACCCTGGAGGCCGACCAGCTCCGCCGGCTGCTGGAGGGCATCCACCGGGCCTTTGACTTAAAACCCGGCACGGAGTTCACCGTGGAGGCCGGCCGGCCGGACACCATCACCCGGGAAAAGCTCCTCGCCATCCGGGACGGCGGCGGCAACCGGATCTCGGTGAATCCCCAGACCATGTCCGACACGGTGCTGGAGGCCATCGGCCGCAGCCACCGGGCAGAGGATATCTTAAGGGCCTACGAGCTGGCCCGGGAGACCGGGGTGGGGGCCGTGAACATGGACCTCATCGCCGGGCTGCCCGCCGACACCCTCTCCGGCTTTCAGGACACCCTGCATCAGGTCATCGCCCTGGACCCGGAAAACATCACCGTCCACACCCTGGCCCTCAAGCGGGGCGCCCGGCTCCGCCAGGAGGAGGCCGTCCTCCCCACCGGGGAGGAGGTGGCCCAAATGCTGGCCTTCGCCTGGGAGACCCTCCGGGGGGCCGGTTACCTGCCCTACTACCTGTACCGGCAGAAATTCATGTCCGGCTCCTTTGAAAACGTAGGCTGGTGCAAGCCGGGCTATGAAAATGTGTATAATATCTGCATGATGGAGGAGCTTCACACCGTCCTCTCCCTGGGGGCCGGAGGGGTCACCAAGACCGTGGGGGAGGGAACCGTCCGCCGCATGGCCAACCCCAAGTACCCCCAGGAGTACATTCGCGACATCCCCCGGATTCTGGAGGAAAAGAAATCCTTCTTCACCCCCTGATCTGTGACCTATGTCCTTGACCCGCCTGAAAGGAGGCATTATCATGGCTTATCAGCTCCAAGAGATCAACCGCCGCATCAACGAAGACGTAAAGGGCTTTCTGGAGGAATCCGACGCCCAGTACGCCCAGAAGGTCAGCGCTGCCGCCGACGTGATCCTGAACAATCTGAAGCTCAGCCCCATTGTCCTGCTCTCCGGTCCCTCCGGCTCCGGCAAGACCACCACCGCCATGAAGATCGAGGAGGAGCTGGAAAAGCGGGGCGTTCTCACCCACACCATCTCCATGGACAACTACTTCAAGACCCTGGACCCCAAGACCGCTCCCCGGACCGCTGACGGTATGCTGGACTTTGAGTCCCCCCTGTGCATGGACATGGACCTGCTGAACACCCATTTTGCCAGACTCTCCAAGGGGGAGACCATCCTGGTCCCCAAGTTTGAGTTCGCCCGCCAGATGCGCAACGACAGCCTGGGCACCCCCCTGCGGCTGGGGAAAAACGAGGTGGCCATCTTCGAGGGCATCCACGCTCTCAACGACGACTGCGCCGGCCGGTTCCCCCAGGCCGCCTGTATTTACATCTCTGCCCGGTCCGATGTGCTGGAGGGCCAGGACCTCCGGTTCAAGGGGACCTGGATGCGCCTGTCCCGCCGGGCCGTCCGGGACTACAACTTCCGGGGGACCAGCGTGGGCGAGACCATGGACATGTGGGCCAACGTCCGCCGGGGCGAAAAGCTCTACATCTCCCCCTACAAGCACCGGGCCAACTACATGTTTGACTCCTCCCTGCCCTATGAGGTCTCGGTCATCAAGCACTACGCCTCCCCCCTCATGGAAGCCGTTCCCCAGGAGAACGTCCGGCGGAGAGAACTGCTGGATCTGTGCGAAGCCTTCCAGCACTTCCTGGACATCGACCCCGCCCTGGTCCCCGCCGACTCCCTCATCCGGGAGTTCATCGGCGGCGGAAGCTATGACTATAAGTAACCCCCTGGGCTGACGCCCGTTATCATCTATTGAACGAAAGGAAGTTTTTGCAACATGTCTGAAGCATGTACCCATGACTGCAGCACCTGTGGCTCCAGCTGCTCCACCGTCGATGAGAAGGACCTCATCGCACCTCTGAACAAATATTCCACCATCAAGCACGTCTACGCCGTGATGTCTGGCAAGGGCGGCGTGGGCAAGTCCTCCGTCACCGCCAACCTGGCCGTGGCCATGGCCAAGAAGGGCTATCGGGTCGGCATCATGGACGCCGACATCACCGGCCCCTCCATCCCCAAGGCCTTCGGTCTGAACACCCGTGCCGTCAGCGACGGCGAGTCCATCCTGCCCGAGCTGACCCTCAGCGGCATCAAGGTCATGTCCCTGAACCTGCTGCTGGAAAACCCCGCCGACCCCGTGGTGTGGCGCGGCAGCCTGGTGGGCGGCGTGGTCAAGCAGTTCTGGAGCGACGTGAACTGGGGTGAGCTGGACTACCTGTTCATCGACATGCCCCCCGGAACCGGCGACGTGCCCCTGACCGTCTACCAGTCCATCCCCGTGGACGGCATCGTGGTGGTCACCTCTCCCCAGGACCTGGTCTCCCTCATCGTCACCAAGGCCGTCCGTATGGCCGACATGATGAAGAAGCCCATCCTGGGCGTGGTGGAGAACTACAGCTACTTCCAGTGCGATAAGTGCGGCGAGAAGCACTATATCTTCGGCAAGTCCAACCTGGAGCAGGTGGCCGGCGACCTGGGCGTGGAGATCCTGGCCCAGATCCCCATGGACCCCGCCATGGCCGAGGCCATGGACAAGGGCGCCGTGGAGGAGCTGGAGGGCAGCTACCTGACCCCCGTGGCCGACAAGATCCTCTCCCACGAAGCGAAGTAATTTCCCCACAAATCAAATCGCGCCGGCGGAAAGAGGGAATCCCTCTCCGCCGGCGCGTTCCATTTCACACAAGGAGGCGTCGTCTATGAAACTCATTTCCTGGAATGTCAACGGCCTGCGGGCCTGCCTGAAAAAGGACTTTATGGACTCCTTCCAGGCCCTGGACGCGGATATCTTCTGCCTCCAGGAGACCAAGCTCCAGCACCACGCCGGGCAGGCCGACGAGGTGGAGCTGCCCGGCTACCACCAGTTCTGGAACAGCGCCGAGAAGAAGGGGTACTCCGGGGTAGCCGTGTTCACCAAGGAGGAACCCCTGTCCGTCACCTACGGTCTGGGCATTGAGGACCACGACCATGAGGGCCGGGTCATCACCGCCGAGTACCCGGACTTCTATCTGGTCTGCTGCTACACCCCCAATTCCCAGAACGAGCTGAAGCGGCTGGACTACCGCATGACCTGGGAGGATGACTTCCGGGCGTACTTACAAAAGCTGGACCAGGTCAAGCCGGTGATCCTCTGCGGGGATCTGAACGTGGCCCACCAGGAGATCGACCTGAAAAACCCCAAGACCAACCGCCGCAACGCGGGCTTTACCGACGAAGAGCGGGGGAAGATGACCGAGCTGCTGGCCGCCGGGTTTTCCGACACCTTCCGGGCGCTCTACCCCGACTTAGAGGGGGCCTATTCCTGGTGGAGCTACCGGTTCCAGGCCCGGGCCAAGAACGCCGGGTGGCGCATCGACTACTTCATCGTGTCCAACCGGCTCATGGATCGGGTGGAGGACGCCAAAATCCACCCGGAAATCTTCGGCAGCGACCACTGCCCGGTGGAATTGGTGCTGAAATAAATCGAATTCCGGCTCCCCTGTGAGGGGAGGCATTGGCGTTGGTCCACCACCCACCTGTTTTGTAGGGGCGATTCATGAATCGCCCGTGCTGCGTTTCGGGCGCTTCGTGAAGCGCCCCTACGATGGGGTGGATCGTATGCCCCCCCTTGGCCTCCCCTTGCAGGGGAGGCTTTTTGTTTTTACAGGCCGTAATCGTCTGCCAGCTTCCGGAACTTGGGCAGGGCCCGGAGGATCTGCTCCGTGGGGACGCAGTAGGAGATCCGCACGTGGCCGGGGCAGCCGAAGCTGTCGCCGGGGACCAGCACCAGGTCGTATTCCTTCGCCTTCTCGCAAAAGGCCTTGGCGTCAGGCTCCGGGGTCCGGGGGAAGAGGTAGAAGGCCCCGTCGGGCTGGGCGCAGGTGTAGCCCATCTCCCGCAGCGCGTTCAGGAGGACGTCCCGGTTCTTCTTATAAATGGAGATATCGGCGGTCTGACCGGCGCACCGGGCGGCCACCTGCTGGAAGAGGGCGGGGGCGCACACATAGCCCAGGGCGCGGCCCGCCCCGGCGATGGCGGCGTAGACCAGGTCGAAGTCCTCCACCGTCCGGGGAACCAGCACGTAGCCGATCCTCTGGCCGGGCAGGGACAGGGACTTACTATAGGAATAACAGATCAGGGTGTTGGAATAATAGGAGGGGACCCAGGGCAGGGGTTCCTCGGCGTAGCTGATCTCCCGATAAGGCTCGTCGGAGATCAGATAGATGGTGTGGCCGTACTCCCTGGACTTATCCTCCAGCATCCGGCCCAGCTTCTCCACGGTTTCCCGGGAGTAGACCACCCCGGTGGGGTTGTTGGGGGTGTTGATGATGACCGCCTTGGTATTGGGGCTCAGGGCCTGCTCAAAGGCGGCAAAGTCGATTTGAAAATCCTCGATGTCGGCGGGGACGGCGATGAGCTTGCCGCCGGCGCTCTCCACAAAGACCTTGTACTCGGGGAAGTAGGGGGCGAAGGTGATGAACTCGTCCCCCTCACAGCCCATGGCCGACAGGCAGCAGCACAGGGAGGCCGCCGCCCCCACGGTGAGGTAGAGGCAGTCCTTGTCATAGGATGTGCCAAAACGGCGGTTCAAATCCTCGGCCAGGGCCTGGCGCACATCGGGCGCGCCCTGGGCGGGGGTGTAGCCGTGGAGGGCCACCGGGTCGATCTCCTCCACCAGCCGGTGGATGGTCTCACCCACAGAGGGAGGGGCGGGGACGCTGGGGTTGCCGATGGAGAAGTCGTCCACATTTTCGGGACCGACCACGGCGGCCCGGGCCTGGGCAAAGGCGAAGGCCTCCCGGATCTCGGACCGGGCGGTCCCCAGGGCCACCATGCGTTGGGATAATCTTGCCATATTCTTTGACCTCCAGTTCGTTGGGGTTGGATTCTGGCTGGTATTATAGCATAAAAATTATGGAACGACAACTCAATCCCCCTCCCTTGTTTTTAGCACTCTCTCAAAAGGAGTGCTAACGTTTACAATTTGGACACATTTTTAGCACGCTTTATTCACAATCTTCCCGTATGATATGACCTGTAAACAGGAGATGGCGGAGCAAACATAAGCACTCCACTCAATCGACTGCAAATCCACCGTCTCAGACGGTAGACGATAAATCACTTCAATCAAAGGAGATATGTATGATGTTTGGTATGATTCCTTTTTCCCGCAGAGACGACAACATGTTCGACTTCTTCGACAACTTCTTCAACCCCTCCAACACCGGCACCCCCACCTTCCGGGCTGACATCCGGGACCAGGGCGACAAGTTCCTGCTGGAGGCGGAGCTGCCCGGCTTTGACAAGGAGGACATCCACCTGGACCTGAAGGACAACATCCTGACCATCCAGGCCCAGCACAAGGAGTCCGAGGAACAGAAGGACGAGAACGGCACCTATATCCGCCGGGAGCGGCGCATCGGTACCTTCACCCGGACCTTCGACGTCACCGGCATCGACGAAAACGGCATCACCGCCGCCTACAACAACGGCATCCTGGCCCTGACCCTGCCCAAGCAGGCCCCCGTGGTTCCCGCCAGCCGCCAGATCGCAATTCATTAAACAAACTTCGTGGGTGCAGCCCCCATTTGATTTGCTCTTTTCTTTACACTCCTCTCTTTTTATTCTCTCCTCTCTCTTTACACTTCTCTCGATTGCACCCCTTACGCAAAGGCACCGGAACCGACCGGTGCCCTTTGCTGTAAGGACACTTACCTTAAAAGGAGGCCTGACCTATGAACGCTGAAAAACTCACCCAGAAATCCGCCGAGGCCATTCGCAACGCCCAGGCCCTGGCGATGGAATACGGAAACCCCCAGATCGAGCAGGTTCACCTGCTGGCCGCTCTGCTGGCTGACGAGGCGGGCCTCATCCCCCAGCTTCTCTCCGGCATGGGCGTGACCCTCCCCTCCCTGAACGCCGCCGTCAAGGACCTGCTGGAGCGGCAGCCCCGGGTGTCCTCCGGGGGCCGGGAGGCCGGGAAGGTCTACATCTCCACCGACACCGACAAGGCCCTGAACCGGGCCGAAAAGACCGCCGATGAGATGAAGGACGAGTTCATCTCCGTGGAGCACCTCTTCCTAGCCCTGCTGGACACCGCCGGTCGGGAGCTGTCCAAGCTCTTCTCCGACTACCGCATCACCCGGGAGGGAGCCCTCCAGGCCCTGACCTCGGTGCGGGGCAACCAGCGGGTGACCTCGGACAACCCGGAGGAGACCTACGACGCCCTGAAAAAGTACGGCTCCGACCTGGTGGAGCGGGCCAGAGCCAACAAGCTGGACCCGGTCATCGGCCGGGACGACGAGATCCGCAACGTCATCCGCATCCTCTCCCGGAAGTCCAAGAACAACCCCGTCCTCATCGGCGAGCCCGGCGTGGGCAAGACCGCCATCGCCGAGGGCCTGGCCCAGCGCATCGTCAAGGGGGACGTGCCCGCCTCCCTGCGGGACAAGACCATCTTCGCCCTGGACATGGGCTCCCTGGTGGCCGGCGCAAAATACCGGGGCGAATTTGAGGAGCGGTTAAAGGCCGTCCTCAACGAAGTGAAAAAATCCGAGGGTAAAATTATCCTCTTCATCGACGAGCTCCACACCATCGTGGGGGCCGGGAAGACCGAGGGGGCCATGGACGCCGGCAACCTCTTGAAGCCCATGCTGGCCCGGGGCGAGCTCCACTGCATCGGCGCCACCACCCTGAACGAGTACCGCCAGTACATCGAGAAGGACGCCGCCCTGGAGCGCCGCTTCCAGCCCGTCATGGTCAACGAGCCCACGGTGGAGGACACCATCGCCATCCTCCGTGGTCTGAAGGAGCGGTATGAGGTCTTCCACGGGGTCAAGATCCAGGACGGCGCGATTATCGCCGCCGCCACCCTGTCCAACCGGTACATCACCGACCGGTTCCTCCCCGACAAGGCCATCGACCTGGTGGACGAGGCCTGCGCCCTCATCCGCACAGAGATCGACTCCATGCCCACCGAGCTGGACGTGATCCAGCGAAAGATCATCCAGCACGAAATTGAAGAGGCCGCCCTGAAAAAAGAGACCGACGCCCTGTCCCAGGAGCATCTGGCAGAGATCCAGAAGGAACTCTCCGACATGCGGGAGGAGTTCAAGGCCAAGAAGGCCCAGTGGGACAACGAAAAGGACGCCATCGGCAAGGTCCAGCAGCTCCGGGCCGACCTGGAGGCCGCCAACGCCGAGCTGGAAAAAGCCCAGCGGGAGTACGACCTGAACAAGGCCGCCGAGCTCCAGTACGGCAAGATCCCCGCCCTGAAAAAGGCCCTGGAGGAAGAGGAGCGCATCGCCAACGACAGCAAGGCCCGGACCCTCCTGCGGGACAAGGTCACCGAGGAGGAGATCGCCCGGATCATCCAGCGGTGGACCGGCATCCCCGTGTCCCGGCTGATGGAAGGCGAGCGGGAAAAACTCCTCCACCTGGAGGACATTCTCCATGAGCGGGTGGTGGGCCAGGACGAGGCCGTCCGGCTGGTGTCCGAGGCCATCCTCCGCAGCCGCGCCGGCATCGCCGACCCGGATAAGCCCATCGGCTCCTTCCTCTTCTTAGGCCCCACCGGCGTGGGCAAGACCGAGCTGGCCAAGACCCTGGCCGAGGCCCTCTTTGACTCGGAAAAGAACCTGGTCCGCATCGACATGAGCGAATATATGGAGAAGTTCTCCGTGTCCCGGCTCATCGGCGCCCCTCCCGGCTACGTGGGCTATGAGGAGGGCGGTCAGCTCACCGAGGCCGTCCGCAGAAAGCCCTACTCCGTGGTCCTCTTTGACGAGGTGGAGAAGGCCCACCCCGACGTGTTCAACATCCTCCTGCAGGTCCTGGACGACGGCCGCATCACCGACAGCCAGGGCCGGACAGTGGACTTCAAGAACACCATCCTCATCCTCACCTCCAACCTGGGCTCCCAGTACCTGCTGGAGGGCATGGACGCCAACGGAACCATCTCCGACGAGGCCAAGGCCCAGGTGGACCTCCTGCTGAAAAAGTCCTTCCGGCCCGAGTTCCTGAACCGTCTGGACGAAGTGGTATGCTACAAGCCGCTGACCAAGGAGAACATCACCTCCATCGTGGATCTGATGCTGGCCGGTCTGAACAAGCGGCTGGAGGACAAACAGCTCAAGGTGGAGCTGACCCCCGCCGCCAAAACCTACGTCATCGACAACGGCTACGACCCCCTCTACGGCGCGCGGCCCCTGCGCCGGTTCCTCCAGCACACGGTGGAGACCATCGTGGGCCGGAAGATGATCGCCGACGAGGTCCTGCCCGGCTCCACCATGGTGGTGGACTGCGCGGGCGACCAGCTGGTGGTTCGGTAACCAATAACAATCCCCATCGGTCGAAACAGCCCTCCCGGCGGGAGGGCAAGCCCCAGACCGAATTGCATTCGATATCTCTCACCTCCTCCAAATGTGCATAGAGCAGGACGCCCCCGGCCCAATGCGGCCGGGGGCGTTCTGCGTCCCTCCTCCTGGCTCCCTCATCAGAGGGAGGCTTTAAGGCCCTCTTAAGAAAATCTTAATCATTCCCGGCATTGTTTCTTAATCCCATCTACGGTATCATGAAGGCAGAAAGAGACTCAAGGAGGTGCCGCCATGTACAACATCCTCGTGTGCGACGACGAGCGGGACATCGTCTCCGCCCTGACCATCTATCTCACCACCAGCGGTTATCAGGTCTTCCCGGCCTACGACGGGAAGGAGGCCCTGGCGGTGATGGAGAAGGAGGACATTCATCTGGTCCTGCTGGATATCATGATGCCCAACATGGACGGCATCACCGCCATGACCCGGTTACGGGAGAAGTCCAACGTCCCCGTGATCCTCCTCACCGCCAAGAGCGAGGACACGGACAAGATTCTCGGCCTGAACGTGGGGGCCGACGACTACATCACAAAGCCCTTCAACCCCGTGGAGGTGCTGGCCCGGGTGAAGTCCCAGCTCCGCCGGTATCTCCACCTGGGGGGCGGCACCGTGAAGCCCACCGCCCTCCAGCTCGGGGGCATCGCCCTGGACGACCGGACCAAGGAGGTCTCCCTGGACGGGGACCCGGTGGCCCTGACCCCCCGGGAGTATGAAATATTAAAACTGCTCATGCAGAACCCCGGCACCGTCTTCTCCCCCAAGCGCATCTACCGGGCGGTGTGGGGGGAGGACCCCTTCGGCGCGGAGAACGCCGTGGCCGTCCACATCCGCCATTTACGGGAAAAGCTGGAGTACAACCCCTCGGAACCCCGGTACATCAAGGTGGTCTGGGGCCAGGGGTACAAAATGGAAGGAGGCACCCCATGAAAACCCTGCAAACCAAACCCTGGCTCAAGGCCATCGCCGGCGTGCTCTGCGTGGTCTCCCTGACCACCGCGGCGGTGAGCTTCGGCTCCGTCCAGTGGCTCGCCTCCCGGGGGGCCTATCAGGACAACGGATACAACCTCCTGATGGACAACGTGGAACAAACTCTTTTGCATAATCTCGTGCACAATGTGTATGTGAACTACGAGTCCCAGGAGTTGGGCTATCAGTCCGAAATCGAGCCCTTGCTGCCAGATCCCAACTTCTTCTACACCATCAAGGACAAGACCGGCAAGACCCTGGCGGCCAGTGAGGAGCTGGGGGACTACCGGGCCCGGTACAGTGATATTATTTCGGTCGGCCAGGCCGGCGAAGAAGTGACCATAGACGAGACCTACAACAGTCTCCAGGCCCGGCATGACGCCAAAACGAAAATTGAACTGGAACACCCCGACGCATCCATCGAGCTGAGCGACTGGGGCGATGGCCAGTATCGCCTGACCGCCACCTATCAGGAGGGCTACTACGAGGAAAACCTCACCTTCACCGGCTTTCTCCGCTCGGACCTGAGAAACGTGGGCAACAGCTCTGTGTACCGGGAGATGTGCCGGGCGGCCACCCTATGGTCGGATAAGGACCTGTATCTGGCCGCTCTGACGGCGGGGGCCTGCCTGGGGGCGCTGTCCCTGATCTACCTGACCTGGGCCGCCGGCCGCCGGAAGGACACGGACGAGATCGCCCTGGGCTGGCTGGATCGGGCGGTGTTCTCAGACGTTCTGATCGTCGCCAGTCTGGTTCTGGGGGTGTTTACCCTTTGGATTCTGGACCAGAACGTGGGAAGAAACAGCATCCCCATTCTGGCGATCCCCCTGCTGGCCGCCTGCATCGCCCTGCTGCTGGTCTGGTATCTCTCCCTGGTCCGCCGCCTCAAGGCGAAGGTCCTGGGGTCCAACCTGTTCCTGTGGAAGCTGGGCAAGCCGGGCCACTGGATCGTTGACCGGTGCCGCCGGGCGGCCCAGGCCATCCGCCGGAGCGGCTCCGCTTTCCTTGAGAAACTTCCCCTGATCTGGCAGGCCGGTATGCTCTTCCTGGTCTCTGCTTTGCTGGAGATCTGGGTCATTTTCGGGGATGCGATATCCTACGGGAACGGCCAAGCCGTCCTCTGGGTCCTCCTGAAATGTGTGGAGGCCGCCGGGATTGCGTATATTGTCCTGGCCATGCGGAAGTTAGAGGACGGGGCCCGAGAGCTGGCCGCCGGAAACCTGAACTATCAGGTGGACCTGCAAAATCTCCCGGGGGCCTTTTACACCCACGGCGAGCACCTGAACAGCATGCGCACCGCCATCCAGGCCGCCGTGGAGGACCAGATCAAGTCGGAACGGATGAAGACCGAGCTGATTACCAACGTCTCCCACGACATCAAGACCCCCCTGACCTCCATCGTCAACTATGTGGACCTCCTGAAAAAGCAGGAGATGCCCACCGACGAGGCGAAAGAGTATTTAGAGGTCCTGGACCGTCAGGCCGGCAAGCTGAAAAAGCTCACCGAGGACCTGGTGGAGGCCGCCAAGGCCTCCGCGGGAACCATGCCGGTGAACTTCCAGCGGACCGATGTGAACGTCCTGCTGACCCAGAGCTCCGGGGAGTACCAGGAGAAGCTCCAGAGCAAAAACCTCCAGCTCCTGCTGACCCCGGCCCAGGACAACCCAGCCATCTCCGCCGACGGCCGTCTGCTGTGGCGGGTCTTTGAAAACCTGCTGAGCAACATCTACAAATACGCCCTGCCGGGGACCCGGGTCTACCTGACCTGTCAGGCCACCGAGACCCAGGTGACCATTACCTTCCGGAACATCTCGGCCAACCCCTTAAATATTTCTGCCGACGAACTGCTGGAGCGGTTCGTCCGGGGGGACGATTCCCGCCACACCGAGGGCAGCGGCCTGGGGCTGTCCATCGCCCGGAGCCTGACCCAGCTGCAAAACGGGACCTTCGACCTGGCCATCGACGGGGACCTGTTCAAGGCCAGCCTCACCTTCCCCCGGATGGGTTGATTGCCGCCCCACAGAAACAACGAACGCCTTCTGCTTCGGGCAAAAGGCGTTCGTTGTTTTCGTATGTAGGGAACGGGCATGCCCGTTCCGCCTGGGCCGATGTGGTCATCGGCCCCTACAATATGGGTCGAGATCCGGCAAAACACAGGTTCGTGCATCAGGACTCCTGGGACTCCTCGTTGCGGAGGATCTCCCGGACCTGCTGTTCCTCCTGGGTGGCCTCCTCCCGGTTGGGGAGGATGGCGTTGAGGATGACCCCCGCCAGGGCGGCGATGGCCAGGGCGGTGAGGGTGATGGTGGCCCCGCCCACGGTGAAGGTGATCCCGTCGGTGAAACCCAGGCCGCAGACGAACATCACCGCCGCCACGATGAGGTTCCGGCTCTGGGTCAGGTCCACCTGGTGCTCCACGATGTTCCGCACCCCCACGGCGGAGATCATACCGTAGAGGATGAAGGACACCCCGCCGATGATGGCGGTGGGGATGGTGTTGATGATGGTGGCGAACTTGGGGCTGAAGGAGAGGATCACCGCGTACAGAGCGGCCAGCCGGACCACCCGGGGGTCATAGACCCGGGACAGGGCCAGCACGCCGGTGTTCTCCCCATAGGTGGTGTTGGCGGGGCCGCCGAAGAGGCCCGCCAGGGCGGTGGCTACGCCGTCCCCCAGCAGGGTCCGGTGGAGGCCCGGGTTGGCGATAAAGTTGGTGCCGCAGGTGGCGGAGATGGCCGACATGTCGCCGATGTGCTCCATCATGGAGGCAATGGCGATGGGGGCCATCACCAGAATGGCGGTGATATCAAATTTTGCCACCTGGAAGGGGGGCAGACCCACCACGGCATCCTGCCCGGCGGCGGAGAGGTCCACCATGCCCAGGGCCAGAGCCACCACATAGGGGATGGCCACCCCCAGCAGGATGGGGATGATCTTCATCATGCCCTTGCCCCAGATGTTGGCCACCACGATGACGGCGATGGCCAGAAGGGCCAGGGGCCAGCAGGCGGAGGCGTTGGTCACGGCGGTCCCCGCCAGGGAAAGGCCGATAAGGATAATCATGGGGCCGGTGACGATGGGCGGGAAGAAGCGCATGACCTTCTCCGGCCCCACCACCTTGAACAGCAGGGCCACCACCAGATACAGCAGGCCGGCCGCCACGATGCCGCCGGTGGCGTAGGGGAGCTTTTCTGCCCCGGTCATGTCGGCGTAGATGCCGGTGTCCAGCTTGCTCACCGCCTGGAAGCCCCCCAGAAAGGCGAAGGAGGAGCCCAGGAAAGCAGGGACCTTCAGCCTGGTGCAGGCGTGGAACATCAGGGTCCCTATGCCGGCGAAAAAGAGGGTGGTCTGGACGCTCAGGGGCAGACCGTAGCTGTTGCTGACGATGATGGGCACCAGCACCGTGGCCCCGAACATGGCAAACATGTGCTGCAGCCCCAGGATCAGCATTCTGGGTTTGCCCAGGGTCCGGGCGTCATAGACGGCCTGGGACCCCAGGACGATTTTCTCTCTGGCCATAGAACGTGTCTCCTTTTCTCTCAAATAAGCAAATCCTGTCCTAACGTTATATTGTAGCGGAATCCTGATGTTTTTACAAGACGGCAGGCGATTTTTCCGAACCGGGTATTTTTTCCGGGTTCTTCGGCGAGCGGTTCCTTGGGCGGAGCCCTTGACAGCCCCCGGCGAAAGACGATATACTATCCTCAGGCATACCATGCCGTGTTCCTCCCCGCCGGCGCTGCCCCGGCTTCTTTTTTTGTAAAGAACTGCCGGGAAAGCTCTCGCCTCTTCCGGGTATACTGGAAACAGCCTGTGGAAGCAAGGAGGAACCGCCATGGCAGCCCGAAAAAAGAACATCCTGTGGACCCTGTGGGGGATCGCCTTTCTGCTGACCCTGGCCGCCCTTCTCCTCCCCACCCGGGAGGAGGCCCAACCGGTCTCCGCCCAAAAAAACGGGGGCTATGTGGCCCTGACCTTTGACGACGGCCCCTGGTACAAAACCACCGAGACCCTCCTGGATGGCCTGGCGGAGCGGGGGGTGAAGGCCACCTTTTTCCTCATCGGCAGCCAGATCGAAGCCCGGCAGGCCACCGTGGAGCGCATGGCCGCCCAGGGCCACCAGATCGGCCTCCACACCTGGGACCACGTTCAGCTAAAGGGGTGCAGCCGGGCGACCATCCGGAACCAGCTGGATCCCTGCCGGGAGACCCTGACCGCCATCCTCGGCCCCACGGACTTCATGGTCCGGCCCCCCTACGGCTTCGTGGACGACAACCTGAAGACCTGGGTGGAGGCCCCCATCATCTGCTGGTCGGTGGACACCGAAGACTGGAAGGACAAAAACCCCGCCCGCATCCTCCAGGTCTGCCTGGACCAGGTGGAGGACGGGTCCATCATCCTCATGCATGACATTTACGACACCTCGGTGGAGGCCGCCCTCCAGACTGTGGACGCCCTCCTGGCCCGGGGGTACTATTTTGTCACGGTGGAGGAGCTCTTTGCCCTGCGGGGAGAAACCCCAGAAAATGGCACGGTCTATCTGGACCTGCCCCCCAACCCATAACCACCCCGGAAGGAGGGGGTACCCTATGAAAAAAGTTGTCGGCGTGGCCCTGCTGCTGGCCCTGGTCCTCTTTCTCATCCCCCTGGGCATCCGCCATGACCAAAAGACCCAGACGGAAGGATCCTCCCAGCCCCTGACCCTGCCGGACAGCGGCCGGACCCTGAACATCCTCGTGGACGGACAGGTCCAGACCATGGATCTGAACGAATACCTGTGGGGGGTGGTGGCCGCCGAGATGCCCGCCTCCTTTGAGGAGGAGGCCCTGAAGGCCCAGGCGGTGGCCGCCCGGACCTACTCCCTCCACAAGGCGGGCAACGCCGTCAACCACCCGGAGGCCGACCTGTGCACCAACTACGCCTGCTGCCAGGCCTGGATCTCCCGGGAAAAAGCCCAGGCCAACTGGGGGGAGAACGCGGCGGTTTACACGGATAAGATCACCCAGGCGGTGGCCGAGACCAACAACGAGGTCGTCCTCTACGACGGCCAGCTCATCTCCGCCGTCTTCCACTCCTCCTCCGGCGCCGCCACCCAGGACGCCGTGGCGGTGTGGGGGAACAGCGTGCCTTACTTACAGAGCGTGGACTCCCCCGAGGGGGAGGAGGTCCCCAACTTCCACAGCCAGGTCACCTTCACCGCCCAGGAATTCAAGGATACTTACTTAGCCGCCCAGCCCGAGGCGGTGCTGGAGGGGGAGCCGGCCAACTGGTTCGGGGAGACCACCCTCACCAACGGCGGCAGCGTGGGGACCATCGTCATCGGCGGGGTCTCCGTCACCGGCGCCCAGGCCCGGCAGATCTTCGGCCTGCGGTCGGCGGCCTTCACCGTGGAAACCACGGCGGACTCCGTCACCTTCCAGGTCACCGGCTTCGGCCACGGGGTAGGCATGAGCCAGTACGGGGCCAACGCCATGGCGGCTGACGGCAGCACCTACACCGAGATTTTGCAGCACTACTACACCGGGGTGACGGTGGAAGAGTACGCGGGGTGACCCGCGTTCCCCAGAGTGTAAAGATTTTTCGTTATATCCATCGTTGCATTTTACGAACAATCTGCTATACTAAGGGAAAAGGAGGTGCCGCCATGCCGAATATCAAGCCGGTCTCTGACCTGAGAAACTACGGAGAGGTCCTGCGGGACGTGGCCATCGGCCAGCCGGTGTTCCTCACCAAGAATGGCTATGGCCGCTACGCGGTTCTGGACATCGAGGAGTACCGGGAGTACGAGCGGATGCGCGCCATGAACCGTCTCCTGGAGGAACTGGACCGAGGCCTTCAGTCAGAGAAAGAGGAGCCCCTCTTCTCCCTGGAAGACGTGGAAGCCGCCCTGGGTGTGACCGGGGAGCCCCATGGGTAAGGTCATCCTCACCGCCCAGGCCAAGCGGGACCTGGAAGAGATCAAGGACTATATTGCCCGCCGTCTGCAAAATCCCACGGCGGCCAAAAGCACCCTGGCGGCCATCACCAAGGAACTGCGCCGGTTGTCCAGCTTCCCCAAGCTGGGACCTGTGCTGGACCGGGAATCCCTCCGGTTACAGGGAGAACGGATCCTGGTCTGCGGCCAGTACCTGGCCTTCTATCGGGCAGATGAACATGCTGTTATTGTTCATCGTGTTCTCTATGGCCGCCGCAACTACGCTGCTCTTTTATTTAAACTGGATGAAGAAACCTAACGGTCCAGCCGGGGACGGAATTTCGTCCCCGGCTGGACCGTTGCTTTCATGGAAATGGGATCTCGGTTTCCCCGATGACCACGGCGGTGACCTGGGAGGGGTCGATCACGTGGTAGAAGCGGCAGTAGAACTCGTATTTCTGCTGTCCGGTGGATTCCTCGGCCAGATAGGCGCCCTGGCTGACATGGTTGTAGTCAAAGGGGTCGATTGCCTGCCTGGTCCCGTCCTGGAAGACCAAAGCCATGGGAACGTCGGGGAGGGATGCGTTGTCCGAGTAGATGTGCAGGGAGAAGGGGGAGATGGTGAGCTCCGTCACAACGGGAGTCCAGCCGTCCAGAACGATGGGGGCCTCCGGGGTTAAGGTGATTCCCGGCTCCACCTTGGTCAGCTCCCATTCCAATGTCCACGGGCCCTCCGCCAGCACCACGTCCTTCTGGTCCTCCCAGTATCCCAAGGTTGGCAGCACAAAGGAAACCGGGCCTTTCTCAATGGGGTCGGAAGGCAGAAAGGTGCTCAGGATCAGCATTCGATGGGGGTCCTGTTCCAAAATCTCCTGTCTGCCCAGGCCCCCTTGGACGCCGGTCGGATTTGCTTCCAAGGTCGGTGTGAGCCACCCGAGGGACCAGACGACCCCCTCCGGCAGCGTGATGCCGTCCGGCACGACGATCTCATACAGCATGTAGATTCCGTACTGGTCCGCCACAGTCTGCAAAACGGATATTGTCACCCCGTTTTCCGTCACCGAGCACTCCGGGACGTCCACAGCGTTTTCCAGCAAAGGGCTCTGTCCGTCGCCAACGCCGAAATAGCGGGCAAGCCCGTCATGCAGGCCAAAGGCCGTAACCGCCGCGGCAGTGGTCACCAGACACACCAGGGCGATGACGGCCGCCAGAGGAACGTTCCCCCACCGTTTTCTGGGGTTCTTTTTCGCCCCTCTGGCCATCAGGTTGGCCCAACCTGCCCGGGTATCAAAAGGGCTGGGGCCGTCCAGCGCATCCAGAGCGTCCAGGACCGGCCCCAGGTCCTCCGGGGCGGCGTCGGGGGCATCCAGCAGAGCCAGCAGGTCTTCTCGTCTTTCGTTCATAGGTCAGACCTCCTTCGTTAAATACTTCCTGCACCGCTGTCTGGCCCGGTGGAGCCAGGTGCCGCAGGTGGCAGGGGGGATGTTCAGCCGCCTGGCGGCCTCCCGGTAGGTCAGGCCCTCCTCGTAGACCAGCTTCAGGACGGTTCGGTCCTGCTGGATCAGCTCCTTGGGGAGAATTTCGTCCAGGGAGTGGGCCTTGGGATCCCGGTGATCCGGAAGCCAGGAGAGCTCCGCGTCCGGGGCCTCTCTCTGCCGCTTGGCCTCCTGTCGGTCGAACTCGTGGAGCAGCTTGTGGTTTAATGTGGTGACCAGCCAGGCCATCAGGTTGGGGTGTTCCCTTACTTGAGGCGCCCGGTCCACCAGAACCAGGAAGACCTCCTGGACCATGTCATAGGCCAAGTCCGGGTCTCCCAACCGGTGGCGGGCCAGGCGGTACAGGTCCGGGGCGTACCGGTCATACGCCTGGTGGACCCAGTCTCTTTGGTCTTTCTTCATGGGTAGCCCTCCCTTCTGAAAGGTCCTTTCCCTTTATCTATCCTGCCAGGAACCTGTTTTCTTTCAAAATTTTTCATTTTTTGCAAAATTTCTTTCCGGATCAGTGGTATAATACTACCGTAACAAACCAAGGGAGGGAACCCCATGCTTTACACCTATGACACCGCCATTCTGGGCTGTGGGGAGGCCGGCATCTTCGCCGGGTATGAGCTGGTCCGCCGGAACCCCGGCATGAAGGTCCTCATTCTGGACCAGGGCCAGGACATCTACCACCGCAGCTGCCCCATTGTCCACGGCCGGGTGAAGGCCTGCGCCCAGTGCAGGGTCTGCCACACCATGTGCGGCTTCGGCGGCGCGGGAGCCTTCTCCGACGGAAAATACAACTTCACCACCGCCTTCGGCGGCTGGCTCACCGACTTCATGCCCGAGGCCGAGGTCATGGAGCTCATCGACTATGTGGACGAGATCAACACCGCCCACGGGGCCACCAGGGAGGTCTTTTCCACCGACACCCCCGCCGCCCGGGCGTTGCGCAAGAAGGCCCTGGAGCACGACCTCCACCTCCTCCAGGCCCGGGTGAAGCACCTGGGCACCGAGAACAACCTGCGCATCCTCACCAACATCTACGAGTCCCTCCGGGACAAGCTCACCTTTCGGTTCAACACCGCCGTCACCGACATCCGGCAGGCCCGGGGCGGGTATCTGTTAGAGACCGCCGGCGGGGACCAGTTTTTGTCCAAATACCTCATCGCCGCCCCGGGTCGCTCCGGGGCCGAGTGGTTCGCCGGCCAGTGCCGGGCCCTGGGGCTGCCCCTGCTGAACAACCAGATCGACATCGGCGTCCGGGTGGAGCTCCCCGCCCTGGTCTTTGAGCACATCACCGATGTAGTCTACGAGTCCAAGCTCCACTACCGCACCAAGGCCTACGGGGATCAGGTCCGCACCTTCTGCATGAACCCCTACGGCCATGTGGTGGCGGAGAACGTGGAGGGAATCATCACCGTCAACGGCCACAGCTACGCCGACCCCAAGCTCCGCAGCGAGAACACCAACTTTGCCCTGCTGGTGTCCAACCGGTTCACCGAGCCCTTCGACGAGCCCTACCGCTACGGCAAGCACATCGCCGCCCTGTCCAACATGCTGGCCGGGGGCGTCCTGGTCCAGCGGTTTGGCGACCTGGTCCGGGGGATGCGCACCAACCCCCACCGGCTGAGCAAGTCCACCACCCGGCCCACCCTCACCGCCGCCGTCCCCGGGGACCTGTCCCTCTCCCTCCCCAAGCGGCAGCTGGATGACATCATCGAGATGCTCTACGCCCTGGACAAGCTGGCCCCCGGCACCGCCAACTACGACACCCTCCTCTACGGGGCCGAGGTGAAATTCTACTCCGCCCGTCTCCAGCTCTCCGGCGATCTGGAGACCCCCATGGAGAACTTCTTCGCCGTGGGCGACGGGGCGGGCATCACCCGGGGTCTGGCCCAGGCCGGGGCCTCCGGGGTCCGGGCCGCCCGGGCCATTACCCGCCGGGTCCAACAAACGGGATAGCAGGCACCTTTTGTCTACACCTGGCAACTTTTCGTCGATTTTACAATGGTTTTTCCCTTTTGTGCGTTCTGCCATGTCCAAAAACGGGGACAAATCCGTGGAAAGTGGGGAAAACCACAATGCAGTAATCCATGCAAAGTGAACATTCCCAAAGGTTTTGCACATTTTCCACCGACTTTTCCACACTGGGGAAAACCCCATGTGGATATGACGAAAGGCTCTGTCAACCCCATTTTTCCCGGTGGATTTGCCAAATTTTGACCCCCCAAAAGGAGGAACCCCCATGTCTGACCTCATCGCCGCCGTGGCCACCGCTCCCGGAGCGGGTGGCGTGGGCATCCTGCGCCTGTCAGGACCCGGCGCGGCCCGGACCGCTGCCCAGGTCTTCCGCCCCGCAGGCAGGATTTCTCTCATCGACGCCCCGGACCGGAAGCTCCTGTACGGGGCCATCCTGGACAAGGAGGGCCGGGTCATCGACAACGGCCTGGCCTTCGTCAGCCGCGCCCCCCACAGCTACACCGGCGAGGAGACCGCCGAGCTCCAGGGCCACGGCTCCCCCATGGTCCTCTCCCTGGCCCTGGAGGCCCTCTTCGCCCACGGGGCCCGGCAGGCCCTGGCCGGGGAGTTCACCCGGCGGGCCTTCCTCAACGGCAAGCTGGACCTCACCCAGGCCGAGGCCGTCATCGACCTCATCCATGCGGAGACCCCCGCCGCCGCCCGGCAGGCCGCCGGCAGGCTGGAGGGGTCCCTGTCCCGAAAAATCGCCGCCATCTACGATGGGCTGGTGGACCTGTCCGCCCACTTCCACGCCGTGCTGGACTACCCCGACGAGGACATCGACCCCTTCCGGGCAGAGACCATCCGCTCGGCCCTGGACACCGCCCTGAAAGGGACCGACGCCCTGCTGGCCACCTACGACCGGGGCCGTCAGCTCACCACCGGGGTCCCCACCGCCATCTTAGGCCGGCCCAACGTGGGCAAGTCCTCCCTGCTCAACGCCCTGGTGGGCTATGACCGGGCCATCGTCACCCAGGTCCCCGGCACCACCCGGGACACCATCGAGGCCCGGGCCAGCGTGGGGGGCGTCCTGCTGAACCTCACCGACACAGCGGGCCTCCGGGAGACCGGGGATGAGGCCGAGCGGCTGGGGGTGGCCCGGAGCCGGGCCGCCGCCGAAGAGGCCCGGCTGGTCCTACTGGTGCTGGACGGCGGCACGGAGCTCACCCCGGAGGACCGGGAGGCCATGGCTCTGGCCAAGGAGGCCCCCGCCTGCATCTGCATCGTGAACAAGTCCGACCTGGACCAGGTGCTGGACGTAGAGTCCCTCCGCCGGGACTTCCCCCACCTGTGTCCGGTCAGCGCCAAACACCAGGCCGGGCTGGAGGCCCTGGGCCCCCTGGTGGCCGCCCTCTTCCCCACGGGTGCCGAGAGTCAGGGGGAGGCCCTGCTGACCAACGCCCGTCAGGCCGAGGCGGTGAAGCGGGCCGCCGAGGACCTCCGCCGGGCCGCCGACGGCCTGGACCTGGGGATGCCCCCGGATCTCCTCCTCTCCGATGTGGAGAGCGCCCTGGAGGCCCTGGGGGAGGTCACCGGCACCACCGTCCGGGAGGACATCACCCACCGCATCTTCCAGCGGTTCTGCGTGGGCAAGTGACCGCCTTTTGCCATTGCGCATCCGGCCAGTCTCCTGTATAATATTAGGTACTTAAGAAACGGTGACATCCCTTCCATGGCCAATGTCCCCTTACCATACAAATTAGTATCCTTGCGATAAATACGATAAAGGAGAACGCATTATGGATCTGAACAACAACGCCCACCGTCTGGCCCTGGCCCAGCAGGCGGTGGAGACCCTCAACCGCTACACCCACTTCCACTCCAACTATCAGGTGTCCTTCACCCTGGCCGACCCCGACGAGAAGGGCCTGCCCCGGATCCACGCCAGATTCGAGCGCTTCGATGGGGTCCCTTTCGCTGAGAGCGCCGTCCCCGCGGACAAGAAGTACACCCACCTGAAGAACCAGACCGTAGTCATCCGTCTCTTCTTCTTCCCCATGATGAAGGCCGAGTTCGACGAGACCGAGGTCAACCAGTTTGACGTAGTGGACTTCGACTATGCCGCCATCGTGGGCTACGGCAAGGACAGCCAGGGGAACTATGTGATGAAAGCCCTCTACTTCCCCCCCACCGACGCCCTCATCGCCGGTCACAAGCCCGACGAGGACGGGGTGTGGCGGAGCATCCGGGTGCCCACCTACCACATGCACAAGCTGAGCATCGACCCCCGCCAGACCTTCTCCCGGCACCTGTACCTGGCCGAACGGTTCAGCGAGGCCCTGGAGTACCAGTACGACAAGTACGGCTTCTTCTTCAGCAACCCGGAGGGATAAGCTTACCAGAAAGGACCTGTAACCGGCAGGTCCTTTTTTGTTGCCATATCGTAAGAATTTTTGGGTGTTCCTCCTGGGAAAAATGAAGTATAATACGATTGCTCGAGAAATCTAAACCCGAGACCACAAACAAAGGAGGATGCGACATGAAAGCATGGAACAAATTCCTCTCCCTCTTCCTCACCCTAATCATGGTGCTGGCCCTGGCCGTCCCGGCGGGGGCTGTGGAGAGCGAGAAGGACCTGACGGGCTACACCGTCATTCTGCACACCAACGACGTCCACGGCGCCATCGACGGCTACGCCTCGGTGACAGCCTTGAAGGAACAATACACCGCCGCAGGGGCCAGCGTTTATCTGGTGGATGTCGGCGATTTCAGTCAGGGGGACCCCGCCGTGAGTCTCTCCCAGGGCAAAAACGCCATCGACCTGATGAACCTGGCCCGGTATGACCTGGCCGTTCCGGGCAACCACGAGTTCGACTACGGCTTCGACAACCTGAAGGACCTGCAGAACCAGGCCTGGCCGGGCTTCCTGGCCGCCAACGTCTTATATGACAGCAACCCGGCCTTTACCCCCAACCGGATCTGCACCACCCCTGCCGGCGTCAAGGTGGGCTTCTTCGGCTTGGCCACCCCCGAGACCGCCACCAAGGCCCACCCCGCCAAGATCCAGGGGCTGACCTTCCTGGGCGGCCAGGAGATGTACGACTGCGCCCAGGCCCAGGTGGAGCTGCTGAAAGCCGAGGGCTGCGACGTCATCGTCTGCCTGGGCCACCTGGGCATCGACCCCGGCTCCGCCCCCAACCGCTCCATCGACCTGCTGGAGCACGTGGACGGCATCGACCTCTTCATCGACGGCCACTCCCACTCCACCCTGGCAGATGTCCAGTCCGTCACCAATGAGAGCGCCACCGTGAACGGCGCCCTCCTCACCTCCACCGGCTCCAAGCTGAAGAACATCGGCGTGGTGGAGATCGCCCCCGACGGGACCATGGAGGCCCTCAACCTGGACACCGCCCAGCTCCAGACCCAGGAGGGCTTCACCCCCGACGCCGCCACCGCCCAGTGGGCCGCCGGCATCCAGGCGGAGATCGACGCCCAGTACGGCGTACCCTTCGCCACCACCCAGGTGACCCTCCAGGGGGAGACCCTGCAGGTCCGCACCGGGGAGACCAACCTGGGGGACCTCATCGCCGACGCCATGGTCTGGCAGGCCAACCTGCTGGGTGAGCCCATCGACGGGGCCATCCTCAACGGCGGCGGCATCCGGGCCACCATCCTCGCCGGGGAGATCACCAGGCGGGACATCCAGACTGTGCTCCCCTTCGGCAACACCCTGTACATGGTGAAGGTCACCGGCGCGGATCTGCTGGAAGCCCTGGAGGCCTCCACCTACTGCACCCCCGACCCCACCGGCGCCTTCCCCCAGGTCTCCGGCATCACCTTCACCCTCAACACCGGCGCTCCCTTCTCCGCCCAGGAGAACTACCCCAGCTCCACCTACCAGAAGCCCGACGCCATCAACCGGGTGACCATCCACACCGTGGGCGGCCAGCTCTTTGACCCCAAGGAGACCTACACCATCGTCACCAACGACTACCTGGGGGCCGGAGGAGACAGTTACTACTCCTTCACCGATTCCCCCGTCGGCTACGACCTGGGCCTCCCCCTGGACGAGGTAGTCATTGACTACATCACCTCCCAGCTGAAGGGCGTAGTCGCCGAGTCCGACTACGGCCAGGCCCAGGGCCGCATCGCCACCATCTCCTACCGCGATGTGAAGGCCAGCGACTGGTTCATCAACCCCGTGATCTTCGTGACCCGCAGCGGGCTGATGCAGGGCTCTGACGGGGCCTTCTATCCCAACGATAACCTGACCCGGGCCATGATGGTCACCGTCCTGTACCGCATGGCCGGCCAGCCGGAGGTTTCCGCGCCCCCCGTCTTCCTGGATGTGGATGACAACGCCTGGTACGCCGACGCCGTGGCCTGGGCCTATGAGGAGAACATCACCAAGGGCACAGACACCCTCCACTTCTCCCCCGACCAGCCCCTGACCCGGGAGCAGCTGGCTACCTTCTTCTACCGCTTCGCCGACTACGAGCGCTTTGACGAGATCGTGGTGGAGGGGGACAACCTAACCGACTTCACCGACGGAAATCAGGTCAGCGACTTTGCCCGCACCGCCATGAACTGGGCCATCGCCGAGGGCCTGATCACCGGTATGGGGGACAACACCCTGGCCCCCCAGGGCACCGCCACCCGCGCCCAGGTGGCCACCATCCTCATGCGCTATGTGAGTGAGTGATCGCCCCTGAAACGCAGCTTGCCCCCGGCCCGAGGGGCCGATGTGGTCATCGGCCCCTACAGGGGAAGCATACCATAAAAACATATAACCACCCGGATATGACAACACCACCCCCGCCCTGCATGTGCAGGGCGGGGGTGGTGTTGTCATATCCGGTTTTACCGCTCCATAAAGCGGGAGAGGAACTCGCGGGTCTCGTCCCGCTGGGGATCGGTGAAGATCTGCTCGGGGGCGCCCTCCTCCCAGATGACGCCGTCCCGCATGAAGACCACGTGGTTGGACACGTCCCGGGCGAAGGCCATCTCGTGGGTGACCACCAGCATGGTCAGGCCGTCGGCGGCCAGGTCCCGCATGACGGACAGAACCTCGCCCACCATTTCCGGGTCCAGGGCGGAGGTGGGCTCGTCAAAGAGCAGGACCTCCGGGTCCATGGCCAGGGCCCGGGCGATGGCCACACGCTGCTTCTGGCCGCCGGAGAGCTGCCGGGGCCGGGCGTTGATGTAGGGGGCCATGCCCACCTTGGTCAGGTACTTCATGGCCTTCTCCTCGGCTTCCTTCCGGGGCCTCTTCAGCACCTTGGTCTGGCCCACGATGCAGTTTTCCAGCACGGTCATGTTGTTGAACAGGTTGAAGGACTGGAAGACCATGCCCACCTTGGACCGGTAGGCCGCCGCCCCGCCCTTCCGGGAGAGGATGTTCTCCCCCTGGAAGTGGATCTCCCCGCTGGTGGGGATCTCCAGGAGGTTGATGCACCGCAGGAGGGTGGACTTGCCGGAGCCGGAGGCCCCGATGATGGAGGTCACATCCCCCTTGCTCACGGTGAAGTCGATGTCCTTCAGGACCTGGTGATTGCCAAAGGCCTTGGAGAGGTGGTTGACCTGTAAGATCTCTTTCATGGCTTACTCTCCTCTCTGGTCGTGGTCGCCGGCGGCGTTCTGGCGGCGGGTCTCCGCCCGTTCACCCTGGCGCTTGGCCTCGTCCCGCTCGGCCTGCCGGCGCAGCTCCTCCCGGAGCATACTCTTCACGGCCTCGGGGTTGCGCTCGTCAAAGGGCGTGCCCCGGCCGGGGTGGTTGTAGTTGCCGGCGGTCATGGTCAGGGCGTCCACCTGGGCCAGCTCGTAGCTGTTGGAGCCGTCCATCTTCTTCTCCAGCAGCCGCAGGAGGAAGGAGGCGGTCAGTGTCAGGCACAGATAGCCGATCATTTCAATGACGGCGGAGGGGAAGTACATCAGGTTCACGCCCACGATGTTCCGGTGGACGGCGAAGAACTCGATGAAGCCGATGACGAACATCACGGAGGTGTCCTTGATGTTGATGATGAAGTTGTTGCCGATCTGGGGGATGATGTTGCGGAAGGCCTGGGGCAGGATCACGTTGTACATGGTCTGCACGTGGGTCATGCCGATGGCCTTGGCCCCCTCGGTCTGGCCGGGGTCAATGGAGATGATACCGCCCCGGACGGACTCAGCCATGTAGGCGCCGGTATTGATGGAAACTACGATGAGGGAGGCAATCCAAATGCCCGTGTTTCCTTTAAATGCCACGGAGCCGCTGGTGAAATAGGGCAGGCCGAAGTAGATGAACACGGCCTGGAGGATCATGGGGGTGCCGCGGAAGACCTCCACATAGACCCGCACGACCACCCGGATCAGCTTTAAAATAAACCGCTTTCCCAGGGAGTCGTTTTTGGTGTAAGGGATGGTGTTGAGAATGCCGCACACCAGGCCGATGATACAGCCCACCAGGGTAGCGACCACGGCTACGATGAGGGTGTTGCGGATACCGGTCAAATAGTTGGGCCAATAGTTCTCCCACAGGCGGGAGATATCGTAGCCCAATGCAAATAACTTATCCATTGGGTAAGGGGTTCCTTTCTCTGAAATCGACATTATCCGGCCCTGGTCTCAGGGCCGGATAATGGGGACTTTTGATTTCTGACTGTGCCAGATCAGATGGTGGGCTGGATTGCAATGGCCTGGTTCATCAGAGCGTTGAAAATGTCGGCGTTCAGGGGAGCCATCACAGTGTCAATGGCATCCTTCAGTTCGGTGTTGCCCTTGAGCACGGAGATACCGATGTTGATCTCGCCCTCGTCCACGGTGAAGTCATCTTCGGTGCCGGTGAAGTCCAGAATGGTCAGGTCGCTATAGGTGGCGCAAGCGCCCAGAGCGGTGGGCATGTCGGTGCAGATGAAGTCCACGGTGCCGGAGGCCACAGCCATAATCATAGCGGGTGCGGTCTCAGACTCGGGCATGATCTCAGCGCCGGCGATCTGGGGCAGGCAGGAGTCATACCAGATGGTGCCGGTCTGGGCGGTGCAGGTGCCGGTGAGCTCGCTGATGCCCTTGGCGGCAGCCTGCTCGCTGTCAGCCTTGGTGACGCAGACGATGGAGGCATAGAAGTAGGGGCCGGCCATGTCGACCTGCTCCATACGCTCGGCGGTCATGGACTGACCGGCAATGACGGCATCGATGGTGCCGGCCTGCAGGGCGGGGATCAGACCCTCCCAGCCAATGGACTGGATCTCCAGCTCCCAGCCGTAGGTATCGCAGATGCGCTGGGCAATCATCACGTCATAGCCGTTGGCATAGGAACCGGGGTTGTTCACGATAGGCACAGCGCCGTTGGAGTCGTCGGTCTGAGTCCAGTTGTAGGGTGCGTAAGCGCACTCCATACCGACGGTGAGCACGCCGTCTTCCACGCCGGGGATGGCGCTGGTGTCCACGCCGGTCAGGTCCTCAACAGGGGGGATCTCCACGGTTTCAGTCTGGTTATCGGGGGTTTCCTCGGGGGCAGGTTCCCCAGAGGTGGAACCGCCGCAGGCGCACAGGCCCAGAGACAGGACCAGTGCCAGGGTCAGGGCAAGAATCTTCTTCATGGTTGGTTTCCTCTTTTCATTAAAAATTTTTGAACGAACAGCAAAAGAGCCACGAATCCGGGCGGACTCATGGCAAACGCAGACAGGGGACATCCCCCTGCACCATGATAGCGCTCCATTTGCGAAAAAATGGCAGTCCGGCAGATCTTCTCTGACGGCCCAGGCGTCCGGCGGACAGGCACCCGTCCGGACCCTTCGGCGGCGGCCCCTTTCCCTTCCCGGTCTTCCTGCCGGAGCTGGAAGGTACTGATGAACGCCGCGCCTCTATCATTTTTTCTCATTATACGAGGGGAAAGGGGTGTTGTCAAGGCGGGAACGGCGAAATTTTGGAGAAACCCACGCCGTAAGGGCCGATGTGGTCATCGGCCCCTACGAGGTTGATTGTATCTTAAGCCGCCTTGGCTCTCCGTGATAGGCGGCAAATTAAATCTTCCGGCCCACGGTGTAGCCGGAGGCCACGGCGGTCATGACACTGCCCACCTTGACCCCGTCGCCTACGGGGTAGACCTCCAGACCGGCTCCCAGCAGGTCGCCGACCAGGGAGTCCCGGGGGGTGAAGCCCACGGCCAGGACCACCGTGTCGGCTTCCAGGGTTTCTTCCCCGTCGGGGGTGGAGAGGATCACGCCGTTCTCGGTGACGGCAGACAGGCGGCAGGCAGTTTTGATGGCCACCTTGCCCTCGGCCAGCAGGTCCCGGAGCATCTGCTCGTTGCTCTCGGGGACGGGAAGTCCGGCGGAGAGGATGTCGGGCAGGGCCTCCACCAGGGTGACGGTCTTGCCCGCCTGGGCATAGCCCACAGCGGTCTCGCAGCCCACCAGGCCGCCGCCCAGGACCACCACCTTGTCCCCCACCTGGGGGTTGGCGGTCAGGGCGGTGACGCAGTCCACTACCTTGGGGCTGTCCACACCCGGAATCTTGGGAATCACCGGCACCGCACCCTGGGCCAGAACCACCGCGTCGGGCTTCCGGGCCAGGATGGCGGCGGCGTCCAGCCGGGTGTTCAGCTCCACGGTGACGCCTGACTTGCTCAGCTGCCGCTGATACCAGCCGTTCAGGTCCCGCAGGTCGGCCTTGAAATCGTGGGCTCCGGCGGGGATCAGGGAGCCGCCCAGCCGGTCGGTCCCCTCGCAGAGGGTAACAGCATGTCCCCGGAGGGCGGCCACACGGGCGGCCTCCATCCCGGCCACGCCGCCGCCCACCACCAGGACGTTCTTCTTTTGCAGGGCAGGGGTCAGGCCGAAGGTAGCCTCCCGGGCGGCTTCGGCGTTCACGGCGCAGCCCGCCCGGCGGCCCAGCTTCAGGGCGCCGATGCAGCCCTGGTTGCAGCCGATGCAGGGGCGGATGTCCTCGGGCCGGCCCATTTCCACCTTCTGGGGATAGGCCGGGTCGGCCAGGGAGGGCCGGCCCAGGACCACCCCGTCGATCTTCCCGGCCCGGACGGCCTCCGCCGCCAGCTCGGGGTCGTTCATGCGGCCGCCGCAGAGGATGGGGATGTTCACCGCCGCCTTGGCCTGGGCGGCCAGGTCGAGGATGCGGCCCTTTTCCATGTAGCAGGGCGGGGCGGCGTAGTAGAAGGAGTCGTACTGGCCAAAGTCCACGCTGAGACAGTCGTAGCCGTATTCCTCCAGCTTCTTGCAGATGGTCAGGCCCTCCTCCAGGGTGCGGCCCACCTCCTCCTCGCCGTGGAGGGAGGGGGTGTTGTAATCCTTGATATAGGTCTTTAAGGCCAGACGCATGGACACCACGAAGTCGGAGCCGCAGGCCGCCTTGACCCCGTCCAGGATCTCCCGGGCGCAGCGCAGGCGGTTCTCCAGCTCCCCGCCGTACTCGTCGGTGCGGTGGTTCATGAAGGTCAGGGCGAACTGGTCCAGCAGGTAGCCCCAGTGCATGGCGTGGACCTCAATGCCGGGAAAGCCGCATTGTTTCAGAAAGGCGGCGGTGGCGATCATCTGGTCGATCTTCTGGCGAATCTGGTCACGGGTCAGGGCGGGGGTGGTGACGGAGGGGTCGTGATAGTAGGGGATCTCCGAGGGGCCGTAGCAGCCCACGGCGTTGCGTCCGTAGCCCATGGACACCTGGGGGATCATCTTGGCCCCGTAGGCATCCAGCCGTTCCAGCAGCTCCACGGAGGAGCGCATGAAGGCCTTGGGGGACTTCATAGGCTGCTTGCTGTCCAGGGGGTGGACCGGGTCCACCAGCACGTCGGGGTGGAAGGCCCCGGTGAAGAGGAGGCCGAAGCCCCCCTTGGCCCGCGCCTCAAAGTAGGCCAGGCCGTCGGCGGAGAATTCCCCGAAGGGGCCGTGGAGGGAGGGCAGGGTCAGGGGACCCACGCAGAAGCGGTTTTTGATGGTGAGGTTTTTCCCCAGCTTCAGGGGCTGGAAGAGGGGGGAATAGGGATAGGACATGGATGTTCCTCCTCATAATGAAAAATTGGACAAAAATATTTCAACGCGGTGCATGCTCCGACCCATTTCGTAGGGGCGATTCAAGAATCGCCCGCCACCGGATCAGAGTTCTGTCACGCTGCTCGGGCGCTTCGTGAAGCGCCCCTACAACATGCAGGGGGGATAGGGACGGATTCACAGGGTTTCTCTATAAAACCGCCAGACGTTTTCCCAGCAGATTTTGTCGATCTCCCGCTGGGTGAAGCCGGCGTGTTCCATAGCCCGGATCAGCTGGCCCATGCCGGCGGCATCCACCATTTCCAGGGGGCAGGTGATGCCGTCGAAGTCGCTGCCCAGGGCCACCACCTCCAGGCCCCCCACGTCCACCATGTGCTTCATGTGGCGGACGATATCGGCGGTGCGGGTGGTCTCGCTGTCGGCCAGGAAGTCGGAATAAAAATTCACGCCCACCACGCCGCCCCGGTCGGCCACGGCCTTGATCTGCTCGTCGGTGAGGTTCCGGCGGTGGGGCCACAGGGTCCGGGCGCTGGAATGACTGGCGGCGAAGGGCTTTTGGACCAAACGGCACACGTCCCAAAAGCCCTCCTCGTTCAGGTGGGACACGTCGGGGACCATCCCCAGGGCTTCCATCTCCGCCAAAAATTCCGCCCCCTTCTCCTTCAGGCCGCCGGACTGGCCGTTGGGGAAGCCCAGCTCGTTCTCGTGGTTCCAGGTGAGGGTGAGCATCCGCACCCCCAGGCGGTGGAGGGTGCGGAGGTTATTCAAATCTCCCTTGCACACGCCCCCCTCCTCCACGGTGAGGACAGCGGCGAGCTTTCCCTGCGCCCGGGCCTGTTCCAGGTCGGCAAAGGTCCGGCAGGGGGTCACCAGGTCCCGGTTTTTCTCCACCTCGCTGGTGTACAGCTCCGCCAGGGTGAGGACCGCCCCCCAGGGGTCGGGCTCCTCCGCCAGGTTTACAAACAGGGCGAAGTTTTGCAGGAGGTAGCCGCTCGTTTGCAGCTTTTTCAGGTTGATGTGCATGGGCTCCGAGTCCCGGAGGCCCATCTCCTTCCCCCGGCGGCGGTTGTGCCTGATCCAGGCGATGGTATCACAGTGCAGGTCGACAAAGGGCATGGGTCACACTCCTATTACAATGGGCGAAACAGTTTCATTCAGTGTAGCACAGGCGGGGCGGTTGGGCAACTCCTTTCCCCCGGTCCACAGGCAAAAAAGGATGCAAAAAAGACAGCTGTTTCCAGCTGCCTTTCTTGCAGAAAAAGAGAGTGTTCCCTGGAAGGTGGGAAGGAATCACAAAAAAAGAAAATAAAAAAAGATATACGGGCAGTTCTCGCGTCATCGCGTGCCTGTATATCCTCTGTACCTCAACCTGAAAGCGTTACTTCTACGGCGACCGCCGGGGGCGGTACTCTCCAGAGTTTCGTCCATAGAAGGTACCTGGTACCTGAAAGATTCTCCCGAGGCTGGCGACCTGGGGATTGCTTCATCGGTTTCTCTCGGCAGGGCCGAAAGAATCTCCCTTCTACTTCATCCGAATCGATTCAATTTTTACGAGTGCATTATAGCGCAGTCCCTCCCCTCTGTCAACCCCTTTTTTCTTCTCTTTTCCGCAGAAATTTTCCCCGGCCGCATTCCCATTTCTTCTGTTTTGCGGTATAATCAATATCAAATATTAGGTTTCTCCCCGGGGGGTTGGCCCCAAGAAACGGAAAGAAAGAAGGACGCAACGACATGATGATCTCTACCAAAGGCCGCTACGCTCTGCGGGTGATGCTCGATCTCGCTGACCACAACACGGGCGACTATATTCCTCTGAAGGATATCGCTCGCCGCCAGGAGATCTCCGTGAAGTACCTGGAAAACATTCTCGCCTCGCTCAGCCGGGCGGAGCTGGTGGATGCCGCCCGGGGGAAGGGGGGCGGCTACCGCCTGTCCAAGCCCCCCGCCGACTACCCCGCCGGCGAGATCATCCGTCTGGCCGAAGGGGACCTGGCCTCGGTGGCCTGTCTGAAGGGGGACGGCGTGGGCTGCGAAAAGGCCAACCACTGCCGGGCCCTCCCCCTGTGGCAGGGGCTGGACAAGGTAATCGTGGAATACCTCAACAGCTATTCCCTGGCCGACCTCCAGCAGATCGAGGAAGACATCTGATCCCCAGGAAGAGAATCGGCCGCAAAATGGCCTCCCTTGTGAAAGGGAGGGGGACCGCCGTCAGGCGGTGGAGGGATTCCGGTTTCCCGCTCACGCTGGTGGTCAACGGGAATCCCCCCCTGTCACAGCTTCGCTGTGCCACCCCCCTTTGACAAGGGGGGCCTTGTGCACCCTGTGCCTCTACAGCGCCCGGACGACGCAGACCCCGTTTCACACTGAAAGGAGAGAACATCCCCATGAAACCTGCCGAGACCCCCGGGGGCAATCCCCTGGGCACCGCCCCGCTGGGGCCGCTGATCCTCAAGTTCGCCGTGCCCTCCATCATCGCCATGCTGGTGGGCTCGGTCTATAACATCACCGACCAGATCTTCATCGGCCAGGTGGTGGGTATGCTGGGCAACGCCGCCACCAACGTGGTCTTCCCCCTGGTGTCCCTGTCCATCGCCCTGTCCCAGATGGTGGGCGTGGGTATGGCGGCGGGGTTCAACCTCTCCCTGGGAGCCGGGAAGGAGGACGAGGCCAAGGGCTTCGTGGGGACCGGCCTGACCCTGGCCGCTTTGCTGGGGCTGGTGTTCACCGTGGTGGTCCTCCTCTTTGAGACCCCCCTCCTTCTCCTCTGCGGGGCCACGGAAAACGCCCTGCCCTACGCCCGGGAGTACCTCTCCATCACCGTCTGGGGGATGCCCTTCGTCATCTTCGCCAACGGAGTCTACCCCATCATCCGGGCCGACCGGAGCCCCAAGGTGGCCATGACCTCCTCCCTGCTGGGGGCGGGGCTGAACATCTTCCTGGATTGGCTCTTCCTCTATCCCCTGGGCATGGGGATCCGGGGGGCGGCCATCGCCACGGTCATCAGCCAGGTGGCCTCCTTCCTGGTGTGCCTGGCCTACTTCCCCAGGTTCCAGGCCTTCCCCCTCCGTTGGTCCATCCTGGGGCTGAACGGGCAGTACGTCGCCCGCATCGTGAAATTAGGCACCGCCAGCTTCTCCAACCACATGGTCATGACCCTGGTGAACGTGGTGATGAACAACACCCTCACCCACTACGGCGCCCTGTCGGTCTACGGCAGCGACATCCCCCTGGCAGTGGCCGGGGTGGTGACCAAGGTCAACATGATCATGGTCTCCTTCGCGGTGGGTCTGGCCCACGGCTGCCAGCCCATTCTCAGCTTCAACATGGGGGCGAAGCAGTACAGCCGGGTGAAGGGGACCTTCCTGCGGAGCGCGGCGGCGGGGCTGGTCTTCAGCCTGTGCGCCTTCGTCCTCTTCCAGTGCTTCCCCCGGCAGATCGTCTCCATCTTCGGTGCGGGGGATCCCCTCTACTTTGACTTCGCCGAGTCCTATCTGCGGATCTTCATGTTCATGGTCTGCCTCTTTGGCATCCAGCCCCTGTCGGTGAACTACTTCACCGCCGTGGGCGAGGTGAAGCAGGGCATCTTTCTGTCGGTCTCTCGGCAGGGCTTCCTGCTGCTCCCCCTGCTTCTGATCCTGCCCCTCTTCCTGGGGCTGAACGGCGTCCTCTGCGCCGGCCCCATCGCCGACTTCCTGGCGGTGGTCCTGTCGGTGACCATGCTGCGGCGGAACTTCCGAAAGCTGGACCGGCTGGAGCGGGAAAAAGCCACCTCCTGAGGCTGTCGGGCAATTTCCCGGGGAAACCCCTTTTTCTCGACACGAATCCGTGGTATAATCCGTAGTATATTCAAAAAATTCTTCCTTTGGCCGTGTTCCGGCCAGGATTGGAGTGTTATGAAAGAAAAACGCAGCGATTCCCGTCCCACCCGCCAGCTCCGGGAGGAGACCGCCGCCGACGGCATCATCGAGGGCCGCAACGCGGTCATCGAAGCCCTCCGGGCCGGGACCAACATCGACAAGATCTTCATCATGAAGGGCGAGGTGGACACCGCCCTGGGCCACATCGCCTCCACCGCCCGGAAGCAGGGCATCGTGGTGGCCGACGCCGACAAGAACAAGCTGGACAAGATGAGCCGCACCCACGCCCACCAGGGGGTCATCGCCGTGGCCTCCGTCCGGGCCTATGTCTCCGTGGAGGACATCCTCCAGATCGCCCGGGACAAGGGGGAACAGCCCCTCCTCGTGGTCTGCGACGAGCTCTCCGACCCCCACAACCTGGGGGCGGTCATCCGCACCGCCGAGTGCGCCGGGGCCCACGGCGTGGTGATCCCCAAGCGCCGGAGCGCCGGTCTCACCGCCGTGGTGGCCAAGACCTCCGCCGGGGCGGTCTCTCACCTGCCGGTGGCCCGGGTGGCCAACCTGCCCGCCCTGCTGAAGGACCTGAAAAAGGAGGGGCTGTGGATCTTCGGCACCGACGCCGCCGGCACCACCTCCCTCTACGACGCCGACCTGAAGGGGCCTGCCGCCATCGTCATCGGTTCCGAGGGCGAGGGCATGGGCCGCCTGGTGGCCGAGACCTGCGACTTCCTGGTAAGCATCCCCATGAAGGGGAAGATCAACTCCCTCAACGCCAGCGCTGCCGCCGCCATCCTTCTCTATGAAGCGGTCCGCCAGCGCCTTTGATTCCAATTTGTGAGGCTTTCCTATGTCCGATGACAATCATTTCAGCTTAGGGGACATTCTGTGGGAATACGCGGACTACACCCCGCCGGAGCCGGAACCGGCTCCCGCCGTCCCGCTGCCGCCGGAAGAGCCCAAGCAGACGGCCCCCGCCAAGCAGACGGCTCCC
>JAUNCL010000002.1:58629-143730 GCA_030535235.1 Bacillota bacterium
AGACGATCCCGTCGCCCCAGCCGGCAGCGCAACCGTCTGCCCCGCCCACCGGCCGGCCCGCCAGTCAGCCCGCAGTGCAGCCCTACCTGCCGGCGAACCAGGGCCCCAAGCCCTCGGCCCAGCCGAAGCCGGCCACCGCTCCCCCCCAGACGCCGCCCGCCCAGCAGGCGGCTCCAGCCCAGCAGGGGACAGAAGCGGGACCGGCGGCAGAACCGAAAGCGGAACCGGCTCCGCCCACCCAGACGGGGGTCCCCGAGGGGGACGGCCCCGACCTCATCACCTTCACCCCCGACCCCAAAGCCGCTGAGGCCCAGGAACAGGAGGGTACCGCTGCTCAGGAGGAGGGCACGACCGCCCAGCAGGCGGCTCCCGTCCAGCAGGCGGCCGAACCTCAGACGGAAACAACCGAGACGCCCCCCCAGCAGGCGGCTCCAGCCCAAGGGGCTGCAAGCGCCCAGCAGGCTGCTCCCCCCCAGCAGGCGGCGGGACAGGCCCGTCAGACCCCGCCCCCTGGCGGGACTCAGACAGGGGGCGCCGCTGCCGCCCAGCCGCCCTTCCGGCTCCGCCGGGAGCGCAAGGCCCGCCCCGCCCCGGAGGCCCCGCCGGATGCCCCCGCCGCCCAGCTGGCCTTAGAATACGGCCAGGGACTCAAGTCTCTCAAGGGCCGGTGCGTGGGCGCGGGGGTACTTACCGCCATCCTCCTGGTCCTCTCCTGCCTGGAAAGCGGCTTCGGCCTCATCCAGGCCTTGAAAGACCTCCTCCCCGGCGCGCTGTTCCTGCCCGTGGGCATGGCCCTCTTCGTGGTGGTGGCCATCCTGTGCGCCGACGTGCTGAAGAACGGCCTGGTCCAGCTCACCAACAGGGCCCCCGACGGGGACACCCTGGCCCTCCTGGCGGTGATCTTCACCCTGGCCGACGGGCTCTCCCTGCTGGTTTTCCACCTGCGGACAGAGACCCTCCCCTTCTTCGCCCCCTGCGGGCTGGTACTGACCTTCCACCTGATGGGCCGGTATCTTACCCAGTCGGCCCGGTATCAGACCTGCCGCACCGCCGCCTCGGTATCCAAGCCCTATGTGGTCACCCAGGACCCCAACGTGCTGAACAGTCAGCCCGCCTTCCGCAAGTGGATCGGAACCCCCAATGGCTTTGGCAGTCAGGTCCGCACCCTCAGCGATGGGGAGCGGCGCTTCCAGCGGCTGACCCCGGTGCTGCTGGTGGCCTGCATCGTCCTCTCCATGATCACCACCGTGGCCCACCACCAGCCCAGGCTGGCCTTCTGGTCCCTGTCAGCCCTCTTCACCGCCGCCTCCACCCTGGGGGCCGCCATGGTTTTCAGCCTGCCCCAGCGGCTGCTCAGCGGCAAGCTGTCCAAGCTGGGCGCGGCCCTAGCCGGCTGGCCCGGTGCCGCCGCCAGCAAGGGCTGTAAGGCCGCCATGGTCAGCGACTACGACATCTACCCCCCCGGCACCGTGACCCTCCTGACCGCCCGCCCCTTCGGGAACTGGTCCATGGACCGGGTGGTCTCCTTCGCCGCCTCGGCGGTGCGGGCCTCCGGCTCCGGCCTGACCTTCGTCTTCGACCGGGCCCTGGGGAATGAGCACGGGACCTACCTGGGGGTGGAGAAGCTCATCCTGCAGGAGAACGGCCTAGTGGCCGAGATCCAGAGCCAGCAGGTCCTGGTGGGCAACAGCGACTTTATGAGCCACCAGGGGATCGCCCTCCCCCAGGGGGTCCGGGCCAAGGACGCCGTCTTCTGCGCCGCGGGCCGGGAGCTCATCGGCATGTTCGTGCTGCGGTATAACCTCCACCCCGCCATCCTCCCCGCCCTGCGGGCCCTCTTCGCCCACAAGCTGAGCCCGGTGATGGTGACCCGGGACTTCAACCTCTCCCCCCAGCGGCTCCGCCTGGGAGGACGGCTCCCCACGGACCAGATCGCCTTCCCCGACCTCCAGCGGCGGGTGAACCTCTCCGGCCCCAACCAGGTCCACAGCGACGCCATGGTGGCCGTCCTGTGCAAGGAGGGTCTGCCCCCCCTGACCGAGGCCCTCATCGGCGCCAGACGCATCCGCCGGTCGGGCAGACTGGCCAGCCTGTTCGTGAATGTCAGCGCCTGCATCGGCGTCGTCCTCACCGCCACCCTGTCCAGCGCCGGGGCCCTCAGCTCCATGTGCGCCTGGAACCTGGCCCTCTTCCTGCTGCTGTGGTTCCTCCCCGTGCTGCTGATCTCCCTCTGGACCACCCAATACTAAGCTAAAAATTCATGAAAAGTCCCCTGGCGGGGTCTCCGCCAGGGGACTTTTTAGAACATCCGTTTGACTTTCGGGCCGATTTGTGGTAAAATGCAGCCAACCAAAAAAGGGAATCCGCAGTTCCCAAGGGAGGGCGACACCATGGGAAACCTGACCCCCAAACAGCAGAAGATCTATGACTTCATCCGTGACTTCTCCCTGGAGTACGGCTATCCCCCCACCGTGCGGGAGATCGGGGACAGCCTGGGGCTGAAATCCCCCTCCACAGTCAAGTTCCACCTGGACAATCTCCGGGCCGCCGGGGTCATCCAGTGGGACGGCGGCAAGACCCGCTCCATCACCCTGACGGAGGAGGTTCGTCCCTCCAGGGATCAGGTCCCCCTGGTGGGCAGCGTGGCCGCCGGCGCCCCCATCCTGGCGGAGGAGTGCATCGAGGAATACATTCCCTTCCAGACCGGCCCCCACCCGGAGGAGTATTTTGCCCTCAAGGTTCGGGGTGAGTCCATGCTGAACGCCGGCATTCTCCCGGACGATCTGGTCATCGTCCACAAGCAGCCGGAGGCCCACAGCGGCGAGATCGTGGTGGCCCTCTTCGAGGACGAGGCCACGGTAAAGACCCTGTCCCTGAAAAACGGGGAGGTCTGGCTCCTGCCGGAAAACCCGGAGTACGAGCCCATCGACGGCACCCAGGCCCAGATCCTCGGCAAGGTGGTGGGCCTGATGCGGCGGTATTGAGACATTACAACCCATTTCGTAGGGGCCGATGACCACATCGGCCCTTTTCCGCGTCCCTTCGGGGGCGCTTTTTTAGTGTCCCTCCAACCGCTGGCACCGGGCCAGGGTGGCGGTGAAGTAGTCGGGCAACGGGGCCTCCAGGGTCATCCGCTCCCCTGTCCGGGGGTGGACAAAGGACAGCCGCCGGGCGTGGAGGCACTGGCCGGCCAGCTCGGGAAACCCCTTCCGCTGGCCGCCGTACACCGGGTCCCCCAGCACGGGATGCCCCTGGGCGGCCAGGTGGACCCGGATCTGGTGGGTCCGTCCGGTCTCCAGCCGGCACTGGACATGGGTGTACCCCGGATACCGGCGGAGGACCGTCCAGTGGGTCACGGCGTGACGGCCGCTGTAGTGGTTGATGGCCATCTTCTTCCGGTCGGTGGGGTGCCGGGCGATGGGCAGGTCGATGGTCCCCTGGTCCTCCTTCAGGCCGCCCACGATGACCGCCTCGTACTCCCGGTAGAGGGAGTGGTCCTGGAGCTGCTCGGCCAGGGCCAGGTGGGCACTGTCGTTCTTGGCGGCGATGATAAGGCCGCTGGTGTCCCGGTCGATGCGGTGGACGATGCCCGGCCGCAGCTCCCCGTTGATGCCGGAGAGACTGTCCCCGCAGTGGTGGAGGAGGGCGTTGACCAGGGTGCCGTCGGGGTGGCCGGGGGCCGGGTGGACCACCATGCCCACGGGCTTGTTGACCACGATCACGTCCCCGTCCTCGTAGACCACGTCCAGGGGGATGTCCTGGGGGAGGATCTCCACCTCGGTGGGGTCGGGGATGAGGACGGAGACCTGGTCCCCGGGGTTCAGCCGGTCGTTCTTCTTCAATGCCTTCCCTGCCCGGAGGACATGGCCCCCCTCTAAGAGCTTCTGGGCAGCGGACCGGGTCAGGTTGGTCAGAGACTGGGAGAGAAACTGGTCGGCCCGCTGGCCGCCGGTCTCCACGGTAAGGGTCACGAGCATGCTCCGCCCTCCTTTTTGTCCCCGTCCTTCATAAAGAGGATCACATGGACGCACAGCAGGACGCCCCCCACCACCACGCCGATATCCGCCACGTTAAAAACAGGGAAATTCACAAAGGTGACGGCGAACATGTCGGTGACATAGCCCAGGAGGAGCCGGTCGATGAAGTTGCCCACGGCGCCGCCCAGCAGCAGGCCCAGAGCCAGCTGCCCGGACCAGTGGGAGAAGATCTTTTTGACCAGCAGGACGGCCAGGACCACCGCCGCCGCCCCAGAGAGGAGGGTGAGCAGCCAGGTGTGCTCCTCCAGGAGGGAGAAGGCCGCGCCGGTGTTCTGCACGAAGGTCAGGTCCATGACCCCCGGCAGGAAGGACAGCCGCTGGCCCAGGGGGATATTCAAACGGACCAGGTATTTCACCACCTGATCCGCCACCGTCAGGACAGCGGCCAGGAGAAAAAAGGGGATGGGCAAGGAAATCGCCTCCTTGTAGATTCAGATGAGATAACGGTTGACCCAGGGGATCCGTTTCAAAATCAGCCAGGTCACAAAGCCGCAGAGGACCAGGAAGAGGGTCTCCGCCGGGGCGGCCCATAGAGGGAACAGGGTCCCGGTGTAATATCCCGCCAGCACCAGCCGGTCCAGGAAGAACAGGTGGACCAGATAGGTGCAGAAGGAGGACCGGGAGAGGGTCTCCGTCAGGGTCCGGACCCTTCCGGCGGGGTTCCGGTGGGCGCACAGGCCAAAGAGCCCCGCCGCCTCCATCACCACCCCTGGGGCATTCCCCTGGATGAGGACGGATGACAGCTCTCCCTGCCTCAGGGACAAAATCCAGGTGCCGAAGAAGGTGAGGGCAAAGCCCCCCAGGTACAGCAGGGCGTAGGTCCTGGGCCGTAACGAGCCGCCCCGGGTGTGGATGAGCCAGCCCAGGACCCCGAAGCCGATGGCCATCCAGGTAAACTGCAGGGCGTACTGCCGGACAAAGCCCTCCATCCGGGCAAAGGGCCAGAAGGCGAAGAGGGTGGGCAGGAGGCTCCCGCACACCAGCCACAGCCCCAGGCCGTAGGTCATCAGGGTCCGCCCCGCCTGGGCCGTGAAGAGCCGGGTGAGGGGGAGGGCGGCGTAGACCACCACCATGATGACCAGGTAGTACAGGTGGTCCCGGTGGCGGAACTTGAAAAAGTCCCGGGCTGCCTGGGCCAGGCCGGCCCAGGTCAGGTTCCCCTCCAGGTACAGACCCCAGAGCAGATAGGCCGCCGCCCAGAAGGCCAGGGCCACCAGGATGCGGAGGATGTACTTTTTCCACAGGGTCCCCAGGGGCAGCTCCCGCTGGGGGGCAAGAAACAGGGCCCCGGAGCACATGAGAAACAGGGGGACCGCGCACCGGAGCAGGGTGCTCCAGAACAGGTTGGCCGTCCAGGCCGGGGAGCCCAGGGCCCAGTTAAAACCACCCACAGCGGTGGCATGGATCATCACCGTGCCGAAGATGGCCACGGTTTTTACCGTGTCCAGGCCGGCGCTGCGGACCTGGGCAGAAACAGCGGAGCTCAACCGAACCCCTCCTCTCTTTCATCACAGAAACCCGCGGCCGGCCATACGGCCGGCCGCGGGGCTGGGTCTATTGGGATCAAACCAGGGTCTGGATGACCTTGGCGCAGCGGGGGCACAGGCCCTCGGCATTGACGGTGGGCAGCACCTTCCAGCAGCGCTGGCACTTGTCGCCGGCGGCGGGCTCCACCACAGCGGTGATGGCGTCGCCCACGGTGACGGAGACCTGGGAGATGATGAGCAGGTCAGCCAGGGCGTCGCCGTCCATCTCGGCCAGGAAGGCGTCCTCGGCGGGCACGGTGAGGGCCACCTTGGCCTCCAGGCTCTTGCCGATCTGCTTGCTGTTGCGGGCAGCCTCCAGGGCGCCGTTGACCACGTCGCGGACCTGGATGATCTTGTCCCACTTGGCCATGGCGGCCTCGTCCAGGGCGTACTCGGCGAAGGGCTGGTTCATGTCGTTGAAGACCACGTTCCGCTGGTCCGCGCCCTCGGCATGGGGCATAGCCAGCCAGATCTCGTCGCAGGTGAAGCACAGGATGGGCGCCATAAGCTTGGCCATGGTGTCCAGGATCAGGTACAGGGCGGTCTGGGCGGAGCGGCGTTCCTGAGAGTCCTTGCCCTCGCAGTACAGGCGGTCCTTGATGATATCCAGGTAGAAGTTGGACATCTCCACCACGCAGAAGTCGTTGACGGCGTGGGTGATGACGCTGAACTCGTAGTCGTCATAGGCCTGGAAGCAGCGGGTGATGAGGGCGTTGAGCCGGGTGATGGCCCAGCGGTCCAGCTCCTGCATCTCGGCGGGGGCCACCAGGTGGTTGGCGTCGAAGCCGTCCAGGTTGCCCAGGCAGTACCGGGCGGTGTTGCGGAACTTCAGGTAGTTCTGGGAGAGCTGCTTGAAGATCTTGTGAGAGCAGCGCATGTCGGCGTGGTAGTCCGCGGAAGCAGCCCACAGGCGCAGCAGGTCTGCGCCGTACTTGTCGAAGATCTCGGCGGGGTCCATGCCGTTGCCCAGGGACTTGTGCATGGCCTTGCCCTCGCCGTCCACGGTCCAGCCGTGGGTCAGGCACTGCTTGAAGGGGGCCTTGGCCACGCCGGTGGAGCCCACGGCGGTGAGCAGGGCTGCCTGGAACCAACCGCGGTACTGGTCCAGACCCTCCATGTAGACGTCAGCAGGCCAGAAGCCCTGGTCCCGCTTCATGGCAGCCAGGTGGGAGGAGCCGGAGTCGAACCAGCCGTCCAGGGTGTCCTCCTCCTTGTCGAAGCCGGCGCTCTTGCCGCAGTGGGGGCAGGTGAAGCCGGCGGGCAGGATGTCGGCGGCCTCCTTGGAGAACCAGGCGTTGGAGCCCTCGGCGGCAAAGAGGTCGGAGATCAGCTGGATGGTCTCGTCGGTGACGATGGGCTTGCCGCAGTCCTTGCAGTAGAAGACGGGGATGGGCAGGCCCCAGCGGCGCTGACGGGAGATGCACCAGTCGTTGCGCTCCCGGATCATGGCCTTCATGCGGTCCAGGCCCCAGCCGGGGATCCAGCGGACCTCCTCGCAGGCGTCGCAGGCGTCGTCCTTGAAGGACTCCACGGAGCAGAACCACTGGGGGGTGGCACGGAAGATGATGGGCTTCTTGCAGCGCCAGCAGTGGGGATAGGAGTGGGTGATCTCTTCGGAGGCGAAGAGCATGCCGGAGGCCTTCATATCCTCCAGGATGATGGGGTTGGAGGCCTCGGTCTTCAGGCCGGCGTACTTACCGGCGTAGTCGGTGTGGCGGCCCTGGTCGTCCACGGGAACCACCATATCCATGCCGTAGCGCTTGCAGGTCTGGTAGTCGTCTGCGCCGAAGCCGGGGGCGGTGTGGACGCAGCCGGTACCGGAGTCCATGGTGACGTAGTCAGCCAGCACCAGACGGGAGGTCTTGGGCAGGAAGGGGTGGTCAGCCAGCATGTTCTCGAAGAAGGCGCCGGGGTGGGACTCCAGAATTTCATATTCCTCAAAGCCGCCCAGCTTCATGACCTTCTCGGTGAGGGCCCGGGCCATGATGTAGGTCTCGCCGTTGGGGGCCTTCACCAGCACATACTCCTCATCGGGGTGGAGGGCGATGGCCAGGTTGCCGGGGAGGGTCCAGATGGTGGTGGTCCAGATGACGAAGAAGAGCTTGCTCTTGTCATGGCCGCCCAGCTTGCCCTGGTCGTCGTTCATGGGGAACTTGACGAAGGCGGTGGTGCAGGGGTCATCCTGGTACTCGATCTCGGCCTCAGCCAGGGCGGTCTCGTCGTGGGGGCACCAGTAGACGGGCTTCAGGCCCTTGTAGATATAGCCCTTCTTGTACATCTCGCCAAAGACCTTGACCTCCTCGGCCTCGAAGCCGGGGTTCATGGTCAGGTAGGGGTGGGCCCAGTCGCCGATGACGCCCATCCGCTGGAAGCCCTCGCTCTGGACGTCCACATAGTGCTGGGCGAACTCATGGCAGGCGGAACGGAACTCAGGCACAGGCATCTGCTTGTGGTTGAGCTTGTTCTGCTTGATGATGGCGGACTCGATGGGCATGCCGTGGTTATCCCAGCCGGGGATATAGGGGGTGTAGTAGCCCCGCATGGCATAGGACCGGGTGATGAAGTCTTTCAGGGACTTGTTCAGGGCGTGGCCCATGTGGAGGGCGCCGTTGGAGAAGGGAGGGCCGTCGTGGAGGGAGAAGCGGGGCTTGCCCTCGTTTTTCTTGAGCAGCTCGCCGTAGACGTCGATCTTCTTCCAGTTGGCCAGCATTTCAGGCTCCCGCTTGGGCAGCCCGGCCCGCATGGGGAAGTCGGTCTTCGGCAGGTTGATGGTTGCGTTATAATCCTGAGCCATAGTGATGTTTCATTCCTCTCTCTATTGCTGTCTTTCCAGTGTAGTCTATTATTCAGTATTCTTATATCAGCGTGTTCTATTCAGCACACCATTTGCAACGTATATTCTAATTCACACGCCCCGTCACCGTGCGCCCAACTTGATTGAATCGCGGCGTCTGAAGCGCAATGAAAGTTCTTTTTGCCTCCTTTTTCTTTCAAGAAAAAGGAGGTTCAAGAAAAAGTAGGAACCTGCCCGGTGAGCCGGCCAGGTTCCGAGGGTTGGTGTGTGTTATTCGATCTCGTAGTCTTTGCCGAACTGGATCTCGTCGAAGACCCGGGTATCGCCCAGATCGCCCTCAGCGGGTTCGTCGGAGGTCTCGGCTGCGGCGGCCTCGGTCTGCTGAGCCGCCTGCTCCTCCTGGGCCACGGGGGCCTCGGGGGCGGGGGCTTCCGCAGGGGTCTCCTCGGGCTGAGGCTGGACCTGGGCGGCGGCCTTCTCGGCGGTGAGCTCGGAGAGGCTGCCGATGTAGCGGAGCTCGCTGGTGTAGAGCTCCTTGAGCTTGCCAATATAGGTGGTGGTGGAGGTCCGTGCGGCTTCCAGCCGGGCTTCCTCGTTGGCCAGGGCGGTCTGGACGGCCTGGATCCTGGCCTGGATGGCGGCCTCCTCCTTTGCCATTTCGGCCCGGGCGGCTTCGCTCTGGCGCTTGACCTCCAGCACAGCCTCCTCGATGGCGGCCTGCTTTTTGGCCTCGCCCTCCCGGACCATTTCTTCGGCCATCTTCTGGGCGGAGTGCAGGGCCCGGCGCATGGCGTCCTCGGTGGCGCGATATTCCTCCACCTTGTCCACCAGGACCTTCATTTTATTTTTCAGGGAGATATTCTCCTGATACAATGTACGGTAGTCTTCAATGAGGCTATCAAGGAAGGTGTCTACCTGCAGCATGTTATAGCCGCCGAAGGATGCTTTTGGAAACACATGGGCTTCCGCTTCCTGAGGTGTCAACATACTCGTTCACTCCTATCCCAGTCAATTTCTATTTCGTCGGGGCGGGGCACCGCCCGATGGTTTTTTCTTTTTATCAGAAAAAGATCTTACCGTTCTCCAGCTCGTCCAGCAGGTCGCCCTCGAAGCGGACGTTGAAGGGCGTCACCAGGAAGGTCTGCTTGGCCACCTTCTTGATCTCGCCCTCCTGGGCGTAGGCCACACCGGACAGGAAGTCCAGCAGGCGGCGGGCCACGTTTTCGTCGGTGTCCTCCAGGTTCAGGACCACGGTGCGCTTGTCACGCAGGTGGTTGGCGATCTCGGCGGCGTTGTCATAGCGCTTGGGCTTGACCAGGACCACCTGGATCTGGGTGGTGGCGTGGATGTTCACCACCTTGTCGCCGGCGCTCTGCTGGCGGGGCTGCTGGGGCGGCTGCTGATATTCCCGGCGGCGGGGCGCTTCCTCCCGGACCGGCGGGGGAGGCGGCGGGACGTCGTCGTCTTCATCCTCGTCCTCGTAGAGGTCTTCCTCTTCGTCGTAATCATCTTCCATCTCGTCCTCATAGGGATGGGTGAGGCGCTTGAGTTCATCAAAGAATCCCATGGTATTTATAACCCCCTAAATTATGTAAAAAAGAATGGCACGGCAATAGGCCTCATCCCTGGGGATGCCATGGCGGACGCGCGCCGAACAGGGCAGTGCCCACACGCACCATCGTGGACCCACCCTCGATCGCAAGGGGATAATCTCCGCTCATGCCCATGGAAAGGCAGTCTATATTAGGGTTATTATCCCCTAATTTCTCCTTCATGTCAACAAAAAGCTGATAAGTTTCTCGGAAAAAGGCGCGATTTTCTTCGTCGGACGCCGTGGCAGGGGGGATGCACATGAGGCCCCGCAGATTCAGGTGGGGACACTCCAGGGCGTGGCGGGCCAGAGCCAGGATCTCGTCGATGGCGGCCCCCCCCTTGCTCTCCTCGTCGCCGATGTTCACTTCCAGCAGGATGTCCTGGACCACGCCCACCTTGGCGGCCTGCTTCTCCACCGCGTCCATGAGGCGGAGGGAGTCGATGGACTCGATCATGTCCACCTTACCCACCACGAACTTGACCTTGTTGGTCTGCAGGTGGCCGATGAAGTGGACCTTGGCTCCCTCGTAGGCGTTGTCCTCCAGGTGGGCCACCAGCTCCTGGACCCGGTTCTCGCCGCAGACGGTGATCCCCGCCTGGATGGCGTTGCGAATGGTGTCGGAGGTCTGGACCTTGGTGGCGGCCACTAAGGTGATCTCGCCGGGGTCCCGGCCGGCGGCCTGGGCGGCCCGGGCCATGTTCTCCCGTACGGCCGCCACGTTGGCGGCTATGGTCTCATAACTCTTGGTTTCTGGCATAAGTCAATGTACCACCTTTCCATCATATAGTTCGGCGGACGCGAGGACGACCTCGTCTCCGGACCGAAGGATTCTCTTGTCATTTTCGTCCTTGGGGTTGGCCTTCACCAGATAGTAGTCGTCATTCTCCGCCAGGATCTTCACCGGGCGGAAGACGGCGTTGTACCCGAAGGAGACAAAGACGCCGTTCTCCCCTTCGCAGACCCGCAGGGCCTCCTTGGGGATGAGGATGCCTTCCTCGCTCTCCAGAATCAGGCGGCAGCTCTCCCGGCGGAGGTCGCCGGCCTCGTGCTCGTTCTGGGCGGAGCGGAGGACCGCCACCACCCGGTCATCCTGGATCTCGCCTACGCTCTCCACCTCCATGGGGAGGGCCTTGGAGAGGGCGTCGAAGTAGACGGAGACCTCCTGGCCGGGGCTGAGGGCGTGGGCGAAGCGGCTGGGCAGGCTCACGGCGTAGTACCAGACGGGGTTGGTGACCAGCTTGCCCAGGCTGCCCTCGGCAGACTTGGGGACAAGCTGATCGAAGGCGGCCAGCCCCTCGGGGAGCAGGCCCACCAGAGAATCGGGGGAAAGGAGTGTCTCGTACCCATCCAGATGGGAGGAAAACATTCCCGACCGGGACGCCGTGATCTCGGTGGTCCCGGACTGGTTGCTCAGCAGGGTCTCATAGTCCGTGTACAGGACCGCAGCCGCCGCGTTCATCTGCTCCGCCGCCTCGCTGGAGACCAGGAACTCCCGCCGCAGCACCAGCTTGCGGTAGGTCTCGGTCTCCTCCGCCAGGTTGCTGTAGTCCCCCGAGGAGGAGGCGGTCCGCAGCTGGCTCAGGGCGGACATCATCTGCCCCTCCAGAGAGGTCCCCGAGGGGGAACCGTCGTAGGTGGCGTACTGGAGGGCGCCCAGGTTGGACTTGGTGCGCAGCAGCTTTTCCTGGTTGTCCACATAGTTCTCGTCCTGATAGACCATGGCGATGGCGGCCCCTTCGGCCACCTTCTCCCCCTCGTTCCGCTTGAGCTGGATGAGCCCGCTGCCGCCGCCGGAGACCGGCATCTCGGAGCGGACCACCCAGCCCTCGGCCTCCACGCTCTCCTCCATGGTGTCCGCGTAGACGATGACAAAGGAATAGGGGTCCCGCAGGCCGTTCCAGGCGGAAAAGATCAGATAGATCACGATGGCCGCGATAACGGCCGGTACGATGATTTTTTGGAATGTTGCTCCCTGCTTTTTCATACGTATGCCTTCCTTGCGGAAGCGCTGATGGGTTCAGGCTTCCTTAGTCGCTCCCTTCCTCCTCCCAGGTCAGCGGCCGCTCGGGCACGATGGTGGAGATGGCGTGCTTGTACACCATCTGCTGCTTCCCATCGCTGTAGATGACGACCACGAAGGCGTCAAACCCCCGGATCTCCCCCCGGATCTGGAAGCCATTCACCAAAAAGACGGTGGCCCCCATCCGGCTGCGGCGCAGTTTAGACAGAAGTAGGTCCTGTAAGTTTCGTTTTCTCGTTTGTACTGCGGTTGCTGTCTGCATATTGACGCACTCCTTTATCTTTAGGATGCGTCTATGGTAATCCCTTCTCCCGTAGAAAATTCGTCGAATCCTGTACGACGGCGGGAAAATCCGGGTTGTTTTCCAAAAAAATCCAGTGCGCCTCCGGATTCCTGCGGAACCAGGAGAGCTGCCGCTTGGCGTATTGGCGGGAGCGGAGCTTTACCGTTTCCGCCGCCGCCGCCAGATCGCCGTTGTTCGCCACGGCGTCAGCGAGCTCCTTGTAGCCGATGGCCTGCATGGCGGTGGCCTCCCTGGGGACCCCCATGGCCAGGAGCTCCCGGACCTCCCGGGCCAAACCCTGGGCCATCATTCCGTCCACCCGCTGATCGATGCGGTCGTAGAGGGCCTGCCGGTCCCGGTAGGTCAGGGTGATGGTAAGGGCCTCGTATCGGGGCGGAATAGCCTGGGTCTTCCGGTTGTGCTCGGTGATGGTCTCCCCGGTCTCGTACCAGACCTCCAGGGCCCGGATGATCCGCTTTTCGTCGTTGGGGTGGAGTTTTTCGGCGGCCTCCGGGTCGATGCGCCGGAGGTCCCGCCACAGGTCGGGCAGGCCGCCCCGGGCGGCGATCTTCCGGAGCCGTTCCCGGTGGCCGCTCTCGGGCCGGAAGGCGGAGAAGGTGCGGCCGGCGCAGAGGGCGTCGATATACAGCCCCGTCCCCCCTACCAGAAGAGGGACCTTGCCCCGGGCCAGAACGTCATCCACACAGGCGGAGGCCTCCTCCACGTACCGGGCCACGCTGTAGTTCTCCCAGGGGTCGGCCACGGCCATCATGTGGTGGGGGACGCCCTCCATCTCCTCCTCCGAGGGCCGGGCGGTGCCGATGGCCATGTGGCGGTAGATCTGCATGGAGTCGGCGGAGATGACCTCCCCGTTCAGTTTTTTCGCCAGGGCCACCCCCAGCCTGGTCTTTCCCGTGGCGGTGGGCCCGCAGATGATGACAATTTTCGGGGGCATAGTGGGCCTCCTTTTCCAATATCACGCCCGCTTGAACTGTTTTTCCAGCTGGGCTTTCGTCATGGTGATGGCTACGGGGCGGCCGTGGGGGCAGTATTTCACCTGGCCGGAAACCACCGCCCGGGCCACCACCAGCAGCTCCTCCCGGCTGTTCCGCTGGCCGCCCTTTATCGCCGCCTTGCAGGCCATGGTGTGGAGGACGGCGTCCCGGGCGGATTCCGGGTCGGCCCCGGCCCCGGAGAGCAGCTTTTCGGCGATCTCGCACAGGGCCTCCTCGGCCTGGCCGGGGTCTAAGTAGTCGGGGATCTCCCGGACGGCGATGGCCCCGCCGCCGAAATCCCCGCAGGCAAAGCCGAAGCGGCTGAGCAGGTCCTGGTTTTCCAGCAGCACGGCCCCCTCCTCCGGGTCGGGGGTGAAGAGCACCGGGGCCAGCAGAGTCTGGGCCATGGGCCGGTAGCCCGCCGCCTTCATCCGGTCAAAGTGCATCCGCTCGTGGGCGGCGTGCTTGTCGATGAAGAGGATCTCCTCTCCCCGCTCCACAACGAGGTAGGTCTGGAGGACCTCCCCGGCCAGCCGCCAGGAGATCTCCTCCCGGGGCTGCGGCTCCGGTTTCGGCGCCGGCTGCGGCTCCGGCGGAGTCACCACAGGGGGCGGGGGCGGCATGGGGATCCGGATGGGCTCCGGCGGGGGGCTTTCCCCGTTGTCCCCATGCTTTTCCACATTTTCCACTGGGTTTTCCACAGTTTCGGGGAAAACTGTGGACACTTCGGCGGAAATCGTGGAAAATGACCGCCCCTTGGGGGACGAAACCGGGACCGGGCGGGGCCGCTCCATGGGCCGCAGAAGGGCGGCAGCCCCCTGGGAATCCCGGAGGGGAAGGGACTTGGCGGCAGGCGCCGCGGGGGTTGGGGGCGGCGGCGCTGCCGGTGGTTCAAAGGTCACGGAGGGATGCCTCTCCTCCCCGTTCAGGGCGGAGAGAACCGCGTAATAAACCCCGTCAAAGACCTTCCGCTCGGAGAGGAATTTCACCTCGGTCTTGGCCGGGTGGACGTTCACATCCACGTCGGCGGGGCGGAGGGTCAGCCGGAGAACGCAGCCGGGGAACTTGCCCACCATTTTCTGGTTCTCATAGGCCTTTTCCAGGGCGGTCATCAGCAGGCGGGACTTCACCTGGCGGCCGTTGACGAAAAAGTGCTGGTAACCCCGGGTCCCCCGGCAGCAGGCGGGCAGGGAGACAAAGCCGCTGACCGTCACGTTCTCCCCCTCCCCCTTCACAGGGGTGAAGCCTAACGCGATATCCCGTCCAAAGACGGCGTAGAGGGCGGATTGCAGCTTGCCGTCCCCGGGGGTCATCAGCTCCTGCTTCCCGTCCCGGATGAACTTGACGGACACCTCCGGGTGGGACAGGGCCAGCTTCTGGACCAGGGCAAAGACGGCGGCCCCCTCGGCGGCGTCCCGCTTCATAAATTTCAGCCGGGCGGGGGTGTTGTAAAAGAGGTCCCGGACCACCAGGGTGGTACCCAGGGGACAGCCCGCCTGGTCCTTGGACCGGACCACCCCGCCCTCAATGGTCAGGGCGGTCCCCAGGTCCTCCTGGGGGGTGCGGGTGAAGAGCTCCATCCGGGAGACCGAGGAGATGGCCGCCAAAGCCTCCCCCCGGAAGCCCAGGGTGCCGATGGCCGCCAGATCCTCCGGGGTCCGCAGCTTGCTGGTGGCGTGGCGGAGGAAGGCGGTCTCGCACTGGTCCCAGGGGATGCCGCAGCCGTTGTCGGCCACCCGGACCAGGGCCATGCCCCCCCGCTGGATCTCCACGGTGACGGAGGTGGCCCCGGCGTCGATGGCGTTCTCTACCAGCTCCTTGGCCACGGAGGCCGGACGCTCCACCACCTCTCCGGCGGCGATCAGGTCGGCGACATGGGGGTCCAGAACTTTGATATCGGGCATGGGGCACCTCCTTTCGGTTTTTCCTTGCCTCCCCCTTTGGGGGAGGTGGATTCGGGCCGCAGGCCCGAAGACGGAGAGGGTAAATCAGTAGTTTATCGAAAAAGTATGTCGAAACTGTGTCAGAACCTTACAGTTTTTCTTTCAATTCATTCAGCAGGTTCAACGCCTGGAGGGGCGTCAGGGTCTCCACCGGGGTGGACCGCAGGGTGCGGAGGACCTCCTCCTCCCCCAGGGCGGTCAGGGAGACCTGGGGCTCCTCCCGGGCCTCCGCCACAGGGGCAGGCTGGGCGGACTCCAACTCCTTCAGGATCTCCTTGGCCCGGCGGATGACCTTCGGGGGGACGCCCGCCAGACCGGCCACCTCGATGCCGTAGCTCTGGTCGGCTCCGCCGGGGACAATCTTGCGCAGGAAGATGATCTCGTCCTTCTTCTTCCGGGCGGCGATATTAAAGTTCTTCACCCCGGCAAGCTGGCCCTCCAGAACGGTGAGCTCATGGTAGTGGGTGGCGAAGAGGGTCTTGGCCCCCAGCCGCCTGGGGTCGGCGCACCACTCCAGGACGGCCCGGGCGATGGCCATGCCGTCGTAGGTGGAGGTACCCCGGCCGATCTCGTCCAGAATCAGCAGGCTCCGGGGGGTGGCGTGCTTCAGCAGCTCGGCCACCTCGGTCATCTCCACCATGAAGGTGGACTGGCCCCCGGCCAGGTCGTCGGAGGCCCCGATCCGGGTGAAGATCCGGTCCACGATGCCGATGTGGGCCGACCGGGCGGGGACAAAGGAGCCCATCTGGGCCATGAGGACGATGAGGGCCACCTGCCGCATGTAGGTGGACTTACCGGCCATGTTGGGGCCGGTGATGATGGCGGCCAGGTTTTCCCTGCCGTCCATGTGGGTGTCGTTGGGGACGAAGAAGGCGTCGGAGCGCATCTGCTCCACCACGGGATGGCGGCCTTCGGAGATCTCCAGCTTGTCCGACAGGTCCACCCGGGGCATACAGTAGTTGTTCTCGGCGGCCACCACGGCGAAGGAGGTCAGCACGTCCACCTGGGCCGCCGCCCCGGCGATCTCCTGGATCTGGGGGGCCAGCGCCGCCGCCTGGTCCCGGATGTCGCAGAAGAGCTGGTATTCCAGGGCCACGATGCGGTCCTGGGCGGAGAGGATGGTGTGCTCCATCTCCTTCAGCTCCTGGGTGATGTACCGCTCGCAGTTGGCCAGGGTCTGCTTGCGGATATAATCGTCGGGGACCAGGTCATAGTAGGACTTGGACACCTCGATGTAATAGCCAAATACCTTATTAAAGCTCACCTTGAGGGACTTGATGCCGGTCTTTTCCTTCTCCCGGGCCTCCATCTGGGCGATGACCCCCTTGGTGTCGGTGAGAATGGCCCGGAGCCGGTCCACATCCTGGTGGTAGCCAGAACGGATGATGCCGCCCTCCCGGACGGAGAAGGGGGGCTCGTCCACGATGCCCCGGTCGATGAGGGCGCAGAGGTCGGGCAGGCCCTCCAGCTCCCGGCGGAGTCTGGCCAGCAGGCCGGGGCTCTTTTCCGGCAGCAGGTTCTGGAGGAAGGGCAGCTTATTCAGTCCGGCGGCCAGGGCCACCAGGTCCCGGCCCCCGGCGGCGCCGTAGACGATGCGGGAGATGAGCCGCTCCAGGTCGGTGACCTCCCGGAGGATCTGGACGATCTCGCCCCGTTCCACCGGGTTGTCCACCAGCCAGCCCACCCCGTCGTGGCGGCGGGAGATGGCCACCGGGTCCAGCAGGGGCCGCTCCAGCCAGCTCACCAGCAGGCGGCGGCCCATGGCGGTCTTTGTCTTGTCCAGGACCCACAGAAGGGAGCCCTTCTTCTCCTTGCCCCGGAGGGTCTCGGTGAGCTCCAGGTTCCGCCGGGCGGAGGGGTCCAGGGACATGAACCGGCCGGTCTCGTAGTACCGCAGGGTGTGCAGATAGGACAGGTCGGTCTTTTGGGTCTCGTAGAGGTAATCCATGAGGCCCCCCGCCGCCCGGATGGCCGGGAAGGCGTTTTCGGGGAGCTGGTCCAGGCCGGAGGTAAACTGCCGCCGGGTCATATCCTGGGCCTTGTCCAGAAGGAAGCGGCCCTCGGGGGCGGCCTCCACCCGGCAGGCCAGCTTATCGGTGAGGAAGCCCATCAGGCCGGGATCACAGGCGCCGGGAGAGAGCAGGACCTCCCGGGGGGAGAACCGGCCCAGCTCGTTGACCGCCGGCTCCTGCCAGTCCCCCGGGGGAAATCCGGTAAGGAAAACCTCGCCGGTGGAGATATCCCCAAAGCAGAGACCGGCCCCCTCCTCTCCTGCCCAGAGGGCGGCCAGGAAGTTGTTGCGGCCCTCCTCCAGCAGGTTTTCCTCCACCAGGGTGCCGGGGGTGACCACCCGGATGACCTCCCGCTCCACCAGGCCCTTTGCCTTGGCGGGGTCCTCGGTCTGCTCGCAGATGGCCACCTTGTAGCCCTTGCCGATGAGCCGGGCAATGTAGGCCTCGGCGGCGTGGTAGGGCACCCCGCACATGGGGGTGCGCTGCTCCGGGGGCTTGTTCCGGTCCCGGGTGGTGAGGGTCAGGTTCAGCTCCTCCGCCGCCACGGTGGCGTCCTCGTTGAACATCTCGTAGAAGTCGCCCAGACGAAAGAAGAGAAGGCAGTCCGGGTGCTGGGCCTTGATGTCGTTGTATTGCTTTTTCATGGGGGTGAGTTCAGCCATAGGGGATCCTCAATTTCATAACGTGTCATATCTCTGTATAAGCCTCCCTCTGATGAGGGAGGTGCCCCGAAGGGGCGGAGGGAGAGATACCCCAGCGTGAAGGGCTGAAATACCCTTTCCCGTATTTTATCTCTCCCTCAGTCACGGCTTCGCCGTGCCAGCTCCCTCATCAGAGGGAGCCGAGATCTCTCCAAAGAGTGCCCAGGTGGAGGAGCCGGTGATCTTGGCCTGCTGCCAGGTGCCGATGAGGGCCTCGTCCCCCTCCAGGTGGATGAGGCGCCCCCCCGTGGTCCGGGCGGAGAGCCGTCCGTCGGCCCCCACGCCGTCCACCAGACAGCGGCAGGTGCGGCCCACATACTCCCGGTGCTTTTCCCCGGAAATCTCGTTCTGCCGCTGGAGCAGTTTCTGGAAGTTGGCGCTCTTCTGCTCCTTGGGCATGGGGTCCTCCAGCGTTTCCGCGGGGGTCCCCTTTCGGGGGGAGAAGATAAAGGTAAAGAGGGCGTCGTAGCGGACCTCCTCGATGAGGCTCATGGTCTCCTCGAACTCCTCCTGGGTTTCCCCGGGGAAGCCCACGATCACGTCGGAGGTGAGGACCACATCGGGGATCCGGGCCCGAAGCTGTCTCACCAGCTCCAGGTAGCTCTCCCGGGTGTATCTCCGGTTCATGGCCTTCAGCACCCGGCTGCTGCCGGACTGGAAGGGCAGGTGGAGACAGGGGGCCACCTTTTCGCACTTAGCCATTACGTCAAAGAGCCGCTCGGAGGCGTCCTTGGGGTGGCTGGTCATGAACCGGATCACGAAATCTCCGGGGATGGCGTTGACCTGCTCCAGAAGCCAGGCGAAGTCCACCCCCAGGTCCAGATCCTTGCCGTAGGAGTTCACATTCTGCCCCAGGAGGGTGATGTCCTTATACCCGGCCTCAGCCAGCACCCGGACCTCATCTAAAATATCCTCCGGCCGGCGGCTCCGCTCCCGGCCCCGGACGTAGGGGACGATGCAATAGGTGCAGAAGTTGTTGCAGCCGTACATGATGGACACCCAGGCTTTGATCTGGTTCTGCCGGACCACCGGGATCCCCTCGGCCACGGAGCCGGGGACGTCGTCGGTGGCAAAGACCCGCTTGCCCTCCTCCAGCTTCCGCAGGAGCAGTTCGGGGAACTGCCACAGAAGCTGGGGGCCAAAGACCAGGTCCACATAGGGGAAGGACTGCTTCAGCCGCTTGGCCACATGGTCCTGCCGGGCCATGCAGCCGCAGACGCAGATGACCTGCTCCGGGTGGCGGCGCTTGGTGTGGCTCAGGGCTCCCACGTTGCCGAAGACCCGCTGCTCGGCGTGCTCCCGGATGGCGCAGGTGTTCAGGAGGACCAGGTCGGCCCCCTCCTCGGTGTCGGAAAATTCGTAGCCCATCCGGGCCAGGTAGCCCCGCAGGCGCTCGGAATCGGCCTCGTTCTGCTGGCAGCCGTAGGTGTCCACAAAGGCCTTCTTCTGGCCGGGGCGGCGGTCCAGCAGGGCATGGATCTGATCACAGAGGGAGAGCTGGCGGTCGATCTCCGCCGGGGCGATGGTCAGGGTCTCTTTCAAGGTCGGTTCCTCCTGAAAATACGAAATACACATAACGATACAAAATAAAGTATAGCACAATCCTCCCCGCTTTTCAAGGCGGGGGATTTCGGCAAAAAAGCCTCCCGTCAAAGGGAGGCTTGGTGTGTCACGACTTGGTCTCAAACTGGGAGGCGCAGGCGCGGCAGGTGATCTGCACCTTGCCCAGGCCCCGGGGGACCCGCATGGGCTGGCCGCAGTTGGGACATTTGAAATAGTAGTGCTCCTTGTCCGGCTGGAGGGTCTTTCGCTTCCGCCGGAACCACCGGACCACCGCCCGGACCAGAGCCAGGAACCGGGCGTTCTCCACCTGCCGCTTCTCAGCGTTGCGGGACAGGAGCCGGAAGAGGAGGTAAATCAGGGCCACCCCCGCCGGAAGGAGCAGGGGCAGATAGAACCGGCCCAGGGCGGCCAGCACCAGAAAGATCACCAGCCAGAACAGGCTGTAGGGGTCAAAGCCGGGGTGCCGTTGGAAGAAATGTTTCGGGTCCGCCATGGGGCCACCTCCTGAAAGGGTCTTTCTGCCATTATACCCCTCAGGCAGAGACAGTCAAGGAGGGAGCAACAAAAAATATGGAAAATCAGAGCCGAACGCTGACCTCACCGGAGGACAAACGGGTCACCCGGCCGTCCTCCTCCCGCACCCGCAGGGAGAAGTCCTCCTCCAATTCCAGGGCCACGGCGGGCCGGGTCCGGCCCCCCTCCAGGATGGTGATGGGCTTGCCCAGCACCAGGGACCGCTTCCGGTAGTCCTCAAAAAAGGGCCGGTCCGCCAGCTTCGGGTAGAAGGAGAAGAAGTGGTTCAGGATGCTCCCGGCCAGCTGACTGCGGCTCTCCAGGCCCTGGGGCTTGGAGCCGAAGACCGCCCCCGCCTGGGCCAGCTCCGGAGGGAATCCCCCGGCGGGGGGGAAGAGGTTCACCCCGATGCCCACGATGGCGTATTGCAGGCCCCCGGTCTCCAGGTCCAGGGCGGCCTCGGTGAGGATGCCGCAGACCTTTTTCCCCCGGCAGAAGACGTCATTGACCCACTTGATCTCCGCCGGCTCCCCGGTGCAGTCCTCGATGGCCAGGGCCACCGAGGCGGCGGCGCAGGTGGTGAGAAGCAGGGCCTCCCGGGCCTCCAGGGCGGGCCGCAGGAGGAAGCTGATGTACAGCCCCGAGTCCGGCGGGGAGAAAAAGCTGTGGTCCCGCCGGCCACGGCCGGCGGTCTGCTCCACGGCGGCCAGGACGGTCCCCTCAGGGGCCCCCGACTCGGCCTGCTGGCGGAGGACCGTGTTGGTGGAGGTCACTGTGGGGCGGACCTCCACCTGCAGCCCCGGCACGGTGAGATACCGGCCGATGCTCTGGGGGGAGAGGATAGCGCTGTCCGTCCCCAGGCAGTAGCCCCGGTTGGGCACGGCGTCGATGGGATAGCCGCTCTCCCGCAGCTGGGAGATGGCCTTCCACACGGCGTTTCGGCTCACCTGGAGCTCTCCCGCCAGGGCCTCCCCGGAGAAGTATTCCCCCCGGTGGGCCTCCAGGGCCTCCAGGACACGATCTTTTACCAGCATGGCAGTCACCTCGGTGGAATGAATATCAGAGAGAAATCGCCTTCCCCACCCGCTTGGACACCACCATGGCCAGGGCGATCTTGATCAGGTCGGGGATCACATAGGGGAAGACGCACATCCCCAGGGTCCCCAGCAGGGTGGTGGTGTTGCCGCCGCTGGTGTACACCTGGATGAACCAGAGGGTGCCGAAGGCGTAGCAGACCACCAGACCCAGGACCATGGCCAGGACCATCATCAGGGGCTTGGTCCCCAGCTTGGCGGTCACAGCCCAGTAGACCAGGGCGGAGGCCAAAAAGCCGATGAGATAGCCGCCGGTGACCCCCAGCAGGGCGCCGGCTCCGGCGGAGAACCCGGCAAAGACCGGCAGGCCCACCAGGCCCAGCAGCAGGTAGAGCAGGACGGCAATGGTCCCACGGCGGCCTCCCAGCAGCCCCAGGGCGGCAAAGATCCCGAAGGTCTGGAGGGTGAAGGGCACGGGGCCAAAGGGAACGGTAATCCACGCACAGACCGCAATCAGGGCCGCCATCAGGGCGATGTAGGCCAGGTCCCGGACCTTGGCGTGGGAAGTCATAACAGCAGCAGACATAACAAAAGACCTCGCTTCCGAACAGGATGAGGCGAGTATAGCACGGGCTGTTTTGATTGTCAACCGCATGAGCATTTTTGGTTGACAATAGAGAATTTTTCCGGTCAATGGGCCTTCAGCTTATCCAGGTGGGACAAAATAATCTGGGTCAGATAGCCGGTGAAGGCCCCGGTGATGATGCCGGCCACCAGCAGGACGGGGGCGTACCAGGCCACGGCGGCGGTGCCGGAGATGGCGATGGCCACCGCCAACTGCCCGGCGTTGTGGCCGATGGCCCCCAGGACGCTGAGGATCCAGATCTGGTTCCGCTTCACCAGGGGTTTCAGCAGGGACATGACCACCCAGCACAGCAGGCCGCCGGCCAGGCTGTAGGCCATGGCCATGACGCTGCCGGTGATGACATTTCCCAGGAAGATCCGGACCACCAGGATGGCCCCGGCCTCCCGCCAGCCCAGGGTCCAGAGAGCAAAGAGGGTGATGACGTTGGCGATGCCCAGCTTCACGCCGGGGACGGCGAAGGGCAGAGGGACCTGGGCCTCCACCAGAAAGACGATCATGGAAATGGCCGTGAGCATGGCCATGTAGGTGAGTTTTTTGACATTCATGGGGTTACTCCATCGTAATATGAGAGGTTGGCTGTATAACAAACGCAGGGCGGGCCGATGTGGTCATCGGCCCCTAAGAAATGGGTGGTTCCTTCTCGGCGGAACGGGTGCGGACCTCACTGCACCTCCACCACCAGGCGGTTGGGCAGGCAGACGATGGGGTCGGCGGTCTGGCTGGTGGGGCCGTGGCGGACGCAGATCTGGTCCGGGCAGGTGGCCTCCTCCATGAAGACCGTCCCGTCCCGGATGGTCACCACGTTCCGCAGGCCGGTCTCCCCCTCGTAGACTAGGGTGCAGTCCTCGCTGAGGGGATAGGTCCCCTGGACCTGGTCGTTCCAGGTGATCCGGACCTGACCGCCCTCCTCCCGGGCGGAGCGGACAAAGACCATGCCGGCGATCCCGGCGGCCAGCAGCAGGCCGAGGACGACCAGCCAGACCTTGGTGGATTTGCCTTTCATAACGCACCTCCGGGGAGAACAGGATCCCAAAAAAGATAAAAATAGTTTACTGCATCCAGGGCAGAATAGCAAGTGTTTTATGGCGGCGAAAGCCCCCTTGACAACCGGGAAAAAATAGGATACACTTGCCATTAGTGAAAAGGGAGTAGCTGGCACAGAACTGTGTACCCGCGGCGTCAATACGGGCGTGGCCCCGCTTCGGGTTGAAATGGCGAGACTTTTGCAGGCAATGGGAGCATTGCAGGCAAAAGGGCTCGTTTTTTGTTTTTCTGGGCCCTCCAGCCTACCTCCAGATACAGAAAGGAAGGGTTTCCTATGCAAAAAGAAATTTGGCAGCAGACCGGGGAGGAGCTGCTGTCCGGCCTGGACAGCGGCCCCGGCGGGCTCACCGCCCAGGAGGCCGCCCGGCGGCTGAAGCAGCACGGCCCCAACGAACTGCGGGAAGGGGGCAAGAAGAGCACCGCCCGGATCTTCTTCGAGCAGTTCCTGGATTTCCTGGTCATCATCCTCATTGTCGCCGCCGTGGTCTCCGCCGTCCTGGGGGACGTGGAGAGCATGGTGGTCATCCTGGCGGTCATCACCATGAACGCCATCCTGGGCACCGTCCAGACCGTGAAGGCCGAGGCCTCCCTGGACAGCCTGAAACAGATGTCCGCCCCCACGGCCAAGGTCCTGCGGGACGGCAGCGTCCTCCAGATCCCCGGCCGGGAGGTGGTCCCCGGGGACATCGTCCTCCTGGAAGCCGGGGACGCCGTCTGCGCCGACGGCCGTCTGCTGGAGTGCGCCAGCCTGAAAACCGCCGAGGCCGCCCTCACCGGCGAGAGCCTGCCGGTGGAAAAGACCACCGACGTCATCGAGGGGGACGCGGCCCTGGGGGACCGGAAGAATCTGGTCTTCTCCGGCTCCTTCGTCACCTACGGCCGGGGCAGGTTCCTGGTCACCGGCACCGGCATGAACACGGAAATGGGCAAGATCGCCGCCCTGCTGAAGTCCACGTCGGAGAAAAAGACCCCCCTCCAGGTGAGCCTGGACCAGTTCGGCAAAAAGCTCTCGGTCGGCATCCTCATCCTCTGCGCCGTCATCTTCGCCGTGAGTGTCCTGGTCCAGGGGGAGAGCGTCATGAGCGCCTTCCTCTTCGCCGTGGCCCTGGCGGTGGCCGCCATCCCCGAGGCCCTCAGCTCCATCGTCACCATCGTGCTCTCCTTCGGCACCCGGAAGATGGCCCAGGAAAACGCCGTCATCCGCAAGCTCCAGGCGGTGGAGGGCCTGGGCAGCGTGTCGGTCATCTGCTCTGACAAGACCGGCACCCTCACCCAGAACCGGATGACCGTCCGGCAGCTCTTTGTCAACGGAAAAACCATCCCCGCCGCTGAGGCTGATTTCAAGGATTCCGCCCAGGAGGCCCTCCTGCGGACCGCCCTGCTGTGCAGCGACGCCACCATCAACGAGAAGGGGGAGATCGGCGACCCCACCGAGACCGCCCTGGTCCGGCTGGGGGAGGACTTCGGCTTTGACGAGGACGCCGTCCGGGCCAACTGGCCCCGGCTGGGAGAGCTGCCCTTTGACTCCGACCGGAAGCTCATGTCCACCGTCCACCGGTTCTCTGGGGGCCTGATGCTCATGACCAAGGGGGCCGTGGATGTCCTGCTGGACCGGACCATTCTGGGCCCCGGAGAGCGGGAGGAGATCGAGGCCGCCAACCAGGCCTTCTCCGACCAGGGCCTCCGGGTGCTGGCCTTCGCCTGCCGCCCCCTGGAGACCCCCGAGGTCACCCTGGAGGACGAGCGGGACATGCTCTTCCTGGGCCTCATCGCCATGATGGACCCCCCCAGGGAGGAGTCCAAGGCCGCCGTGGCCCACTGCATCTCCGCCGGTATCCGGCCCATCATGATCACCGGCGACCATGTGGTCACCGCCTCGGCCATCGCCCGGGAGATCGGCATCCTCACCCCCGACACCAAGGCCGTGGAGGGGTCGGTCATCGAGACCATGAGCGACGAGGCGCTGCGGGGCTTCGTCCCCGAGGTGTCGGTCTACGCCCGGGTGTCCCCGGAGCATAAGATCCGCATCGTCCGGGCCTGGCAGGAGCGGGGCTCCCTGGTGGCCATGACCGGCGACGGGGTCAACGACGCCCCCGCCCTGAAGCAGGCCGACATCGGCGTGGCCATGGGCATCACCGGCACCGAGGTGGCCAAGGACGCCGCCGGCATGGTCCTCACCGACGACAACTTCGCCACCATCGTCCAGGCGGTGAAGAACGGCCGGAACGTCTACGCCAACATCCGCCGCTCCATCCAGTTCCTGCTGTCGGGCAACATGGCCGGCATCCTCACCGTGCTGTACGCCTCCCTGCTGAGTCTGCCCGTCCCCTTTGCGGCGGTCCACCTGCTGTTCATTAACCTGCTCACCGACTCCCTGCCCGCCATCGCCCTGGGCCTGGAGCCCCACACCGATGCCGTCATGCGCGAAAAACCCCGGCCCCGGAACGAGGGCATCCTCACCCGGGACTTCCTCACCAACGTGGGCCTGGAGGGCCTGGTCATCGCCGCCGCCACGGTGGCCGCCTTCTACCTGGGCCTGAACGAGGGGGGCCACGCCATGGCCATGACCATGGCCTTTGCCACCCTCTGCCTGTCCCGGCTGTTCCACGGTTTTAATTGCAAGGGGGCGGAGCCGGTCCTTTTCACGAAACGCTTTTGGAACAACCCCTCCCTGCTGGGGGCCTTCCTCATCGGCGCGGTCCTGCTGTTCGCCGTGCTGCTGGTCCCGCCCCTGGCCGGTGTCATGCAGGCCGTGGCCCTGCCCCGGCGTCTCCTCCTGGCCATCCCCGGCCTGGCCATCGGCAGTATGCTGGTCATCCAGCTTCTGAAGGCCCTTCGGACAAAAAGAAAGAAGTAAGGCAAACGAACTACCTCCCCCGCATCCGTCAGGATGCGGGGGTCTTTGCGTTCCGGGGAGTGAGGAAACCGGGCATTTAACAGAAAACAGGTTTTTGATTTAACATAGAAGGTCTATCCTGTGCACAGAAAGGGATGTGCCGGGTCTTCTTCTCCGGCTCATCCGGGAGGAAATCATGAAACAAGCTGTCATTGACATTGGCTCCAACTCCATGCGGCTGACCGTCTATGAAACCAACGCCGGTTCCTTCATCGTCCTGTTCAAGGATAAGGTCATGGCCGGTCTGGCGGGATATGTGGAGGAGGGAGTTCTTAGCCGGGAGGGCATCGCCCGGGCCTGCCAGGGCCTGCTGTCCTTCCAGGCGGTACTGGAGGCCCTGGACATCCGCCGGGCGGCGGTCTTTGCCACGGCCTCCCTGCGCAACATCAAAAACACCCGCCAGGCCGTCTCCCTCCTGGAAGCCGCCGCCGGTTTCCCCATAGAAGTCCTCTCCGGCGAGGAGGAGGCCCACCTGGGCTATGCAGGGTCCATGGTGGAGCTGGCCCTCAGCGACGGGGTCTTCGTGGACATCGGCGGGGCCAGCACGGAGATCGTCCGGTTTTCCAACGGGGGGATTCTCAGCGCCCATAGCTGCCCGGTAGGCTCCTTAAAGCTCTACCGTGACCATGTGAAAAAAATCCTGCCCGGCCAGCAGGCACTGGACCGCATGGACCAGGCCATCCGCCAGGCCGTGGACGGAGTTATCCAGAAGCCCCGGGCCAGGAGCCTGCCCCTGGCCTGCGTAGGCGGGACCGCCCGGGCCTGCCTGAGGATGGCCCGGGCGGTTTACGGCCTGCCGGAGACCACCAACCGGGTCTCCGCCCGGCAGGTGGAGGACCTGTGCACCCTGCTCACCGGGTCCCAGAAAAAAGCGGCCGACCTCATCCTGAAGCAGGAGCCGGACCGCATCCACACCATGATCCCCGGTCTTCTCATCCTCCGCCATCTGATAGAGGGCTTCGGAGCCGGGGAGATCGTGGTGAGCAAATACGGCGTACGGGAGGGTTATCTATGCAAAAAGATACTCAAGGTCTCCTGACCGACTATACCTATACCCAGAACCGGGAGCTGAGCTGGCTCCGGTTCAACCAGCGGGTCCTGGAGGAGGCTGCCGACGAGACCGTGCCGCCCCTGGAGCGGCTGAAATTCATTGCCATCTTTACCAGCAACCTGGACGAGTTCTTTATGGTCCGGGTGGGCAGCCTCCTGGATCTGGCCGCCGTCTCCCCCAACTCGGTGGACAGCAAAAGCGGCATGAACCCCTGCCAGCAGCTCAAGGCCATCTATGACACCGTCCCCAGATTGGTGGAGACCAAGGGACAGCTTTACCGCCGGGTCAGCGCTCGGCTGGAAAAGGAAGGGATCCGAGATTTAACCTACAAGGAGTTGACTGCCAAAGAAAAAGACTTCACTGCTGATTATTTCCGCTCCAATGTCCTGCCCATCCTGTCCCCCCAGATCGTAGGCCTCCACCACCCCAGCCCCCATCTGGTGAACAAAGCCCTGTACGTGGCCGCCCTGCTGCGGAACAAGAGCGGAAAAAAGTCCCTGGGCTTCATTCCCGTCCCCCCGTCTCTCCCCTCTCTGGTGCTTCTGCCGGAAAGCCGGGGCCGCTTCCTGCGGATCGAGACCATCCTTCGCCAATGGGCCCCCACTCTCTTTGGAAAGTACAAGGTGGAGGAGACCTGCCTCATCTGCGCCACCCGCAACGCCGACCTGAGTTTCGACACAGATAAGTTCGAGGACAACGAGGAGGACTTCCGCCTGCGAATGACCAAGCTCCTGAAAAAGCGGGCAAACCAGTCCATCGTCCGGCTGGAGGTGAACCAGAAGCCCTCCCAGGCCATGGCAGATCTCCTCTCCGGCCTCTTCCCTGTGGAGAACGGTCAGGTCTGCTATGACCCCGCCCCCCTGACCATGGGCTATGTCTACGACCTGGAAAAGTCCCTGGGCGAGGACCTGCGAAGGAACCTCACCTACCCCCCCTATACCCCCCGGTGGCCCGAGGACCTGATCCCTAACCAGAGCATGATCGACCAGATCCGCCGGAAGGACCGGCTTCTCTTCTTCCCCTACGACTCCGTGGACCCCTTCCTGCGGCTTCTGTCCGAGGCCTCAGAGCGGCCCGACGTGGCCTCCATCAAGATCACCATCTACCGGCTGGCCTCTGCCTCCAAGATCGCCCGGATTCTCTGCCGGGCTGCGGAGAACAGCAAGGAGGTGGTGGTCCTGATGGAGCTGCGGGCCCGGTTCGATGAGGCCAACAACATCGCCTGGTCCAAGATGCTGGAAGAGGCCGGCTGCAAGGTCATCTATGGCATCGAAAATTTCAAGTGCCACAGCAAGCTCTGTCTCATCACCCTCCGGGACAAGGAGGGCACCCACTACATCACCCAGGTAGGCACCGGCAACTACAACGAAAAGACCAGCGCCCTCTATACCGACCTGAGCGTCATGACTGCCTCCCCGGTCATCGGCGCCGATGGGGCGGCCTTCTTCCGCAATATGCTCACCGACAACCTGGAGGGGGAATATGAAGCCCTCCTGGTGGCTCCCAACTCCCTGAAGGACCAGCTTTGCCGGCGGATCGACGGCCAGATCGCCAGAGGGAAAGAGGGCTACATCTGCATCAAGGCCAACTCCGTCACCGAACGGGAGGTCATCGACAAGCTCCGGGAGGCCTCCCAGGCGGGGGTGGAGATCGAGATGATCATCCGGGGTATCTGCTGCCTGCGGCCGGAGGTCCTGTTAAAGACCGAAAACATCCACATCACCTCCATCGTGGGCCGATACCTGGAACACGCCCGAATTTATGCCTTCGGTCGGGGAAAGGATGCCGAATATTTCATCGCCTCCGCCGACCTGATGACCCGCAATCTCCAGCGGCGGGTGGAAATCGCCTGCCCTGTCTGGGACGAGGAGATCAAGGAGCAGCTCCGGTACATCCTGGACACCCAGCTTCGGGACACTGCCAAGGCCTCCTTCCTCCAGGCCAGCGGCACCTATCTGCGAAAGGAGCCCGGGAAGCTGCCTGCCCTGGACAGCCAGGCGGAGTTTATGCAGACCTCCCTCCACCGGCCGGAGTCCGTTCCCCTTCCCCAGGAAAAGACATCTCTCCTGAAAGGCCTTCTGGACTGGCTGAAAAAGCCCCGGGCATCTTGACAGCCCCTGCCTCCAGCCCATATAATCAAGGCAGGAAATCATGCGGAATCCCGCGGAAAGAAGGCATACTATGGCTGAGATCATTGATATTTCCGGCAATGCGCCCGAGGAGGAGGAGAACATCTTCCTGCTGGAGGACGAAAACGGCAACGAAGTCCCCTTTGAGTTCGTGGACCTGATGGAGTACGAGGGGGAGGAGTACCTCTTCCTGCTGCCCGTCCAGGACGACGACGGCGAGGTGGTCATCCTCCATGTGGACATGGTGGACGGCGACGAGGAGGCCTACAGCGGCGTGGAGAGCGACGAGCTGCTCACCATCCTCTTCAACCTGTTCAAGGAAAAGTACCAGGACGTATACGAGTTTGAAGACTAAGCAAAGGGCGGACGCGGCAGCGTCCGCCGTTTCTTATATATCAGAACCATAGTAATGTCCTCCACGTTCCGCCCTCTCAGTCAGCTTCGCTGACAGCTCTCCCAGAGGGAGAGCCAAGGGGCAAAAAATCCCCCATGGATCACTCCATGGGGGATTTGAAAACGTTATTTTGTTAAACCGGGCTGAGGATTAATACTTGTAGAAGCCCTCGCCGGTCTTGCGGCCCAGCAGGCCTGCGCGGACCATCTTCTTCATGGTCAGAGCGGGACGATACTTGGAGTCGCCGGTCTCGGTGAAGATGGTCTCCATGATAGCCAGGCAGATGTCCAGACCAACCAGGTCGGCCAGAGCCAGGGGGCCCATCTTGTGGTTAGCACCGTACATCATAGCGGTGTCGATGTCTTCCTTGGAAGCGATGCCGTTCTCCAGGACGATGATAGCCTCGTTGATCATGGGGAACAGGATGCGGTTGACAACGAAGCCGGGAGCCTCGCCGACCTCGACGGGGGACTTGCCGATCTCAGCAGCGCAGTCATAGACAGCCTGGAAGGTCTCGTCGTTGGTACGAGCGCCGCGGATGACCTCGACCAGCTTCATAGCGGGAGCGGGGTTGAAGAAGTGCATGCCCAGGACCTTCTCAGGACGCTTGGTAGCAGCAGCGATAGCGGTGATGGAGATGGAGGAGGTGTTGGAAGCCAGGATGGTCTCGGGCTTGCACAGCTCGTCCAGTTCCTTGAAGATGCTCTTCTTGATGTCCAGAACTTCGATAGCAGCCTCAACGACCAGGTCGCAGTCAGCGGCGTCAGCCAGCTCCAGGGTGTAGGTCACGCGGCCCAGGATAGCAGCCTTCTCTTCCTCGGTGATCTTGCCCTTGGCGACCTTCTTCTCCATGTTCTTGGTCAGGACGCCCTCGCCGCGCTGAATGAAAGCCTCGGCGATGTCGCGGACGATGACGGTCTTGCCAGCCTCAGCGAAAACCTGAGCGATGCCCATGCCCATGGTGCCGGCGCCCAGGACCATGATCTTATTGATAGCCATGATAGTGTTCCTCCTAAATGAAGTATATAAAAAATATTTTTTGACAAAGTAAGGTAGGGGGCGATCCTTCAATCGCCCCCTACAGAAAAGCAAGGGGGTCGGGGATTAGCGGTTCTTGAACTTCTCCAGCTTACGCTTCTCCACGAAGGCCTTCATAGCGTCCTTCTGGTCCTCGGTGCCGAAGCAGGTGGCGAAGGCCAGAGCCTCGTAGGTGACGGCGGTGTTGATGTCGCAGTCGATGCCGCGGCGCAGAGCCATCTTGGAAGTGCGGATAGCAACCTGAGCCTTGGCAGCGATCTTCTCAGCCATGGCGATGGCGGCGTCCATCAGCTCCTCAGCGGGGACAACGTGGTTGACCATGCCGATCTTCTCAGCCTGCTTGGCGTCGATGGTATCGGCGGTGAAAATCAGCTCCATAGCGGGGCCGGTGCCGATGATACGAGCCATACGCTGGGTGCCGCCGAAGCCGGGGATGATGCCCAGGCCAACTTCGGGCTGGCCGAACTTTGCCTTCTCGGAAGCGATACGGATATCGCAGGCCAGGGACAGCTCGCAGCCGCCGCCCAGAGCAAAGCCGTTGACAGCAGCGATGGTGGGCTTGGGGAACATGTCCACGCGCATCAGCAGGCCGTTGCCCAGCTCGGAGAAGGACAGACCTTCCTCCACGTTCATGTGTGCCATCTCGCCGATGTCGGCGCCGGCGACGAAGGCGCGGCCTGCGCCGGTGATGATGACGACATAGACGTCGTCGTCGTGCTCGACCTGGTCCAGAGCCTTGGTCAGGTCAGCGAAAACTGCGGAGCTCAGAGCGTTCAGAGCCTCGGGACGGTTCATGGTGATGATACCAATGTTGCCCTGCTTGGTTACTTCTACGAAAGCCATTGTGTTACCTCCTAAAAATTGGGGATACGATCCAATCGAAATTGGTTATACGGTCGCTTTTCACCCGTATAAAACTGTCGAAGTTAGTATACTTCAATTTTTCCAGCGGTACAAGGTTAATTTGTTCGATGATTTACCTAAAAAATAAGAAATAAAAGCTTCATTTCTGTTAACTTTTGGTGCATGATTTATGTCAGAATTGACATAAATCTGTCGAACGGGGCAGGCCGGCCGGAGGGGCACGACCGGCGGGCAGCGGACCGCCCGCCTCCATTGTGCTAAATCGCTAAAATCAAGAGGAAAATTCTCAGAAATATGGTATTTTTACTTGAAAAGCAGGAGGGAATGTGGTATCATACAGATGAAGGAAAAGGAAGACTATTTCGATCAGGACAAACCGTAGACGAGACGCAGAAGACCTGCCGGTTTCAGAAAGGAGTAGTCATTATGAAGATCACATTTTCCGCCAAAGAAATGACCGTCCCCACCAGGGTCTACAGCCACGCAGAGCAGAGGATCAACGAACTGACCCCCCTGTTCCGGACGGAACCGGAAGCCGTTGTCGTGTTCAGCGCGGAGAAGGGAAAGCATGTGATTGAGCTCACCATCCTTTCCGGCTCCACCATCATCCGGGTGGTGGAGAAAACCGCCGACATGATGGTGTCCGTGGACGCCGCCGTGTCCTCCGTCCGCCGCCAGCTGCGGAAGAACCGCTCCAGACTGAGCAGCCAGCTCAACATCGACGCCTTCGAGAAGGACACCGACGAGCTCATCTTCATCCCTGAGGTGGACCGCTTCGACTCCCCCGCCTATCAGGTGGTGCGCTCCAAGCAGTTCGAGTTCAGCCCCATGTCCGTGGAGGAGGCCATCCTCCAGATGAACCTCATCGGCCACGCTTTCTTCGCGTTCCGCAACGAGGAACGGGACAACGCCTTCTCCGTGGTGTACCGCCGCAACGACGGCGGCTATGGCATCCTCGTGGATAAAACCTGACTTTTTATCGAGGCAAAACAGAACATCGATGCATAGAACGCAGCCCGGGCCATCGGCCCGGGCTGCGTGCAGTTTGTGAACCGTCCCAGGCAGGGAACGGGCATACCCCTTCCGCGGATCGGGCCGATGTGGTCATCGGCCCCTACAAGGGTTTGCACTACAACAAACTTTGTCGTAGGGGCCCTCAGGCATGAATCCCGCCTTTCGCTCATAGAGTAGAGCCGATAAGGGGGGTGAGCCAATGGGCGCTGTGGTGATGCTGACCGTCACGGGAATCCTGTCCCAGCTGGTGGGGTTTGTCTATCGGGTGTGTCTCACCCGCCTGGCCGGGGCGGAGATCCTGGGGCTGTATCAGCTCATCCTGCCGGTCTACTCGGTCCTCCTCTCCCTCACCTCTGTGGGCCTCACCACGGCGGTCTCCAACCTGTCCGCCCGGTATGAGGCCCTGGGCAACCGCCGGGCCATCCACCAGCTCCGGGGGCAGGCCATCCGGCTCTTTTTCCTCCTGGCCATCCTCCCCTGCGGCCTTTTGCTGGTCTTTTCCGACGGGGCCTCGGTCTATCTCCTGGGGGACGCCAGGACCCGGCTGGGGCTTCTCCTGCTGGTCCCCTGCCTCCTCCTCACCGGCACCGAGAACCTCCACAAGCACTACTTTTACGGCACCGGCCGGGTGACCCCCGCCGCCCTCACCGAGCTGGCCGAGCAGGTCTTAAAGGCCGTCTTTATCCTGGGCCTTTTCGTGCTCATCCAACCCTCCGGCCCGGAGAAGGCCGTGGGGGTCATCGTCCTGGGCATGGTCTTTTGCGAGGTCCTCTCTGCCCTCACCCAGCTGGTTCTCTTCCGGGCCTATCTGGGGCCTCCCGGCAGGCTGCGGGGGGAAGGGTTGGAAAACGCCGCCCTCCGGCGGCAGATCGGCGGCATTGCCCTCCCCCTGGGCCTGGCCGCCCTTTTGGGGAACCTCATCTCCTCGGCCAACGCCGTCCTCATCCCCCGGCTGCTGGTGCTGGGGGGCATGGACCAGGGCGAAGCCGTGTCCGCCTACGGGGTCACCTTCGGCATGACCCTGCCCATGCTGATGCTCCCCACCGCCTTCCTCAGCGCCCTGGGCCTGGTCCTCACCCCTAAGCTCTCCCGCTATTCCGCCCTGGGGAAGCAGGAGGCCATCCGCCGCCAGGTCCGCCGGTCGGTGGAGATCGCCAACCGCATCCTCATCCCCGCCCTGGCTCTGCTGGCGGTGCTGGGCTCGGCCATCGGGGTGGCCCTCTACAAGGAGCCGGGGGTGGCCGACCACCTCTCCCTGCTGGCCCTGGGAGTCCTCTTCTCCTGCTGGCAGTCCCTCTTCTCCTGGGTCCTCAACGGGGTGGGCCGGCAGGGGGCCTCCGCCGCCATTGCCCTAATGTGCGACGGGCTCCAGCTCCTCCTCACCTGCCTGACCGTGGGCCGGTTCGGCCTGGGGGGCTACGCCGTCAGCTTCGCGGCGGCCTCCCTGCTGGGGGCCGTTCTCACCTGGAGGGTGGTTTCCCGGGAAATCGGCCTCAGGCTGCCGGTCTTTTCCTGGTTCGCCGCCCCCACCCTGGCCGCCTGTCTGGCCGCCTCCTGCGGGGACCTGATGGAGACCGCCCTCCTCCGGGGCGGGCTGGAGTCCCTTCCGGCGGCCTGCGGGGCCATGGTGTTCGGCCTGCTGCTCTATGTGGCCGGGCTGGAGGCCATGGGCGTGGGGCAGCGAGAGCATGATCGCTCCCCACGGCTCCCCTGAGAGGGGAGGCATTGGCGTTGGTCCACCACCCACCTGTTTTGTAGGGGCGATTCATGAATCGCCCGTGCTGCGTGGAGGGTAACTGCCACGTTTCGGGCGCTTCGCGATGGGGTAGATCGTATGCCCCCCCTTGGCTCCCCCTCTGGGGGAGCTGGCACGGCGAAGCCGTGACTGAGAGGGCAAATCACTGCCGATACAGAGCTGCCCTCTCCGTCACCGCCTCCGGCGGTGCCACCTCCCCCAAAGGGGGAGGCAAGATACCGCCCCTGTGGCTCCCCTGTGAGGGGAGCTGGCAACCGAAGGCTGACTGAGGGGTGCTATCGTTGGGGATATTGCGTCGTACCGGTACGACGTAGAAACCGGCAGGATAGCACCCCACCACCGCCTCCGGCGGTCCCCCTCCCCTTGCAGGGGAGGCATAGCATCTTGCCACGCTGTCTGAAATCCGGTACAATAGAGAAAACCACCCAAGGAGGAAGCCCCCATGGAACACACCGACTACATGCGAGAAGCCCTGCTCCTGGCCCGGGAGGCTTACGAGGCCGGGGAGGTCCCGGTGGGCTGCGTCATCGTGAAGGACGGCCGCATCGTGGGCCGGGGGCGCAACCGGCGAGAGGAGAAGCAGTCCGCCCTCTCCCACGCCGAGCTGGAGGCCATCGACGACGCCTGCCGGACCCTGGGGGGCTGGCGACTGAAGGACACCAGCCTCTATGTGACCCTGGAGCCCTGCCCCATGTGCGCCGGGGGGATCATCTCCGCCCGGATCCCCGCTGTCTACTACGGGGCCAAGGACCGGGACTTCGGGGCCTGCGGCTCCATCCTGAACCTCTTTGAGGAGGCGTTCCGCCACCACCCCAAGATCGTGGGGCACATCCTGGAGGACGAGTGCAGGGCGCTGCTGCAAACCTTTTTTGCCCAGGTCCGGGAGAAAAGACCGGAAAACTTAAAGCTTTTGTAACATTTCTGGGCTTTTTTTGTAACATGTCTCTGTTATGATACGCTTGCAAGAGTCAAGAAAGCTTCTTTTCATTTTTTAACCTTCCGAGAGCAAGGGCAGCGAGTGGTTTCCGCTGCCCTTGTCCTTTTTTGTCCCCATTGACATCCACCGCCCCCACGGGCATAATAAGAGAATAGAAATACAGGGACCCCGTCAGGGTCCCCTTTTTAGGATGTGATGGAATGCAGCCTGCTGTCAAGGGCCACCTGCTGGCCTTTCTCGCCGTGGTCATCTGGGGCATGACCTTTATTTCCTCCAAGGTCCTGGTGGGGCTTCTGGACCCCTACTGGTACATTGTCATCCGCTTTCTCATCGCCTGGGGCTTCCTCTTCCTTCTCTCCCCCAGGCCCATGAAGCTGCTGCCCAGGGCCCAGGAGGGGAGAGCCATCCTCTGCGGCATCGCCGGGGTGACGCTCTACTATATCTTCCAGAACGTGGCGCTGGTGTACGGCACCGCCTCCAACACCGGGGTCATCACCGCCTCCTCTCCCCTGTTCACCGCCCTGATCCTGTGGCTCTTCGGGCGAAAGGTAAAGCTCTCCCCCCTGTTCTTCCTGGGCTTCCTCCTGTGCATCGGCGGGGTGGCGGCCATCTCCTTCGGCGGAGGCGGCGGGGAGCTCCACCTGCTGGGGGACGCCTTCGCCCTGGCCTCGGCCGTGGCCTGGGGCATCTACTGCACCCTCATCGGCGGAACCGAGTCGTATGGGCTGTCGGAGCTTCAGATCACCCGGAAGGTCTTTTTCTGGGGGACGCTCCTCTCCTTCCCGGCGGCCCTCCTTCTGGGGGAGCCGGTGCCGGCGGAGACCTTCACCCAGGGGGGCCTGCCCTTCTGGGGCAACCTGCTCTTCGTGGCCCTGGGCTCCTCGGCCCTGTGCTACCTCTTCTGGGGCAAGGCCACCAACCTCATCGGCGCGGTGACCACCAGCGTGTACCTCTACCTCATCCCCGTGGTGTCGGTGGTGGGCTCCGCCCTCATCCTGGGGGAGCCGGTGACTGTGGTGACGGTGGCCGCCATCGGCGCCATCTTCGTGGGGCTCTTCCTCTCCCAGAAGGGGAATGTGCCGGTGTGAGTTTATTGACGGCGCAAGTAATGCCTCTACACGAAAGGGTTGCTTTCCCTCTGAATCAAACAGACCCGCCGGGGACAACAACGGTCCCCGGCGGGTCTGTTTGCAGCATTCCGAACCCATGCCCGTTCCCTGCATGGGAAGCCCATCAAAAAAGCCTCCCCGGATCGGGGAGGCTTTTGAAAATCGTATGTCGTTGAGACAGGGTGGATTACCGCTTGTTGGAGCGTCTCCAGATGCCCATCTTCTCTGCGTCCTTGATCAGCTCGTCGCGGAACTGGGGGTGAGCGATGGAGATGATCTTGTCGGCGCGCTCCCAGGTGTTCAGGCCCTTCAGGTTGATCATGCCGTACTCGGTGACCAGGTACTGAACGGTGGAACGGGGGTCGGTGCAGATGGAGCCGTTGGTCAGGGTGGGGACGATGCGGCTCTTCAGGTTGCCGTTCTTGTCGGTCATGGTGGAGGACAGGCAGATGAAGGACTTACCGCCGTTGGACAGGTAAGCGCCCATGACGAAGTCCAGCTGGCCGCCGGTGCCGGAGATGTGCTTGATGCCGGCGGACTCGGCGTTCACCTGACCGAACAGGTCCAGGTCCACGATGTTGTTGATGGAGATGAACTTGTCCAGCTGAGCGATGACGCGGACGTCGTTGGTGTAGTCAACGGGAGCGCCCAGGACATCGGGGTTCTTGTTGACGTAGTCATACAGCTTCTTGGTGCCGGCGGCGAAGGCGAAGACCTGACGGCCATAGTCCAGAGTCTTGTTCTTGCCGTTGATCTTGCCGGCCTTGGCGATGTCAACGAAGGCGTCGACATACATCTCGGTGTGGACGCCCAGGTCCTTCAGGTCGGACTCAGCGATCAGAGCGCCGACGGTGTTGGGCATGCCGCCGATACCCAGCTGCAGGCAGGCGCCGTTGGGGATCTCGGGCACGATCAGGTTGGCCACGGTGCGGTCCACGTCGGTGGGGGGCACGGAGCCCAGCTCGGGGATGGAGGGGTTGTCGCCTTCCACGACCATGGTGACATCCTGGATGTTGACCTCGGTCTTGTACAGGCCGTAGACCTGGGGCATATTCTCGTTGACCTCAACGATGATGCACTTGGCGCGGGCGCACATGTCATACAGGTGGGAGGGAGCCAGGGACAGGGAGAAGTTGCCGTGCTCGTCCATGGGGGGAACCTGCATCATGACCACGTCCACGGGGTCCAGGTTCTCGCGATAGAAGCGGGGCAGCTCGGAGTATCTCATGGGAGAGAACCAGCCCATGCCCTTGCCGATGATCTTGCGGTCAATGCCGGAGCAGTGCCAGGAGTGCCAGGCGAAGTGCTCGCCGGCGTCGTCGGCCTTGGCGATCTCGGGCATCCACATGGTGACGCCGCCGCGGACCTTGACGTCCTCCAGCTCATTCTGGCGGGCGGCCAGGGCCTTGTCCAGAGCCACGGGGTGGTTGGTGCACCAGGTGTAGTCCACCCAGTCACCGGACTTGACGACCTTGACGGCCTCTTCGGCGGTGGTCAGCTTGCTGTTGTACAGTGCCTGAAAATCCATCGTTTTAGTCTCCTTTTCAAAAAATAAAAGAATGAAAAATGGGGTAAAAAAATAATCACGCTCAGTTTAACGGCCGAGTCAAAAAATGTCAAGAAAAACTGTGCTTTTTCCCGAATTTTCGAGCTTTCTTTTTCCCCATGGAAAAACCTGTCGTAAAATGACACAAAAACCTCCGGGGAAGCCCCGGGTTTTCCGTGATTTTTTTGTTGTCATTCCCATCTTGAAAGGGGTCACGAGATGCAGTAGAATTAAGTATTACCACAGGAAAGAAACTGCGCCCAGGCGCGTGAAATTCAGACAGAGAGGGGACTTTGCGTTGGAAAAGCTGAAAGAGCGTATTCGTGAAGAGGGAAAGATCCGGGGGAGCAACGAGATCCTGAAGGTGGACAGCTTTCTGAACCACCAGATGGACGTGGCCTTCCTGGAGGAGATCGGACAGGCCTTCCGGGACCGGTTTGCCGACTGTCAGGTGGACCGCATCCTGACCATCGAGGCCTCAGGCATCGCCATTGCCTACGGGGCGGCCCGGGCCTTCGGCAACCTGCCGCTGGTCTTTGCCAAGAAGAACAAGACCAAGAACATCGCCGGGGATGTGTACATCAGCCAGGTGGAGTCCTTCACCCAGAGCAAGCGCCCCTATAACATTTTCGTCTCCAAGGACTTCCTCCACGCCGGGGAAAAGGTCCTCATCATCGACGATTTCCTGGCCAACGGCAGCGCCCTCCACGCCCTCATCGAGATCGTCCGCCAGGCCGGCGCCGAGGTGGTGGGGGCAGGCATCGTGATCGAGAAGGCCTTCCAGCCCGGCGGCGAGCTCCTCCGGGGTGAGGGCGTCCGGGTGGAGTCCCTGGCCCGGATCCAGTCCATGAGCGAGGAGACCGGCGTGGTCTTCTGCGACTGAGGGGGGGTGAACCCCCCCGCCCGTTCCATTCATTCCGGCGTCTGCCGTTATGAAGCCGCAGCCAGCGGCAAATAAATAATAGGAGGAATCCAAACAATGAAAAAGCGTATTCTTGCTCTGCTCATGGCCGGCCTGCTGACCATGGGCCTGGCCGCCTGCGGCGGCGACACCTCCGGCGAGACGGAAGAGCCCAGCGGCGAGGCCGCTGAGACCGCCGGCATCGCCGCAGAGGACCTGAAGGTGGGCCTCATCCTGGTGGGGGAAGCCGCCGACGCCTATAACAAGAACCACATCGAGGGCATGCAGGCCGCCTGCGAGACCCTGGGCCTGGACTATGACACCCAGGTGGTGGTGAAGGCCAACATCGGCGAGGACTCCACCTGCGCCGACGCCATCGGCGAGCTGATCGACGCCGGCTGCCAGGCCATCTTTGCCAACTCCTTCGGCCATGAGCAGTACATGGTGGAGTTTGCTCCCGACTATCCCGAGATCCAGTTCTGCCACGCCACCGGCTTCCAGAGCGCCAGCGACGAACTGGACAACACCCACAACTACTTCTCCAAGATCTATGAGGCCCGCTACCTGTCCGGCATCGCCGCCGGTCTGAAGACCGAGAGCAACGTCCTGGGCTATGTGGCCGCCAAGCCCTACGCCGAGGTCATCTCCGGCTACACCGCCTTCTATCTGGGCGCCAGAAGCGTGAACCCCGACGTGACCATGCTGGTCAACTACACCAACGAGTGGTCCGACGCCACCAAGGAAGCCACCAACGCCCAGGCTCTGATCGACCAGGGCTGCGACGTGATCTCCCAGCACTCCGACACCTCCGCCCCCGCCACCACCGCCGAGACCAACGGCGTCTTCGCCGTGGGCTACAACGACGACATGATCTCCGTGGCCCCCAACGCCGCCCTGGTCTCCGCCCGCATCAACTGGGGCGCTTACTATGAGTACGCCCTGAACTGCCTGCTGGCCGGCGAGGCCATCGACCAGGATTGGTGCGGCAGCTACGCCGAGGGCGCCTGCTACCTGTCCGACCTGAACGAGGCCGTCATCGCTGACGGCACCAAGGAGGCCATCGAGGCCGCCGCCGCCGGCATCGCCGACGGGTCTGTCCAGGTCTTTGCCGGTCCTCTCCACGGCGTGAACGCCGACGGCGAGGAGCTGAACCTGGCTGAGGGCGAGTTCTACGCCGAGAATGAGAACTCCTCCGCCCCCTCCTTTGCTTATATTATTGACGGCATCACCGTCCTGTCCTGAGTTTTACCGGGATCTCCCGTGCATCCCTGCTCCCCGGCAGGGGTGCACGGGGTTCCTTTCCCGGGAAACGGCGCAGGAAAGCCAGCGGACCGCCGCCGGTTTTCCTGTGTCCTTTCCAGACCCATAAAAGAGAAACGAAGAGAAGAGAAAAGAAAGAGGTGAATCTCTTGCAGTCAGTCAACGCCGTGGAACTGCGGAACGTGACCAAGACCTTTGGCAGCGTGGTGGCCAACAACAACGTGAGCCTGTCCATCAAAAAGGGAGAGATCCTGGCCCTTTTGGGTGAGAACGGCAGCGGCAAGACCACCCTGATGAATATGCTGGCGGGCATCTATTTCCCCGACAACGGACAGATCCTGGTGGACGGGAAGGAGGCAGCCATCCGCTCCCCCAAGGACGCCCTGGACCTGAAGATCGGCATGATCCACCAGCACTTCAAGCTGGTGGATGTGTTCACCGCCGCGGAGAACATCGTGCTGGGCCTGAAGGAGAAGGGGAAGTTTGACCGGAAGGCCATCTCCCGGCAGATCCGGGAGATCAGCGCCCGGTACGGCTTCGACCTGGACCCGGACAAGAAGATCTACGACATGGCCGTCTCGGAAAAGCAGACGGTGGAGATCATCAAGGTCCTCTACCGGGGGGCCGACATCCTTATCCTGGACGAGCCCACCGCCGTCCTGACCCCCCAGGAGACAGAGAAGCTCTTCGCCGTCCTGCGGAACATGAAGGCCGACGGCAAGGCCATCGTCATCATCACCCACAAGCTCAACGAGGTCATGGCCATCTCCGACCGGGTGTCCATCCTCCGCAAGGGGGAGTATATCGACACCGTGGAGACCCGCACCACCAACTCCCAGGCCCTCACCGACATGATGGTGGGCCGGGCTGTGACCCTGAACATCGACCGGCCCCAGCCGGAGAACCCCCAGCGGCGGCTGGTGGTGAAGGACCTGACCTGCCTGGACGGCCAGGGGGTCAAGGTCCTGGACGGGGTCTCCTTCTCCGCCATGGGCGGGGAGATCCTGGGCATTGCCGGCATCGCCGGCTCCGGCCAGAAGGAGCTGTGCGAGGCCATCGCCGGCCTCCACCCGGTCTCCAGCGGCCAGATCCTCTACAGCAATCCCAGGGACCCGGACCAGGTGGAGTCCCTGGTGGGCCGCTCCCCCATGGAGATCCGGAACCTGGGGGTGAGCCTGGCCTTCGTCCCCGAGGACCGGCTGGGCATGGGCCTGGTGGGCTCCATGGGCATGACCGGCAACATGATGCTGAAAAGCTACGACCGGGGCGGCCGCTTCTTCCCGGACACCAAGCCCTTCCGCACCCTGGCCGAGGAGATCCGGGAAAAGCTGGAGGTGGTCACCCCCAGCATCAACACCCCCGTCCGGAAGCTCTCCGGCGGCAACGTCCAGAAGGTGCTGGTGGGCCGTGAGATCGCCTCCGCCCCCGCCCTGCTCATGGCCGCCTACCCGGTGCGGGGCCTGGACATCAACGCCTCCTACACCATCTACCGCCTGCTCAACGAGCAAAAGGCCAAGGGTGTGGCGGTGATCTACGTGGGCGAGGACCTGGACGTACTGCTGGAGCTGTGCGACCGGATCCTGGTCCTGTGCGGCGGCAAGGTCAGCGGCATCGCCGACGGCCGCACCGTGACCAAGGAAGAGATCGGCCTGATGATGACCCAAGTGGGGGAGGTGCGCGACCATGACGGAACGTAAGCACAGCCAGCGGGAGCCCCTGGTCCGCCTGGCCAAGCGGGAGGACCTGAGCCGGGGGAAGAAGTGGGCCATCCGCCTGGGGGCCATCCTGCTGGCTCTGGTGGTGGGCTCCCTGTTCATCCTGGTGCTGGGGCACAACCCCCTGGCGGTCTATCAGGAGATCCTCACCGGTTCCCTGGGGGGACCCTCCGCCCGGCGGGTCACCGTCCGGCTGGCCATCCCCCTGCTGGGGGCCGCCCTGGCCATCGCCCCCGCCTTTAAGATGAAGTTCTGGAACATCGGCGCCGAGGGCCAGATCATGGCCGGCGCCATCGGGGCCACCTACTTTGCCCTGTTCTGGGGAGACACCCTTCCCAAGCCCGTCCTCCTGCCGGTGATGGCCCTGGCCAGCATCGTGGTGGGCGGCATCTGGGGCCTGATCCCCGCCTTCTTCAAGGCCCGGTGGGGCACCAACGAGACCCTGTTCACCCTGATGCTCAACTACATCGCCCTGGGCATTGAGAGCTATTTGCAGAACGGCCCCTGGAAGGACCCCTCCGGCACGGGCTTCCCCATTATTGCCCGGTTTGGTGAGAGCGCCCGGCTGCCCAAGGTCTTCGGGGTCCACGTGGGCTGGATCATTGTGCTGCTGCTCACGGTAGGGATTTTCGTCTACATGAAGTACAGCAAGCACGGCTACGAGATCTCCGTGGTGGGCGAGAGCGAGAGCACCGCCCGCTACGCCGGCATGAACGTGAGGAAGATCATCATGCGCACCATGTTCCTCTCCGGCGCCATTGCCGGTCTCATGGGCTTCCTGGTGGTGTCCGGCGCGGACTACACCCTGAACACCGGCACCTCCGGCGGCGTGGGCTTCACCGCCATTATCGTGGCCTGGCTGGCCCACCTGAACCCCTTCGCCATGGTTCTCATTGCCGGTCTGCTGGCAGTGCTCACCAAGGGCTCCAACGCCATCCAGACCAGCTTCAAGATCCCCGCCTCGGCGGCGGACGTGCTCTCGGCCATCATCCTGTTCTTCATGCTGGGCTGCGAGTTCTTCATCAACTACCGGCTGATCTTCCGGCGCAGCGGCTCCGCCGCCCCGGAGAAAGGAGGGGACGGAAATGAATAACCTCATCAACTTCCTCACCGCCGGCATCCTAGCGGCAGCCCCTCTCCTCTTCGGCGTGCTGGGCGAGCTTCTCACGGAGAAGTCCGGCAGCCTGAACCTGGGCGTGGAGGGCATGATGTTCATGGGCGGCATCGCCGGCATCATGGGCCCCTACTACTACGAAAAGGCCGGGGGGACCAACCCCTATGTGGCCCTGGTCATCGCCCTGGTGTGCGCTCTGGTGTGCGCGGGGCTGGGCGCCCTGGTGTTCTCGGTGCTCACCATCACCCTCCGGGCCAACCAGAACGTCACCGGTCTGGCCCTGACCATGTTCGGCACCGGCTTTGGCAACTACTTCGGGGAGGCCATCGGCCACGCCGACCCCTCCGGCTTCCTGTCGGTGAGCGCCTCGGTGAAGAGCCTGTTCAACAGCCCCGTGTTCCCGGATCCCCTGGTAAACCTGCCGGTGGTGGGCAAGCTCCTGTTCTCCCACAACTTCATGGTCTACCTGGCGGTCATCCTGGCAATGATCCTGGCCTACGTCCTGGGCCGGACCCGGACGGGCCTGAACCTGCGTTCCGTGGGGGAAAGCCCCGCCACCGCCGACGCGGCGGGCATCAGTGTCACCAAGTACCGGTATCTGGCCGCCGTCATCGGCGGGGCCATCACCGGCCTGGGGGGCCTGTATCTGGTGATGAACGCCGCTGCCGGCGTGGGCGGCGCCTGGGTCCACGGCTGCATCGACGGCTACGGCTGGCTGGCGGTGGCTCTGGTGATCTTCGCCGTGTGGAGCCCCACCCGCGCCCTGTGGTGCTCCCTCATCTTCGGCGGGCTGGCCTGCATGCGGTACTACTACCCCATCTCCTTCATCCCCGCCTCCATCTACGACATCGTGCCCTACATCGTCACCGCCGTGGTGCTGGTCTTCGTGAGCCTGAAGCACAGCCGCTCCAACCAGCCCCCGGAGAGCCTGGGCCTGAGCTATTTCCGCGAGGAGCGCTGACTGCATAAGAATAAAAACACAGACCCGCCGGGGACCATTGTTGTCCCCGGCGGGTCTGTTTGCAGCATTTATTTGGTGAAAAAAATTTCCCCTCGACAGACTTCCCAAAACTTTTCTTCCATAAAATGGTAATCTTTGGCTGTACTTTGGAAGGAGGCACTGAAAGGAGGACAAGCCAATGCCGGTTCTGTATAAGCGTGGACTTTTAGAGAGCACCCGGGTCACGATGCTCTCCCCTGATTACATTTCCCCCAATCCCGACCAACCCCGCCGTTATTTTGACCCCGACGGATTGACAGAGCTGGCGGACAGCATCCGTGTTCACGGCATCCTCCAGCCCCTCACCGTCCGCCGGAAGGGCGGCGGGCGGTATGAACTCATCGCCGGGGAGCGCCGCCTCCGGGCGGCGGTCATCTGCGGTCTGCGGGAAGTCCCCTGTCTCATCATGGATGTGGACCGGGAAAACTCCTGTCTTCTGGCCCTCATCGAAAACCTCCAGCGGCGGGACCTGGACTTCTGGGAGGAGGCCAAGGCCCTGGAACGCCTGATCCGGGTCTACGGGCTCTCCCAGGAGGAGGCCGCCGCCAAGGTGGGCAAGTCCCAGTCGGCGGTGGCCAACAAGCTCCGGCTCCTGCGGCTGCCGGAGGACGTTCTGGAGCTGCTGCGGAAGAACGGGTTCTCCGAGCGCCACGCCCGGACCCTTCTCCGCCTGCCCACCCCCGAGTCCCAAAAGGAAGTGGCCACCCTGCTGGTCAAGGAGGGCTGGACGGTGGCCCGAACGGAGCAATATGTGGAGGAGCTCCTGCAGGCCGACGTCCGGGCCAAAAAGGCCCCCCGCCGTCCCCTCTTTATCCGGGACGTCCGGTTTTTCCTGAACACCCTGGACCACAGCCTCACGGTCATGCGGTCCGCCGGGGTGAACGCCCAGTGCAGACGGGAGGAGGAGGGCGATGATCTTCTGCTGACCATTCGTATTCCCAAGGCCAAAGCCCCTGTCTGAAGCACGTTTTCCTTGCGCCTTCCCTTTCTTTTCCTCATGGATGTTTCACGTGAAACATCCATATTTTTTACCCCGATTCTTTTCCTGCCTCCCTCTTGCAAAACGGCTGTTCAATCGGTATAATATAGGTCTACACCCCATGATTGCGGAATTTTGCGGAACAACGGGAAGAAGGGATGACCATGGCGAAAACCATTGCCTTTGTCAATCAGAAAGGCGGCGTGGGCAAGACCACCAGCTGCGTCAATCTGGGGGCCTGCCTGCAGACGGCCGGCGCCCGGGTGCTGATCTGTGATTTTGACCCCCAGGGCAATGCCACCTCAGGCTTCGGCGTGGACAAGGGGGCGGTGTTTCCCACGGTCTACGATGTCCTCATCAGCGGCGCCCCGGTGGAAAACGGCATTGTTCAGACCCCCTACGCCGACGTCCTGCCGGCCAACAAGTCTCTGGCCGGCGCCTCGGTGGAGATGATCGGCATGAACCGGCGGGAGTATTTGTTGAAGGACGCCCTGGGCAAGGTGGTGGAGAACTATGACTTTATTCTCATTGACTGCCCGCCCTCCCTGGAGCTGCTCACCCTCAACTGCCTCTGCGCCGCCGATTCGGTGCTGGTCCCCGTCCAGTGCGAATACTACGCCCTGGAGGGTCTCAGCGACCTGCTCTCCACGGTGCGCATCGTCAAGAGCCGTCTGAACCCCGACATCCAGCTGGAGGGTCTCCTGCTGACCATGTACGACGGCCGGACCAACCTCTCCATGCAGGTGGCCGAGGAGGTCAAGCGCCATTTCCCCGGAAAAGTCTTCGCCACCGTCATCCCCCGGAACGTCCGCCTGTCCGAGGCCCCCAGCCACGGCAAGCCGGTGAACGCCTATGACAGCTCCTCCCGGGGGGCGGCGTCCTACAAGCTGCTGGCCGAGGAATTTTTGAAGCAGAATCCCATCGAAAGGAAGGAATAAGACATGGCCTTAGGAAGAGGTCTGGATGCCCTGCTGGGCGACAGTTCCCTGCAAACCCAGCAGGGCGGCTCGGTGACCCTCCCCATCTCCCAGGTGGAGCCGGGCCTGAACCAGCCGAGAAAACACTTTGACGAGGAAGCCCTGGCCCAGCTGGCCGAATCCATCCGTCAGCACGGCGTATTACAGCCCCTGACGGTCCGGCGGCTGGCCACGGGCAGCTATCAGATCATCGCCGGGGAGCGCCGCTGGCGGGCCGCCCGGATGGCCGGCCTGAGCCAGGTCCCCGCCATGATCATCGAGGCCGACGACCGGAAGGTCATGGAACTGGGCCTCATCGAAAACCTCCAGCGAGAGGACCTGAACCCCATGGAGGAGGCGGCAGGATACCGCACCCTCATCAAGGACTACGGCCTCACCCAGGAGGAGGCCGCCCGGCGGGTGAGCAAATCCCGCCCGGCGGTGGCCAACGCCATGCGTCTGCTGGCCCTCCCCCAGGAGGTCCAGCAGCTCATTGAACAGGGCGATCTCTCCGCCGGTCACGGCCGAGCCCTTCTGTCCCTCCCCAGCGAAGCGGCCCAGATCGCCTTCGCCCAGGAGATCCTGGACGAGGGCTACTCCGTCCGGGAGACCGAGGCGCGCATCCGCCAACTCCTCCAGGAGGAGGAGCCCCCTGCCGCCCCGGCGAAGCAGGAGACCCCTCCCCGGCCTGCCTATTTTAAGGAGGCGGAGCGGCAGCTCACCGCCGGCCTCGGCCGGAAGGTGACCATCTCCCAGGGGAAGAAAAAGGGGAAAATTGCCCTGGAATTTTACGATCAGGAGGATCTGGAGGCCCTCATGAAGGCCCTGGAGACCCTCCCCGGAAGGGAGGCGGAAGGTTGAATCCCGAAGAATCTAAGCAGACGGAGGAGACTCCCTCTGTCCCCGAAGGCCCCAAGGCCAGCAAAAAGCCGGCCCCCAAGCGTCTGAGCAAAAGCCGCCCGGTGACGGTCTATCTGGTGATCCTGTTCATCGTGGCCCTGCTCCTGCTGGTGATGTCCTTCTTCATGCAGCAGCGGAGCCACCAGGCCCTGACGGACCTGAACGAATCCATGTCCGCCAGCCAGGACCTGACCACCCTGCAGATGGACAAGCAGCGGCTGGAATTTGAGCTGCAACAGACCAAGGATGACCTTGTTCAGACTCAGAAGGCCCTGGAAAAAGCAGAAAAAGAGGCCCAGGCCCTGGAGTGGCTTCGTCAGATGGAGGCCGCCGCCCGGACCTCCTACTCTGAGCTGAAAACGTTGGTGGAGCAGTTCGAGGAGACCGGTCTGGCCGACTTCCTCCCCACCCAATCGGCAGTGGAGGGCAAGGACTCCCCCGCAGACGCCTACCGCACCATCTATGCCATGATTTATTAAGGCGTGTTTGAAAAACGTTAATATGCCCATTGTTTCACGTGAAACATGGAGAAAAAGAGAGTGTAACCCTACGCAATTTCATTTATGAGGTGATATAACCATGCTGGACATCAAACGCATCAAGGAAGACCCCGACAAAGTAAAGGCTGGTTTGCGGGCCAAGGAAGTCAACTGTGACGCAGAGATCGACCGTATCCTGGAGCTGGACAAGGAGCGCCGGGACGTCATCTACGCCACCGAGCAGATGAAGGCCGAGCAGAACAAGGTCTCCAAGACCATCCCCCAGCTGAAGAAGGCCGGCGAGGACACCGCCCCCATCTTCAAGCGCATGGGCGAGCTGAAGAACGAGATCGCCGCCAACGACGAGAAGCTCCGCACCGTGGAGGCCGAGTACCGCACCCTGATGCTCTCCCTGCCCAACCTGCCCGACGAGGACCTGAAGCCCGGCGGCAAGGAGAACAACGAACCCCTGCGCTACTTCGGCGAGCCCCACAAGTTCGACTTCGAGCCCAAGCACCACGTGGACCTGTGCACCGACCTGGGCTTCATTGACTACCCCCGGGGCGTGAAGCTGGCCGGTTCCGGCTTCTGGATGTACACCGGCATGGGTGCCCGGCTGGAGTGGGCCCTGCTGAACTACTTCATCGACACCCACCTGGCCGACGGCTACGAGTTCATCCTGCCCCCCCACATGCTGGAGTACCAGTGCGGCGAGACCGCCGGTCAGTTCCCCAAGTTCGCCGACGAGGTCTATAAGATCCAGAACCCCACCGACGACCGCACCCACTATATGCTGCCCACCGCCGAAGCCGCCCTGGCCAGCATCTACCGGGACGAGATCCTCAGCGAGGCCGACCTGCCCAAGAAGCTCTTCGCCTACACCCCCTGCTTCCGCCGGGAGGCCGGTTCCGCCCGTGCCGAGGAGCGGGGCATGGTCCGCGGCCACCAGTTCAATAAGGTGGAGATGTTCCAATTCACCCGCCCCGAGGACTCCGACGACGCCTTCGACGAGCTGGTCACCAAGGCCGAAAATCTGGTGAAGGGCCTGGGCTTCCACTTCCGCACCGTGAAGCTGGCCGCCGGCGACTGCTCCGCCTCCATGGCCCGGACCTACGACATTGAGATCCAGATCCCCTCCATGCAGGGGTATAAGGAGGTCTCCTCTGTGTCCAACGCCCGGGACTACCAGGCCCGCCGGGGCAACATCCGCTTCCGCCGGGAGAGCACCGGCAAGCCCGAGTTCCTCCACACCCTGAACGGCTCCGGCCTGGCCACCAGCCGCATCTTCCCCGCCATGGTCGAACAGAATCAGTTGGCTGACGGTTCGATTAAGGTGCCCGAGGTCCTTCAGAAGTACCTGGGCGGCCTTGAGGTGATTTCCAAGAAGTGACCCTCCCCTGTGTCGCCCTCTTGCAACGACAAAAACAAAAAATACAGAAATGGAAAGGACGATCGTTATGGCAGAAGAAAAGGTAACCACCTCCGCTGTCAAAAAGGCCCGGGGCTTTTTTGGTGAATTTAGGGAGTTCATCAACCGGGGCAACGTAATGGACATGGCCGTCGGTGTCATCATCGCCACCGCCTTCGGCAAGATCACCACCTCTCTGGTCAACGACGTGGTCATGCCCGCCATCGGCTATTTCTTTGGTGGCACCGACCTGTCCAAGCTGAACATCATCCTCAAGCCCGAGGTCATTGACGCGGCCACCAAGGAGGTTTTGGAGCCCGCCGTGGCCATCGGCATCGGCACCTTCCTGACCACCATCATTGACTTCCTGCTGGTGGCTCTGGTGGTGTTCTGTGTCATCAAGTTCATGAACTCCGCCAAGGATAAGATGGAAGCCATGAAGAAAAAGGAGGCTGAGGAGGCCGCCGAGGAAGAGGCAGCCCCCGAGCCCTCCGCCGAAGAAAAGCTCCTCATGGAGATCCGCGACCTGCTGAAGGAGCAGAAGCAGTAACCGGAAGGAGGACCCCATGGAACCCGACAAGCGCCCCCAGGAGCCGACCCCGGAGGAATCCCCTCTCCTGGAGAATAAGGAGACCTTTCGGCCCGCCAGCCGCTCCACCCGCATCAAGGCCTGGATCGGCGTGGCCGCCATGATCCTGCTGACCATCGGCTACTTTTATGTGTTCTACTCCGGACAGATCATCAACTGGTGAGGAGAGGTAACCCCATGACAGAAGAACGGAAACAGGAGCTCCGGGTGGGCCTGACCCACCTGGGGCTCACCCCCACAGAGCAGGCGCTGGAGCAGCTCAGCCGCTACTGCGACCTGCTCCTGGAAAAGAATCAGGTGATGAACCTGACCGCCATCACCGACCCCGCCGAGGTGGTCAGACTCCACTTCCTGGACAGCGCCGCCCTCCTGCCCACCCGGGCCTTGACGGGAAAGAAGGTCATCGACGTGGGTACCGGCGCCGGCTTCCCCGGCCTGGTGCTGAAGATCCTGGACCCCTCCATCCGCCTGACCCTCCTGGACACCCTGGGCAAGCGGATGGACTGGCTGGAGGAGGTAGCCGCTGACCTGGGTCTGGAGGGCATCACCTTCTGCAAGGGCCGGGCCGAGGAGCTCTCCCACCAGAAGGAGCACCGGGACCAGTATGACGCCGCCGTCTCCCGGGCCCTGGCCCCCATGCCCATGCTGGCGGAGCTCTGCCTGCCCTATGTAAAGCCGGGCGGTCTTTTCTTCGCCATGAAGAGCAACAAGACCGACGAGGAGATCCAGTCCGCCGAGGAGATCATCGCCAAGCTGGGGGGCCAAAAGCCCTTCGTCATGGATTATCCGGTCCCCGGCACCGAGGTTTACCACCGGATCGTGACCGTTTCCAAGGCCGGGAACACCCCAAAAGGCTATCCCAGGAAGTGGACCCGGATAAAGGAAACGAAAGGATAGGTTTTTTTAGTATCTTTGCACAAAAATAGTTGCAACTTTCATGAAAATGTGCTAAGCTGGAACAGAAGTTTCGGGAGGAATGGCTGTGGGTACTGTAATCGTCATTACATCCGGAAAAGGCGGCACAGGGAAGACCTCCCTGGCCGGCGGCGTGGGCGTCGCCCTGGCCCTGCAGGGACATTCTGTCCTCTGCATCGACGGGGATGTGGGCCTGCGCAACCTGGACATCACCCTGGGCATGGCCGACGCGGCGCTGATGGATTTCAGCGACGTCATCGCCGGCCGGTGTGACCTGGACCGGGCCGTTGCCCCGCACCCGACTGTTTCAAACCTTTTTCTGCTCACCGCGCCCCTGACCCTGCCGGAGGATTTTCCCGGTGAGGATGCCGTCCGGAGCCTGTTGGATCAGGCCCGGGAACGGTTTGATTACATCCTCATCGACTCCCCTGCCGGTTTGGGCGAGAGCTTCCGCCTGGCTGTCTGCGGGGCGGACCGGGCCATTGTGGTGGCAGTGAGCGATCCCTCTTCCCTCCGTGACGCCCAGCGGGTGGTCACCCAGCTCAGCCACATCGAGACCGTCCACCTGGTGGTCAACCGGGTCCGGCTCCGGCTCCTGCGGCGGTTGGGGCTCACCATCGACGACGCCATGGACACCGCCGGCCTGCCCCTGCTGGGCTTGGTGCCGGAGGACCCCCAGGTCACCCTGGCGGCGGGAAGCGGCCGGCCCCTGCTCCAGACCGATGGGCGGGGCGCTGCCCGGGCCTTTGGGAACATCGCCCGCCGCATCGCCGGCGAGCAGGTCCCCCTGATGCGGATCTGGTGAGAAACAGACGAACCATTCCTCGATTAAAGTTTGCGCGTGTCCGCCCCCAAAGGCGGCCCGCAGGGAAAGGATGAGCCTGAATGAATATCGCTTTGATGAGTCACGACCACAAGAAAGAGCTGATGGTCCAGTTCTGTATCGCCTACTGCGGCATTTTGTCCAAGCATACCGTCTGCGCCACCAACAGCACCGGCCGTCTCGTTGCGGAAGCCACCGGCCTGCCCGTCCGTCTGTTCCTGTCTCACGCCCACGGCGGCAGCCAGCAGATCGGCGCCCGGATCGCCTACAACGAGATCGACATGGTCCTCTTCTTCTCCGACCCCCGGTCCAGCGACCTGGACCCGGACCTGAAGTACATCAACCAGATGTGTGACCAGTACAACATCCCCTTCGCCACCAACGTGGCCACCGCCGAGATCCTCATTCACGGCCTGGAGCGGGGCGACCTGGACTGGAGAGAGATCATCAATCCCTCCATCAAGCCGGTCACTGTGTAAACGATACAGCCTGAGAGATCAAAAATGCGTCCTCGTTCCGGAAATCAGGGACGAAGACGCATTTTTTAAGACAGATTTTTGGAATGGGACTGGGGGCTTCCCCTTGCCTCCCCCTCTGGGGGAGGTGTCTTTGGTCCGACAGGTCCAAAGACGGAGAGGGCGACACGGTCTGACAGGCGTTTCTCCATCCTTTCCATAGAGCAGTCCACCCCCTGATTTACCCTCTCAGTCACGGCTGCGCCGTGCCAGCTCTCCCAGAGGGAGAGCCAGGAGAATACAAAAACCACAAGAAAGCGAGGTCCTACCATGGATCGTATCAAGCCCCGGACGCTGTCCGGTTTTATGGAACTCCTCCCCGCCCCCCAGATGCAGTTTGAGCGGATGCTGGAGAGTCTGCGCACCACCTACTCCCTCTACGGGTTCACCCCCCTGGACACCCCCGTCATCGAGTCGGCGGAGATCCTCCTGGCCAAGGGCGGCGGCGAGACCGAGAAGCAGATCTACCGCTTCACCAAGGGGGACAGCGACCTGGCCCTGCGGTTCGACCTGACCGTTCCCCTGGCCAAGTATGTGGCCCTGAACTACGGCCACCTGACCTTCCCCTTCCGCCGCTACCAGATCGGCAAGGTCTACCGGGGGGAGCGGGCCCAGCGGGGCCGCTTCCGGGAGTTCTACCAGTGCGACATCGACGTGATCGGCGACGGCAAGCTGGACATCTCCAACGAGGCCGAGATCCCCTCCATCATCTACAACGCCTTCCGGTCCATGGGCCTGGAGCGGTTCAAGATCCGGGTGAACAACCGGAAGATCCTCACCGGCTTCTACGACATGCAGGGCCTGGGGGACCAGTCCGCCGACATCATGCGCACCGTGGACAAGCTGGACAAGATCGGCCCCGACAAGGTCCGGGACCTGCTCATCGAGTCCGGCGTGTCCCGGGAGGCCGCCGGGGAGATCCTGAAATTCATCGCCATCACCGGCTCCAACCAGGAGGTTCTCACCGCCCTGGAGGGCTACCGGGGCCGGAACGAGACCTTCGACCAGGGCGTGGACGAGCTGGCCACCGTGGTGAAGTATCTGGCCGCCTTCGGCGTCCCCGAGGAGAACTTCGCTGTGGATCTGACCATCGCCCGGGGCCTGGACTACTACACCGGCACCGTCTATGAGACCGTCATGCTGGACCACCCGGAGATCGGCTCCATCTGCTCCGGCGGCCGCTACGACAACCTGGCCGGGTACTATATCGACAAGCCCCTCCCCGGCGTGGGCATCTCCATCGGCCTGACCCGCCTGTTCTACGTCCTGGGCGAGCAGGGCTACTTCAACGAGGACATGGTCACTGCCCCCACCGATGTGCTGGTGCTGCCCATGACCGACGACCTGGCCCCTGCCATCTCCTTCGCCACCCTCCTGCGGACCAGCGGCGTCCGTGCCCAGGTCTACGGCGAGCAGAAGAAGTTCAAGGCCAAGATGAGCTATGCCGACAAGCTGAAAATCCCCTATGTGGTCTTCCTGGGAGAGGATGAGATCAGCCAGGGCGTGGTGAAGGTCAAGGACATGACCACCGGCGACCAGCAGGCCCTCTCCCCCGAGGAGGCCGTGGCCCTCATCCGGGCCAGCAAGGAGAAGCTGGCCCAGCAGAAGCCCATTCAGGAGAAGCAGGCATGAAGGGGCAGGTGCAGAAGGTCGTCGTTCTCCTCCTCTTTGTGGTCTGCCTGGGGGCTATCTTCCTCTGCCTGCCAAGGGACTTTGAAAAGACCATGGGCGGCGGGTTCGACCCGGAAAGGGTGGAGAAGATTCAAGTGGATCTGCTGCCTGTGGGTGGTCAGGCGCCTCTGGGCGTGACCCTCCAACAGGGGGACGAGGAATTCGGAAAGCTGCTGGCCCTCCTTGAAAAACCCACCTATTCCCGCACGGTCAGCAAGAGCGACGAGATCACCCTGGGCTATGAGGTCAAGCTGAGCTTTGCCACCAGCGAGGCCTGGGCCTGGCAGTATCAGTTCATGGGCGGCAAGCTGGTGGAGGTGGGGCCCTCCGGCCAGACCAAGACCTATCAGATCTCCGGCGGAGAGGAGAGCCAGCAGGCCATTCTGGACTACCTCCTGACCCTGGAGCCGGAGCCGTCGTGACGGGGAAAGGAGAGCCATGAAGAAGCTATCCACCAAGCACAAGATCGCCCTTGTGGAGATCGTGATCGTGATCCTCCTGGCGGTCTGGATTTTCTCCCCCAAAAGCCTCCAGAGCGCCATGGGCTATGACTTTGACCCCGCCCAGGTGACGGCAGTCACCGCCGTTCTGTCCGGGGACCAGGAGATCCACGTGGACCTGGACGAGGCTGACCCGGCCATCGGGGAGCTGATGACCCTGCTGGAGAGCAGCCGCTACCGTCCCCAGGGGGACGGCGGGCTGCCCCAGGGACAGGGGTTGGACCACCGGGTGACCCTATTCCTCCGCCAGGCGTCCAAGGTGTACACCATCACCTTCTCCGGCGGCGATCAGATGGACTTCCGGGGCAGCGGTGAGGAGGGCATCCGGGCCTTCCGCCCCACAGAGGGACTCCCCTTCCAGCAGGAGATTTTGGATCTGCTGCTGGAGCAGACCCAAAATTGAATTTTTTCTTGACCCCTTTGCCAACCTGGCGTATTCTTATACTACTACTACCGAATCAACTGACAATGGAGTGAACAACCAATGGATACTTTACAGAACTTCCTCCGCACCGACTACTGCGGCAATTTCCGGGCCTCCCATGTGGGCCAGGAGATCTCCGTCTGCGGCTGGGTCCAGCGCCAGCGCAACCTGGGCGGCCTGATCTTCGTGGACCTGCGGGACCGCACCGGCCTCATTCAGCTCTCCTTCGACGACTCCACCGCCAGGGAGGTCTTTGAGAAGGCCGCTACCCTCCGCAGCGAGTACGTCATCGCCGCCACCGGCGTGGTCCGGGAGCGGGAGTCCAAGAACCCCGACATGCCCACCGGCGACATTGAGGTGAAGGTCACCGACCTCCGCCTGCTGGCCAAGGCTGAGACGCCCCCCTTCGAGATCGTGGAGAACTCCGACGTGAAGGACGCCGTCCGGCTGAAGTACCGCTATCTGGACCTGCGCCGCCCCGACATGCAGCGGACCATCGCCCTGCGCCACAAGATCGTCAAGATCTGCCGGGACTACTTCGACGAGAACGGCTTCCTGGAGATCGAGACCCCCATCCTCACCAAGTCCACCCCCGAGGGCGCCCGGGACTATCTGGTTCCCTCTCGGGTCCACGCGGGCAAGTTCTACGCCCTGCCCCAGTCCCCCCAGCAGTACAAGCAGCTGTTGATGCTCTCCGGCTTTGACCGCTACTTCCAGATCGCCCGCTGCTTCCGGGACGAGGACCTGCGGGCCGACCGTCAGCCGGAGTTCACCCAGATCGACCTGGAGATGTCCTTCCTGAACGAGGAGCAGATCCAGACCATCCAGGAGGGTTTTATGAAGCGGGTCTTCAAGGAGATCCTGGGCGTGGACATCCAGACCCCCTTCCTGCGGATGCCCTACCGGGAGGCCATGGACCGGTTCGGCTCCGACAAGCCCGACATGCGCTTCGGCTTTGAGATCAAGGATATCTCCGACATCGTGAAGGACTGCGGCTTCGGGGTCTTCTCCGGCGCTGTCCAGGGCGGCGGCTCCGTGCGTCTCATCAACGTGGATGGCCACGCCAAGGACTTCCCCCGGAAGAAGATCGACAAGCTGGGCGACTTCGTCAAGACCTACAAGGCCAAGGGCCTGGCCTGGGCCCGCATGGTGGACGGCAAGGTGACCTCCTCCTATCAGAAGTTCCTCACCGACGAGGAGAACGCCGCCATCATCCAGCGGGCAGGCGCCAAGGACGGCGACCTGATCCTCATCGTGGGCGACGTGAAGGACGAGGTTGTGTTCGCCTCCCTGGGCGCTCTGCGTATCGAGTGCGCCAAGCAGCTTGGCATCCTGGACCCCATGGACTTCAAGTTCCTGTGGGTCACCGAGTTCCCCATGTTCGAGTGGTCCGAGGAGGAGGGCCGGTATCAGGCCATGCACCACCCCTTCACCGCTCCCATGATCGAGGACGAGGACAAGATGCTCACCGACAAGGCCAACTGCCGCGCCCGGGCCTATGACATCGTCCTGAACGGCACCGAGCTGGGCGGCGGCTCCATCCGAATCAACACCCCCGAGATGCAGGAGAAGGCCTTCCAGGCCCTGGGCATCTCCGACGAGGATATCCAGGAGCGGTTCGGCCATCTGGTCAACGCCTTCAAGTTCGGCGCACCCCCCCACGGCGGCCTGGCCTACGGCCTGGACCGTCTGGTGATGCTGATGACCGGCGCGTCCTCCATCCGGGACGTCATCGCCTTCCCCAAGGTCCAGAACGCCTCCGACCTGATGATGAGCTGCCCCGACGTGGTGGACCAGAAGCAGTTGGACGATTTGGCTATCGCAGTGACCAGAGTGGAAGAGGAGTCCGCAGAGGAAACCGAAGAATAATCCACAGCCTGTGGAAAAGAACAAGCCCGGACGGCGCAGGCCGTCCGGGCTTGTGTGTTGCTGCAGGATGATTTACTTCAATTTTTCCGTCCGGTACAGGTCGGTCCGCCGGCCTGCCAGGATGGGGATCTGGCCCCGGTACTTGGCCAGGTCGTCCAGGTCGATGTCCACCACCCGGACCCCCTCCTTCTCGTCCAGCTGGGCGATGACGTCGCCCCAGGGGTTGCACACCAGGGAGTGGCCGTAGGCCACATAGGAGGCCTCGGTGTCCCGGGCGGGAGAGCAGCCGGCCACGAAGCACTGGTTGTCCAGGGCCCGCATCCGGAAGGCCAGCTCCCAGTGGATGGGGCCGGTGGTCATGTTGAAGGCGGCGGGGATGACGATGAGCTGGGCCCCCATGTCCCCCATGACCCGGAAGAAGTCGGAGAAGCGGATGTCGAAGCAGATGGCCACGCCGATTTTTCCGTACTCGGTGTCCACCACGGTGAAGGAATCCCCGGCGGTGAGGGTGTCGGACTCCATGAACCGCTGGCCGCCGGGTACGTCGATGTCGAAGAGGTGGACCTTCCGGTGGCGGGCCAGCTCCTTCCCCTCCGGGGAGAAGATGTAGCTGGTGTTGTAGATCTTCCCCGCCTCCAGCTCGGGGACGGAGCCGCCGATGAGGTAGATGCCCAGCTCCCTGGCGATGCCCGACAGGAACTGCCAGCTCTCGCCCCCGGCGGGTTCGCCGTAGCGGGGGAAGCAGGCGTTTTCGTAGGGGCAGTTGAACATCTCCGGCAGGGTGACGATGTTGGCCCCCTGGGCGGCGGCCTGACGGATCAGCTCCCCGGCGTGGCGGAGGTTTTCCCCCTTGTCGGCGGTGACGTGCATCTGGCAGATACCTAATTTGAACATAGCAAAGCTCCTTTCTGGGCGGTTTTTTCTGGTTTGACTGTACCATACTTTTCCCCCGGACGCAAGGAAAAGCCTTGCAGCGTTTCCAGCGGAACGGGCATGCCCGTTCCCTACATAGGAGTGTTCGGCGTTTTCCACGACGTTCTCGATAAACGAAAAGCCGACCCCTGAAGGTCGGCTTTTCCGGAAGGTGTTTCGTTGTTTATTCCCCGAACAGCGGGGTGGAGAGGTAGCGGTCGCCAGTGTCGGGCAGGAGGACCACGATGGTCTTGCCCTCGTTCTCCGGCCGCTGGGCCAGCTGGATGCCGGCCCACACTGCCGCGCCGGAGGAGATGCCCACCAGGACGCCCTCTTCCCTGCCCACGGCCCGGCCGGTCTCAAAGGCGTTGTCGTTGGACACGGGGATGATCTCGTCGTAGACCTTGGTGTCCAGCACGTCGGGGACGAAGCCCGCGCCGATGCCCTGGATCTTGTGGGCGCCGGCCTTCCCCTGGGAGAGAACGGGGGAGTCGGCAGGCTCCACGGCCACCACCTGCACCTGGGGCTTCTGCTCCTTCAGATACTGACCGGTGCCGGTGACGGTGCCGCCGGTGCCTACGCCGGCCACGAAGATGTCCACCTGGCCGTCGGTGTCCGCCCAGATCTCCGGGCCGGTGGACCCGTAGTGGGCCTTGGGGTTGGCGGGGTTCACGAACTGGCCGGGAATGAAGCTGCCGGGGATCTCCTTTGCCAGCTCCTCGGCCTTGGCGATGGCCCCCTTCATGCCCTTGGCCCCCTCGGTGAGGACCAGCTCGGCCCCGTAGGCCTTCATCAGCTGGCGGCGCTCCACGGACATGGTCTCGGGCATGACGATGATGGTCCGGTAGCCCCGGGCGGCGGCCACGGAGGCCAGGCCGATGCCGGTGTTGCCGGAGGTGGGCTCGATGATCACCGAGCCGGCCTTCAGCTTGCCCTCCGCCTCAGCCTGGTCGATCATGGCCTTGGCAATGCGGTCCTTCACGGAACCGGCGGGGTTCAGGTATTCCAGCTTGGCCAGAACCTTGGCCTTCAGGCCCAGGCGCTGTTCGATATGGGTGAGCTCCAGCAGCGGGGTGCCGCCGATGAGCTGGTCTGCGGAAGTATAGATGCGTGCCATGATCGTTTCCTCCTTATTTCAATGCGGCGAAGCCCTGTTCCAGGTCCGCGATGATGTCGTCGATGTGCTCGGTGCCGATGGACAGCCGGATGGTGTTGGGCTTAATGCCCTGGTCGGCCAGCTCCTCGGCGGTGAGCTGGGAGTGGGTGGTGGTGGCCGGGTGGATGACCAGGCTCTTCACGTCGGCCACGTTGGCCAGCAGGGAGAAGATGGTCAGGTGGTCAATGAAGGCGTGGGCCTCCTTCTGGCCCCCCTTGACCTCAAAGGTGAAGATGGACCCGCCGCCGTTGGGGAAATACTTCTGGTACAGGGCGTGGTCGGGGTGGTCAGGCAGAGAGGGGTGGTTGACCTTTTCCACCAGGGGGTGGTTGGACAGGTACTCCACCACCTTTTTCGTGTTCTCGGCGTGGCGCTCCAGCCGCAAGGAGAGGGTCTCCACCCCCTGGAGGAGCAGGAAGGCGTTGAAGGGGGAGATGGCGGCGCCGGTGTCCCGCAGGAGGATGGCCCGGATGTAGGTCACATAGGCGGCGGGGCCCACGGCGTCCACGAAGGACACCCCGTGGTAGCTGGGGTTGGGGTCGGCGATGGGGCCGAACTTGCCAGAAGCCTTCCAGTCGAACTTGCCGGAGTCCACGATAACGCCGCCCAGGGAGGTGCCGTGGCCGCCGATGAACTTGGTGGCCGAGTGGACCACGATGTCAGCCCCGTGCTCGATGGGCCGGATCAGGTAGGGGGTGCCGAAGGTGTTGTCAATGACCAGGGGCAGGCCGTGCTTGTGGGCGATGGCCGCCACGGCGTCGATGTCGGGAATATCGGAGTTGGGGTTGCCCAGGGTCTCCAGGTAGACCGCCTTGGTGTTGGGCCGGATGGCGCCCTCCACTGCCGCCAGGTCGTGGGCGTCCACGAAGGTGGTGTCGATGCCGTACTGGGGCAGGGTGTGGGCCAGCAGGTTGTAGCTGCCGCCGTAGATGGTCTTCTGGGCCACGATGTGGTCCCCCTTCTGGGCCAGGGCCTGGATGGCGTAGGTGATGGCGGCGGCGCCGGAGGCCACGGCCAGGGCGGCCACACCGCCCTCCAGAGCGGCGATGCGCTTCTCCAGCACATCCTGGGTGGAGTTGGTCAGGCGGCCGTAGATGTTGCCGGGGTCGGCCAGCCCAAACCGGGCGGCGGCGTGGGCGGAGTCCCGGAAGACGTAAGAGGTGGTCTGGTAAATGGGGACCGCCCGGGCGTCGGTGGCGGGGTCGGGGCTCTCCTGGCCCACGTGAAGCTGCAGGGTCTCGAATCTATAGTTTGCCATGATAGGGTACTTCCTTTCTTATTTGTATATCGTGTTTTCTGTTTTGGATGGGTTTGTGGTTCAGCCGGGACAGCGACAAGCGATACACATTCGTCCGAAGCGGAAGTTGGCCCGTAACAGGGCGGTAAATAAACGTCTCAAAACCAATTACCTACCTTTCGTGTGGCTTTTGGATGTTCGCAGTATAACCCCTAAATCCTATTATGTCAATAGGGAAAATGAAATTTTTTCAAAAAAAGCATGGGCCGGGATCCTTCTGGATAAAATGGATTCGGTACTTTATAATTCCCTATTGACTTTATAGGGTTAATGTGGTATTCTGCAATCAACCTAATAAACAAGTAGGATTTAAGCCCAAGGAGGTTCCCCTATGAGAATATATGCGGACAACGCCGCCACCACGAAAATGAGTCCCACTGCCATCGCCGCCATGCTCCCCTATCTCACCGAGCACTATGGCAACCCCTCCTCCCTCCACACCATCGGCCAGCAGGCCAACGAGGCCCTGGAGGGGGCCAGAGGGGTGGTGGCCCAGTGCCTCAACGCCCGCCCGGACGAGATCTATTTCACCTCCGGCGGCAGCGAGGCCGACAACCAGGCCATCCGCTCCGCCGCCAAAAACGGCGCCCGGCAGGGCAAGAAACACATTATTTCCACAGCCTTTGAGCACCACGCCGTCCTCCACACCCTGAACGCCCTGGCCCAGGAGGGCTTTGAGATCACCCTGCTGGACGTCCACGAGGACGGAGTGGTCACCCCCGAGGAGGTGGCCGCCGCCATCCGGGAGGACACCTGCCTGGTGACCATCATGTACGCCAACAACGAGATCGGCTCCATCCAGCCCATCCCGGAGATCGGCGCCCTGTGCAAGGAGCGGAAGATCCCCTTCCACACCGACGCCGTCCAGGCCGCCGGCCACCTGGCCATCGACGTGAAGGCCCAGAACATCGACATGCTCTCCCTCTCCGGCCACAAGTTCCACGGCCCCAAGGGGGTTGGCGTCCTCTATGTGCGAAAGGGCCTCCAGCTCCACTCCCTCATTGAAGGGGGCGCCCAGGAGCGGAGAAAGCGGGCAGGCACCGAGAACATTGCCGGCATCGTCTCCCTGGCGGCGGCGCTGAAGGAGTCCTGCGACCACCTGGAGGAGAACGCCGCCAAGGTCTCCGCCCTGCGGGACAAGCTCATTGCCGGGCTGACGGCCATCCCCCACTCCATCCTGAACGGACACCCCACCCACCGCCTGCCGGGCAACGTGAACCTGTGCTTCGAGGGCATCGAGGGGGAGTCCCTCCTGCTGCTGCTGGACGACAAGGGCATCTGCGCCTCCTCCGGCTCGGCCTGCACCTCCGGGTCCCTGGACCCCAGCCATGTGCTGCTGGCCATCGGGCGGCCCCATGAGATCGCCCACGGCTCCCTCCGCCTGTCCCTGTGCGAGTGGAACACCGAAGAAGAGGTGGACTACATGCTGGCGGAGATCCCCAAGGTGGTTGACTATTTACGAAACATGTCCCCCCTGTGGCGGGCCATGGAGAAAGGAGAAAAACCCTATGTTATACAGTGAAAAGGTCATGGACCACTTCCGCAACCCCCGGAATGTGGGCTCCATTGAGAACGCCGACGGCGTGGGCGAAGTGGGCAACGCCAAGTGCGGCGATATCATGAAAATTTACCTGAAGATCGACGACAACGTGGTCACCGATGTGAAGTTCGAGACCTTCGGCTGCGGCTCAGCCATCGCCTCCTCCTCCATGGCCACCGAGATGATCAAGGGCAAGCCCCTGAACGAGGTCATGGAGCTGACCAACAAGGCCGTGGTCCAGGCCCTGGACGGCCTGCCCGCCCACAAGCTCCACTGCTCCGTCCTGGCGGAGGAGGCCGTGAAGTCCGCCCTGAAGGACTATTACGATAAGAACGGCATCGCATACGACCCCAAGCAGTTCCCCGACCTCAGCTGCGAGAGCTGCCACTGAGCAGCCCTCTCCGGCTTCGCTCTGTAGAGCTCAGCCACCTTTGCTCCCGCTGAACCCGAAGGGCTGGAACCACGCCCCCGCGCTCTTTTCCCCCCTTTTCTCCGGAGAAAAGGGGGGCTTTTGTTGCCTGGATCTTATCCTTCGGGGACGGCGGGAGGATCCCCCAAAATTCCAGGGGAAAACCCTCGTTGACTTTACTTTTTCCCTATGGTATCCTTTCCCTATCAAAGAAAAAGGAGGGATTCCCGTGGAAATTGCCGACCGCCTGCTCCGTGATTTTGAAATGGATGCCGATCGCCGCATGGCATACATCTGCCGGGTGATGGTGGGACTGATGGCGCTGACCGTTCTCCTGAACCTGATCGGCATCTTTCGGCTCCCCTCCCTGCTGTACCCGATCATGCTCTTCGCCGTGGTCATCATGTTCTTCCCCACCATTCTGTATGATGTGCTTCACTTCCACAGCAAATGGCTGCGCTGGTTCGTCCTGACCCTGATGGTCCTCATGTCCGGCGCGCTCTATGCCATTCTCTCCTACCATGTCATCATCATGCTGGTCTTCCCGGTGACGGTGTCCTGCCTCTACTGCAACCGGGCCAGCGTGCTCTACACCACCATTCTCTCCCTGCCGGTGCTGGTGGTCAGCCACCTGACCGCCTTCTATCTGAACGTGGTCCCCGACGAGCCTCTGGTCACCCTCCGGGGGGTCCTGTGCTACGGAATCCTCCCCCGGGCCATCGAGCTCATCGCCATCTCCGTGATCTGCCTCAGCGTCACCGGCAAGCTCCAGCGGCTCATCTCCGCCCTGATCCTGAAGAACAAGGAGCTCTACGACGACCAGCAGATCCTGGTCTACGGCCTGGCCGAGATCGTGGAGGCCCGCAGCCGGGAGACCGGCCAGCATGTCAAGCGGGTGGCAGCCTACACCCGCGTTCTGTGCAAAGCCATGGGGCTTCCCGATGAGACCTGCGAAAAGGTCAGCGTAGCCAGTATGCTCCACGACGTGGGCAAGCTGGGGGTGCCGGAAAGCATCCTGCAAAAGCCCGGCCGCCTGACCCCTGAGGAGTTCCGGGTCATCCAGACCCATGTGGACTACGGCGGCAATCTGCTCCAGAACGCCCCCGGTGAGATCCTCCAGATCGCCGCCCGCATCGCCCGGCAGCACCACGAGCGCTACGACGGCGGCGGCTACCAGAAAGGCCTCCGGAACGAGGAGATCGACCGCTATGCCGCCTGCGTGGCCATTGCCGACGTCTTTGACGCCCTGGTCAGCAGGCGCTGCTACAAGGAACCCTGGCCCCCCGAGGAGGCCCGGGCCGAGATCCTGTCCCAGGCGGGCAAGCAGTTTGACCCCGACCTCACTGCCCTCTTTGACCAGCACTTCGATGAATTCCTGGCGGTTATGGAGCAGTACCCTGACCAATAAAGGAGAACCCTATGGCCAACCCCATCCCCATCACGGATTTCAACGACCCGGCCCTGGACGTTTTCGCCCGGCTGTCCGAGGCCCAGCTTCTCAACCGGGAACACCCTGAGGAGGGGCTGTTCATTGCCGAGAGCCCCCGGGTCATCGGCCGGGCTCTGGACGCCGGGCTCACCCCTGTGTCCTTCCTGGCGGAGGACAAGCACGTGGAGGGGGAGGCCCGGGAGATCCTGGCCCGGTGCGGGGACATCCCCGTGTACACCGCCCCCTTCCATGTCCTCACCCAGCTCACCGGCTTCCAGCTCACCCGGGGGATGCTCTGCGCCATGGGCCGCCCTCCCCTGCCCCCGGTGGAGGCCGTCTGCGCCCAGGCCCGCCGGGTGGCCGTCTTAGAGGACGTGATGAACCCCACCAACGTGGGGGCCATCTTCCGCTCCGCCGCCGCCCTGAACATGGACGCCCTCCTGCTGACCCCCGGGTGCAGCGACCCCCTCTACCGCCGGGCCATCCGGGTGAGCATGGGCACCGTCTTCCAGCTCCCCTGGACCTTCCTGGAGCCCGGCTGGCCGGAGCAGCTTCACGCCCTGGGCTTCCGCACCGCCGCCATGGCCCTCCGGGAGGACTCCCTGTCCATCCGGGACCCCCGGCTCCGGGCGGAGGAAAAGCTGGCGGTGGTTCTTGGCACCGAGGGGGACGGGTTAGCCCCCGCCACCATCGCCGCCTGCGACTACACGGTGCGCATCCCCATGTCCCACGGGGTGGACTCCCTCAACGTAGCCGCCGCCTCCGCCGTGGCCTTCTTTCAGCTGGGTGAACCCTGACATACAAAAAATCCTCCCTTGAAAAGAAAAAGGGAGGATTTTTTCTTACTTCCGGGCCTCTCCCACCAGGGCGGAGGCCCCCAGGCGGTCGGCGCCCAGGTCCAGGTAGGCCTGGCCGTCCTCCAGGGTGCGGATGCCCCCGGAGGCCTTCAGGCCGATGTGGGGGGCCAGGTTCGCCCGGAGAAGGGCCACATCTTCCTGCGTGGCGCCCCCGGTGCCGAAGCCGGTGGAGGTCTTCAAATAGTCCGCCCCGCCCTTCTCCACCACCTGGCAGAGCTTGACCTTCTCCAGGTCGGTGAGCTGGCAGGTCTCGATGATGACCTTCAGGGGCCGGCCCAGGCAGGCGGCCTTGACGGCCTTGATCTCCTCGATGAGGTCGGCCCACTTGCGCTCCTTCACCAGGCCCAGATTGATGACCATGTCAATCTCGCTGGCCCCGTTCTCCACGGCGTCCTTGGTCTCGAAGATCTTGCTGGCGGTGGTGCTGTAGCCGTTGGGGAAGCCGATGACCGTGCAGATCTTCAGATATCCCTGGACATAGTCGGCGGCGGCCTTCACGAAGGCGGGCGGGATGCAGGCCGTGGCGCAGCCGAACTCCATGGCCTCGTCGCAGAGGGTCTTGATCTGCTCCCAGGTGGCCTCGGGCTTCAGCAGGGTGTGGTCCACATGGCTGAGAATGTTGGCAATATCCATACAATCGCTCCTTTTCGACGGGGGTTGCCCCCGAATTTCCGAGTTATCTCAACGAGAGGCTGTTGTTCAGCAGGTGGGAGGAGTACAGAAAGAGGACGTCCTGGCCGCGGAAGTCCACGTAATCCCCCAGCAGGTAGGAGGGCAGGTAGCGCAGGTCCACCAGGGTGATCCTGGCATAGCTCTCGGTCAGGAGAGGGGCCAGACTGCTGCCGAAGGAGTCCCGGAACAAGATCAGCTCCCGGTCGGTGGCGGCCTGGGGGTTCTCCAGGGTCATCAGCCCCTGGGGGCCGGAGAGAAAGAGGTCGTAGGGCTCCCGTCCCCAGGCGGCGGCCTTGTCGTAGACCACCCCCGGCCGGGGACGGCCCATCAGGTCATAGCAGGTGACCGTGGTTCCCTCTAAGGCAGGGCCGGTGAGATAGCAGAGGGACTCCGGCGGGATGGGCAGGTCCCGGCCCCGCAGGTCCACCCCCCGGAAGTCCTCGGTGAGGGTCTGAACGGTGTAGCCCGCCCCGGTAAAGGGGACCCCCATGGCCCCGGCCAGATACCGGGCCGTGGGCAGAAGGGCCTCCTGCCGCCAGTGGACATCGGTGCGGTAGTAGTCCTCCAGGGTCACCACGCCGGTCAGGTCGATGGTCTCCAGGAAGGGGGCCTGGCGGGTGATGGCCGCCGCCAGCTCCCGGCAATCCAGGTTGGGCCGGGAGCCTGCCAGGAAGGCGTGCTTGCCGGGGATGACCGCCAGCCAGCACTGCCCGCCGGATTTCTCCAAATAGTCGTCATAAATGGACTGAAAGACCCCTGCCGCGTGGTCGGCCATGGCGGGCTCCAGCCGGGGCTCCGCCCGGACCAGATGGTCCCCCACCCGGTAGAGGCCGTCAGGCTCCTGCCGGTCAAAGACCTCCAGGGCGGTCAGGGAGGACAGGGAGGTCCAGCCCCCCAGCAGGAGGACCGTGACCAGGGTAAGGGCCGTGAGACAGATCCGTTTCCCTGTCATCATGCGAACTTCTCGGGGCACATGAGGAAGAAGACCTTGTTGCCGGACTGGGACACCACCAGCTCGTCGGCCTCGGTGCAGATGTTCCAGCGGAGGTCGGCGGCGTTTTTCAGGGTCTGGCAGAAAGCGGCGCCGTCGGTGGAGGCGTCCAGGGTGAACACGTAGCCCAGGAAGGGGATGGTACCGATGGCGGGGCCGAAGGAGGCCCCCTCGGCAAAGCCGGTGATCTCGGTGTTGCCAAAGCCCATCAGCAGGCCGGGCTCCACCTCCATGGTCATGGGCATGAAGGGGATGCTCTCATGGGCAATGACCCGGTTGGCCACATCCAGGGCGGAGCCGGAGTGGTCGGCCTGGAAGACCCCTTTCAGGGTCTGGCCCACGGTGGCGGCGGTCTCCGGCTGGCTGGGGGGATCGGCGGGCTTTTCTGCCGGCTTCTCCGCAGGCTTCTCTGCGGGCTTCTCCTGGGGCTTGGTGGCAGGGGTCTGAGGCTTGGTGGCGGCGGGGGAGTTGCTCTCCGGCTTGGCGGGGGGATTGGTCTCCCCCTGGGTCTCCTCCCCGGCGGGAGCCTCCTCGGGGGTCTCCTCCTCCTGGGGCTCCTCGGTCTCTTCGGTCTCCTGGGGGTCGGCGGGGGTCTCCTCCACCACGGACAGGGGGATCTCCTCCTCGGTCTCGGGGGCGTCGCCGCCGCAGGCGGTGAGGGACAGGGTCAGGGCGGCCAGCAGGGCCAGCAGAATCATCAGCTTCTTCATGGTGTCGTTTCTTTCCTTTCAATGTGTTACAGGGACTGGTGGGTGACCGTCTGGTTGGGCCGGAAGGTTTCCCCTCTCCCGATGACGGCGGACCTGTTCCCATGGGAGAGGATATGCACATTATGTGTCTTCATAGGGTCCTCCTGTCTCTAACATGGGAAAAGCATAATTAGAATTTATTATAGCATAGTTCTCCCGCCGCCGCAATGGGTGGAAAAATGAGGAAGTCCAGCCAATGCCCCCATTGGCTCCCCTGCCAGGGGAGGCTTTCGGCCCCCATGGCTCTCCGAAAAAAACCTTGCAAAAATAAAAAAACTGGGGTAAACTAACTCTTGGTGTGTTGCCGAAAGGCGTAAGTCCAGCTAATTCTGGACTTACGCCTTTTTTCTTTTTTCAGGAGGTATCAAATTATGGAACAATCTGTGCAAACCCCCATGGGGACCGCCCCGGTGGGAAAGCTCATGCGCTCCATGGGCCTGCCCATCATCCTCTCCATGATGATCCAGGCCCTGTACAACATCGTGGACAGCGCCTTCGTCTCCAACATGACCGGCGGGGAGGCCGCCCTCAACGCCCTGACCCTGGCCTTTCCCGTCCAGATGCTCATGGTGGCCGTGAGCATCGGCACCGGCGTGGGGGTCAACGTCCTGGTGGCCAAGAACCTGGGCCAGGGAGACAGCGAGAAGGCTGCCCAGGCGGCGGGCAACGGCCTCTTCCTGGGGCTGGTCCTCACCCTTGTCTTTCTGGTCTTCGGCCTGACGGGGGTACGGCCCTATGCCGCCAGCCAGACCGCCAACCCGGAGATCCTGGCCCTGACTATCACTTACCTGCGCATCTGCTGCGTGGCGTCCTTCGGCATTATCCTCTTCGGCATCTTTGAAAAGCTCCTCCAGGCCACCGGCCTGGCCAAGTTTTCCACCATCGCCCAGATCGCCGGTGCCGTGACCAACCTCGTCCTGGACCCCATCATGATCTACGGGCTTTTGGGCTGCCCCGCCCTGGGGATCACCGGGGCGGCTCTGGCCACGGTCCTCGGCCAGGTGGTCTCCTTCGCCCTGGCCCTTCTCTTCCACCTCACCGCCAACAAGCTGGTGAAAAGCGGCCTGGCCTATGTCCGCCCCCGGGGGCGGATCATCCGGGGAATCTACCGGATCGGCCTGCCGGCTATCCTGGCCCAGGCCCTCATGTCCCTCATGACCTACGGCATCAACCGCATCCTGGTGGGGGTCAGCGAAGCCATGGTCACCGCCTACGGCCTCTACTATAAGCTCCAGCAGTTCGTCCTCTTCGCCGCCTTCGGCCTCCGGGACGCCATCACCCCCATCGTCTCCTTCGCCCACGGCATGGGCAGCCGGAGCCGCATCACCCAGGGCATGAAGTACGGCATCGGCTGCACCCTGACCATCATGGCCGTGGGCATGGCCGTCCTCCTCCTCTTCGCCCGGCCCCTGTGGGGGCTCTTCGGCCTGTCCGGGGCCACCCAGGCCCTGTGCGTCAGCGCCGCCCGGGTCATCTCCCTGAGCTTCCTCTTCGCCGGGTTCAACGTGGCCCTCCAGGGGATCTTTCAGGCCATGGACCGGGGCGGGTCCTCCCTCGTCCTGTCGGTCTGCCGGCAGATCCTCTTCGTCCTCCCGGTGGCCTGGGGCCTGGCCCGGCTGGTCTCCCCTGACCTGTCCAACGCCTGGGTGGTGTGGCTGACCTTCCCCATTGCCGAGGGCCTTACCGCCGCCATCGCCGGGGGCCTGCTGGTCCGGCTGTACCAAACCGCCATCCGGCCCATGCAGCCCCGTGCCGGAAATCCTGCGGATTCTCCCAAAAAACCGTGAGAAAGACGCAGTTCTTGCAGCTTTGACCCTTCTTTTCCCGCAAAAAAAGTAAAAAAACCGGGTTTTCCCGTTCCTTTCTCCCGCATCCTGTGGTATGATAGCAAATCGTGAGTTATTTTCCCCTGCAACCAAAATCCAACCATAACAGGAGGCCACGTATGAGTGGAACAAGAGAGAAAAAGAAACTGTCCCTGACCACCTGGATCGCTCTGGGTCTGGTCCTGGGCGTCATCGCGGGTCTCGCCTTCCAGGGCGCCCCCGACATCGCCACAGAGTATATCAAGCCCTTCGGCACCATCTATCTGAACCTCATCAAGATGGTGGTGGTCCCCGTGGTGCTGCTGTCCATTATGCAGGGCATCGTCTCCCTGCAGGATGTGCGGAAGGTGGGCTCCATCGGCGTGAAGACCATCTGCTTCTACCTGGTCACCACCGCCGTGGCCATCACCCTGGGCCTGGTCATGGCCAACCTCCTCCAGGTGGGGGCGGGCTACACCATCGCCACCGAGGGCCTGAGCTACGAGGCCGCCGAGGCCCCCAGCCTCATGGAGACCATCGTGAACATCTTCCCCTCCAACTTCTTCCAGCCCCTGGCTGACGCCACCATGCTCCAGGTCATTGTCATCGCCCTGTTCTTCGGCTTCGGCATCATCCTGGCCGGGGAGAAGGGCAAGCTGGCCAAGGATCTGGTGGACAGCTGCGCCGAGGTCAGCTTTAAGGTCATGTTTATGATCCTGAAGCTCTCCCCCATCGGCGTCTTCGCCCTGATCTGCCCCGTGGTGGCCTCCAACGGCCCCGACGTGCTGCTCCCCCTGCTGAAGGTCATCCTGGTAGCCTACGCTGCCTACATCCTCCACATGATCGTGACCTACTCCACCGCCGTGAAGCTGGCCTCCGGCATGAGCCCCCTGAAGTTCTTTAAGGGCATGTCTGAGCCCATCCTCTTCGCCTTCTCCTCCGCCTCCAGCGTGGGCACCCTGCCCTTCAACCTGGACGCCACCCAGCAGATGGGCGCCCGCAAGGAGATCTCCTCCTTCGTGCTGCCCCTGGGCGCCACCATCAACATGGACGGCACCGCCATCTACCAGGGTGTGTGCGCTATCTTCATCGCCCAGATCTTCGGGGTGGACCTGACCATGGCCCAGCAGCTCACCATCATCCTGACGGCCACCCTGGCCTCCATCGGCACCGCCGGCGTCCCCGGGGCGGGCATGATCATGCTGGCCATGGTGCTGGAGTCCGTGGGCCTGCCCCTGGAGGGCATCGCCCTGGTGGCCGGCATCGACCGCATTCTGGACATGGGCCGCACCACCGTCAACATCACCGGCGACGCCGCCTGCACCATGTGCGTGGACGCCTGGGAAAAGAAGCGGGAGGCCAGAAAGCAGAAGACCGCCTGAGCCCAGGTTTCCCTGAAAGACCACCCATAAATAACAAATTGCCGGTCAAAGCAAGCTGTTTCTTGCTTTGACCGGCAATTTTTTCAATCATTTATCGGTTCCATCCCATGGGAAAGGAAAATCTAATGTGATATCAACGGCGGGCCCAAACTTAACCGGGCCCGCCGTAATTTTGTAGGTGGGTGATTATTAAGCACTTACAGCTTCTTCGACAGACTGAAAACAACGCCGTGAGAGGAAAATCCTCTCACGGCGTTGTTTTGATGATGTAGATGCATTAGTGTGCTACCCCATATGCAATACAGTAGAGTAAATCATAGCCAATACACCACCATACAAAGCCCCAGCCCTTAAGGTTTATCGTCAATTTGCAGGCCACATCGCGGACATCTATGCCCGCCCCAGGGGCCTTGGCTTCTTGAGTAGGTCATAGGTGTACCGCATTTCGGACAATAAAAAGTCATGTTAATATCTCCTTAGTATTTATTTGTTTAGAATACGAAAGATAAAACGGATATAGGTTTTATCATGAGCATATTACTCATGGTGTACCACCACCTTATTTTTGATTTCTTTTGCTTACAATCGCATTATCTCACGAAAATTGGATTTCGTAAACTGTAATAGAGTTTTTTGTTTCGGTGATCAGTAATATATTTTGTAAATTAATATATCCATAAAGTGTCCTGTTAGGTGTACTATATTACAACCAAAGGCTAAAGATTTAGGATAAGTGTCAAAAAGGCAGTCCCCATTAAGGAGACTGCCAAAGAGTTTCGGTAATCCTCATGAGATTTTGTTGATCACGAGTGAAACAATTTCCCAGGAAGTTAACTAATTCCGTTCGTGTTAAATCTAATGCATCTAAAAGTGATTTTTCATCCCAATTTATTGCTTTTTTGATATTTTCATCTATCATACGCAAAAAAGAAATGAGACCATCCACCCGGGCTATAGCGTCTCGACAAGATGTTTCGTCATCTTGTAATTTGTAGAAAGTCTCATACACATCTAATAATCTTTGACGTATATTTTGGATTGATTGACGATATACAATCGTTTCTTTTATCTCATCAGAAATTATGTAGTTATACGGCTTCCATTTTTTCGTTTTAGGATGCTGTATTGAATTATCAAGTATTGACTGAACAGTTTCTATTGGCAACAATTTACCAAATAAATATATTTGTTGTATCTTTCGAATTTCTTGTTCTTTTTCATCAAGATGCTCGAACGAAATTTGCAACTCAATATCCAATTGCAAGCATGACAGATATAGTGTCAAATTTTGACTCTTATAACTCAGGTTTGTCGCCCAAATATCCTCAAATTCAGATATAAAAGGTGTGGTTGTATGTTTATCCCTGAAGATACTTACTGGTACTGGATACGTTCGATGGATATTAGTATTTGTACTATAAAAGTACGGTTTCGTAAGAACATAAAAATCAGGTTCATTAGTAGTTGAGGGAGCATATTTACTTGCCCATATAGTTTTATGTAAGATAGGAATGTCGCAGATTTCTACATGTAAATTATTATAAATAGATTGAAGATGAATCAAATGTTCTAAAATATTGATATACGAATCAATTTCATCAAAATCACAATCATATTTATTCCAAATAAGTCTATTCTTGTCACTTATAGAAGACATAACAAGGCGTACAATAGAACCGTTTTCCAGCAAATCAAAACTGTTATCGTAGAATAGCTTTAATATGTCGCTTCCTTGCCGAGCCATGATTCCAATATTTAATACTGTCTCTTCCGATCCGGACAGGACTTCCTTTAAAAAAGCGGTCTCATTCATCCCTTCCAACGTCGTATTCGAACCTTTATACAAACAAGAAACAGCACTCGGCTCATCCTTGTTATTTTTATTATCTTCACCAGTACCGCTGATACCGTTAGTCTCTGTCTCACTACTAGTAGTGCTTAGCTCGTTTATCGCTGAGATAAGCAGAATTTTGGACATGCATTTGGCCCATTCACTTTTATCTTTTTTCTCCATCATTCGATTAGCAATGGTAAACGCGGTGTCACCTTGCTCAAAGGAAAATACCTTTCCAAAAAGTAATTTCTGCTGGTCACTGGTCGCATAATCTTGAATAATATTCTTTAAGAAATCTCCAAACAACGGGTCAGAAAACGACCTCGGATCCTTGATTAACTCCAAAAAAGTATCAGATATGCGCTCTTGTTCAAGAATAATATAAGCACAATGTTTTTTGGGTAATTGCGCCTCTCCGTTGAAGTATCTGGACGCATTGCTTGGATCAGTATTACGCAACTTGTTATCGTTCTCAAAGATTTTCTGAAAGTATCGACCTTTCTCGTTTCTCATAGAAACAAAACATTCTATTGACTTTTCAAAGAAATCTTTAAATTTTATAGTATTTGCCATATAGGCCTCCGTATACTCTACATATGATCCTAGTGTAACTATGTGTAATTCAGTGTAACACATATAGAGATACTACCGCAAGAACTTAATTACAAAAAATATTACAGATCTGTAAAAAAGAGATCTGGTTTACAATTTGAAAAGATAATTTGATATGATACAATATCTTTGCCCGCAAAAAGCGGGAAACAGCGATATGAGGGTATATACATATCAATTATTTACCTCTTATATCGAATAATACAGGCTAAAAAATTCTAAGAGAAAGGTAACGGTGATTTTTATGGGAAAAAATAATGGTGCTGGTCGTGCAAGCGGATGCGGTTGTTACTGCCAGGGCTTTAAAGGTCCTGACGGAAAAATTTATTGTTGGGACTGTTACTATAAGCGGTTTGGCTGTTATCCGGCAAAGTGAAGCATAAAAATTAAGTAAGATAGGGCATCATCAACTGATGATAGCTTGGTGGCGTCCCTGCTTTTATGGAGGGTTCACTTATGATTACCTACTGCTTTAAGGGTGCTAAGACATACCGTCATGGAACCCCTTTTTGCAAACATTGCTATTATTGCACCAACAAATGGGTCAACGCCATTTTGGAATGAAAGGAGATTGAATGAGAAAAATCAACCATACTATCGTTCAGGCGATTTACAAGATGTTTACCGAGGACAACTGGACGTTCCAGTATTCCGAAGAAAAGGGCCTTTTTCATTTTAATTTGGCCATCGAAGGACGACTCAAATCGTTGAAGTACAACATCTTGGTAAGAGAAGACGGGTTTACTGTGTACGCAAACAGCCCTATTGGAGCAGACGCAACATCTCAATCCAGCATTGCTCGAATGTCCGAACTCACCACAAGAATTAACTATGGGATGTGGTTCTGTAACTTTGAACATGACATGAGAGATGGCGAACTCAGGTTAAAGTGTCACATTACATGTCAGGATGCCCCGTCCACAGCCACGATCCAAGAGAGTATCTTCTTTCCCGCGCTGGTATTCGAAAAGTACGAAAATGCAATCATCGTAGCTGCATGTACAAACGAAAACATTGAAAAAGCAGTTGAAGAATGTGAAAACAAAAAACTGGAGGAGTTACTGCAATGAATAAGGAAAAGACTCTGTCTAAAGTTGCCACTGTAGCAAAGAAGAACGGCTTTACTAAGAAATTCATCGATAGCACGAAGTTTGTATCGAAGAACATTCTGTCTTTCATGATCAAGGGCGTGACTGCAGGCCTCGCCGCCGCGGTCTTTATCGCGTCTGGTGGCAAGTGGAGATAACATCAAATAATGCATCCAGATAGAATCAAGGGGCTGTAAAAAACAGCCCCTTTTATTAAGCCTAAAGGCAAAAAACAAACAGGTGGAGCTGCCGTTTTGGGCAACTCCACCTGTAGGAAATGATTTCGTTGTAACAGCGAAGAACTGTCACGTTGCTTAGTAGTTGTCTGCCTTGATCTCGAAGTAGGCCTGGGGATATCCGCAGACGGGGCACTCGGCGGGAGCCTCGTCGCCATACTCCAGGTGACCGCAGTTGCGGCAGTACCACACCTTCACGGCGGGCTTCTTGAAGACCTCTTCGGCCTCCAGGTTCTCCACCAGCTTCAGGTAGCGCTCATAGTGGGACTTCTCGATCTCACCCACGAAGGCGAACATGTCGGCGATGCGGTGGAAGCCCTCTTCCCGGGCCTCCTCAGCCATGCGCTTGTACATGTTGGTCCACTCCTCGTGCTCGCCCTCGGCGGCGGCCATCAGGTTCTCGGCGGTGGTGCCGATGCCGGAGAGCTCCTTGAACCACAACTTGGCGTGCTCCTTCTCGTTGCCGGCGGTCTCCTCAAAGAAAGCGGCGATCTGCTCATAGCCCTCCTTGCGGGCGACCTCTGCGAAGTAGGTGTACTTATTTCTTGCCTGGCTCTCACCGGCGAAGGCTTCCATCAGGTTGGCCTCGGTCTTGCTGCCTTTCAGTTCCATAGTCGTTCTCCTTTCAAGGTAATGTTTCGGTAAATTCCATGGACAACATGGGATTTCTGATCTTGGTAACATCATAGCCCAAAATTCGTCCTTATACCGTGACTTTAACACATTTCCGGCAGAAATGACAAGAAAAATTTTGGATTTTTTCCTTCCGTTAAAATCTGCGCGCCGGCGCATACTATGACAGCGGCTTTTGCCGACACCATCATGAAACAATCGGAGGGAATGTATGTCTCGCATCATCATGACCGCCGCGCTGGTTCTTGCACTCGGTCTCACCGCCACCGGCTGCGGCGCCAACAACAACGCCTCCACCGCCGCCCACCGCTGGAACGACGGGGCCTACAACGCCCAGACCCAGCAGGGTCTCTCCCGGGGCGTGGGCCAGTCCGACGGCAGCTACTACGCCGACCGGGACGGCCGCGTGGACGGCTACCACGCCCGCTCCGCCGACGGCAGCCGGACCGGCCTGGGCAACGGCCTGACCAACGCCGGGGAGGACCTGGCCCGGGGGGCCGGGGCCGCCGCCCGGGGCGTGGGGGACGCCGTGGAGGACACCCTGGACGGGATCACCGGCGCCAACAACAGCGCAGCTGACAACGGCAGCAACAACGGCACCGCCAACAATGCCGCCGCCGACACCAACGCCGGCAGCGGCATCAACGCCGGCAACAGCGTCAATCCTCCCATCGGCAGCAACAACCCCCGCACTGCCGCCGGGTAAATGGGATCCTCGGTTGACAAATCCACCGGGGCTGTAGTATGATGGGCCCAACCAACAATGGCGTTTCTCCGGGCGTAGTCTGCCCGGAGAAACGCCTCTTTTTTATTTTGGAGGTATCTGCTATGCGCTTTACCAAAATGCACGGGCTGGGCAACGACTACTTATATGTCTACGGGGAGCCGGAAAACCCCGCCCAGGCCTCTGTCCTGCTGTCTGACCGCCACTTCGGGGCCGGGTCCGACGGCATGATCTGGATCTCCCCCTCCTCGGTGGCCGACTTCAAAATGCGCATCTTCAACGCCGACGGCAGCGAGGCCATGATGTGCGGCAACGGCATCCGCTGCGTGGGGAAATACGTCTACGACAAGGGGTACACCACCAAGACCCACCTCACCGTGGAGACCCTGTCCGGCATCCGCACCCTAAAGCTCTTCCTCCGGGAGGGCCGGGTGGACCGGGTGGCGGTGGACATGGGCAAGGCCGTGGCCGGGGAGGACCTGACCCTGGACCTGGACGGTGAGACCGTCCGCTGCACCCCGGTGTCGGTGGGCAACCCCCACGCCGTCCTCTTTGTGGAGGACGCCCAGGCGGCTCCGGTGACCACCCTGGGCCCCAGGCTGGAGACCCATCCCGCCTTCCCCGGCGGGGTGAACGTGGAGTTCCTTCAGGTCCTGGGGGACAACCAGCTCCGCATGAGAGTCTGGGAGCGGGGCAGCGGCGTGACCATGGCCTGCGGCACCGGGGCCTGCGCCAGCGCCATGGCGGCGGTGGTCAGGGGCCTCTGCCGCCGGGAGGACCCCATCGCCGTCCACCTGGACGGGGGGACCCTCACCATTGCCATCGCCCCCGACGGCACCGTCACCATGACCGGCCCGGCGGAAACCATTTACGAAGGAGAGACTGCCCTATGCTGAAACCCAACCTGCACTATCAGGAGCTGAAGGACTCCTATCTGTTCAACACCATTTATCAGAAGACCGACGCCTATCTGGCCGCCCACCCCGGGGAGAAGGTCTACAAGATGGGGGTGGGGGATGTGTCCCTTCCCCTCTGCCCTGCCGTCATCCAGGCCCTCCACGACGGGGTGGAGGACCAGGGGAACCCGGACCGGTTCCACGGCTACATGCCTGAGCGGGGGGACCTCTCCCTCCGGGAGGCTGTTGCCGGGTATTACCGGGAGATGGGCGTGACCCGCTCGGCGGATGAGATCTTCATCTCCAGCGGGGCCTGCGACGACCTGGGGGATCTCCTGGAGCTCTTCGACCGGGACAACAGGGTGCTTGTCACCGAGCCGGCCTACCCCGAGTATGTGGACACCAACCTGCTGGCCGGACGGGAGGTCCTTCACCTGGCCGCCGGGGAGGCCGACGGCTTCCTCCCCGCCCCGGACCCGGACATCCAGGCGGACATCCTCTACCTGTGCTCCCCCAACAACCCCACCGGGGCGGTGTACGACCGGGAGGGCCTGCAGGCCTGGGTGGACTACGCCAACCGCCAGGGGGCGGTGATCCTCTTCGACGCCGCCTATGAGAGCTTCATCCGGGAGCCTCAGTTCCCCCGCAGCATCTACGAGATCCCCGGGGCGGACACCTGCGCCATCGAGATCTGCTCCCTGTCCAAGACCGCCGGCTTCACCGGCACCCGGCTGGGCTACACCGTGGTGCCGGAGGCCCTGACCCGGATGGGGGTCAGCCTCAACGCCATGTGGGCCAGAAACCGGGAGACCCGGACCAACGGCGTGTCCTACATCCTCCAAAAGGGGGCGGCCGCCGTCTTTACCCCCCAGGGCCGGGAACAGATTCGTGCAAACCTCCGGGTGTACCAGGACAACGCCGACCGGTTCATCGAGGTTCTGGACCAGGCGGGCATCTGGTACTGCGGCGGAAAGAACTCCCCCTACCTGTGGATGAAGTGCCCCGACGGCATGAGCGGCTGGGAATTCTTTGACTACCTGCTGGAGAAAATTCAGGTGGTGGGCATCCCCGGCGAGGGCTTCGGGGCCTGCGGCAAGGGCTACTTCCGCTTCTCCACCTTCGGCAGCCCCGAGGACACCAGGGAGGCCGCCCGGCGGCTGGCGGAGCTGCTGGGGAAGGGGAAATGAGGGATCTGGGCCGATGTGGTCATCGGCCCCTCCAAAATGGGTGGTTCTTTCTCGACCAACGGGGGCGGTGGAAACCGCTCCCGTTATTCTTCCCTCCCCCGCTCTTGCCTCGGCGTTTTCTCCGTGGTATAATGGTATGATACGAAAATTTTGACCTTTGGGAGGTCCTCTATGGAATTTATCATCATCTCCGGCCTGTCCGGCGCGGGCAAATCCTCCGCCGCCTCCTTTCTGGAAGACCTGGGCTTCTACTGCGTAGACAACCTCCCCGTGGCCCTCATCACCAACTTCGCCGGTCTCTGCATGGCCGGGGCAGGCTCTGGCAAATACAGCCGGGTGGCCCTGGTCACCGACATCCGCGGCGGCCAGACCTTCGACGAGCTCTTCCAGGCCCTGGACGAGCTGACCAGGATGCAGCTGGACTACCAGCTCCTCTTCGTGGAGGCCTCCGACGAGGTCATCATCAAGCGCTACAAGGAGACCCGCCACAACCATCCCCTCTGCCGCCAGGGCTACTCCCTGCCTGAGGCCATCCAGTTCGAGCGGACCGCCCTGGAGCCTGTTCGCCGCCGGGCCAGCCACATCCTGAACTCCACCGGCCTGAACCTCTCCAAGTTCCGGGGGGAGCTGCTGCGGCTCTTCGGCATGGGGGCCCCCAGCGAGGCCATCACCGTGTCGGTGACCTCCTTCGGCTTCAAGTACGGCATCCCCATCGACGCCGACCTGGTCTTCGACGTGCGCTTCCTCCCCAACCCCTACTACATCCCCGAGCTGAAGGAGTGCACCGGCCTGGAGGAGTCTGTCCGCTCCTTCCTCTTCGGCTACCGCCAGACCCACGAGTTCCTGCGGCACCTGGAGGAGCTTCTGGCCTTCCTGCTGCCCCAGTACGCCGAGGAGGGCAAGGCCTCCCTGGTCATCGCCATCGGCTGCACCGGGGGCCACCACCGCTCCGTGGCCGTGGCCCACGCCGTCACCGACTTTATCCGCCAGAAGGGCTACAGCGTGGAGGAACAGCACAGAGATATTTCCCGGTAAATATTGGAAAGGGAGGAACCGCCATGTCATTTGCCAGCGACGTCAAGGCCGAGCTCTGCCGGTCCAAGCTCTCCCGCAAGTGCTGCGCCCAGGCCGAGGCCTGCGGCGTGCTGCTCTACTGCAACCGCTTCTCCCACCGGGAGGTGAAGATCGTCACCGAGTCGGAGCCCTTCAGCCGCCGGCTCTCCGGTCTCTTTCACAAGGCCTTCGGCCTGTCCTTTGACGAGAAGGGGGACCCGGACAGCCCCAAGCAGATCTTTACCATCACCGACCCCCACAAGCTGGAGCTGCTGTGGGACCGGTGCGCCTTCGACCCCGCCGGCCCCGCCCACCACATCAACTTCGGCCTGCTGGAGGAGACCCACTGCCGCCAGGCCTTCCTGCGGGGGGCCTTCCTGGCCGGCGGCTCGGTGACCGACCCCCTGAAGGGCTATCACCTGGAGCTGTCCACCACCCACCGGTCCGTGAGCCGGGAGATGACCACCCTCCTGCTGGAGCTGGGCTACGCCCCCAAGGAGGTGGTGCGGAAGGCCAACTACATCACCTACTTCAAGCAGAGCGAGGCGGTGGAGGACCTGCTCACCGCCATCGGCGCGCCGGTCTCCGCCATGGAGCTGATGAACGCCAAGGCGGAAAAGCTGCTGCGCAACGGGGTCAACCGCCGGGTCAACTGCGAGGCCGCCAACGTGGACAAAACCGTGGACGCCGCCCTGGAGCAGCGCCGGGCCATCCAGGCCATCCGGGAGGCCGGGGTCTTTGACGACCTGACCCCCAAGCTCCGGGAGGCCGCCCAGCTGCGGGAGGCCTACCCCGAGCTCTCCCTGTCCCAGCTGGCCGGTCTGTGCGACCCCCCGGTGACCAAGTCCTCCCTGAGCCACCGCCTCAGAAAGCTCATCGAGCTGAGCGGGAAGCTGGACGCGGAGGAATGACGCACATCCCCCTTGCCTCTCCCTCTGGGAGAGGTGGATTCGGGCCACAGGCCCGAAGACGGAGAGAGCAGCTCTGTATCGGCAGTGATTTACCCTCTCAGTCACGGCTCCGCCGTGCCAGCTCCCCCAGAGGGGGAGCCAAGCCCCCAGCATACGGAAATTCTAAATTTCACCATATCCATACCACAAAAAGGAGAAACACACCATGAACCGTTATGAAAAAGCCATGGCCTACCACAAGCAGGGCTACAACTGCAACCAGTCCCTCCTGGCCGCCTTCGCTGACGTCACCGGTCTGGACGAGCAGACCAGCTTCGACCTGGGCGCCGGCTTCGGCGCCGGTATGTTCACCGGCGAGATCTGCGGCGCCATCTCCAGCGCCGTGATGGTCCTGGGCCGGGCCACCCCCGTGGACCAGGACGACCCCGTGGCCAGCAAGCGCCGCACCGGCGCCCTGGCCAAGGAGTTCCAGAAGCGCTTTGAGGAGAAGTTCGGCAACCTCCGCTGCGCTCCCCTGCTGAAGACCGAGATCGCCCCCGATCTGTCCCCTGCCGCCCAGGCCATCGGCACCACCAACCGCTGCGAGATCCTCATCCTCTCCGCCATGGAGATCGTGGAGGACATGCTGGCCCAGCGGGCCTGATCCCCACCGCCTATGGAGACCATGACCCCCTTCGTCCACCTCCATGTCCACTCGGAATACAGCCTCCTGGACGGCGCCTGCCGCATCCAGGGGCTGGTCCAGCGGGCCAGGGAGCTGGGGCAACCCGCCATCGCCCTCACCGACCACGGGGTCATGTACGGGGCGGTGGACTTCTACAAGGCCGCCAAGGCCGCCGGGATCAAACCCATCATCGGCTGTGAGGTCTATGTGGCCCCCCGCACCCGCTTCGACAAGGAGCACAACCTGGACAACAACCCCCGGCACCTGGTCCTCCTCTGCCGGAACGAGACCGGCTACCGGAACCTCTGCGCTCTGGTGAGCCGGTCTTTCACCGAGGGCTTTTATGGCAAACCCCGGGTGGACATGGACCTGATCCGCCGCCACAGCGAGGGCCTCATCGCCCTCTCCGCCTGTCTGGCCGGGGAGGTCCCCCGGCGCATCCTGGCCGGGGACTACCAGGGGGCCAAGGCCCACGCCCTGGAGCTGCGGGAGATCTTTGGGGCCGACGGCTTCTATCTGGAGCTCCAGGACCACAGGATCAAGGAGCAGAAGGAGGCCGCCCGGGGCATCCTGAAAATCCACCAGGAGACCGGCATCCCCCTGGTGGTCACCAACGACGCCCACTACCTCACCCGGGAGGACGCCGCCATCCAGGACGTCCTCCTCTGCGTCCAGACCGGCAAGACCGTGGAGGACCCCCACCGGATGCGCTTCGAGACCGACGAGTTCTATCTGAAATCCGGTGAGGAGATGGCCGCCCTCTTCCCCCAGTGGCCGGAGGCCGTGGCCAACACCGTGAAAATCGCCGACCTGTGCAACATGGACTTCCAGTTCGGCACCTACCACTTACCTGAGTTCAAGCTCCCAGAGGGCTACACCGACGGGGACGCGTACTTTGAGACCCTCTGCCGCCAGGGGTTTGCCCGCCGCTACCCCAACGGCAGCCAGGAGTACGAGAAACAATTAGAATACGAGATGGCCATGATCCGCCGAATGGGCTTTGTGGAGTACTTTCTCATCGTCTCCGACTTCATCGGCTACGCCAAGAGCAAAAGCATCCCGGTAGGCCCGGGCCGCGGCTCCGCCGCCGGGTCCATGGTGGCCTACTGCCTGGACATCACCGACGTGGACCCCATGAAGTACTCCCTGTATTTCGAGCGGTTTCTGAACCCGGAGCGGGTGTCCATGCCGGATATCGACGTGGACTTCTGCTACCGCCGCCGGGGAGAGGTCATCGACTATGTAAACCGGAAGTACGGCGCCGACCATGTGGCCCAGATCGTCACCTTCGGCACCATGGCCGCCAAGGGGGCCATCCGGGACGTGGGCCGGGCCCTGAACGTCCCCTACGCCCAGGTGGACGCCATCTCCAAGCAGGTCCCCAACTCCCTCCACATCACCCTGGATCAGGCCCTCACCGTCTCCAAGCCCCTACGGGAGATGTACGAGTCCGACCCCACGGTGAAGAAGATCATCGACACCGCCAAGGGCCTGGAGGGCATGCCCCGCCACGCCTCCACCCACGCCGCCGGGGTGGTCATCACCCGGAACCCGGCGGACACCTACGTCCCCCTGGCCAAGAACGACGAGGCCATCGTCACCCAGTACCCCATGACCACCCTGGAGGAGCTGGGCCTCCTAAAGATGGACTTTCTGGCCCTGCGGAACCTCACCGTCCTGGACGACGCCGTCCAGCTGGTGAAGGCCCACACCCCCGACTTCGACCTGAAAACCATCCCCGAGGACGACCCGGCCACCTTCCGGATGCTCTCCGACGGCAAGACCTGCGGCGTGTTCCAGATGGAATCCGCCGGCATGACCGGGGTGTGCGTGGGCCTGAAGCCCAAGGACATCGAGGACATCACGGCCATCATCGCCCTCTACCGCCCCGGTCCCATGGACTCCATCCCCCGGTTCATCGCCTCCAAGCACAACCCCGCCACGGTGACCTACAAGCACCCCTCCCTGATGCCCATCCTGGCCAACACCTACGGGTGCATCGTCTACCAGGAGCAGGTCATCGAGATCTTCCGCCGCCTGGCCGGGTACTCTCTGGGCCAGGCAGACATGGTCCGCCGGGCCATGTCCAAGAAGAAGCTCAAGGACATCGAGCGGGAGCGCTCCGCCTTCCTCCACGGGGACCCGGACCGGAACATCACCGGCTGCGCCGCCAACGGCATCCCCGAGGATGTGGCCATGAGCATCTATGACGAGATCACCGACTTTGCCAACTACGCCTTCAACAAGGCCCACGCCGTGTGCTACGCCATCGTGGCCTACCAGACCGCCTGGTTCAAGTGCCACTACCCCCGGGAGTACATGGCCGCCCTGCTGACCTCCGTGCTGGACTCCCAGGGCAAGATCGCCGAGTATATCACCGAATGCCGGGCCATGGGCATCAAGCTCCTGCCCCCCGACGTGAACCAGTCCGGCCCCCACTTCACCGTGGACGGGGACAACATCCGCTTCGGTCTGGCCGCCCTGAAGGGGGTGGGCCGGGGGGTCACCCAGGAGATCATGGACCAGCGGGAGCAGGGCGGGCCCTTCCGCTCCTTCCCCGACTTCTGCCAGCGGATGCTGGACACCGACCTGAACAAGCGGGTGCTGGAGAGCCTCATCCGCTCCGGGGCCTTTGACGCCATGGGCCTCCGCCGGTCCCAGCTGCTGGACGCCTACGAGCAGTTCCTGGACGCCCTCATCCGCAACAAGCGAAAGAACCTGGAGGGGCAGTTCGACCTCTTCTCCACCGGCACCGGGGAGTCCGAGGTGGTGGAGCTGCGGCTGAAAAACATCCCGGAGTTCTCCCCCCAGGACCTGATGGCCATGGAGAAGGAGATCACCGGTCTCTACCTCTCCGGCCACCCCATGGACGCCTACCGGGAGGCCGCCCAGGCCGCCGGGGCGGTCCCCATCGGCATCATGATGGAGGACTTTGCCCAGCCCGACGGCCCCACCCGGTTCCAGGACGGGGACAAGGTCCTCCTGGCGGGCATCGTGGCCAGCGCCAAGACCAAGACCACCCGAAACAACTCCCTCATGTCCTATGTGGTCCTGGAGGACGACACCGGCTCGGTGGAGCTGCTGGCCTTCAACCGGGTGCTGGAGGAGAGCGGCAGCTACCTCCAGGCCAACGTGCCCATCCTCGCCGCCGGGCGGATCTCCGTCCGGGACGAGAAGGCCCCCCAGGTCATGTGCGACCGGGTGACCCCCCTGTCCCAGACCCCGGCGGGCCAGCCGGACTTCCGCCCCCGGCCCAAGCCCGGAACCCGGAAGGGGACCCTCTACCTGCGGCTGGAGTCCGAGAACGCCCCCCTGTTCCGGCGGGTGAAGGCCCTGCTCACCCTATTCCCCGGGGAAAGTCAGGCCGTCCTCTACTTCACCGACACCCAGCGGAAGCTGGGCGCCCGCTGCCTCCTCCACGACGCCCTCATCCAGGAGCTGGAAGAGCGGCTGGGGAAGGAGAACGTGGTGGTGAAGTGACAGGCGGCATCGCCCTCTCCGTCTTTGGGCCTGGCGGCCCAAATCCACCTCCCCCAAAGGGGGAGGCAAGATACCGCCCCTCCACCGCTTCGCGGTCCCCCTCCCCTCAAAGAGGAGGTTCAAACCAAAAGAAAGGAAGAATCTCTCATGAAACGACTTCTCATCTGTCTTCTGACTCTGATCCTCTGCCTTTCCCTTGTCCCCGCCGCCCTGGCGGCCAAGACCTTCTCCGACGTACCCGGGAACCACTGGGCCTATTCCTATGTCTCCACCGCCGTCCAGAAGGGCTGGGTCAACGGCATGAGCGACAACCAGTACCAGCCTGGGGGAACGGTCACCGGCGCCCAGTTCCTCACCATGGTGGTCCGGGCCTTCTACCCCGGGGACATCCCCGCCGGGGTGGCCGACCCCTGGTACCAGCCCTATGTGACCGCCGGGGACAAGCACGGCCTCCGGACCGGCGCGGGCCTGTCCGCCGCCAAGGACCTCACCGCCGGCCTCACCCGGTACCAGATGGCCCAGGTCATGGACAATCTCCTGTCCGCCGCCGGGGTTCGGGCTCCCGCCTCCTTCGACCCCGCCACCAGCATCGCCGACTGGTCCGCCGTCCCCGCCAGCTACCGGGAGAGCGTGGCCAACACCTACGGCCTGGGCCTGCTCACCGGCATGGATGACAAGGGCACCTTCGCCGGAACCAGCAGCATGAACCGGGCCCAGGCCGCCGCCGTCATGTGCCGCCTGGGCGACGCGGTCTCCGTCCAGTCCCCCGGCACCGACCCCGTCACCCCCGCCGACATGGTCTCCAACCAGGCCCTTCTGAACCAGGCCAATGCCCGATTTGAGGAGCAGTACTACTTCCTCTACGGCCTGGAACCCGGCGCTGTCTTTGACCAGGTCTGGGAGGTCGCCTTCGAAGCCCCCGGCCCGGAGGGCTACCCCGTCCCCTGGTTCCGGGTGACCGAGCCCGGCATGAACTCCATGGCGGATATCCAGCGGGTGTGGGAGACCTACTTCGCCCGGTCCTGGGCCATCCCCGCCAAGTACCTGGCATCCTATCGGGAGGCAAACGGCCGCCTGTACTCCTGCAACCAGGGGATCGGCGACGACATCACCATCCAGAGCATGAAGGTGGAAAAAATTCTCTCCCGCAGCGGCCAGAAGGCTACCCTCCTGGCCAAGGTCTATCACAGGGATCCCTGGAACGGTTCTACCTACACAGAAGACATCCTCTACAACATGATCTGGGAGGACGGCCAGTGGAAGTGCTCCGGCCTGACCTGGACCTATTGACAGAGGTTGGGGGATAGAATCAATAAAAGGATATCCCGGCCCATCCCGCCGGGGTATCTCTCCCTCCGCCCCTTCGGGGCACCTCCCTCATCAGAGGGAGGCAGAAGGGGTGGTCAAACACCCAATGTCTCATTCCTCATTCCAAAGAAAGGAGAGGTCTGCCATGAACCCCATCAAAACTGCGTTCTCCCCCCGCCGTCAGCGGATGCTCTGGGTGATCCTCAGTATCCTGCTGCAGCTGGGTCTGGTCCTGGTGGTCCTCTTCTTCTTCAACCAGTATTTCGTTTACTTCTACTGGTTCTCCATTCTGGTCAGCGTGGTGGTGGCCCTGTACATCTCCACCCGGAACACCAAGCTGGCCTATAAGGTGGCCTGGATCATCCCCATCCTCCTGGTCCCGGTGGTGGGGGGCATCCTGTATATCTTCCTGGGAGGCGGCCGGAAGCTGAACTTCCAGCGGGGAGAGGCCCAGCGGACCTACCGCAAGCAGCTCCCCCCAAAGCTGGACAACATCGACCTGCTGCGCTACGGGGCCGACGCCGCCCAGCAGGCCCTCTATCTGCAAAACGCCGCCCTCTGCCCCACCTACAGCAACACGGAAACCAAATACTTCTCCTCCGGCAAGGCCTTTTTCCCCGCCTTTTTGGAGGAGCTGAGCAAGGCCCAACGCTATATCTTCCTGGAGTATTTCATCATCGCCGACGGCTCCCTGTGGCAGGAGGTCTTGCCCATCCTCCGGGAGAAGGCGGACCAGGGGGTGGAGGTCCGGGTGATCTACGACGGCATCGGCTCCGCCAACACCCTGGACGAGGACTACCAGGAGGACCTGGAGGCCATGGGTATCCACTGCCGCCCTTTCCAGCCCTTCCTGCCCATCCTGTCCATCCACCAGAACAACCGGGACCACCGGAAGCTCTGCGTCATTGACGGGGTCACCGGCTTCGTCAGCGGCCTGAACCTGGCCGACGAGTATATCGACCGGCTGAATCGCTTCGGCTATTGGAAGGACAACGCCCTCCTCCTCCGGGGAGAGGCGGTGTGGAGTCTCTCTGTCTTTTTCCTGGCCATGTGGGACGACCACCACACCCCCCGGTCGAATTTCGACTGGTTCCGCCCCCGGGAGCTGCCCCCCCTGGGCTCCGTCCAGGGGATCGTGACCCCCTACGCCGACACCCCCTTCCCCGAGGACACCGTCTGCGCCGACCTCCATTTGCAGATGATCACCAAGGCCAAGAACTACCTCTTCCTCACCACCCCCTATCTGGTGCTGGACGAGACCATTTTCTCCGCCCTGTGTACCGCCGCACGGTCCGGGGTGGACGTGCGGGTGATGACCCCCCACATCCCGGACAAGAAAACCGTCTTTGCCGTCACCCAGTCCAACTACCCCGCCCTGCTGGCCGCCGGGGTGCGGATCTTCGAGTTCACCCCCGGCTTCCTCCACAGCAAAACCGTGGTGGCCGACGACCTCTACGCCTCGGTGGGGAGCTGCAACCTGGACTACCGGAGCTTCTTCCTCCAGTTTGAAAACGGCGTGTGGCTGTGCGGCACCGACACGGTGGAGGCCGTCCGGGACGATTTTCTGGAGACCATCCCCCTGTGCCAGGAGATCACCCCGGAGGACTGCAAGCACCTCTCCCCCTGGAAGCGGCTGCTGACCGCCCTCTACCGCCTGTTCTCCCCTCTGTTTTGAAAAATTTTGAAAGCTTGAAAAATCCTGTTGACAAATGAAGCGGAATTTGGTATTATGAATCTCGTGCCTGGGGAGTACCTCGGGCAGACTCGGGAGCATAGCTCAGCTGGGAGAGCACATGCCTTACAAGCATGGGGTCACAGG
>JAUNCL010000043.1 GCA_030535235.1 Bacillota bacterium
TGACGGGCCTCGTCACGAGCCATCTCGTGAACGGTGTCGTGGATGGCGTCCAGGTTCAGAGCCTTGGCGCGCTTTGCCAGGTCGGTCTTGCCGGCGGTAGCGCCGTTCTCAGCCTCGACACGCATCTCCAGGTTCTTCTTGGTGGAGTCGGTCACGACCTCGCCCAGCAGCTCAGCGAACTTGGCAGCGTGCTCAGCCTCTTCATAGGCAGCCTTTTCCCAGTACAGGCCGATCTCGGGATAACCCTCGCGGTGAGCCACACGGGCCATAGCCAGGTACATACCCACCTCGGTGCACTCGCCGTTGAAGTTGGCGCGCAGGTCAGCCATGATGTCCTCGGGAGCGCCCTGAGCCACACCGACGATGTGCTCAGCAGCCCAGCTCATGTCAGGACCCTGCTCCACGAACTTGGAAGCGGGAGCCTTGCACTGAGGGCATTCTGCAGGGGCAGAGTCGCCTTCATGAACATAACCGCAAACGCCGCAAACAAACTTAGCCATAAGATTACCTCCATAACATGCTCCCTAAGGGAGCGTTTTTTCTTTTATTGCTGTGTGCTGTCGCCAGCACTTCTTGCCTGACCCTATTGTACACGATGGGAGCAAGTTTGTAAAGTTCTCATCTTCACAGTTTCCATGGTAATTTTTCAGTCATATTTTTGCCCGGACTTGGTGATTTTATCACTGATTTTTCATTTCTTCCAGCAGGCTTTCCCGGTCGTAGAGGGCCGACAGCACCGGCAGCATGGCGTTGGGGGTGAGATGCTGGGGCAGGTCCAGCTTTTTCAAAAATGCCTGCCGCCTCTCCTTGCTCCCCTGGCCGCCGGTCAGGCCGCAGGCGAAGAGGTCGGCCTTGGTGAGGGGCGGCGGTCCGGCCTTCTCCCCCTCCTCCGACAGGATAGTGGCTCCGGCCCGGCGGAGGGCGTTTTCCAGCACCTCCGGGCGCATCCCCTCCACCCCCAGCTTGCCCTCCTTCCCCGGCTTGCGCTTGCGCTTCTCCTTGCCGAAGAGGTCGGGGACGTAGGCGTGCTTCACCTGGTCCCGGGGCAGGGCCCCTTTCAGATGGTTCCGGATGACAAAGCCCGCCCCGTCGCTGTCGGTCAGAACGATAAGCCCCCGCTTTTCCGCGATTTTCCGAAGGAGGGCCAGCTTCTCCTTGTCCTTGAAAATGCCAAAGCCGGCGGTCTCCAGAATCACTGTGTCCACCAGCTGGGACAGGGTGTTTTTGTCGTACCGGCCCTCCACCACAATGGCCTCCTTGATTTTCAGCATGACGACCCTCCTGCGGACAGCTCCAGCATCAGGGCGATGAGAAGCTCCCTGGCGTCGGCCCCGGCCACGGACTTCATGGCCAGGTCGGTCTCGGCACAGCGGGCCATGGCGTGCTTGCACCAGTCCAGGCCGTGGCGGCGGGCGGCCTCCATGAGCTTTTCCGCCGGATAGGCCGAGCGCATTCCCCACAGGTCCATGAGCCACCGGCTGCCCTGGCCGGTCTCCAGGGCGATGCGGGCGCTGTAGAGCTGCCGCAGGTGCTTGCCCAGGACAGCCAGGATCATAATGGGGGCCTGCTGGAGCCGGAGCAGGTCGTTGAGGACGGAAAAGGCCTTGTCAAACTGCTTCCGGGTGAGGGCCTCGGTCATCTGGAAGACCACCGCGTCGATGATGGGGATGGCCACCGCGTCGATGTCCGCCCGGGTGACCCGGCGGTTTTTGGCAAAGGCGCCGATCTTGCCGATCTCGGAGATCAGGCCGTTCATCAGGTCGCCGCAGAGGAAGATGAGGTACTGGGCGTCAGCAGTGTCGATGTCGTGACCCAAAGCCCGGAACCGGCGGCCGATCCAGTCCACCAGATCGTTCTGGGCCTGGCGGGCGAACTGGACCACCTGACCGTGGCTCTTGATGGCTCCGGCCAGTTTTTTCATGCGGGCATCGCTCTTGTAAGCCACGGTATCATAGACAAACACCAGACAGCAGTAGTCCGGCAGGTCCTCCAGAAGCTGGGCCATCAGGGTCCGCTCCCCCTCGGGGGCTTTGAAGAGGTCGTAGTCGCTGACCACCAGCATGGTCCGGGGACTCATCATGGGCAGGGCGTCCACGGTCTCCGCCAGCTTCTGGACGGTGAGGCTCTTCCCCGGCAGCAGGTGATAATTAAAGCTCTCCATTCCCTGGGGAATTAGCTTTTCCTTCATCTGATCCAGATAGTAGTCCCGGAGGTAGGCCTCCTCCCCGTGGAAGATGTACAGGGAGCCAGGGGTCCCGGCGGACAGGTCTTTTTTTAGCTGACGATAGGCCTCATCGGTCTTTTTTTCTGGTCTCTTTGCCATTCATCCATCCTCCTGACGGTTGGCATATAGGGTCACCGACCCCGTCTGGTCGGTGCGATAACAGGTAATATCCAGGGCGGACAGCCGGTCCAAAGTCTCCTGGGCGGGGTGTCCGTAGTTATTATAGCCCACAGAGATCACCGCCCACGCCGGACTGACGGCCTCCAGCAGCGCCTGGCTGGTGGAGGTTTTGGAGCCGTGGTGGCCCACCACCAGCAACTCTGCGTCGGGCAGAACGCCTCGGGCGGCCAGCCGCTGTTCCTCTGTCCCGGGCATGTCCCCGGTAATGAGAGCGTCCCAGTCCCCGCTGGTGCACACCAGGGTCAGGCACTGCTCGTTGACCTCTTTGTTCCCCGACAGGGGTGGATGGAGGGTCAGGACAGCCTTTTCCAGGTCGGTACGGGTGGTTTCGGTGATATAGTGGATCTCGGTCCCCTGGGCCTGGGCCAGGGCTTCGATCTCCCGGCGGAGGGGGCTGTCCCGGTCCACATCAGGCAGGGCCATGGCCTTCACCCGGACCCGGCCCATCAGCTCCGGCACGCCGCCGGCGTGGTCCGCATGGAAGTGGGTGAGGACCAGCAGGTCCAGGGTCCCCTTTCCCACAGACTGCAAATAGCCAGCCGCCGTGTCCCCCGGGTTTTTCGTGCCGCCGCAGTCCACCAGTGCCGTGGTATTGCCCGAGGTCAGCACCACGCTCTGCCCCTGGCCCACATCCAAAACGGTCACCGTCAGGTCGGCCCGCCGGACGGTCTGGACGGTGAGGAAGAAAGACAGGCACAGGGTGACCACACAGGCGCACACCGGGATCACGGGCCGTTCCCCCTTGACGGGGACCAGGAGATACAGGCAGAGAATCAGGTACACGAACCCCGCCCACAGGGCAAAATAGCCGGAATCCATGGTCAGGGCCGCCAGAGAGAGTCGTCCGGCCTTTTCAGCATACCACAGGACAAAGCGGATGGGAACCCCCACCACCACGGCAGCGGCCTGCCCCAGGGGCAGAAACAGCCCGCCCAGCAGCAGGGATACCATCCCCCCGGCAAAGGCCAGGGAGACCGCCCAGCTGGTAAGGAGGTTGGACAGGGGCGCGATCAGGGAGAACCGGCCAAAATACAGGGCGGACAGGGGGACGGTCAGGACCATGGCCCCCAGGCTCACCGCCAGAAGGCCGAGCAAAGGGGCCGCCCTCTTCCGGTGTCGCTTCGGGAGTCCCTGAAGCCATCGGGCCAGCCAGGGACGGCCAAAGAGAAAGATCCCCGCCGTGGCCAGAAAGGAGAATTGCAGCCCCGCATTGGCGATGGCATAGGGGTTGACGGTCAGCAGGATCAGCAGCCCCAGACTCAGGGCGATCATGGGGTGGCTGTCCCGGCCCAGGTACTGCCCCAGGAGGACCACGCCGCCGAGGACCACCGCCCGGACGGTGCCGGGGGCGTTCCCGGTCATCACCGAGAAGGCGATCAGCACGGTAAGGAGAACCAGCAGGGACCCTTTTCCCTTGGGCTTGAGGAAGAAGGACAGCAGGCCCAGCAGGAAGCTGACGTGGAGCCCGGAGATCACCACCACATGGCCCAGGCCCACCCGGTTGAAGCTGTGGGTCAGGCTGTCGCTGAGGCCGGACTTATCCCCGGTGAGCAGGGCCTTGAGAAAGGCCGCCTGATCCGCCGGGTAAAGCCCGTCGATGCGGTCCCGGATGGACCCGGCCAGGAGGGTCAGGGCATACCGGGGCGGAATCCCCTCAGCCTTCGTCACGGTCACTTCCCCGTAGCTCTGCATTTGGAGCAGGATACCCCGGGAGGGGTAGTAGAGGCTCTCCTCCCCCCGGACCCGATCCGCCGGGGTGCAGTAGGCCACGCAGGAGAGGGTATCCCCGGGCCGCAGGCCGGCCAGGTCGGCGTCCCCGTAAAACAGGGCCTTGACCTTGCGGCCGTCCTCCTCCCCGGCCCGGACAGGGATCCGCAGACCGTAGTCGGTGGCCTCCGGCCAGTCCTCCACCACCGCCTGGAGCCGGACCGTCCGGTTCGCCAAAGCCTCCGCCGGGGCCTGGAAAACGGCCCCCCAGGCGGTGAGCCACAGGAGGGCCAGCGCCACGCCCAGCAGAACCTGCCGGGGCTGTTTTCCCCGTTTCAGCAGGGTCAGGCCAAGCCACACCGCCAGCAGCCCCAGACCGGCATACAGATTCCACCCGGAGACAGGCAGATAGACCCCCGCCAGCAGGGCAGCGGCGAAGCCGGCGGTAAAGAGCGGGAGGGTCATCGCTGGTCGGAGCGTCCCAGGATGTAATCCGTGGTGGTTTTGTAGTAGTCGGCCAGCTTGATGACCGCCCACACCGGGATCTCCCGCTCGCCCTTTTCGTACCGGCGATAGACTTCACGGTTCAGATGAAGATAACTTGCAATTTGCTTCTGCGTCTTGTCGCAGTCTGTCCGTAGTTCTTCGATTCTGGGAAAATACACACAGCAACACCTCAGCAAAATGCTACTATTTTGTAGTATTCCGCTGTTGAATTGCCACCATACGGCTGTTTTTTATTTGAAATGAGAGGCAGGAGGAATCCCCCCTGCCTCGCAGAGTTTCGCCGCCGGGCGGCGAAATCATAGTTCATTGGCTTTTTCGGAGACACCGCGCCTGGACGGTCTGATGGATGCTTTCACAGACCGCATTGAAGTTCACATTGATCTCCCGGTTGGAGAACCGGAGGACATGAAGGCCATACCGCCGCAGCATCTCCGTGTGGCCCTCGTCCTGCTGTCTTCCTTCTTCGCTGTAGTGCTGGGAACCGTCAATCTCAATCACCAGCTTGGCCGATGCGCAATAGAAATCCACGATATAGGAGTCGATGATCCGCTGTTTGTAGAACTTGACGGGATAGGTGCGGAGAAAAAGATACCATAGCTTTCGTTCCTGGGGCGTCATCTCCCGCCGAAGCTGTCTTGCCCGGCCAAGCATCTGATTGTTCTTCTCAATTTTCATCCGTGTTTCTCCATCGCAGCAGATTCGCCCTCTCAGTCACCTGCGGTGACAGCTCTCCCAGAGGGAGAGACAAGGAGGTTATCATACCCTCCACGCCCTTGGCTCCCCCTTTGGGGGAGCTGGATTCGCCCGCAGGGCGAAGACTGAGAGGGTAACCCAGCACAGCGGGTCCGCAAAGTCTTAGCGCAGCGGGTCCGCAAAGTCTCTTTTATCCGGGCGGCCAGGTCATATCTCTCCCGCCCAGCACATGGAAGTGCAGGTGGAAGACGCTCTGGCCGGCCTGCTCGCCGCAGTTGGACACCACCCGGAAGTCGGTCAGACCCAGCTCCTTGGTGACCTTGGAGATCACCTCAAAGCAGTGGGCCACCACAGCCGAGTTCTCGGGGGTGATCTCTCCGCAGGAGACGATGTGGGCCTTGGGGATCACCAGGAAGTGGGTGGGTGCCTGGGGATCGATGTCGTAGAAGGCGTAAACCTGTTCGTCTTCATAGACCTTCTTGGAGGGGATCTCCCCCGCCGCGATCTTACAGAATAAGCAGTCGCTCATGGTATGTCTCCTTTCAATTATTGCTCGGGAATGATGGCCAGGAATTCCAGGTCCTCGTCCCCGTCGTTGATGAGGCTGTGGCCCTTGCCCTTGGGGCAGTAGTGGCAGGCGCCGGGGGTCAGAGGCTCATACGCCCCCTCGTACAGCACCTTACCCTTGCCGGACAGGATATAGATGACCTCGCTGCTGGTCTCATGGACGTGCAGGCCGATGGTGGCCCCGGGGATCAGCTTGCCCCGCATGATCTTGCCCAGCTCGTCCTGGTACTTTCTCAGATGCACTTCCTTCTCCCCGTCCCGCATGTGGGGGACGACGGTCTCGGGAATGGCGTTAAAATCAATCAGCATGAATAGTACTTCCTTTTCTGTCCCGACTCCCGGTGGTTCCGGGCTAAATTCTGCCCGAGACCACCGAGGTCAGATGCGAAATTAAAGTTCTTTTTGGTTCTTTTCCTTTCAAGAAAAAGAATCAGAGGCCCAGTTTCACGGCCACAAAATCGTCCACGGAGGCCAGGGCGTCGTCCAGCTTCAGCAGGTCAGAGCCGCCGCCCATGGCGCTGTCGGGCTTGCCGCCGCCCTTGCCGCCGCAGATGGCAGTGACCGACTTGATGATGTCGCCGGCCTTGATGCCGGCCTTGACGGCCTCCTTGCCGCAGGCGGCCAGGAAGGTGATCTTGCCGTCGTTGACGGTGGACAGGACCGCCACGCCGTTGGGCTGCTTGTCCCGGAGCATGTCGCCCATCTGGCGGAGCTTGTTGGCGTCGGCATTGGGGATGGTGGCGGTGATGACCTGCAGGCCGCCCACCGCATGGCCGCCCATGAGGAACCGCTCGGTCTCGCCGGCGGCCTCCTTGGCCTTGAACTTCTCGATGGTCTGGTGAAGCTCCTTCATCTCAATCATGATGCTCTTGGCCTTCTCCCGGACCTCGCCGGGCTTGGTCTTCAGGGAGGCGGCCACCTCAAAGAGCATCTCCTGGTTGCGGTTCATGTTCTCCAGGGAGACCTTGCCGGTGGTGGCCTCAATCCGGCGGACGCCGGAGGCCACGGAGAACTCGCTGGTGATGTGGAACACGCCCACCTTGGCGGTGTTGTCCAGGTGGGTGCCGCCGCAGAACTCCACGGAGTAGCCCTCGCCCATATCCACCACGCGGACGGTATCGCCGTACTTCTCGCCGAAGAGGGCGATGGCCCCCTTCTTCTTGGCCTCCTCGATGGGCAGCTCCTGGGTGTCCACGTCGTAGCCCTCCAGCACGGCCTCGTTGACCATGGCGCTGACCTGAGCCAGCTCCTCGGCGGTCATGGCGGAGAAGTGGGTGAAGTCGAAGCGCAGGCGGTCGGGCTCCACCAGGGAGCCGGCCTGGTGGACATGGTCGCCCAGGACGGTGCGCAGGACCTTGTCCAGCAGGTGGGTGGCAGTGTGGGCGCGCATGACGGCCTTCCGGCGCTCCACATCAATGGAGGCGGTGACGGTGTCCCCCACCTTCAGGCTGCCGGAGGACAGCTTGCCGTAGTGCATGAACTTGCCGCCCTTGTTCTTCTGCACGTCGGTGACGGTGTAGACAAAGCCCTCACCGGAGAGGACGCCGTGGTCGGCCACCTGACCGCCCATCTCTGCGTAGAAGGGGGTGCGGTCCAGAACCACGATGGCGTCGGTGCCGGGGACGATCTCGTCCACCAGCTGGTCCTCGGCCACGATGGCCACCACCTTCAGGCCGGAGAGCTCGGTGTGTTCGTAGCCGTCAAAGACGGTGGAGGGGACCTCCTTGCCGAACTCCACGCCGGACCAGCCCAGGTCGCCCAGGGCTTCCCGGGCCTTCCGGGCGCGGACTCTCTGTTCTTCCATCTCCTTGTCGAAACCCTCGCGGTCCAGAGTCATGCCCTCGTCCTGGACCATCTCCTCGGTGAGGTCCACAGGGAAGCCGTAGGTGTCGTACAGCTTGAAGGCGTCGCTGCCGGAGAAGACGGTCTCCCCCTTCTCCTTGTGGGCTGCCAGGATCTCGGAGAAGATCTTCATGCCGCCGTCGATGGTCTTGGCAAAGTTCTCCTCCTCGGTGCGGATGACCTTGGTGATATAGTCCTGCTTCTGGCGGAGATCCTTGTACTCGCCCTCGTTCTCGCCGATAACGGTGTCGATGATCTCATACAGGAAGGGCTCGTTGACCCCCAGCAGCTTGCCGTGGCGGGCAGCCCGGCGGAGCAGACGGCGCAGGACGTAGCCCCGGCCCTCGTTGGAGGGCAGCACGCCGTCGCAGATCATGAAGGTGGAGGAGCGGATGTGGTCGGTGATGATGCGCAGGGACACATCGCTGGCCTTGCTGTCGCCGTAGTGGGCACCGGTGATCTCGGAAACCTTGTTGGTGATGTTCATGACGGTGTCCACATCGAAGAGGGAGTTCACGTTCTGGCAGACCACGGCCAGACGCTCCAGGCCCATGCCGGTGTCGATGTTCTTCTGGGCCAGCTCGGTGTAGT
>JAUNCL010000019.1 GCA_030535235.1 Bacillota bacterium
CCCGCTTGGCGGGGCCGCCGCAGCAGGGGCAGGTGGTGTTGACCCAGTCGGTCATGGGAGCCAGGGGGGACTCGCCGGTGTCGGTGGGCTCATAGCTCTCCACCTCGGGCAGCAGCAGGGGGAGCTCTTCCTCGGGGATCGCCACCCAGCCGCACTTCTCGCAGTTGACCAGGGGGATGGGCTCGCCCCAGTAGCGCTGACGGGAGAAGACCCAGTCACGGAGCTTGTAGTTGACCTTCTGGTGGCCGATGCCCTTCTCCTCCAGCCATTTGGTGATGGCGGGGATGGCCTCCTTGACGGTCATGCCGTCCAGGAAGTCGGAGTTGACCATAATGCCGGTGTCGTCCTTCAGGGTGAAGGCCTCCTTCTCCACGTCGCCGCCCTTGACCACCTCGATGATGTCGCAGCCGAACTTCTTGGCGAACTCCCAGTCGCGGTCATCGTGGGCGGGAACGGCCATGATGGCGCCGGTGCCGTAGGACACCAGGACGTAGTCGGAGATGAAGATGGGAATCTCCTTGCCGTTGACGGGGTTGATGCCCCGGACCCCCTCCAGCTTCACGCCGGTCTTGTCCTTGGCCAGCTCGGTGCGCTCGAAGTCGGACTTCCGGGCAGCGGCTTCCACGTAAGCGGTGACCTCGTCCCAGTTGCCGATGACGTCCTTCCACTGGTTGATATAGGGGTGCTCGGGAGACAGGACCATATAGGTAGCGCCGAACAGAGTGTCGGGGCGGGTGGTGTAGATGACCAGATCGTCGCCCTGGGTGGTCTGGAAGGTCACCTCCGCACCGGTGGAGCGGCCGATCCAGTTCTTCTGCTGGATCTTCACCCGCTCGATGAAGTCCACATCGTCCAGGTCGTCGATGAGCCGCTGGGCGTACTCAGTGATCTTCAGCATCCACTGGCTCTTCTCCTTGCGGATGACCTCGGAGCCGCAGCGCTCGCAGCCGCCGTTGACCACTTCCTCGTTGGCCAGGACGCACTTGCAGGAGGTGCACCAGTTCACGGGCATGGAGGTCTTGTAGGCCAGTCCCTTCTTGAAGAGCTGCAGGAAGATCCACTGGGTCCACTTGTAGTAGTTGGGGTCAGTGGTGTCCACCACCCGGTCCCAGTCGAAGGAGTAACCCAGCATCTTCAGCTGCTTGGTGAAGTTGGCGATGTTGTCCTTGGTCACCTGGGCGGGGTGGATGTGGTTCTTGATGGCGTAGTTCTCCGTGGGCAGGCCGAAGGCGTCGTAGCCCATGGGGAAGAGAACGTTATAGCCGTCCATGCGGCGCTTTCTGGCCACCACGTCCATGGCGGTGTAGGGGCGGGCGTGGCCCACGTGCAGGCCCTGGCCGGAGGGATAGGGGAACTCCACCAGGGCGTAGAACTTGGGCTTGTCGCCGCCGGTCTCTGCGTGGTAGCAGTTTTCCTTGGCCCAGCGGTCCTGCCACTTTTTCTCGATGCGGTTAAATTCGTATTTCACTCTGATCACACTTTCCTATTTTTGTCCTGACGGGAAGGGGCCTCCCCTCCCGTCAGATGGGTTAACTGATTTCTCCCCCTTAGTCGCCGGGGGCCAGGACCTCGCTCAGGTCCACCACCTTGGCGTCCTGCCACAGGCGGTCCAGGTCATAGAACTCCCGGGCCTCCTCGGAGAACAGGTGGACCACCACGTCGCCGTAGTCCTGGAGGATCCAGGTGCCGCCCCGGTGTCCCTCGATGTGGTGGGGCAGGATCTCGTTGTCCTTCATGCTCTTCTCCACCGCGTCGCCCAGAGCCTTCAGCTGGGGGGCGGAGGAGCCGGAGCACAGGACGAAGTAGTCGGCCAGGGTGGTGAGGCCGTCGGTCTCCAGCACCAGGATATCCTTGCCCTTCTTGCTGTCCAGGGCTTTGGCCATGGTCAGGGCCATCTCTTTGGGTGTCATGCTATCTTCCTTTCTGTCTGCGGGGCCGTAGTCCCGGCCCGGCGGTTCGATTTGATATGGGTCACTCCACGGGGACATACTGACCGTCGGACAGGTTGTCCACGGTGGTGCCGTGGATCACATGCTGCATGTCGGCGGTGATGGCCGTGGTGTAGGGATTCATATAGCTGTTGACCAGCTCCAGCAGAGCCCCGTCGTTGACAAAGACATAGCTCTGGTAGTTCTGGTAGGTGGGGCTCCACAGGGAGCCGGTGGCGTCGCCGGGCATGGTATGGAATCGGAGGCCCTCCTTATTCATCAGGAGGAACCGCTCCCCGAACCACATCATCTCTCCGTAGCTCAGGTTGCTGGTGAGGTTCTGGTCCACAATGCGGGCGATGTCGGCGATGTTGGTCAGGGTGCTGATGCTCAGGGCCTGGCTCATCATGGCCTTCAGGAAGTCGTGCTGGATCTCCACCCGGCCCACGTCGCCCACGGAGCGGTTCTCGCCGCTGTTATTTTTCCGCCAGCGGAGGAGTTTTACCGCATCCTCGCCGTTGAAGTGCTGCTTTCCCGGCTCAAAGTGGATGTGCAGATCCTGGGTGGGGTCGTCGTAGTGCATCCCGAAGGGGACCTCATAGTCCACCCCGCCGATGGCGTCCACCAGCTGGGCCACGATGTCCATCTCCATGAGGAAATAGTAATCGGGGGCATAGCCGATGAGATTCTTCACCTGCTCCTGCAGCCCCTCCATGCCCTCCCGGTTATAGACCGAGTTGATCTTTTTGATCTCCCAGGGCACGTCCACCAGGGTGTCGCGATAAATGCTCATCACGTCCAGGGTTCCGTTCTTCACATCGTAGCAGCCCACCATGATGGTGTCGGTGTTGCCGCCGCCGCCATCGTCCCGGCCCACCAGCAGGAAGGTATAGACATCCTCCCGCCGCCCGGCCTCCAGCAAGGCGGGGTGGACCCCCTCTCCCTGGCTTTCCGGCGCGGGCAGCTCCGGCCGCCGGACCAGGATGGTATGGGCGGCCAGGGCCAGGAGCATCAGGGCGGCAATGACCACCAGGACGATGACCAGAGCCCGACGTCTCCCGCTTTTCCGCCGCTTTCGCGGGGGCTGTTTCCCAGCCGGGGCTGGTCGTTTTCCCGTGGGCGGCGGCGGACGGTCGCCCCCCTCCCGGGGCCGTCGGGGAATGGTGTCATATTCCTTCTCCCGCCGGGGGATGGTGTCATACTCCTCGATCCGCCGGCGGCTGCGGGGCTCCTCCCACACCGGGAGCCATTCCTCCTCCTGGGGCTCAGGGGGAAGGGGCTCTCCGTAGATCCGGGCGTGGATGGCCCGCTGGGCATCCCGATAGGCCTGGTCCTGGATGCGCTGGCGGGAGAGTTCCTCCTTCTCCCTCTGCCGGCGCTCCTCCTCGGAAAGACGGCGTCCCTTCACTGGGACCGCCCCCTCAGTTCATCCAGGGCAGCCTGGGTGTTGCGGTGGACGGGGACCCCCCGCTGGGTCAGGTCCTCCACGCTCATCTCCAGGCCCAGGACCATGGCCTTGTCCAGGTCCTCCCAGACCAGGCGGCGCATCTCCTCCACCCCGTCGAAGTCCCGGTTGGGCTCCATGTAATCGGCCAGGTAGATGATCTTGTCAAAGGTAGTCATACCGGCCTTGCCGGTGGTGTGGCAGAAGATGGCCTCGTACACGTCGTCCGGCTCCCCGAAGACGTGCTTGGCCATGAGGGCGCCGGTCTTGGAGTGGAGGAGCTTAGGGGACTGGGCCTCCAGCTCGTCCAGCTCGATGCCGTGCTTTCGGCAGAGGGCCACCTGGGGCTCCAGCTCCCAGTATTTGGTGCAGTCGTGGAGGATGGCTGCCCGGCGGGCCTTGTCCGGGTCCACGCCCCAGAATCTGGCCAGGGCCACGGCGGTCTCCTCGGTCCCCCGGATGTGGGGCAGCCGCTTGGCCTTCACCATGGCATAGGAGATGGCCCGGAGGTGCTTGTCCTCCAGGTGTTTCAGGTCGGCCTGGGTGCCAAAGAGCCCCTCCTTCAGGATGTACCCGTAGACCGGGAGCCACAGAAACTGGGCTGGGTCCACGTTGCCGCCGGTCCACTCGGAGGCCAGCATCCGTCTCAGGTCCCGGGAGGCGATCTCGTGGATCTGGGGCAGGTTCACGATGGTGGTCCGGGCGTGGAACCGCTCGGACAGGTACTGGCTCTGCTCCTCAAACATCTCCCCCGTGTCGTCGTGGCTGCGGGAAAAGGCCGCTACCCCGGCGTACTGGAAGATCCGCTCGGGCTGGTACCAGTTCTGCACCGTCAGGAACATGTCGGTGCCCATGAGCAGCCACAGCTCGTCCTGGGGGAACTGCTCGTGGAGCTCCTCCACGGTGTCGGCAGTGTAACTCTTGCCCTCCCGCTTCAGCTCCAGGTCGGAGACCTCCGCCCGGGGGCCGATGCCGTCGGCCATGAGCCGGGCCATCTCCAGCCGCTGGGCCGGGGAGGCCGCATCGGTGGGCAGCCCCTTGTGAGGGGGTTCCCGGTCGGGGATGATGATGAGCCGGTCCAGGCCCAGCTGCTCCATGGCGGCCTTGGCCGCCTCCATATGTCCCAGATGCGGCGGGTCGAAGGTCCCGCCATAAATTCCGATTTTCACGTCGTTGTTCCACCTGTTCCTTTCCTTCGCGCAGGCACGCCGCTCTCCGGTGATGCTTACGCTTTGGTTCCCTTCTTCTTATCCTTGACCAGGACGATCTTGTCCTTCTTCTCCTTGTTGTGGCTCTCCCGGTAGAGGACGAACTTGGTGCCGATGACCTGAACCACCTCGCTGCGGCTGAGCCTGCCCAGCTCCTGGGCGGCCTCCCGGGCGGTGAGCATGGAATTCTCCAAAACCCGGCACTTGATGAGCTCCCGGGATTCCAGGGCGTCGTTGGCCTGCTTTACCAGGTTCTCGCCGATGCCCTCCTTGCCGATGATGAGGATGGTATCCAGGCTGTTGGCCATGCCCCGCAGCTGGGCTCTCTGTTTACTGGTCAGTTCCATTCCGTTTCTTCTCCCATTCTTCTTTGAATACCCCCAGGGCCTTGCCCCGGTGGGAAATGCGGTTCTTCTCTTCCGGGGACAACTCCGCCATGGACTTGCCCAGTTCCGGCAGCCAGAACACGGGGTCATAGCCGAAGCCCCCATCTCCCCGGGGGATCTCCGCCACCTGACCGTGGCACTCCCCCCGGGCCATCAGCTCGGTCCCGTCGGGGAAGGCGCAGCAGATGACGCTGACGTACCGGCAGGCCCGGTTGGTCTGGCCCTCCATGTTCTTCAGCAGGAGCTGCCAGCGGCCGGCATCGTCCAGGCCCTCGTGGCCGTAGCGGGCGGAGTAGACCCCCGGCGCCCCGTCCAGGGCGTCCACCATCAGGCCGGAGTCGTCGGCGATGGCGGGCAGGCCGGTAGCCTCCATGATGGCCTTCGCCTTGATGCGGGCATTTTCCTCAAAGGTGGTGCCGGTCTCCTCCGGCTCCAGGTCCACCCCCACGTCGGCCTGGGAGAGGATCTCCACGTCGATGCCGGCGAGAATGGCCCGCATCTCGGACATTTTCTTCTTATTATGGCTGGCAAGCACTGCTTTCATCGCACGTTCCCTCCCAGAACTTCCTTCTGAATTTTCTGCAGCTCCCGGATGCCCTGGGCGCACAGGGCCACCAGCTCCTGCTGCTCGGCAACGGTAAAGGCCCGGCCCTCGCCGGTACCCTGGATCTCCACCAGCTCGCCCTGGCCGGTCATGACGCAGTTCAGGTCCACCATGGCAGAGGAATCCTCCTCATAGCACAGGTCCAGCATGGGGATGTCGTCCACGATGCCGGCGGAGACAGCCGCTACGGGGGTGAGGATGGGATTTTCCCGGAGGACCCCCTCCTCCATCAGCTTCCGGATGGCCAGGCACAGGGCCACGTAGCCCCCAGTCACCGAGGCGGTGCGGGTGCCGCCGTCCCCCTGGAGGACGTCGCAGTCGATGGTGATGGTATACTCCCCCAGCTTTTTCATGTCCACTGCCGCCCGGAGAGCCCGGCCCACCAGCCGCTGGATCTCAGCGGAGCGGGGGGAGAGCTTCAGCTTGGAGATATCTCTCCGGCTGCGCTCCCGGTTGGCCCGGGGGAGCATGGAGTACTCGGCAGTGACCCAGCCCTCCCCATAGGGGACGTGGGGCGGGGTCCGGTCCTCCACGCTGGCGGTGCAGAGCACCTGGGTGTTGCCGCAGCGGATGAGACAGCTCCCCTCGGCAAACTTGTTGATATTGGGAATGATCTCCACGGGGCGGAGCTCATTGTTTTTCCGTCCGTCAATTCTGCTCATAACGATCCTCCTCATCAGACCAATGCTTCCGCAAAGGCCACGGGGTCGAAGGGCTGCAGGTCATCGATGCCCTCGCCCAGGCCCACGTACTTCACCGGGACACCCAATTCCTTGGCGATGGCCAGGACGATGCCCCCCTTGGCGGTGCCGTCCAGCTTGGTGAGGACGATGCCGGTGATGCCGGCGCTCTCGCCGAACTGCTTGGCCTGGATGAGGCCGTTCTGGCCGGTGGTGGCGTCCAGCACCAGCAGGACCTCCTTGGAGCTGGTCTCCCCTTCCCGGTCGATGACCCGGCGGATCTTATTCAGCTCGTTCATCAGGTTCTGCTTGTTGTGGAGCCGCCCGGCGGTGTCCACCAGGACCACATCGGCCTTTCTGGCCCGGGCGGCGTTCATGGCGTCAAAGACCACGGCGGCGGGGTCGGAGCCCTCCCCGTGCTTGATGATGTCCACCTTGGCCCGGTCAGCCCAGATGCTCAGCTGGTCAGAGGCGGCGGCCCGGAAGGTGTCTCCGGCGGCCAGCAGGACCCGGTTCCCCTCCTTCTTCAGGGCGTTGGCCAGCTTGCCGATGGTGGTGGTCTTGCCCACGCCGTTGACCCCGATCATCAGGATCACGGCGGGCTTGCCGGACAGGTCCAGTCCGCTGTCCCCCACGGCCAGCATCTCCACCAGGATCTCCCGCAGGCAGGCCTTCACCTCCTCGGGGTCCTTGAGCTTGCGCTCCTTCACCCGGTTCCGCAGCTCCTCCACGGCCTCCATGGTGGTGTCCATGCCCATGTCGGACAGGATCAGGTTCTCCTCCAGCTCCTCGAAAAACTCCTCGTCCACAGAGAACAGGCCGGAGAAAATACTCAGCTTCTTGATTTTATTGAACAGTCCCATCGGGCGTTCCTCCTGATTTTATATGTGCTCGGCAGGGCGTCTGCCTGCTTGCCGTTCTGACCCATCTTATAAAAGATTATAATTCAGTTTATTATAGCAACTTATCCTGTCTTTTGCAACGGGAAGCCATAGGTTTTTTCATTCTGTTCACAGACAGCAAAAGGGCCGCCGGTTTCCCGACGGCCCTTACAGCACATGTTATAAATGGGATCACTCTTCCAGAATGAAGTCGCTCTCGTCGCCGTAGGTGTCTTCCTTGTCGCCAAAAAGGCCAAGGATGGCGCCGCAGACCCGGCCCAGGACCAGGCCCACCACCACGGTGCACACCACAGCCCCCACCTGGACGCCCACGTTGCCGGTGATGGCGATGGCGAACAGGCCGCCCAGCAGACCGGGCATGCCGTGGAGGTTATGGACACCGCAGGTATCAGTGCCCCGGATGAGCTTGCAGACCTTGGGGGCGATGACCGCGAAGCCCAGGGTGCTCAGGATACCGGCGCAGATGCCGATGACCATGGAGAAGCCGGGGTTGGCGGTGGAGCAGGTGGAGCCGATGCAGACGCCGCCGGCCAGAGCCGCGTTGGCGATGTCCTCGATCTCAACCTTGCCCCGGATGAGCTTGCTGAAGATGAAGGTGGCCAGGGTGGAGCCGCACAGGGCCAGCACAGTGTTCAGCACGGTGGAGTAGCCCAGCTCGGGGGCCACCACGGAGCTGGTGAAGGAGGGCCAGAAGACCCACAGCACCATGCTGCCCAGCAGGCAGAACTCGTTGCTGATCTTGTCCGCCTGGGGGGCGGGCTTGCCTGCGAACTTCTTATCAGTCATGGCCACGACGCCCAGACCGAAGTAGGCGCCGAAGGCATGGATGGCCACGGACCCGCCGGTGTCCAGGAAGCCCTGGAAGATCCCGCTCTCCAGCAGGAGCCACTCATTGAAGATATAGGCGATGGTGAAGAGGATGCCCAGCACGAAGTACTGGTCCAGCTTCAGGCGGCCCAGCACGGCACCCATGCAGATGAGCAGGCTGGCCGCGGCGAACTCGGCAAAGAGGAAGCCGTTGATGTGCATGACCTCGAACTCCCCGGGGAGGAAGCTCTTCACAATCATATACACGGGGATGGAGATGCTCACCGCCAGGAAGGTGGCGGTCAGGGAGGTGAACTCATGCCCCCGCAGGAAGGCCATCAGGAAGCCGAAGCCCAGCAGGAGCATCGCCAGGATGTGGATGGACCGGGCGTAGGTAATGGAGTCGAAAATGGTTCTCGTTGCGCCGTCAAGACCGTTCAGGTCAATGGCGGTGATGGAGGCCATACCCTCCGCGACATTGTGGTTGACAGACGGGAAGAAGGCTGCTGCCATCGCTACCGTGATGAGCAGGAAGACGATCAGAATCCCGACATTTCTGTTGGTTTTCATTTGCTTACACTGTCCTCTCTCAAAATAAATCACGCAAGGGACCGGGGCGAAGCGGTCCCTTGCGTGGATTCATGGTAGCACCAGATACTTTCAGTGTCAACTATTTCTGAAGAAAAATTTGACGAAATCATCAATTTTTTTACAAAATTCGAGAGGGCATTGGTCTCTTTAGACATCCAACAGGGTCTGGGCGTAGTGAACGGTCTCCATGGCGTCGGGGGCGTAGTGGTCGGCCCCGATGCTGTCGGCGTAATCCTGGGTGATGACCGCGCCCCCCACCACGATCTTGCAGGGCAGCCCCGCCGCCCGCAGCTGGCGGATGGTCTCCTCCATGTAGGGGGCCGTGGTGGTCATCAGGGCGGACAGGCCCACCAGGGGGATCTGCTTCTCCCGGGCGGTCTCCACAATGGTCTCAGGGGCCACATCCTTGCCCAGGTCCAGAACCCGGAAGCGGTAGCTCTCCAGCAGGACTTTTACGATGTTCTTGCCGATGTCGTGGATGTCCCCCTTGACGGTGGCCAGGATGATCTGGGGCTCCCCGGCGTTCTCCGCCGGAGGCAGGTAGTCCTTCAGCACCTGGAAGGCCTCCTTGGCGGCCTCGGCGCTCATAAGGAGCTGGGGCAGGAAGAGGGTCCCCTTCTCAAAGCCCTTGCCCACCTCATCCAGAGCGGGGACCAGCTCCCCGTTGATGATGTCCAGAATCTCCCGGCCGGAATCCGCCTGGGCCTTGGCCTGGGCGGCAGCGGCCTCCTTGAGTCCCTTGCACACCGCCTGGTGGAGGGTCACCTCCCCGCCGGTGGTCTTGGGGGCGGGGGCAACGGCAGGGGCCGCATCCCGGAAGGCCTCCATGTAGGTCTGGCACTGGTCGTCCAGGCCGGTCAGGGCGCAGTAGGCCCGGTAGGCCCCCATCATGGCCTCGCTCTTGGGGTTGATGATGGCCCCGTCCAGGCCGCTCTGAAGGGCCATGGTGAAAAAGGCCTGGTTCAGCAGCTCCCGCTTGGGCAGGCCGAAGGAGACGTTGGACACACCCAGGGCAGTCTTGACCCCCATGGCCTTGGCCGCTTTCAGGGTCCCCAGGGTCACGTTGGCATTCTCGCCGCCGGCGCTGACAGGCATGGTCAGGCCGTCCACCAGCAGCTCCCGCCGGGGGATGCCCAGGGCCTCCGCCCGCCGGATGATCTTTTCCGCAATGGCCACCCGGCCCTCCACGGTCTCGGGGATGCCGTCGTCGTCCAGGGCCAGACAGACCAGACCGCCGCCGTACTTTTTCACCAGGGGCAGGATGGTGTTGAGGCTCTCCTCCTTGCCGTTGACCGAGTTCACCAGGGCCTTACCGTTGTACCGGCGCAAGGCCCGCTCCATGGCCTCGGGGTTGGAGGTATCCAACTGCAGGGGCAGGGCAGTGACCTCCTGGATGGCCTCCATGGTCCGGGTGAGGACCTCCGGCTCATCCAGGCCGGGCAGGCCCACGTTCACATCCAGGATGTGGGAGCCGGCCTCCTCCTGGGTGAGGGCCTCGTTGAGCACATAGCCCGTGTCCCCCTCCCGCAGGGCGGCCTGGAGCTTCTTCTTCCCGGTGGGGTTGATCCGCTCGCCGATGACCACCGGGGTCCTGCCGTCCAGGGCCACTGTCTGGCAGTAGGAGGAGATGAAGCAAACGTCCTTCTGGGTGATCTCCGGCAGAGGGATCTCCCGGGTGGCGTCGATGAGGGCCTTCAGGTGGGCAGGGGTGGTGCCGCAGCAGCCCCCCATCACCGTGGCCATGGGGGCCAGGGGGAGCATCTGCCGGGCGTAGTCGGCGGGGTCCACGTCGTAGACCGCCTTGCCCCCCTCGCTCCGGGGCAGACCGGCGTTGGGCTGCAGGAGCAGCGGCGTGGAGGAATCCCCCCAGAAAGCCTCAAAGACGGGGGCCATTTCCTTGGGACCCAGGCCGCAGTTGATGCCGAAGACATCCACCCCCAGGCCCTCCAGCAGGGCCACGGCCGCCCGGGGCGAGCCGCCGGTGAGGAGCTTGCCGGTGGCGTCGAAGATCAGGCTGGCAAAGATGGGCAGGCCGCAGTTCTCCTTGGCGGCCACCACAGCGGCCTTCATCTCGTACAGGTCGCTCATGGTCTCGATGAGGATGGCGTCAGCCCCGGCGGCGGCTGCCGCCCGAACGGGCTCGGCAAAAGCGGCCACCGCATCCTCAAAATCCAGGTCGCCGTAGGGCTTGAGGAGCTTGCCCGTGGGGCCGATGTCGGCCATCACATAGCCGTCGTCTACCCCGGCCTGATCCATGGCCGCCCGGACGTTGGCCACGGCGGCGGTCATGACCTCCCCGCAGGTGACGCCATAGGACTCCAGCTTCCCGGGGGTGGTGCCGAAGGTGTTGGTGGTGATCAGGCGGCAGCCGGCCTCCAGATACTGGCGGTGGACGCTCTGCACGGCCTCGGGGTTCTGAATACTCCACAGGTCAGGGAGCAGCCCCTCGGGCAGGCCGGCGGCCTGGAGCATACTCCCCAGCCCACCATCCAGATAGAGTCGGCGTTCTCGGATGGCTTCCAGTATGGTTTTCACGGGACAACTCCCCTTTCAATCCTTTGATATGGCTTCTCCTGCCCGGAAGGGGCAGTCTTTTTTCTGACAGCGCATGCACTTCTGGCCGCAGAGCTCCTCCTCCCGGTCGCTGATGCCCACCACGGCGGTGACGGACTTCTCCGGCACCAGCATCCCGGCGGCGGTGAGGGTCAGGCCCATGCGCTTGGGGGCCTCCAGCAGAGACAGGACCTGCCCCTGGGCGGACAGATCCCAGTCCCCGTAGCCGGGGCTGAAGGGCGGGGTCAGGTACTCCCCCGGGCCCAGGCTCTCCTGGAGCTCCCGGCAGTAGTCGGCGCAGAGCTGGTCCAGCCAGGCGGCGCACACCGCCTGACCCACGGCGGCCTTGGCCATGGACTGGGCGGTCCACCGGCGCAGGAGACGGTCGGTCTCCCCGCCCAGAGTCACGGCATAGAGGAACCCCTCCCGGCAGTGGCGCAGGTGGTGGGCCAGATCCCGACTCCCGGCGGTCAGCCGGTCCAGGTCCAGCCGCCGCCCCAGGGTCCGGGGGTGGACGGCCCTCTCCAGCTCGGTTTGACAGGACTCGGCCAGCCGAACCACCTCCGGCGACAGCGCCGCCCCCCGATATCCTAAGTAACGGGAAATTTCTTTCCAATCCAGTTCCATCATCGGCCCAGCACCTCCGAGAGGTTGTCCCGCAGCCTGGCGGCCACGTCGGGCTTGTTCATGGTGTACACGTGGATGCCCCGGACGCCGTTGGCCACCAGATCCACGATCTGCTCGGCGGCATAGACGATCCCCGCCTGCTTCATGGCGTCGGGCCTGTCCCGGAACTTGTCCAGGATCATCCGGAACCGGGTGGGCAGGGTGGTCCCCGACAGGGACAGGATGCGGGTCATCTGGGCGGCGTTGGTCACCGGCATGATGCCCGCCAGCACCGGCAGGTCGATGCCCACCCGCTGGGCCCGGAACAGAAAGCTGTAGAGGGCGCTGTTGTCAAAAAACATCTGGGTGGTGAGAAAATCCACCCCGCAGTCCACCTTTTCCTTCAGGTGGAGAAGGTCCTCCTCCTGGCTGCGGCATTCGGTGTGGCCCTCCGGATAGCAGGCCGCGCCGATGCAGAAGCCGCCGTAGGCTTTGATCTCCCGCACCAGGTCGGCGGCGTAGCGGTAGTCCCGGGGGGCAGCGGGGTCGTAGCCCGCAGGATAGTCCCCCCGGAGGGCCAGGATATTCTCGATGCCGGCGGACCGCAGGTGCTCCAGCTCCTGGTGGATGCGGTCCCGGTTGGAGGACACGCAGGTCAGATGGGCCAGAGCGGGAACCCCATGACCCGCCTGGACGATCCGGGCGATCTCCGCCGTGTAGGCGGAGGAGCCGCCGCCGCCGTAGGTCACGCTCATAAAGTCGGGCTTCAGCTCGGCGATCTGCTCCACCGCGAAGCGGACGGAGTCAAAGTCGTCGTCCCTCTTGGGCGGAAAGGCCTCGAAGGACAGGGTCACCGGTTTTTCTCTCCAGAGCTCACACACCTTCACGGAGATCCCCTCCCTTCGCCTCCTCCCAGGCGGCCAGACGAATGCCCGCCAGGGCCAGAGCACAGACGAACCAGAAGACCAGCATGACCCGGGGATAGTTCCAGATATAGTCGGCCATGCCGCAGAGCATGGTGCCCATGAGAGCGGTGATGCCCCCCAGGATGACCATGCGGACCGAGGGGTCGCAGGCGGCTTTCAGCACCGCCTTAGCCCCCTTCTTGGCCGTCCAGAGGATGCCCCCCACGAAGGAGATCAGACCCAGCAGGCCGGTCTCGCACCAGACCTGGAGATAGATGTTGTGGCAGTGGACGAACCGGTCATAACCGTGGAAGAGGTTCAGGTCGCTGATGGCCTGCCGGACCGCGTCGGAGCCCAGGCCCGCCCCCAGAAGGGGCCGCTGGGTCAGAAACTCCCCGGCGGCATAGTACAGGGGGAAACGGCTGCTGGTAGACGTATCGGAAGAGTCGAAGATGGTCAAGAACCGGTTAAGAATGTTGTCCGGCAGAAGGGGGATGGCTGCGAAGACCACCAGGATGCAGGCCGGGATGAGCTTTCGGTTCCACAGCAGCACAAACAGCGCCGCCGCAAAGAACAGGCCGATCCAGCTTGCCCGGGAATAGGTCATGATGAGCGCCCCGCAGCCCATTGCCGCGGAGAAGCCCCCCAAAATCCGGCCGCCCCAGCCTCTGCTGCCCAGCATCAGGCCAACTGCCACCGGGATCAACAGGAGCAGAACCTCGCCAAAAGCGTTCGGATTTTCAAAGAAGGAAAAGACTCGACCCGGAATATTTTTGTTTAACTCCAGGTTCATATCTATGAAAAGGGGGTTCGCCTCAATCCCACTTGCCCGCTGGTAGAAAGCATACGCAGACATAACTATAAGCGCCAGGGAAGACATTCCCGCCAGCCGCATCAGGTGTTCTTTCCGCTCCACCGTGCTCACGATCACAATGACGCATAAAATACAGGCTCCGTAATACTTCAGAAAGCGAGCCGACAGCTCCGGGTAGGCAGACATGGGAAACGCCAGAAGCAGAGCAAAGAAGAACGCAATCAACCAAGGGCCCAGGGCTGCCAGATCCAGCTTCCAGTTCTTTCTCCGCATACCGGCAAAGAGCGAGAGGCCCATGCACAGGACAAACCCGGCAAAGCTGTAGCCGTTGCTCCACTTTTCATAGGGGATGACCAAAAAGAGCAGCATGAGCCAGCCCACCAGGAAGGGCAGATCCTCCAGGACGCCGAAGGCCAGCCGGGCGAAAAAGCTGTCCTCAAAGGCGGCCTTTCCCTTTTGGTAGATCCACTGGAGGATCTTTGTCGGGATATTCATGAGGAAGGTCACACCCCGGCAGAAGAGGCTGTCCTCCCAGGCCCGGGACAGGACCCCCTCCCGGGCAGCGAACCGGACGATGGCGCTGCCGCCGCACCAGTTTTTCATGCCACCGGCAACACTCCGGATCATCACAGCCAGGAGACTGCCGCTATACCACCCCGCTAATTTTCGACACAAAGGGATCAGCAACTGACAGAAAATACTGCTGTTTACTGTTTCCACTGGTAATCACTCCTTTCGTCAGGGTATTGGGGAAACATTCCGATTGCAGTGTCTTTCACTTATGTCTTCCGCCTGCTTTTCCCCGCTTTCCGATATTCTTATCCAGAAAATACAGGAGAAGGCAGAGCAGCCCACCCAATGCAACCCCGATCCCCAGCCCCAAAAGGCTCCGGATGACAGATATGCGCAGAGGCGCCACACCGTGGCAGAAGGTATTGACTACAGAGACACATTCAAGACAGACACCCAGACCGCACAACAATTTGAGCGCTGCTTTTCCCCGCCGGCATGCCCACAAAAAGATCGGGATACAGGGGGCAGCGAATATCAATTCCTTCGTGCGGGGGCGGACATAGAGCGTATGCTCCAGCCAAGTACGCAGCGCAGCCTCCACCTCAGACGTCCACCCCGGATAATCTCCGGAACGAGTGGTAAGCAATAAATACACTCCGCAAACAGCGGCCAGAACCAGGAGCAGGGTCAGCCAGCTTTTCCACCCGTTACGCAACAGCAAGTCATGACGCAGTGTCCATACAAGCAATCCGCCGGACGCAGCCATAGGAAGCAGCAGGGCGATCTTGACCCCGGAGAACACATCAAGACCCAGCAGATAGCGCGGGTCTGTCATCAGCGCAGATACCACAGCAGCTCCTGCCGCAGTACACAGCAGGAGCCCCAGCAGGCAGCGACGCACGCTCCGGCCATCTGCATTGGTTCTTGCCGTACTTGCCACTACGATGGCGGCCCCGCACGGAAACACTGCCGCCGACAGCAGCATCAGCATCTTCTGCAACAGAATCGGAAGGGGCAGATCCGCTCGGCTGTCCAACACCATGCAGGAAAACTCCCCATTCAAAGTGAGTCCTCGCGCCTCTATCCGGGTTTGCAGAGCAGAAAGACACCCGGCATATACCGCAGGCTCCGTATAGATCTTGCCATCCTGATCGGAAAACGGCGTAAGGATCAAAAGACGCATTCCTCGATCGACAGCAGCGCGGAACAGCAAATCCTCAATTTGCGCAGAATCATCGCCCACCATGCGATTGGCATAATCATCATACATATATAATGTCTTTACCATTGGGTTAGCCTGTCCGGGCAATGGACTCGTATTAACGCCTGTTCTGGTGTGATTTTCCACCAGAGCCAGAGGGATGGATCCGTCATCCGTCGCTGTCAGGGTGAAAACAGGACGATCCATCCGGTCATACCCGTACCCGTCCCGAATGACATAATCTATCCCTGAGGCAGCCAGCCAACCAGCTGGATCATCGGTAAGTTTCTCCAGCTGATCCGCCTCGATGGCCGTAGCGCAAGCACGGTCATTGCTCTCTGCCGCGGCACGAAAATACAGCTGATGACCACAGAATAACAAAAGTACCGCCGCCACAAAAGCGGCCGTAAGGCGCGCAATTCGTTTCACGAACCCTTACCTCTCCTTTCTATTCCGCAGTTTTTCCAAAATCTCACGGGTGGGCACCATGGTACCCATCAACAGCAGATAAAGCAGCATCCCTACCACTCCAATGCATAGGCACACGACCACCATTGTCAGCTTGCTGGCTGTGTTTCCCAAAAAGAAGTGATAGCTCCAGAATGCGGCTACCCCTAACAAGACAGACAGGACCGTTCCCCAGAGCAGTTGCTTGACGGGCATCTTGACCCCTTGCCCGCCACGGGCAAAGCGGATATACAACACTATGCCGCCCAGCAAAAATCCCAACGAGGTCCCAAGCGCCAGCAGCATTGGCTTTTCGGGAAACCGGGTAACACACCAGGTATTAAACAGAACGCAGAAAGCCAAAATGCCCCCGGAAACACACAAGGGCACCATCGTCTTACCCATGGCATAATAGGCTTTGTTGAGGATGTCCAGCATAAAGAATCCCGCCATACCCATAGCATATATGGAGAAGATGCCGCCGCACAGCAGGCTGTCCTGCATGGTAAAACTGCCGCCCTCAAACAGCACCCGAATCACCGGCGTGCCAAAGGCCGAGAACAGCATGGACACAGGGAGGACCAAGAGAAGGGTATTCTTCATCATATATACCACCGACTGCTGATACTCTTCCTGAGACACCTTCTGATATTGCTGGCTGAACTTGGGAAACAGCACAATACTCACACTGTAGGCCAAGGTACTGGTCAGCGGTTCATACAGCTTATCCGCATAGAAGAAGGCGGACACTGTCCCCGCCGGGGCAGAGGCAGCAAACAGCGTATTCACCAGATAGCATAACAAAAACAACGCTGAATTGAAGGCAGTGATGACGCCGGTACGAAGGAAATCCCAATATTCCCGGTCCCGCAGGTTCAATCGCAGGCGAGGATAATAGCCTTCCTTCCGCATGGCAGGAAAAATCATACTCAGCTGCAAAAGCCAGCACACCGCAGTGAGCAGAGCAAACAAACGGATACTCATTTTCCCGGCCAGCAGCACCAACGCCGCAGAGAGAACAAGGTTATATAACAGACCTAACGTACCCTGCAAGGCAAAATGCCCCAGGGACTGGAACATGGCTAACAGCAAATATGTAAGCACCACCACAGGCAGTGTAGCGGACAGCGCAACAAAGCAGAATTTGAACACACTTTCCTGGTCTATGCCCAGCAACATCTCAGGAATCCCGGCCAATCCCAGCACTATGAGTACGATCATCACCAACACCGATAACAGCATCGTGTTAGAAATCAGTCGGTCAGCAGTACGCTTTGCCGCATCCCTCGACTGCATCAGCATACCGGAAATGCGTGGAATCGCCGCCACACACAAGGCGTAAGCCACCGTGGTGAAGAGTGCCACTGTATAATTGCTTGCCTGGATAAACGCGTCTACATCCACACCTGCGCCAAATTCCTGCGCCTGCAAAATCGAACGCAGCATAGCCAGCAGTTTGGAAAAAACCATCACAAAGGTAACTCCTGTAATAGCACGAACGATTTTATTATTCTCAGCGCTCACAAACAGCCTCCTTTCATAAAAACAGTCTTCAATATTCAAAGAAGCAATGTTCTATTCCTTGTCTTTCCGCGGCCAAGAAAACCCTATTTTATATTCGACCGTTTCCCCTCACAATAGATCTTGCTCAATGATTACGGTTCTTATACCAATACAGCATAGACAGGGTAAAGAACCGCCCCCTGCACACCAGGTCGGCCACCATCTGCTTGTTACGGCTCAGACCCTGGGGCTGGATGGCCCGGATGGCCTCCGCCATCTCCGCCCGGGCGCAGAACTCCTTGACCCTCTGGCGCTTCTTGGCCAGAGGTGCAGGATTCCCGGCGGCGAACTCGTTGCCGATGGCGATGAGCAGCCCGGCCCAGTTGGAGTTCTCCTGCCAGAGGGGCAGGTCCTCCCCCAGGCCCTCCTGCTCCGCCAGGGCAATCTTGGCCTCCATGAACCGCTCAAAGGTGTGGATATAGTCGGGCAGATACCGGCGGGTGACAGACACGGGGTTCTGGAGATAGTAGTACACCGGCTCGTCGATCATGGCCAGCTTGTCCACATGGCAGAAATACTCCAGAAGGAAGAGCTCGTCCTCCAGATAGGCTCCCTCGAAGGTGATTTGGTTCGCCGCAATGATCTCCTTGGAGAACAGGAACCGCCAGATGAACCCGTTGAGGACCTCGCCGGGCTTGCCCAGGCGCTCCCCCAGCAGGCGGTTGAGGATGCCCTTGCGGATCTCCTCCCGGCCGTAGACGCCGGCAGGCAGAGCCCCGGGCTCCGGCTCGCTGCGGCCGTCCACCTCCACCCGGTTGTGGGAGCCGCCGGCGGCGTCCGCCCCATTCTTTCCCAGGGCGGCGTGGAGCAGAGCCAAGGCGTCAGGGGGCAGCCAGTCGTCGGCGTCGGCAAAGGCGATGTACTTCCCCCGGGCCTCCTCTATCCCCAGGTTCCGGGCGGAACTGACCCCGCCGTTGGCCTTGTGAAAGACCCGCACCCGGGGGTCCTCCCCGGCAATGACATCGCAAAGCTCCCCGCTCTTGTCCGGGGAACCGTCCTCCACCAGGAGAAGCTCCAGGTCGGAAAAGGTCTGGCTTAAAATGGATTCGGTGCATTTACGCAAAAAGGCTTCTGCCCGGTACACAGGCACGATAACCGAAATTTCCGGCATGTCGAATCCTCCTTTCCGTTCATTTGTCTCAACGGCAGGCGCGTTTTAACTGCTCGGCCCGGTCGGTCTTCTCCCACAGGACCCCCAGGTCCTCCCGGCCCATGTGACCGTAGGCGGCCAGCTGGCGGTAGATGGGCTTCTGAAGCTCCAGATTCCGGATGATGGCGGTGGGGCGCAGGTCGAAGGTCTCACGGACGGCCTTCTCCAGAACCTCGTCAGCCACGGTGCCGGTGCCGAAGGTATCCACCAGGATGGAGACGGGCTGGGCCACGCCGATGGCATAGGCCAGCTGGATCTGGCAGCGCTTGGCCAGGCCGGCGGCCACCACGGTCTTGGCCACCCAGCGGGCGGCGTAGGCGGCGGAACGGTCCACCTTGGTGGGGTCCTTGCCGGAGAAGGCGCCGCCGCCGTGGGGAGCGGAGCCGCCGTAGGTATCCACGATGATCTTGCGGCCGGTGAGGCCGGTGTCCCCCTGGGGACCGCCAATGACGAAGCGGCCGGTGGGGTTCACATAGATCTTGGTGTTCTCGTCCATGAGATCGGCGGGGACGGTAGGCTTGATGACCAGCTCGATCATGTCCTTGCGGATCTGCTCCAGGGTCACGTCGGGGCTGTGCTGGGTGGAGAGAACCACGGTGTCCACCCGGACGGGGACCTTATTCTCGTCGTACTCCACAGTGACCTGGGTCTTGCCGTCGGGGCGCAGGTAGTCCACCACACCCTCCTTACGGACGTCGGTGAGCCGCTTGGCCATCTTGTGGGCCAGGGAGATGGCCAGGGGCATCAGCTCGGGGGTCTCGTCGCAGGCGTAGCCGAACATCATGCCCTGGTCGCCGGCGCCGTTGTCCAGGCCGGTGTCTCCGCCTTCCTTGGCCTCCAGGGACTTGTCCACGCCCATGGCGATGTCAGCGCTCTGCTCGTCGATGTTGGTGATGATGCCGCAGGTGTCGCAGTCAAAGCCGTACTTGGCCCGGTCGTAGCCGATCTCCCGAATCACCTGACGGGCGATCTTGGGGATGTCCACATAGCAGTGGGTGCTGATCTCACCCATGATATGGATGAGGCCGGTGGAAGCGGTGGTCTCGCAGGCCACCCGGCCGGCGGGGTCCTGCTCCAGGATGGCGTCCAGAACCGCATCAGAGATCTGGTCGCAGATCTTATCGGGATGTCCTTCCGTAACGGACTCAGAAGTAAAAAAACGATGGCTCATTGTTGTATCCTCCAGATAGTATTTGTCTCACAGAGTTTTCCTGCCGCGGCAGGAAAATAAATTCCGATCATGTTTTCCGGCGGCATGTACGGCGGAAAACATACTTCTCACGCAGCGAACGTTCGGCCCGTAGGGCCGTGCGCTGAGCGGAGTGCACGCTTTCAAATCCTGGAGCCCAGCGAAGCGGGTCCAGGATTTCTTACACGCTCCAGCTGTTCAGATAGGCCTCCTGCTCAGGGGTCAGGGTATCAATGGACAGTCCCAGGGCGGCCAGCTTGGCCCGGCCGATCTCGTCGTCGATGGAGTCGGGGATGGCGTAGACCTTCTTCTCCAGGCCGGTCTGCCTGGTCAGCCACTCGGCGGCCAGGGCCTGGACAGCAAAGGACATGTCCATGATCTCGGCGGGGTGGCCGTTGCCGGCGGCCAGGTTCACCAGCCGGCCCTCGGCCAGGACGTTCAGGGTGCGGCCGTCGGCCAGAGTGTAGCCGATGATGTTCTCCCGGCGGAGCTTCTGCTCTACGGACATGGCCCGCAGCTCAGCCACAGCCACCTCGCAGTCGAAGTGGCCGGCATTGGCCAGCAGGACGTTGTCCTTCATCTTCTCAAAGTGACGGGGAGTAATCACGTCCTTGCAGCCGGTGACGGTGACAAAGATGTCCCCCAGGGGGGCCGCCTCGTCCATGGTCATCACCCGGAAGCCGTTCATGGTGGCGTCCAGAGCCTTGAAGGGGTCGATCTCGGTGACGATCACGTTGGCCCCCATGCCGGCGGCCCGCATGGCCACGCCCTTACCGCACCAGCCATAACCGGCCACCACCACGGTCTTGCCGGCCACCACCAGGTTGGTGGTGTGCATGATGCCGTCCCAGGCGGACTGGCCGGTGCCGTACTTGTTGTCGTAGTAGTGCTTGGCCTTGGCGTCGTTGACAGCCATCATGGGACAGGGCAGGATACCCTCCTTCTCCCGGGCCTTCAGGCGGAGGATGCCGGTGGTGGTCTCCTCGCAGCCCCCCATGAGGCAGTCGGCGTATTCCTTACACTTGCCCCCCAGCAGGTCGATCAGGTCGCCGCCGTCGTCGATGACGATGTGGGGGTGGCACTTGAGGGTCTCGGTGAGATGGTGCTCATACTCCTCGGGGGAGGCCCCGTAGATCCCAAAGGTCTCCACCCCCAGGGAGGCCAGGCCGGCGGCCACGTCGTCCTGGGTGGACAGGGGGTTAGATCCGGTCAGGTAGACCTCCGCGCCGCCTTTGGACAGAACATAGCCCAGGTTGGCGGTCTTGGCCTCCAGGTGGACGGACACCGCCACCCGCAGGCCCCGGAAGGGCTGCTCCTTCTCAAAGCGGGCCTCGATCTGGGACAGGGCGGGCATGAAGTCCCGGACCCACTGGATTTTTCTCCGGCCGGACTCGGCCAGAGACATGTCTTTTACAATACTCATTGGTTCGTTTCCTTTTCCTTCAAAATTAGTGGGATAGTGATCCAACAAAAAAGAGCTCCCCAAGGAAGCTCAGTCGCAAACTGCGGCGCTCCCTTATCGCTGTTAGCGGAACCACCTTGCCTCCCGGGCAGGTTGGTGTGGGGTCATGGAGCTAACTCTCTCGCCCACTCTTGATAACGCGCTCATATTCATTATTTATAGATTATACGGCGGTTCCCACAAAAAGGCAAGAGGGAATTTCTCCTTTCCGTGGGAAATACAAAGAATTGGAAATGTTCACAGTTTAGGGTAGACTTCCCGGCCCAAAGCGGGTAAAATACATCTTGTATCTATCTATCGTTTTTTAAGGAGGTCATGTCTTTTGCGTGCCATGCAACAGTGGCTGGATCGCTTCTGCTACAAGCATCCCCGCCTGGGCATCCCCGGTCTCATGCGGTATATCGTCATCGGCAACGTTCTGGTCTACCTGCTGGACATGTTCAGCATCGGCGGGGGAGCTATGGGCTCCAGCCTGTTCAGCTTCAACACCGCCGCCATCCTCTCCGGCCAGGTCTGGCGTCTGGTCACCTTTATCTTTGTGCCGTACAGCAGCCAGGGCATCTTTTTCTTCGCCATTACCCTCTATTTCTACTACTTCATCGGCAATGCCTTGGAGCGGGAGTGGGGCGCCAATAAGTTCACCGTCTTCTACTTCTTCGGTGTCCTGCTGAATCTCCTCATCGGCTTCCTGGTGGGCGGCGCGTCCATGTACTATGTGAACATGTCCATGTTCTTCGCCTTTGCCACCCTGTACCCCGACCTGCAGTTCCTGCTCTTCTTTATCATCCCCGTGAAGGCCAAGTGGTTAGCCTGGATCGACGGGGCCTACTTCGCCATCGCCGTCATCCAGTATCTGCTGGCCGGGCGGTTCCTGCTGGCCCTCATCCCCATCGTGGCCATTCTCAACTACCTGCTCTTCTTCGCCTCTGATATCGGCAACCTCTTCTCCGGGATGAAACGCAGGGCCCAGTGGAAGGCCCAGACCCGCCGGGGCCCCTCCTATGGAGGACCCAAGGTGGTGAATTTCCACGACCGCAAGACCCAGACCAAGGAGAACTACCTCCACCGGTGCGCCGTCTGCGGCAAGACCGATGTGTCCGACCCCCGGATGGAGTTCCGTTACTGTTCCCGGTGCAACGGCTACTACTGCTACTGCGCCGACCACATCAACAGCCACGTTCACATTCAATAGTATGAAACAATGGTAAAGGGGGGATTTCCCATGACCGATCAGGAACTGGTGGAGCTGGCCTTCACCATGCTGGACCGATCCTATGCGCCCTACTCCAACTTCCCCGTGGGGGCCGCTCTGGAGGGCAGCGACGGCGTTGTCTACACCGGCTGCAACGTGGAAAACGCCGCCTACGGCTCCTGCATCTGCGCCGAGCGCACCGCCCTGGTGAAGGCGGTCAGCGAGGGCTGCCGGTCCTTCCGCCGTCTGGCGGTGGTGGGCAACAGCGCCGACTACTGCTGGCCCTGCGGCGCCTGCCGGCAGATGCTCTATGAGTTCGCCCCCGACCTGGAGATCCTGGCCGCCAACAAGGATCATCAATTCGTCAAATACACCCTGCGCCAGCTGCTCCCCTGCGGCTTCGGCCCGGACACCCTGGGATAACTCCGAACCGACCACGACGCCGAGTGTTCCGTCAATCCCAAGTGATACCAGAAAAGGAGGTATCTTTATGGATCTGCAGGAATATTTGGATCGCATGAACAGCGGCGAGCCCGTCACCGGCGAGGGAGACATGCACCACTTCATGCGTCAGATCAGCGAAGAGACCATGCGCCTCACCTGCGAGCTCAACAACCAGTACCACACCCAGGAGGAGGTCCGGGCGATCTTTTCCAAGATCATCGGCAAACCCGTGCCGGAGGGCTTTCGCCTCTTCCCCCCCTTCTACGCCAACTGCGGCAAGAACATCACCGTGGGCAAGGGGGTCTTCATCAACACCGGCTGCCACTTTCAGGACCAGGGCGGCATCACCCTGGGGGACGGCACCTTTCTGGGGAACAACGTGATCCTCACCACCATGAACCACGACTTTGACCCGGCAAAGCGCCGGACCACCTACCCCGCCCCCATCGTCACGGGGAAAAACGTCTGGCTGGCCTCCAACGTCACCGTGGTCCCGGGGGTACATATCGGCGACGGCGCCATTGTGGCCGCCGGGGCGGTGGTCACCCGGGATGTCCCCCCCAACACCATCGTGGCCGGGGTCCCCGCCCGGGTCATCCGGACCATCGACCCCACCGAACGCCCCCGCCAGCGGCAGGATCTGGCCAAGCTCCGAAAGGAGCTGGAGGACGCGAAGCCCTGACGGAACCCTTTATTATAATGTAAAAGAACTCCCTTGCCGGTGGGCAAGGGAGTTCTTTTACACAGTGCCTCTGGCCTGGCGCTCGCTGCCTTCCTCCCGGAAGAACATGGTGATGCACCAGATGGCCGACGCACACACCAGGATATACACCAGTCGGCTCACAAAGCTGGCAGAGCCGCCAAAAAGGGCAGCCACCACATCCAGGCCGAACAGCCCGATCCCGCCCCAGTTCAGCCCGCCAATGATCAGCAGCGCCAGGGCGATCCGATCGATGATCTTCATACAGAAAACCTCCCAGAATCGAAATTGGTTCCTCTGATGGGTAGTATGCGCAGGGTGAAACCCATCTTTCCTGGAAATTTTTACAAGCCCCAAACAGTCTATGCTCAGATGATTTTGGGGCCTGCGGAATCAGAAGAAGGTTCTGAGCCTGGTGCTCTGCATGGCCGTGATGCTGTCCGTCATGGTCGTGGGCGCAGGCGCAGCGTTCTCTGATCAGTCCAAGATCAAGAACACCGAGGCTGTTGATGCATGTGTCGCACTGAACATTATCAACGGTTACACCGATGGTTCCTACAAGCCTGAAGGCACCATCACCCGCGCAGAAGCTTGCAAGATGATCTGCATCGCTCTGAACGGCGGCAAGGAGCCCGTCCTGGGCACCAACGCTACCCCCACTTTCACCGACATCAAGGGTCACTGGGCAGAAGCATATATTGAGTACTGCGTGTCCCTGGGCGTCGTTGCTGGCGTGGGCGGCGGCAAGTTCGACCCCAACGGTAACGTGACCGGCTCTCAGTTCGCCAAGATGTTGCTGATCGGCCTGGGCTACAATGCTGAGCACGCTAAGTTCCTGGGCAATGCTTGGGAAGTCAACGTCAACGTCGTCGCTTCCGAGAAGGGCCTGTATGACGAACTGAGTTCCATGGATCCCACCAAGGCTCTGACCCGTGACAATGCTGCTCAGATGGTCTGGAATACTCTGCAGGCTATCGAAGTGTACTATGACTACACTCTGGTCAGCGATAATGGCACCTTGACCTCTCAGGTTGTTGTGAAGGACAAGACCAGTGACAAAGGCAACGAATATGCAACCCTGCTGTGGACTAAGTACAACGCAGTTGTCAAGGAAGGCATCATGGTTGCCGTGAAGTATGACGACAAGAACGACGATTACAACACCAAGGTTCTTGACGTTAATGGCGATAAGGCTTTTGATGCAAATCAGGACTACTCTGAGCTGATGGGTCAGAGCGTCAAAGTTATGTACAAGGAAAAGAGCGATAAGCTGGATTCTCTGTATGGTATCTATGCTACCGACAAGAACAACACTGTCACTGCTATTTATGGCGATGTGAAGGATGACAATACGGCCGACAGCATCGTCGAAATCGACAGCAAAGAGTACAAGCTGGCAAGTGGATTCCAGACTGTTGCAACCAACGGCGAACTGATTCTGGATAGCGACTATACTTGGGGTGGCACTCCCTATGCAGAAGTCACTTTAATCGATAACGACAACGATGACTACTATGAGTACGCTGTGGCTAATCCCTTTAAGGTGGGTAAGGTTTCTACTCTGACCTCCTCTAAGATTTATATTTCCGGCACTAATGTTAACTCTGCCAAATTGGAAAACTGCAATGTGTATGACGGAATCGCTCAGGACGATTACGTTGTTGTTACCGAAAGCAAATATGCTGTTTCTGTTAAGAACGAAATTAGCAAGGCTGAAGTTGTGACTGGCAAGGTTGACGGTACTCGCGCAAACGAAGTCCGTATCGATGGCACTTGGTATACCCAGGCTCCTGGCGCACAGGCTCCCACTTCCGCCAGCGGCGATGCCGAAGCCATTGTTGTGAATGGCTACTATTTCAATCTTGAAACCTCCAAGTCCAAGACTACCGACGTTGCCTATGTTGCTGATATTACCTTGTCCGATTGGTCTTCCAACTATGACGGTAAGGCCCTGATCTATCTGCCTGATGGCACGTCTGTTACTACCCACTACAATCTGAAATCCGGTTCTGTCGCCAAGGGTGATCTTGTCCTCTATTCTCAGAAGGACGGTTTCTATGAAATCGAAAAGGCAACTACCGATAACACTGGCTTTGATCAGGCTGTTGCTTCCCAGTCCTACTATGACGATGAGAAGATTGGCACCAACCGTATCGCAGATGACGCTGTCGTATATGTTAAGTATCAGGATAGCGATAGCAAGGATGCCTATAAGGTCATTACCGGTAAAGCTCTGAAGGCTTGGGGCGATGTTGCTGACAACACTTGGGCTGCTACTGGCTTCTTCAATAAGGTTGACGGCGTTCTGTACGCAAAGGCACTGACTATCACTGCTAGCGCTTCTATGCCTGGTGCAAACGGCGATAAGGCTTACGGCATCATCGCAGACAGCAAGGCTTGGCTGGTCGAAGATGAAATCAACAACAACGATTACATCCATGTTATGATCAACACCAGCGGCGAGGCTAAGGAGTATAAGTTTGAAGACAACGCCGACAATGCAGATCTGGGTGCAGTCGCTGTCAAGGGTGCTCTGGTCCAGTTCGATGTGATCGATGGTGATGTCATCAACAATGTCAGTGTCCCGTCCCTGACCGAGGGTGTTATCACCGGCTTTACCGGCACTGCTAAGGATGACGTGATCTATGTTTCTAAGAATGGCGAAGATACGAACGCACATGCCCTGAAGATCACTGATGACACCAAGATTGTCTATATCGATGCAGAAGAGGCTGAGGCTCAGGCTAACGGCAACATTATGAAGCCTCAGGCTACCGGTGATGCTAAGCAGTACTACGCTAACGTGTATTTCATTAATTCTGAACTGGATGGAAATGCTTCCGTTATCTTTGTGGATTACACCAACTCCATTGATGGTTCCGATAGCTCCCCCAAGGTTGTTACTCTGACTTCTGAGGTCAAGTGGTAATTTCCTTCTCCAGCGAAAGAAACGGACTTCGATCCAAAAGTCATTAAATTATCAAAACTCGGACCTCACATCTGTGGGGTCCGAGTTTTTGCAGATGGCGGTGTATTATGATCAGTGTGCAGACAGATTTCTCATGTGTAGGGCGGGTGTTGCGTAGATTGACCTGCACGGCAAAGGAAAACCGCAAACCAACAAAACAACCCCCTGATGCAAAAAAGAAGTGCATTGCATCAGGGGGTGTCAGTATGTCAAACCGCGTTATCGGTTCTTCAGCAGAATCTCCAAAATGTGTCCATCCGGGTCCTTGATGAAATAAATCCCGGAAGGCAGTTCGTCAAAGACCAGTCCCATGGCCCGGTGCTTTGCCTTGAGACCGTCGAAGTCCTCGGCCACCAGGGCCACGTGGGGGGTGTCGTCCCCCAACTGATAGGGTTCCGTCCGGGCGGTCTCCTTGCACAGCTCCAGCTGGAAGTCGGTGACGCCGTCCCCCAGGAAGATCAGCTTCCAGCCCCGGTCGGGCATGTCCAGCTCCCGCTGGATGGTCAGCCCCAGGGTTTCCTGATAAAATGCGGTGCTGCGGGCCAGATCCAGCACCCGCACGCAGACATGATTCATTGCGATCATAGGTAATTCCTCCCTGCCTTTGTTTTTCTCCATTTTACCACGGAGACCGAACCGGGGCAAGGCCCCCGCCTTTTTTCGGAAAAAGGGAAAATCCCTCTATGCAAATAGACAAAAATGGAGTATGATATGGGGTAAAGAAAGTAAAATCCATCCCCCGGTTCCTTTTCTTTCCGGAGCCGGGAGAACATATTTTGTTAAGGGAGGTCCTGTTATGAAACTGACCTTTTTCGGCGCGGCCAAAGCGGTCACCGGAAGCTGCCACTGCCTGGAGGTGTGTGGCAAGAAGATCCTCGTGGACTGCGGTCTGCAGCAGGGAAAAGACGAACGCGACAACGCCGTCCTGGACTTTCATGCCGGCGACATCGACTATGTGATCGTGACCCACGCCCACATCGACCACTCCGGCCGTCTGCCCCTTCTGGTCAAGCAGGGCTTCCACGGCCAGATCTTTACCACCCGCCTCACCGGCGAACTCCTGTCCGTCATGCTCCAGGACTCCGCCCACATCCAGGAGATGGATGCCCAGTGGAAGAACCAGAAGGGCAAGCGCGCCGGCCGGGAGCCGGTGGAGCCCCTGTACACCGTGGCCGAGGCCACCCAGGCCATGGCCCAGGTGGTGACCTTCGAGTACGGCCAGATCATTGACCTGTTCCCCGGCGTGAAGATCCGCTTCGTGGACGCCGGCCACCTGCTGGGCTCCGCCTCCGTGGAGGTCTGGGCCACCGAGAACGGCGTGGAGAAGAAGATCGTCTTCTCCGGCGACCTGGGCAACATCAACCAGCCCGTCATCCGGGACCCCTCCTTCGTCCAGGGGGCGGATTATGTGGTCATGGAGAGTACATACGGCGACCGGAACCACGAGCCCGTGGCCTCCTACACCGCCGAGCTGGCCAAGATCATCGACGACACCTTCTCCAAGGGCGGCAACGTTATCATCCCCTCCTTCGCCGTGGGCCGCACCCAGGAGCTGCTCTACTTCATGCGGGAGATGAAGCGGGACGGAATGGTCAAGTCCAACCCCAACTTCACTGTGGTGGTGGACTCCCCCCTGGCCAACGTGGCCACCAAGATCTTCTCCGGGGACCTGCGGGGCTACCTGGATGAGGAGGCCATCGAGCTGGTGCGGGACGGAGAAAAACTCTTCACCTTCCCCGGCCTGACCATGACCGAGAGCGGCGAGGAGTCCAAGATGCTGAACATGGATAAGAGCTCCAAGGTCATCATCTCCGCCTCCGGCATGTGCGACGCCGGCCGTATCCGCCACCACCTGAAGCACAACCTGTGGCGGGAGGAGTGCGCCATCGTCTTCGTGGGCTACCAGGGCGAGGGTACCCTGGGCCGCCATCTGCTCAACGGCGCCAAGCAGGTCCGCCTCTTCGGCGAGGACATCGCGGTGAATGCCTCCATCCACAACTTCAAGGGCCTGTCCTCCCACGCCGACCGGGACCATCTGCTGGACTGGATCGACCATGTGACCGACCCCGCCCCCCAGCAGGTCTTCGTGGTCCACGGTGACGCCCAGGTGACAGAGATCTTTGCCAACACCCTGCGGGAGAAGGGCCTCCCCGCCCACGCCCCCCTCTATGAGGAGGTCTACGACCTGGCCGCCAACAAGATGCTGGCCGCCGGCGTGGAGCTGGCTCCCAAGAAGTTCAGCTACGAGTCCTCCGGCCATGTCTCCGCCGCCTACCACGACCTGGAGAGCGCCGCCATGGACATCATGACCCTCATCCGGGCCAGCAAGGGCAGCCCCAACAAGGACCTGAAGAAGATGGCCAGCCAGCTCCGGGCGGTCATCGAGCGCTGGCAGAGCTGACCCACCTGCCCCAGAACATCTGCAAACAGCACGGGGACATTCGGTTGCCGAATGTCCCCGTTTCTGTCCGGCGAGACAAGGAGGAACCCATGAAACACCTTTGGAAAAAGCTGACCGCCCTCATGCTCACCCTGGCCCTCTGCCTGGCCCCCGCGGCCCAGGCGCTGACCGCCGATCAGCTGAAGGAGCTTTTGGAAACGTATTATATCGACGAAGTCCCCCAGGCGGCCCTGGACGCCGAGACAGTGGAGGAGGTCATCCAGGCTCTGGGGGACCCCTACACCATGTACATGACCCCGGAGGAGTTTGAAGCCTTCCTGGCCTCCATGAAGGACAGCTCAGTGGTGGGCATCGGCATCTCCGCGCTGCCCGACGAGGACGGCCTGCTGGTGGTGGGCGTATATGCCGGGTCCCCGGCGGAAAAGCTGGGCCTGGTGGCCGGCGACCGCATCATCAGCGTGGACGGCCACCAGGCCGCCGGCCAGCCGGCCGACACCATCACCGGATGGCTCAAGGGGGAGGAAGGGACCCAGGTGACCTTCACCGTCCGCCACGCCGACGGGACCCAGGAGGACTGCACCGCCACCCGGGCCCAGGTGACCATCCCCGCCACCACCACGGAGCTGCTGGAGGATGGGACCACCGGCTACATCGCCTGCACCACCTTTGGCGAGGAGACCCTGGGCCACTTCACCGAGGGCATCCAGGCCTATGACGACGTGAACCTGTGGATGGTGGACCTGCGGAACAACGGCGGCGGCGACGTCTACGCCGTCACCCAGACCCTGGGAACCTTTCTCGGGGAGGGGACCCAGGTCTACCTGCGGGACAGCGAGGACCAGTACTACCGCTATGTGTCCCAGCAGGAGAGCCTGACCATCTCGCCGGCCATCGTTTTGGTCAGCCCCCAGACTGCCTCGGCGGCGGAGATCTTCTCCCTGGCCATTAAGGACAAGCAGGGGGGCATGGTCATCGGCTCCAACACCTACGGCAAGGGCGTAGCCCAGATCATCCTCACCGAGGCGCAGCAGCCTGAGGCTCTGGACGGCGACGCCCTGCGAATCACCGCCTATCAGTATTATGGCGTCAGCGGCAACACCGCCAACCGCATCGGCGTGGTCCCCGATCTGCTGGTGGAGGCCGAGGACGCCGACGAGATCGCCCGGCTCTTCTCTGCCCGGGAGCCCAGCGGGGACAAGAGCGGCTGGCTCCGCATCCACCTGGGGGGCTGGCGCTGGTTCGTGGACACAGAAAATGCCATGAGCCAGGAGAACGCCCCCTACTTCGGCAAAATGCTCTCCGCTCTGGCCCCCGGCTGTGTCATCATGCGGGGGGAAGGAGACAACTGGACCAAAACCACCGCCCAGGCGGTGGCGGCAGAGTATAACGTACCCAACTACATCCCCCGGACCTTCTCCGATGTGGAAGGAATGGACTGCCAGCAGGCCGCCAACACCCTGCGGACCTATGAGATGCTCCTGGGCTATAAGGACGGCACCTTCCGGCCTGACAACACCCTGACCCGGGCGGAGCTGTGCGCCCTGCTGGTCCAGGCCATGGGCCTGCCTGCCGCCGGGTCGGGGGTGACCTTCACCGATGTGGCCGAGGACAGCTGGTATGCCCCCTCTGTTAAAGCGGCCTGCGCCGCCGGTTACATGGAGGGCGTGGGCCAGGGCCGCTTCGATCCCAAGGGAACGGTGACCCACGAGGAGATGATTACCGTTCTGGGCCGTCTGGCCGCCGAGCTGAACCTGAACTTCTATCAGGCCTCCAAGGAGACGCCGGCGGAGACCGGCGTGCCGGAGGGCTACAGCGACTGGGCGGAACCCTGGGCCTGGCTGCTGGCCAAGAGCCAGAGGAATATCCTGGGTCAGACCCTGAACATGCTGTATGACGACCTGGAAAACATCGATCCCCGGACTTCCGCCACCCGGGGCGAGACTGCCCAGGTGCTGTACACTATTCTCTCGGCGGTGGAAGTGATCAAATACTGAGGAATTTGGGAGTGACAGACCATGAAACGGATTTTAATGATCGGCACCGGCGGCACCATCGCCTCGGAGATGACCGACGCGGGCTTAAGCCCCGGCCTTCGCGGCGCAGATTTCCTGCAATACGTCCCTGCGGTGGAGAAGCTCTGTCAGGTGGACTGCCTGCAGGTGTGCAACATCGACTCCACCAACATGACCCCCGACCACTGGCTGATGATCGTCCGGGCGGTGAAGGAGCACTACCGGGAATACGATGGGTTTGTGATCAGCCACGGCACCGACACCATGGCCTACACGGCGGCGGCCCTGAGCTACCTGATCCAGAACAGCCCCAAGCCCATCGTTCTCACCGGCAGCCAGAAGCCCATCCACATGGACGTCACCGACTCCAAGACCAACCTGATGGACAGCTTTACCGTGGCCTGCGACGGCCGCATTCCCGGGGTGTCCGTGGTTTTCGGCGGCGTGGTCATCCTGGGCACCCGGGCCAGAAAGACCTATTCCAAGAGCTACGGCGCCTTTTCCAGCATCAACTATCCCATCCTGGGGGTGGTCCAGGACGGGCGGCTGATCCCCTATATCCAGCCCACCGCCGGCAAGGAGCCGCGGTTCTATGAGAGCCTGAACACCCGGGTGTCCCTGGTGAAGCTCATCCCCGGCATCACCCCCACCTACCTCTCCTTCGCCCTGCTGGAGAGCGACGCGGTCATCGTGGAGAGCTACGGCGTGGGCGGCATCCCCTCCGGGGATCAGGGCAGCTTCTACGGCCTCATTCGCTCGGCCTGCAGCCAGGGCAAGGTGGTGGCCATGACCACCCAGGTCCAGAACGAGGGCAGCGACCTGTCGGTGTACAACGTAGGCCACCGGCTGAAGAGCGACCTGGGGGTGCTGGAATCCTACGACATGACCATTGAATCCGTGGTGGCCAAGCTCATGTGGGCCCTGGCCCAGACCAAGGACAGCGGGGAAGTGGCCAAACTCTTCTACACCCCCGTGGCGGGCGACATGCTCTGCATGCCGGAATAAAAGAAAAAGCTCCATTGGAATCTTCCGATGGAGCTTTTTGCTGGTCAGTTGTTCTTCTTTTTTCTGACGGCCAGGACGACCAACAGGATGAGGATGGCGGCCAGCAGGCCAATGATGATCCCCAGGGCCATGGTGGTGAGAGCGGAGCCGTCCTCCCCGGCGGTGGGGGCAGGTTTCACTGTCGGCGCGGTCTGGTCAGGGACAGCGGGGGTGTCGTCCTCCTGGACAGGGGGCGTTTCGGGCTGGACGGTCTCGGTCTGTTTGGGGGTGGGATCGTAGGTGGTGGTCTCCACCAGACAGACCCAGCCGGAGGTCCCGTTATAGCTGGTGTAGCCCCAGAGGAGGTTTGCCTGGGAGTAGGCGGTCTGGACGATGTGGAGTCTGGTGTACATGGGGATGGGGTTGGACCGCACCTTGGAATACTCAGTGCCGGGACCGGACCGGAGATTCAGCCCCAGGCCGTCCTTGGCGTTGACGTAGATGTGGTAGTCCGCGGCGGTGTAGGCTGCGGCGGGGGGCTGGCTGGGGCGGGGATCATAGGTGGTGGTCTCCACCAGACAGACCCAGCCGGAGGTCCCCTCATAGCTGGTGTAGCCCCAGGAGTTGCCGGCGGCGGAGGTCTCGGTTTGGGAGATGGTCAGGGCGGTGTACATGGGGATAGGGTTAGACCGCACCTTGGAATACTCGGTGCCGGGGCCGGACCGGAGGTTCAGACCGACGCCGTCCTTGGCGTTGACGTAAATGGTGTAGTTGGCCCCGGCCGGGATAGCCAGCAGGCCGGTGAGCAGAACCAAGCACAGGGTCAGGCTCAGTACCCGGGGGAGAAGGGGGCAGCGCTTCATAGGGATCCATCCTCTCTCTTTGGATTACACTTTTTTCTCCAAGCAGACCAGCGGGACGTCGGGGATGCCGTTGAACTGGCAGGTAACGACGCCCACCTCCCGGTAGCCCAGCTTTTTGTACAGAGTCCGGGCGGCCAGGTTTCGCTGGTTGGTGTCTATGCGCAGGTAGGGGCAGCCCTGTTCCCGGGCATAGGTCTCGTAAAAGGCCACGCATTGGGTGCCGTAGCCCTTCCCTTTGCCGGCAGGCGCGACCACCAGGGTGTGGAGGACCATGACCTGCTCCTCGGAGGCAGGATAGTCCCATCGGGCGTTTTTATACTCTGGGACCTGCTCCTGGTTGATCTTGGCGGCGGCCACCACAACGTCCTCTGACTCCAGGACGAACATATCGCCGTTGGCGATGGAGTCTGCCGCACTCTCTCGGGTGGGGTAGACGCCCCGGACCCAGCCGATGGAAGCCCGTCCGGCCTCCTCCTCGGTGTGGATGGCGTCATAGATGGCGGCAATGGCGTCCAGATCGCCAGGGGTTGCTTTTCGTACCATGACAGCTGCGTCCTCTCGTTGGTTTTTGTTGGGATAAGGATACCATAGATTCCGTCGGAAGGCAAGGAAAAGTACCCCACCCCACGCAGGGAACGGGCAGCCTTTAATGCCTCAGGGCTTATTCTGGTCGTTCAGAATGGGCTGCAGGTGCATGAGAAGGTCTACCTTGCTGTTGACCTCGAATTTCTTATAAATGTTGGCAATGTGGGTGCGGACCGTGTATATACTGATGTGCAGCTCCTCGGCGATCTGCTCGTTCTTCCTGCCGGAGGCCAGGTAGTAGACGATCCGCCTCTCCTGCTGGGTCAGGCTGTTGTAGGGGTGGTCCATGTTCTTGGGCATCTCCTTGGTCTGGCAGGTGATGAGCATCAGGTGCCAGGTCTGGATCAGCCCCGCCGGGGTGGAGGACAGGAAGGCTGTGTGGTAAAAGGTGATATCCCGGGCCAGGGAGGTGATGGTCTGGCTGCTGCTGCCCTGGGCGCTGAGCCGCTCCGCCACCTCGTTGACCATGGTCTGGACATCCCGGAACTGGGGGTCCCCCTGGTAGCTGCTCCGGAGGAAGTGGCCCTGGTTGTGGCGGTACTGCTCCCAGAAGATCTGGCTGATCTCCTGGGCGGCGGCGTTGCACTGCATCACCGTCATATCCTGGTTCAGCAGGACTGCCCCCTGCTTCACATCCTGGAAAAAGAGCTGGAAGTTGTCCTGGAACCGGGCCTCGCCGCTGTGGCGGAGATAGCTCTGGTAGTTGGCCTCTACCAGGCTCCCCAGGTACTCCAGCAGCGCCCGGTCATCCTCCCCGAACTTCTTCTGCTCCCGGGACCGGAAGAGGGCCATGGAGCCGATGACCCGCTCCCCGTGGAAGAAGAAAATAACCGCCTGATAGTACAGGTCCTCCCCGGTCATGTGGATCCCGTAGGGGGTGCGCTCATACTCCTCCAGGGGCATCACATCGTCGGTGAAGAGGACCCGCCGCCCCTTCAGGTGGTCGGGCAGGTTGGCGTAGCGGAAGATATCGTGCTTGTAGACCCGCTCCTTGTAGTCGTACATGGGGCCGTAGCGGATGCCGTAGGTTATGTAGTTGTTCATGGCCCCCACCCTTCGTGGGGAGGCCCCCACGAAGGGCGACATGCCGTGGGTGAAGAAAATACTGCGCCGGTATCCGAAGTGTTTGTCAAAGAGAGAGAGGACCTTTTTGGGGAAATTTTCGCTGTCTCTGGCCAGGCCAAGGGAAAACTCCATGACAGCGTCGTGCCATTTTTCCGGAACCTTGCTCATGGGAGCGCCTCCTTTGTCCGGCGTCAGGGGAGAACTTCTCCGCCGCTCGCCGGTCTTTCTGTCTACATTATACATAGTTTATACGAACAGGACAAGGGGATTTACCGAAAAAGCATCAGAAAAAATTTGTATACTTTTTCGAGTTCTTCTTGACACCCTATTTTTTAGGTGTATAATAAATGTTGCAAGATTTGAATCAGTACATTTTATATAAAATGAACAAATACATGTTTTGACAGGAGGATATCTCAAATGAGAGAAGTCGTTATCGTCAGTGCTTGCCGTACTGCTATCGGTAAGTTCCAGGGCCAGTTCAAGGATGTTTCCGCCCGCGAGCTGGCTATCCACGCTGGTAAGGAAGCCATCCGCCGTTCCGGCATCGACATCAACCTGATCGACGAGATCGTGATGGGCGAGTGCTATCCCGGCATGCAGGGCTCCCTGCCCGCACGTCAGGTCTCCATGCGCATCGGCCTGCCCATCGAAAGCTCCGCTGTTACCGTCAACCAGAACTGCGCTTCCGGTATGCGCGCTCTGGAGATCGCCTGCCACAACGTCATGCTGGGCAAGACCGACATCGGTCTGGTCGTCGGCGTGGAGAACATGACCCAGGCTCCCTTCATGCTGCCCAAGGCTCGTATGGGCTACCGCATGGGCGGCATTCCCACCGAAGGCGGCGCCGAGCTGTTCGACTCCCTGATCCACGACGCACTGTATGACGCTCTGGTCCCCGGCCACATGGGCGTCACCGCCGACAACGTGGCTAAGCTGTGCAACGTCTCCCGTCAGGAGTGCGACGAGCTGGCCGTCATCAGCCACAACCGCGCCTGCGCCGCCATCGACGCCGGCAAGTTCAAGGAAGAGATCGTCCCCTATGTCATCCACAACAAGAAGAAGGGCGACATCATCATCGACACCGACGAGCACCCCATCCGCAACTGCAGCATTGAGACCCTGTCCAAGATGAAGGCTGTCTTCACTCCCGACGGCGTCACCACCGCTGCCAACGCCTCCGGCATCAACGACGCAGCCGCCGCTGTCATCGTCATGACCCCCGAGAAGGCCAAGGAGCTGGGCTGCACCCCCATGGTCAAGCTGATCAACTCCTGCTCCGCCGGCGTGGAGCCCAAGTACATGGGCATCGGCCCCGCTTACGCCATCCCCAAGTGCTTCAAGGGCACCGGCCTGTCCTTCAACGACGTGGACTACTGGGAAATCAACGAGGCCTTCGCCGCTCAGTTCCTGGGCGTCGGCCGCAAGCTGAAGGAAGAGCAGGGCTGGACCGTCGACCTGGCTAAGACCAACCTGAACGGCTCCGGCATCTCCCTGGGTCACCCCATCGGCTGCACCGGCCTGCGCATCATCGTCTCCATGATCCACGAGATGCAGCGCCAGGGCACCACCATCGGCGGCGCATCCCTGTGCGTCGGCGGCGGCCCCGCTATGGCTTCCCTGTGGACCAGAGATATCTGATCTCTTTCCACGCTCTGAATCAACGGTTCGACACCGGCATTGCGATGCAATGCCGGTGTCTTCTCCTTTTCGGGACCCCATGATTTCCCAGGGTTTTCCATTCCTTCCGGCTCTTTTATGCAACTGGTCCACCCCGCCCCCTTTCTGGTGAAAATAAATGAGAGGGTTGACAAATTGTATTTTCCTGACTTTGCTGATATACTGGAAGAGCTTGACTATTATAAATGAAAGAATGGGGAACCGAACATGAACCAGTTCAAACCGATGCTCTTCTCCTGTCTCCGGAACTACAGCCGGGATCAATTCCTCAAGGACCTCATTGCCGGCGTCATCGTGGCCATCATCGCCCTGCCGCTGTCCATCGCCCTGGCCCTGGCCTCCGGGGTGGGGCCGGAACAGGGCCTGTACACGGCCATTGTGGCGGGCTTCCTGATCGCCCTGCTGGGTGGCAGCACCGTGCAGATCTCCGGCCCCACGGCGGCCTTCGCCACCATTGTTGCGGGCATCGTGGCGGAAAACGGCCTGTCAGGCCTGGCCCTGGCCACCCTGATGGCCGGTGTCATCCTCATCGTCATGGGCCTGTGCCGGTTCGGCAGTCTCATTAAATTCATTCCCTATACCATTACCACCGGCTTCACCGCCGGCATCGCTGTGACCATTCTGATCGGCCAGCTCAAGGACTTTCTGGGCCTGACCTATGCCGAGGGTCTGGCCCCCGTGGAGACCATGGAGAAGCTGGAGGCCGTGGTGGCCAGCATCGGCACCATCAACCTGCAGGCGGTGCTGGTGGGCGTGGCCTGCCTGGCCATCCTCATCCTCTGGCCCAAGGTCAGCGCCCGGATCCCCGGCTCCCTCATCGCCGTTCTGGCGGGGATCGCCATGGTCCAGTGCCTGCACCTGCCGGTGAACACCATCGGGGACCTCTATGAGGTGAGCAACCAGCTGCCCGCCCCCCACCTCCCCGATTTCAGCTTCCATCTGGCGGCCAAGCTGGCTCCCGACGCCTTCACCATCGCCATCCTGGCGGCCATCGAGTCCCTGCTCTCCTGCGTGGTGGCCGACGGCATGACCAACACCAAGCACCGCTCCAACACCGAGCTGATGGCCCAGGGCGTGGGCAACATCGGCTCCGCCCTCCTGGGCGGCATCCCTGCCACCGGCGCCATCGCCCGCACCGCCGCCAACATCAAGAGCGGCGGCAAGACCCCCGTCTCCGGCATGGTCCACGCGGTGGTCCTGCTGCTCATCCTGGTGGTGCTGATGCCCTACGCCTCCCTCATCCCCATGCCCACCATCGCCGCCATCCTCTTCCAGGTGGCTTACAATATGTGTCAGTGGCGACCCTTTGTCCATCTGGTCCGCACTGCCCCCCACAGCGACGTGGTGGTGCTGGTGCTGTCCTTTGCCCTCACCGTGCTCTTCGACCTGGTGGTGGCCATTGAAGTGGGCCTGCTGCTGGCCTGCCTGCTGTTCATGAAGCGAATGAGCGACGAGACCGAGGTCCGGGGTTGGATCCACGCCGACGACGGAGAGGACGACGACCGCCTGATGCCCGTGCCTGACGGGGTCCGGGTCTATGAGATCACCGGCCCCCTGTTCTTCGGGGCGGCGGGACGCATCGCGGAGATCAGCACGAAGCAGTCCACCAGATGCCTCATCCTCCGCATGGGCGGCGTCCCCGCCGTGGACGCCACCGCCATGAACGCCTTGGAGGGGCTCCAGGAGCGCTGTGAGAAGCAGGGCATCCACCTGATCTTCTCCCACGTAGGGGAGCAGCCCATGCGCACCATGATCCGGGCGGGCTTTGTGGACAAGCTGGGCCTGGACCACTTCTGCGCCCACCTGGACACCGCCCTGGCCATGGCCCAGCGCATCATGGACCGGGAACGGGCATCCGTCTAATTCTATGAAAAAAAGGAGGCACACGCTATGGACAGCATGTGGCTTGAGATCATCCTGAACGCCAAATCCGAGGAGCTGGACAACCTCTGCGCCACCCTCATCGCCAACGGGGTCCCCGGCCTGGCGGTGGAGGAGGAAGAGGAGTTCCGCACCTTTTTAGAAGAAAACCGCCAGTACTGGGACTACGTGGACGACGAGCTCATGGAGCAGATGAAGGGGGTCTCCCGCATCAAGTTCTACGTCACCGACGACGAGGACGGCCAGAAGCAGTTAAAGGGGTACCTCCAGGGCATTGACCTGCCCTATACCTCCGTCCGCCTGCGGGAGTACGACTGGGCCCACAGCTGGCAGAAGTACTACCGCCCCCTGGCCATCGGCAAGAAGCTGTACATCGTCCCCGAGTGGGAGCGGGACACCGCCGAGATCCCGGAAGGCTGCACCACCCTGCTGATGAACCCCGGCCTGACCTTCGGCACCGGCTCCCACGCCTCCACCCAGCTCTGCCTGGAGGGGGTGGAGGAGTACGTGATCCCCGGCCGTCCCGTGCTGGATCTGGGCTGCGGCAGCGGCATCCTGGCCATCGCCGCCCTGCGCCTGGGGGCCTCCCACGCCACCGGCGTGGACATTGACCCCAAGGCCGTGGACGTGGCCTATGAGAACGCCGCCCTCAACGGCATCGGCAAGGACCGCTGCCGGTTCCTGGCAGGCAACGTCATCGCCGACCGGGGGCTGGTGGAGGAGCTGGCCCAGGTCCAGGCCCCCCTGGTCCTGGCCAACATCGTGGCCGACGTGATCATCCCCCTGGCCCCCGTGGTCCCCGCCCTGCTGGCCCAGGGAGGGACCTTCCTGTGCTCGGGCATCATCGACAAGCGGGGGGACGAGGTAGCCGCCGCCCTGGAGCGGAGCGGCCTGAAGGTCATTCAGCGGTTCGAGAAGAACGGCTGGATCGCCCTGGCGGCCCAGGCAGGCTGAGTATGGATCAGAAAGCTGTTGTTCGCCCGGTCTCCCTGCCCAGAGACAGACGGGTCCTGGTCATCAGCGATATCCACGGAAATCTTCCCTTTCTGAAAGGCCTGCTGAAAAAAGCAGGCTTTTCTTCTTCGGATATCCTCATCGTCCTGGGCGATATTCTGGAAAAATCCACCGGCAGTCTGGACACCCTCCGGTATCTCATGGACCTGTCCGGAACCCACACCGTCTACTTCGTCCAGGGCAACTGCGACGCCACCCCCCTGGGCTTCCTCAGCGGCATGTGGCCCGACGACGTGACCGCCCGGTACGGGGGCTTCTGGGGGGAGAAATCCACCTGGGTGGCCATGGCCCACCAGGCCGGGGTTTCTGTGGACCATCCCCGGACCTATCCCGCCGCCCGGAAGGCCATCGAGGCCCGCTTCCCGGAGGAACTGGCCTTTCTCCGGCGCATGCCCACCATCCTCCTCCACGAGAATTACCTGTTCGTCCACGGGGGCGTACCCCGGGAGGACCACCTGGAGGACCTCCGGGCCTGGGACTGCATGAAAAACGACGCGTTTCTCCGTCAGAATCACACCTTTCACCGGTGGGTCATTGTGGGCCACTGGCCGGTGTCCCTCTACCACCCGGACATCCCCGCCGCCAATCCCCTGATCCTCCCTGACCGGCACATCGTCTCCATTGACGGGGGCTGCACCCTGAAGGAAGACGGCCAGCTCAACGCCCTCATCCTCCCACGGGAGCCCGGCGGGGACTTCACCTGGCTGGCCTACGACGGCCTGCCCACGGTGGTGGCCCTGGAGGACCAGGCCCCCTCCCCGGACCCTCTGAACATCCGTTGGGGACACAGCGGCCTGGAGGTCCTGGAGCCGGGGGAGGAATTCTCCCGCTGCCGTCATCTGGAGACCGGCCGGGAGGTGGACATCCCCACCGATTTTCTGCGGGAAGGCCCCCAGGGGACCTACTGCCAGGACGTCACCGACTACCGCCTGCCGGTGAAGGCCGGAGACGCCCTCTCCCTCCTCCGGCAGACCAGCCGGGGGGCCCTGGTGAAAAAGGACGGCGTCACCGGCTGGTATCTGGGCCGGCTGGCCCGGCCGTGACGGTATAGGAATGGCCACGACCAGGGAAAATCGGGGCTGCCGCAAAATTTTTCCGACCTGCCAAAAACCCTTGACTTTTGGCCTGTCCGCTGATATAATTTCAGAGCCGCTTTGAATGGGTGATAAGTGGACTGTGACAGGAACAGTCCCGGTCCCGCCCCCGACAGCGAGCCCGTAATTAAGGAAAGAGGTGCACACAGCATGCATGCAATCATCGAGACCGGTGGTAAGCAGTACAAGGTCGCAGAAGGCGACGTCCTGTTCATCGAAAAGCTGAACAACGAGGCCGGCGACGAGATCAAGTTCGACAAGGTCCTGGCGATCCTGGGCGACGAGCCCAAGTTCGGCGCTCCCGTGGTGGAAGGCGCTTCCGTTGACGCTTCCGTTGTCAAGAACGGCAAGGGCAAGAAGGTCGTCATCTTCAAGTACAAGCCCAAGAAGGGCTACCGCCTGCGTCAGGGTCATCGTCAGCCCTACACCAAGGTTGAGATCAAGAAGATCAACGCTTAATGACAACCGCATCCTTTGCAACTGACGGCAGCCGCATCGTCTCCTTTACGGTAAAGGGGCACAGCGGCCTGGCCGAATCCGGGGAGGATATCCTCTGCGCCGCCGTCACCAGCGCCGTCCGCCTCACCGAGTGCGCCATCAATGACGTGCTGGGGCTGGAGGCCGCCGTGAAGGTCAGCGAAAAGGATGCTTCCATTTCCCTCAAACTCCCCCGCAACCTGGAGGGAGAGGCCGACCAGGTCTGCCAGACTCTGCTGGCGTCCCTGATGGTCTACTTCGTTCAGCTGCAGGAGGAATATCCCGAAAACATTACTGTCATGGAGGTGTAACCTATGCTTCATATCGGACTTCAGTTCTTCGCACATAAGAAGGGCGTTGGCTCCACCCGTAACGGCCGTGACTCTATGGCTCAGCGCCTGGGCGTCAAGCGCGGCGATGGTCAGTTCGTTCTGGCCGGCAACATCCTGGTCCGTCAGCGCGGTACCCACATTCATCCCGGCACCAACGTGGGCATCGGCAAGGACGACACCCTGTTTGCTCTGAAGGACGGCCGCGTCAAGTTTGAGCGGATGGGTAAGGACCGCAAGAAGGTCTCCATCGTGGAGGCTGTTGCAGAATAATCCTGCTCTTTTTCAGCAACCTAAGCCCCGAACGGCAACCCGTTCGGGGCTTTTTTAAAACAGATTCCCGAAACGCACCTCAGAAAAGGAGGTTCCCTATGGCAAACACATTCATTGATACCGCCCGCATCCTGGTCCGGTCCGGCGCGGGCGGCAACGGCGCGGTGGCTTTCCACCGGGAAAAGTATATCGCCAACGGCGGTCCCGACGGCGGCGACGGCGGCCGGGGCGGCGACGTGATCCTCCAGGTGGACGACCGCATGTCCACCCTGATGGATTTCCGCTACAAGCGCAAATACGTGGCTGAGAACGGCGGCAATGGTGCCGGAAAGCTGTGCACCGGCAAGAACGGCGCCCCCCTCATCATCAAGGTCCCCCGGGGCACCGTGGTGCGGGACGCCGAGACCAACGAGATCATCAAAGACATGTCCGACGATGAGCCCTTCGTCCTCTGCCGGGGGGGCAACGGCGGCTGGGGCAACAAGCACTTCGCCACCCCCACCCGGCAGACCCCCCAGTTCGCCAAGGCCGGTCTCCCCGGCAAGGAGAGAAACGTTCTGCTGGAGCTGAAGCTCCTGGCCGACGTGGGCCTGGTGGGCTTCCCCAACGTGGGCAAGTCCACCCTCCTGTCCGTGGCCACCAAGGCCCGGCCCAAGATCGCCAACTACCACTTCACCACCCTCTTCCCCAACCTGGGGGTGGTCTTCGTGGAGGAGGGCGTGTCCTTCGTCATGGCGGACATCCCCGGCATCATCGAGGGAGCCGCCGAAGGGGCCGGTCTGGGACACGACTTCCTCCGGCACATCGACCGCTGCCGCCTGCTCATCCACGTGGTGGACGTATCCGGCTCCGAGGGCCGGGACCCGGTGGAGGACTTTGAGGCCATCTGCGCCGAGCTGAAGGAATACAGCCCCGAGCTGGCCAGCCGCAAGATGCTCGTGGCCGCCAACAAGGTGGATATCCTGGAGGACCGCACCCTGTTGGAGAAGCTGAAGGCCCACGTGGAGGCCCTGGGGCTTCCCTTCTTCGAGATGTCCGCCGCCGCCCACATGGGCGTCCGGGAGCTGATGAAGGCAGCAGCCGGGGAGCTGGCCCACCTGCCCCCGGTGATCGTCTACGAGTCCGAGTACGTGGAGCGTCCCCCCGAAGTGGACACTTCCGAGCCGGTCACCATCCGCCACGAGGATGACGTGTGGATCGTGGAGGGCCCCTGGCTCCAGAAGATCATGGCCAACGTCAACTTCTCCAACTACGAGTCGAGAAACTGGTTCGACCGGATGCTCCGCTCTGCCGGTCTCTTCGACCGGCTGGAGGAGATGGGCATCAAGGACGGCGACCTGGTCAGTCTGTACGACCTGGACTTTGAATATCAGAGATAAGAACACAGGCAGCAGCCGGCGTTTCCGCTGGCCGCTGCCTGTGTTTATTTTTTGTCGGGCTGGCGTTCCTCCCCCAGGAAAAACACCGCCACAGTGCCCGGCCCGCAGTGGGAGGCAATGATGGTGCCGATGTCGCAGATCCGAATGTCGCCGTCGATGTGGGGGAACCGCTCCTCCAACGCGGCCTTGGTGGCCTGGGCCTCGGCCAGACAGTTGGAGTGGCACACAAAGCACTTGCCGGCGTAGTCCGCGCCCCCCTCAGCGTGGGCCTCCATGGTGTCCAGCGTGCGGCGAATGGCGTTTTTCTTGCCCCGCACCTTGTCGTAGGCGATGATGCGGCCGCCGTCGTCTAGGCGCATGATGGGGCAGATGTTCAGGATGGTGGCCAGGGTGGCCATGGCCCCGGACATCCGGCCGCTGCGGCGGTAAAAGTCCAGCTGGGTGGAGAAAAATTGGTGGTGGATTCGCTTGCAGTGGTCCCGGACCCACTGGGCGGTCTCCTCCAGGGAGCAGCCCTTGTCCCGCAGGTCGGCGGCGTAATCCACCAGCATCCCGTAGCCCGAGGAGCTGCACAGGGAGTCGATGATCTCCAGCCTCCGCCCGGGGTACTTCTCCCGCAGGGTCTCCGCCGCCAGCCGGGCGTTGTTCACCGAGCCGGTCATGCCGGAGCCGAAGTTAATATGGAGGACGTCCCCCTTTTTCAGGAGCCCGTCGAAAAATTCCTCATACTGATACTGGTTGATCTGGGAGGTGGTGGGCAGCGCGCCGCCGGCCAGCAGGTCATAAAAGTGAGGCAGGGCCTTTGGGTCCCGTCCCATGTCGTCGGTGTAGGTGGTTCCCTCCGCCTGATAGGTGTAAAACAGCACGGGAATGTCCCGCCCGGTCACATAGGCGTAGGGCAGGTCCACCGTGGATTCACAGGACAAAATGAATGAATGTTCCATAAAAATTCCCTCCTCTGTAAAAATATTCTACCCTCAAACGATGTAATTATAGCACCAGACACCGCCGGTTACAAGCCGGGAGGGCCCGGCAGGCGGGGACCACGCCACCATGCCTTTGTCATACAACCCACCCCATCGTAGGGGCCGATGACCACATCGGCCCAACCCACGCTGCGCACCGCACACACGACGGATATACCACAAACACCCCCCCGGGCAAATGGCAGGTGTTTGTAAAACAGTGTTAGCCAAATAACACGAAATGAGCATCT
>JAUNCL010000020.1 GCA_030535235.1 Bacillota bacterium
TCCTCGCTTCGTTTGTCCGCCGTCGTTCGCGACAGCTTGGTTATAATACCACCCCGCCCCCCATATGTCAACCCCTATTTTTCAATTTTTTGACTTTTTTCCACATTTTCTTTTCGCAGGTGGAAATCCCTGCATGAAACCCCTCTTTTCGGGCAGGTTTTCCACATATTTCGCCCTTTTCTCTGGTAAAAGGATTCCACCATTGCGTTCTTCTCCACGATACGTTATAATATCGTGTATTCCCGACAAATCAAAGGAGGCTGTTCTATGCCGATTAAGATACCCAACTCTCTTCCCGCCCGGGAGATCCTGGAGGGAGAAAACATTTTCGTCATGACCGAGTACCGGGCCATGCACCAGGACATCCGTCCCCTGAAGATTCTGGTCCTGAACCTGATGCCTACCAAGATCGTCACAGAGACCCAGCTGCTGCGGAAGTTCTCCAACACCCCCCTGCAGATCCAGGCAGAGCTGCTCCAGACCGTGAGCCACGAGGCCCAGAACGTAGACCGCAGCCATCTGGAGTCCTTCTACACCACCTTTGACGAGATCAAGGACAAATACTACGACGGCATGGTAATTACCGGAGCCCCGGTGGAGAACCTGGACTTTGAGAACGTGGACTACTGGGAGGAGCTGTGTCAGATCATGGACTGGTCCAAGACCCACGCCCACTCCACCCTTCATATCTGCTGGGGCGCCCAGGCCGGCCTCTACTACCACTACGGTGTTCCCAAGTACTCCCTGCCCAAAAAGGTGTTCGGCGTCTTCGACCACCAGGTACTGAAACCTTCCTCTCCCCTGTTCCGGGGCTTTGACGACCGGTTCTACGCGCCCCACTCCCGCCACACCGAGGTTCTGGAGGAGGACATCCGCAAGGTCCCTAACTTGGAGGTTCTGGCGGTCTCCGAGGAGGTGGGCGTCTTCGCGGTGAAGACCGAGGATAGCCGACAGTTCTTCTTCCTGGGCCACCTGGAATACGACCGCAACACCCTGGCCCTGGAATACCAGCGGGATGTGGACCGGGGCCTGGACATCGACGTTCCCAAGCACTATTTCCCCAACGACGACCCCACCCAGACTCCCATCGTCCGGTGGCGCTCCGCCGGTCAGCTCATCTACACCAACTGGCTGAACTACTACGTCTACCAGACCACCCCCTATGATTTGAACACCTTAAACCAACCCAAGGAATAAGTTGAACCCGGGACCGTGTCCCCCCTCTCTATAGGCGGCGTACACGGTCCTTTTCCGTTTTTCCCCGGCAAAAGTATCACAGCCGTAACAGAACGGTGAAACTTCCCGTAACCTCTCTTAAGTTTTTATTAAATCCCTTGACTTCGCGACCCTGTTTTACTATAGTTTGCACAAACTCCATTGGTAAGGACTGCAAGAAAGGGAGGTTTTTATGACAACCGAGAAGAAAAAGATCGCCGCCGTGGCTCTGGCCGTGGTTCTGCTGCTGGGTGTACTCCTCAGCGCCGCAGCCAGCCTCGTGACCGTCCGGGCAGTGAATGAGCTGAAGACCGCCTCCGGCCTCGCCACCGCCGAGACCCAGGAGGACGACGTCCCCATCATGAACGGGGAGTTCTGGATCCGCTCCACCAAGCAGATCTCTGATGCCTACCACAGCGGCAGCGACGCCGGCCTCAGCGACAAGGACAAGGAGACCCTGAAAATGGCCACCGCCGTGCTGGAGGAGATCATCACCGAGGACATGACCCCCTACGAAAAGGAGAAAGCGGTCTACGACTGGATGACCAGCGAACTCACCTACGACACCGGCGTCCTCCAGGTGATCCCCCAGACCAACGAAGACTGCGACAACCCCTACGGGGTACTGAAATACCACAACGCCGTCTGCGTGGGCTACGCCACCACCTTCCGTCTGTTCCTGCAGATGCTGGACATGGAGTGCATGGTGGTCCACAACACGGAGCGCTACCACTCCTGGAACCTGGTGAAACTGGATGACGACTGGTATCATGTGGACATTTACTCCGACCAAGGCGCCGCCAGCTATGCCAACTTCAACATGAATGACGAGATGGCCGGACAGGGCCACCAATGGGACCGGGACTTCTTCCCCGCCGCCAACGGCCTGACCTACAACTACGCCATCCAGAACAAGGAAGAGATCGAGGATATCTACCAGATCCCCGCCCGTCTGCGGCAGGCGTTGGAGGAGCAGCAGGGGCTGGTGGCCCTGGGCTTTGCGGCCATTGACGAACCCCACGCCCAAATTGTGGAGGCCATGCTCTCCGGCATCCAGTCCTTTGTGGACTCCGGCGACTACGGTCCCCTTTGGATGGACTGGAACTGGCTCCATGTCACCGGCAGCGAGTATGTGCTGGCCGTCCACATCTACGGCTTTGAGCAGGAGGAACCCGCCCCGGAGATTTCTGAAGAGGATCAGGAAAAGATCGCGGAGGCCATCGACAAGGCCTTCGGCGTGGACATGGACTGGTCCAGCATCGAGGACGCCATGGAGAACGACACCGATATGGCGGAAGCAGAGGCGGTGGGCTGAGACATGAAACGACTGCTCCCTCTCCTTTTGGCCGGTCTGCTGATCCTGGCCCTGTGCGGCTGCGGCGGCGACAAGCCCGCCGCTGTCCCCACCGCCGATATGGAAACCATGCAGACGGCCCTCCTGGCCGCTGACCCCACCCTGCCGGAGATGCGCTCCATCACCGGCGAGGTAGCGGACGCCAAGGACCTTTTCACCTATTTCTCCGACCTGCCCTACGAGAAGGTGGAGAACTTCCTCCTCTCCTACTCCGCCGAGGGCAAGGCAGACGAGATCGCCGTCATCGCCGTGAAGGACCCGGCGGACGCGGAAGCCGCCGCCGACACCCTCCGGGCCCACCTGGACCAGCGGCTGACCCTCTTCCGGCAGTACAGCCCCGACGAGGTCAGCCGGGCGGAAAAGGCCCTGGTCTTCACCCAGGATCAATACGCCGTCCTCCTCATCTGCGACGGCAATCAGGATGTGAAAACCGCCTTTGAGGAATTTCTGACCGCAGCCCAATAAGCGCCATAAGCCAGAACATCCCCCGCTGCAAAGAAAGCAGCGGGGGATGTTTTTCCTCTGTCAGAAGCGGGGTTACGGCTCCACCAAACCCCTGTCGATGAAAATCACCGACCGGCCGGCAGGGTCCTTGTGGATGCTCCGGCAGACCCGGGGGCCGTAGGGGCCGGGATGGGAGGGAGGCTCCGTCCGCAGGCAGTCCAGGTGGCGCAGGTGAGCCCCCACCATCCGCTTCGGCTGGGGGGTGGGGTAGTGGCTGGCCAGATACCGGTCAAAGGGCAGCTTTTCCACTTCCTGTAGGGTCTCCTTCAGCACCGCCACCGGGGCGGACTCCCGGCCCAGCATCAGCAGGGTGGGGTTCAGGGCGTCCCCTGCCAGCAGGAGACCCTCCTCCTCCAGCAGCAGACCCACAGACCCCCGGGTGTGGCCCGCCAGAGAGACCACCCGGCCGTGGAGCCCGCCCAGGTCGAAGATCGTCCCGGGGGCCAGGTCCTCCACCTCGTAGGCAGGGAGCTCCCCCGTGGTCATCCGGCTGTGGGCGGCCAGCAGAGGCCAGTCCGCCCGGTTGGCGTACACCCTGGGGAACCGGTGGTTGCCCCCGATGTGGTCTGCGTGGCCGTGGCTGTTGAGGACCAGGCAGTCGGTGGCCACGTGCTCCGCCAGGAAGGCCGGCAGGTCCCCCTTCCCCTGGCCAGTGTCCCAGAGGATGGCCAGCCTGTCCCCCCGGACCAGGGTGCAGTAGTCCCGGTAGTCCTCCTCGATATGCCAGACCCGGGGGGTAATGGCCTGATAATTCATAGGCGGCCTCCTTTCCATAGAAAAGAGGGGCGCACGGACGCGCCCCTCTGGATGGCAGATGGGATTACTCCTCCAGCAGCGCAGCTGCGCCGGAGATCATCTCGGTAAAGGTGGGGTGGGGATGGATGACCGCGTGGAGGCCCTCAGCGGTGATACCCTTCTGGACTGCCAGAGCCAGCTCGCCGATCATGTCGGTGGCCCGGGGGCAGACCAGCTGAGCGCCCAGGATGCGGCCATTGGCGCTGTCGGTGACCAGCTTCACATAGCCACTGTCGGTATTCTCAATGAGGCACTTGCCGTTGGCACCGGTCAGGAATTTTACAGCCTTGGGGGTAAATCCGGCGGCCTTGGCCTGGTCCTCGGTCATGCCCACGGCGGCGATCTCCGGGTTGGTGTAGACGCAGCTGGGAACGACGGACATGTCGATGGGGGGCTCCTTGCCGGCGATGACAGCCACGGCGTTGGCCCCCTGGGCCTCGGCCACGTGGGCCAGCTGGATGTTCTTTGCCTTGGCGTCGCCGATGACGTAGACGTTGGGGATGCTGGTGCGGCCCACTTCGTCGCCCACGATGGCGTTTTTGAACATCTCGATCTCCACACCCTCGGCGAAGAGGCCGTCCACGTTGGCGCAGCGGCCGGCGGCAGCCAGAACGCCCTCGGCGGTGACCACGGTCTCCTTGCCCTTCTTGTCCAGGTAGGTGACGGTCATGCTGCCGGGGGTTCCCTCGATCTTCTGGACCATGGCCTTGGCCTCCACCTTGCAGCCCCGCTTCTTCAGCATCATGGTCAGACGCTGGGCGATCTCCTTGTCCATGACGGGCAGGATGTGGTCGGCGGCCTCCAGGACGGTGACCTCACAGCCCAGGGCACGGTAGATGGAGGCGCACTCCACGCCCACCACGCCGCCGCCGATGATGATGAGGGACCGGAACATCTTGCCCTCGCCCTCCAGAATGTCGCGGCTGTTGTAGACGCCCTCCTCCCGGATGCCGGGGATGGGGGGATAGGCCACCTTGGAGCCGGTGGCGATGATGATGTCCTTGACCTCATAGGTCTCGCCGTCGCAGGTGACCACGCCGGGGCCGGCGATCTGGGCCTGGCCATAGACCACCTGGATCTTGCCGGCCTTCATGAGCTTCTCCACGCCCTTGCGGAGCTCCTCCACCACCTGGGCCTTCCGGGCGTGCATGGCGGCAAAGTCATAGGCAACCTCGCCCACCTTGATACCCAGGCTCTCGGCGTGGAGCATACTCTCATAGGCCTCTGCGCTGTGGATCAGGGCCTTGGTGGGCATACAGCCCCGGTTCAGGCAGGTGCCGCCCAGGTCTTCCTTCTCGAACAGGACCACCTGCATCCCCAGCTTGGCGGCCTTTTCCGCTGCGTTGTAGCCGCCGGGGCCGCCGCCGATAATAGCAATATCAAAATTCATACTTTCCTCTTTTCTTTTCAGCGTGTCAAAACCGGCGTTGCCTGGGTTTTGACACGAGGGCTTTTCAGGCCGCTGCGCGCAGGGGCGCAGCCCCCACACTGGCGGCCTGCGCGGTCTGTTTTCCGACGTACATGCCGCCGGAAAACAGAATCAAATCTTCTTCGCTGCCTGCGGGCAGCGAACTCTGTGAGACCTTTTTATCCGTCTCTATCTTCTTTGTCAGACTTCCAAAAGGGCCAGGATGCTGTCCACCGCTTCCCCGGTGCTGTCCGGGTCGGCGGTGAGCTTGTCCCGCAGGGGGCCCGCCTCCAGAGGACAGCCCCGGAGCAGGCCGGGGACCCGGCTCAGGAAATCCGCCTCCAGTCCGTCGGACCAGAGGGCGGCCTCGGTGATGATCCCATCCGCCTGGGAGTAGTCCAGCCGCAGGATGCCCCAGTCGAACCGGGCCTCCCGGCTCACTTCCAGAGGGCGGCTGTCGCCATAGATCCAGGCGGGGTCAGAGAACCGGGCCTGTCCCCGGGCAATGGCCTCCTGGTCCAGGTCCTCGTAGCGGAGCTCGGTAACGGGCAGTCCGTAGACCGACCCGAAGGCCTCCACCAGGGCCTGGTTCAGCTGGAGGATCGTCAGCTCGGGCAGGTAGTCCCGGAGGTTGGCCACCCGGGACCGCACCGACTTGACCCCCTTGGCCTGGAGTTTCAGGGGGGATACGTTCAGGTATTTTTCCAGGGGGGCCATATCCACGTCCACCATGATGGTGCCGTGGTGATAGCACTGCTCCCCCGTCCGGTAATAAGCATGCCCGGAGAATTTCTGTCCATCCACGGTCAGGTCGTTCCGGCCGTTTTTTTCTGCCCGGAGCCCCACCTTTTGGACAGCCCGAAGGATGACCTCGGTCTGTTTTGCCACATCATAGTCCTCCCGCGTCACCAAAAAGGTGAAGTTCAGGTTGCCCAGGTCGTGGTAGACCGCCCCGCCGCCGGACAGACGGCGGACCAGATGGCCGCCGTCCCCCTCCAGGGCCTGAATTCGGCACTCATTCTCTGCGTTCTGGTTCCGGCCGATGACCACCGTCCGCTGGTTCTGCCACAGGTACAGAATGCACTGACCGGGCTTTACGGTGTTCAGCAGGTACTCCTCCAGAGCCAGGTTGTGCCGGGGATCGTTTTCCCGGGAGTATATCACATATAAGGAACGAATCACGTAATACCTCTTCTGTTTATACAAGTACCCCGGCGGCGTACACGCCGCCGGGGTAACGGGTCAAAGCTTGGATTTTTTACGCAATCAGGCGTCGAAGCTGTACCGCACGATGGGAGAACGGGCGGCAGTGACCTCGTCGGGACGGCTGATGGCGCAGTCGTGGGGGGCGTTGTGCAGGCTCTCGGGATCGGCCTTGGCCTCCTCCATAATCTTGAGGAAGACTTCCGCTGCCTCGTCCAGGGTCTCGGGGCTCTCGGTCTCGGTGGGCTCCACCATGAGAGCTTCGTGGACGATGAGGGGGAAGTACATCGTGGGGGGATGCATACCGAAGTCCAGCAGGCGCTTGGCCACGTCCATGGCGGTGACGCCCAGGTCGTGAGCGGTGCGCTCCAGGGACATGACGAACTCGTGCATGCACAGGCCGTCGCAGGACATGTCATAGACGCCTTCCAGCTTCTTCATCAGGTAGTTGGCGTTCAGGACCGCGCCGGCGGAGGCCTCGGGGATCCCCTCCTTACCCAGGGTCAGAACATAGGTCAGGGCGCGGATCACCACCAGGAAGTTGCCATAGAAGCTCCGAACCTGGCCCATGGAGGCCTCGGGGGCGCTGAAGGCATAGCCTGCGCCGGTCTTTGCCACCCGGGGGGTGGGCAGGAAGGCTTCCAGGAAGGACTTGCAGCCCACAGGGCCGCTGCCGGGACCACCGCCGCCATGGGGGGTGGAGAAGGTCTTATGCAGGTTGATGTGGACGCAGTCGAAGCCCATGTCGCCGGGGCGGACATGACCCATGACGGCGTTCAGGTTGGCGCCGTCATAGTAGCACAGGCCGCCGGCATCGTGGACGATCTTGGTGATCTCCAGGATGTTGGGGTCGAAGAGGCCCACGGTGTTGGGGTTGGTCAGCATCAGGCCGGCAGTGTCGGGGCCGACGGCTGCCCGCAGAGCGTCCAGATCCACGCCGCCCTCGGGGTTGGAGGGGATGGAGACCACCTTGAACCCAGCCATGGTGGCGGAAGCGGGGTTGGTGCCATGGGCGGAGTCGGGGACGATGATCTTGGTCCGGGCGGTGTCGCCGCGGGACAGATGATACTTGCGGATGAGCAGCAGGCCGGTGTACTCGCCGTGGGCGCCGGCTGCGGGCTGGAAGGTCATGCCGTCCATGCCGGTGATCTCGCACAGCAGCTTTTCGGCGGTGTAGATGGCCTCCAGGCAGCCCTGGACGGTCTCCACAGGCTGCAGGGGGTGGATTTGGGTAAAGCCGGGCAGAGCGGCCATCTCCTCGTTGACCCGGGGATTGTACTTCATGGTGCAGGAGCCCAGGGGGTAGAACCCGTCGTTCACGCCGTGGGTCTGCTTGGCCAGCTCGGTGTAGTGGCGGCCCAGGTCGATCTCGGAGATCTCGGGCAGGCGGGGGGCCGCGCCGCGCAGCAGGCTGGCGTCAAAGGATGCGGCAGGCACGTCGCAGGGGGGCAGCAGATCTGCGCCCCGGCCGGGGCAGCTCCGTTCAAACAGCAGTTTCATTATGCGCACACCTCCCCAAGAATAGCCACCAGGCTGTCAATGTCGCTGCGGCTGTTCAGCTCGGTGCAGCACCACAGGATGCCGCCGTCCACAGGCAGGCCGCCCAGGATGCCCCGCTCCTCCAGAGCGGCGCAGATCTTCTCGGGGGCCACGGGACAGTCGGTCAGGAATTCGTGGAAGAAAGGCTTGTCGGCCCGCAGCTTGAAGCCGATCTTCTCCAGCTCGGCGGCCAGATAGTGGGCGTGGGCGGCGGAGCTCTCCGCAGCCTGACGCAGGCCCTTGGGACCCACGGCGGCCAGATAGACCGAGGCGGTCATGGCGCACAGGGCCTCGTTGGAGCAGATGTTGGAAGAGGCCTTCTCCCGGCGGATGTGCTGCTCCCGGGCCTGGAGGGTCAGGACGAAGGCCCGGCGGCCGTCGTGATCGGTGGTCTGACCCACGATACGGCCGGGCAGCTTACGGATCATAGCCTGCTTGCAGGTCATGATGCCCAGGTAGGGGCCGCCGAAGCCCAGGGGCATACCCAGAGGCTGGCCTTCGGCCACGCAGATGTCTGCGCCGTACTCGCCGGGGGTCTTCAGCAGGCCCATGGCGATGGGGTTGGTGGACATGATGACCTTGGCGCCCACCTCATGGGTGGCGGCCACCACAGCGTCCATGTCCTCGATGACGCCATAGTAGTTGGGGCTCTGGACGAGAACGGCGGCGGTCTCCTTGGTCAGGGCGGCCTTCAGGGCCTCCAGATCGGTGGAGCAGTTGTCGGCGGGGATGACCACCACGGGCACATTGCGGCTCTCGCAGTAGGTCTTGATGACGGCGATGATCTGGGGATCGACGGTGCCGGAGATCACGGCGGTGGCCCGCTTTCTCTCCTGGCACATGAAGACGGCCTCAGCGGCGGCGGTGGCCCCGTCATAGACGGAGGCGTTGGACACGTCCATGCCGGTCAGCTCGCACATCTGGGTCTGATACTCAAAGATGGACTGGAGCACGCCCTGGCTGATCTCAGCCTGATAGGGGGTGTAGGCAGTCAGAAACTCCTCCTTGGAGGTGACAGTCTTCACGATGGAGGGGATATAGTGGCGGTATGCGCCGGCGCCCCGGAAGATGCTGCGGAACTGGCGGTTGCTGTCAGCCATAGCGGAGACCTTCTGGGAAACCTCCAGCTCACTCATGCCCTCGGGCAGGTCCAGGTTCTTCACCCGGGCCTCCTCCGGCACGATGTCATAGAGCTGGTCCATAGAGGTCAGACCGATGGTTTCCAGCATGCGCTGCCGCTCTTCCCGGGTGGCGGGAATGTAGCTGCCCATACTTATGCCTCCTCAGCTGCCACGACTGCCTCGTAGCCCTCTGCGTCCAGCAGCTCCTCGGTGTCGGTGACGTTCTCCACCTTGATCAGCCATGCCTCATAGGGGGCCTCGTTGACCTGAGCGGGATCGTCCAGCAGCTCCTCGTTGACGGCGCAGACAGTGCCGGTGACGGGGGAGAACACATCGGAGACAGCCTTGACGGACTCCACGTCGGAGAAGGACTCGCCGGCGGTGACCTCGTCGCCCTCCTCGGGCAGGTTGATGAACACGATGTCGCCCAGAGCGTTCTGTGCGTAGTCGGTCAGGCCGATGGTGAAGACGCCGTCCTCTTCCTTCACCCACTCGTGGGACTTGGAATACTTCAGTTCAGCAGGAATGTTAGACATGATAGGTTCCTCCAAATATCATTATTTTTTATTTAATACGAAGTTCAGTGGGGGCGAAGCCCGCCCCGGGGGAGATCACTTGCCTCTGGTGTAGAAGGGCAGGGGGATGATCTCGCAGGCCACACGGCGGCCGCGGACTTCCACTTCCACAGCAGTGCCCACCTCAGCGTGGCTGGCGTCCACCAGAGCCATGGCGATGGCCTTGCCCAGATAGGGGCAGTGGGTGCCGGAGGTGGAGACGCCGATCTTCTCGTCGCCGATATAGACGTCCTGGTGCTCACGGACGATGCCGCGGCCGGTAACGCCCAGGCCCACGCGGACCCGCTTGGGTGCGCCGGCAGCCACCAGAGCGTCCTTGCCGATGAACTCCTCCTTGCCCAGCTTCACGCCGAAGTCCAGACCAGCCTCCAGGGGGGTGATGGTCTCGTCCATCTCGTGGCCGTACAGGGGCATGGCGGCCTCCAGGCGGAGGGTGTCACGGGCGCCCAGGCCGCAGGGGATCAGGCCGAACTCCTCGCCGGCTTCCCGCAGGGTCTTCCACAGCTTCTCGGCGTCCTCCTTGGCGCAGTAGATCTCATAGCCCAGCTCGCCGGTGTAACCGGTGCGGGAGATCATGGTCTTCACGCCATTGATGACGATGTTGGGCAGAGCGGTGTAGTAACCCTTGGGGATCTGGTCCTCGGGCAGCAGCTTCTTCATGATGGCGGGAGCCTTGGGGCCCTGCAGAGCCACCTGGGCCACGGAGTCGGAGATGTCCTCGCACTTGGTGCCCTCCAGGACGTTCTTGGCCATGTGCTCATAGTCCTTGTGGCGGTTGGAGGCGTTGACCACGGCCAGGTAGGACTCCTCGCCGAACTTATAGACCACCAAGTCGTCGATGGTGCCGCCCTCAGCGGTGCACATAACGCCGTAGCGGACCTTGTTGATGGGCATGTTGCTGTAGTCGTTGGTCAGCAGGTGGTTCAGGCTGGCCAGCGCAGTGGGGCCGGTGAACAGGATCTCACCCATGTGAGACACATCGAACAGGCCGCACTCCTGACGGACAGCCATGTGCTCCTTGATGACGCCGGAACCCTCATACTGGACGGGCAGCAGGTACCCGGCGAAGGGGACGATCTTGCCGCCCTCCTCCACATGGACGTCATAGAGAGGGGTTTTCAGTTCCATAATACTCGCTCCTTTTTCGTGTCTGTCGCAATGACGCAATATCGGTTAAACAAAACAGAGACACAGCGCTTGCGTATGTGTCAAGTTCTGTGCCTCCGTAACATAACCTGAAAGATTCTCCGCATGGGGATTGCCTCATCGGTGCGAATGCTCGCTCTCCGGAGTTTCGTCCAAAACCGGTCCTCTTTGCCTGAGAGTTTCCGCAGCCCCTTCGGCTCCGCTGAATGCGGTATCTCCCGGTTTTCTCATCCGAACGATATTGATATTGTCTCTGTTCGTCGTCCATTCTATACAGGACGCCAATCCACTTTTATTATAGTGAGGCATTCTCTCCCTGTCAACGTTATTTTTCCTGCAATTTACAAGAAGAAGGCCCCGGAGCTGCAAATTGCTCCGGGGCCGGGGTCTTGGTTTGGATCAAGGCAGGTCGAACTCCCGGTCGATGTTGAACCGGAGGGCTGCCAGGGCCTTTTCATCGTAGGTCAGCTCGCCGTTGTCGAACATGATGACCGCCCCGTAGATGAAGGAGCGGACGGCGTAAATTTTTCGGAAGCGGACCTCCTCGGGCATGTCCACACTGTCGCAGTAGTCCTTGACCAATCGCTGGGTCATGCTGCTCAGCTCCCCCCGCAGGCGGTGGTAGACGTTGTCGAAGTCGTTGTCCTTCAAGGTCAGGATGGAGCGGAAGTGGGGATGCTCCATGAGGAATTTGACGTACTCCACGCTGATCTCCACGATCTGCCGCCGGGGGTCCCCCTCGTACCGGGCCATGGTCTCCAGCTGCTGCTCCCGCCACTGGCCGTTGACATATTCGATCACGGCGGCAATGAACTCATTTCGGTTCTCAAAGTGCTTGTAGGGCGCGCCGCAGGAGACCCCGCAGGCGTCGGCTACCCGCCGCATGGAAAATCCGGCGATGCCGTTCTTGTTGATCTCCGCGATCCCCGCCTTGATAAGCTCCTCCCGCATCCCCCGCCGTCTGGTCTGCCCTGCCATATTCTTATCCCCCTCTTTTTCGTGAGGCGGCCTTCGGGTCATTTGCGCAGCTCCGTTTTCCGGATCTTCCCGCTGATGGTCTTGGGCATGGCCGGCACAAACTCGATCTTTCGGATCCACTTGTACTCCGCCATTCTGCCGTTGGCAAACTCCTTGATCTCCAACTCCAGGTCCCGGGAGGGCTCCCGGTCGGCCGTCGGGACGATGACCGCCTTGATGGCCTGACCCCGGAGGGGATCGGGAACCCCCACCACGCTGCACTCCAGCACGGCGGGGTGCTCCATGAGGACGTTTTCCACCTCAAAGGGTCCCACGCGAAAACCGCCTGTCTTGATTATATCATCAAATCGGCCGTGAAACCAGTAGTTTCCGTTTTCATCCTTCCAGGCGGCGTCGCCGGTGTGGTAGACCCCGTCCTTCCAGACATGGTCCTGGAGAGTCTGGTTCCCCAGATAGTAGGAGAAGAGGCCCACCTGCTTCCCGCTCTCCGGGGGCAGGATGACGATCTCCCCGATCTCCCCCACGGGGGCGGGGGTGCCGTCCTTCTGCCGTAGCTCTATGTTATATAAAGGTGAGGGGACGCCCATGGAGCCCTCCACGGGGGTGCAGCCCTTGAAGTTGGCCATGAGCAGGGTGGTCTCGGTCTGGCCGTAGCCCTCCGCCAGAGGCAGGCCGGTTTTTTCCGTGAACCGGCGGAACACCTCCGGGGCCAGCTGTTCCCCTGCGGTAGCGGCGTGGCGGAGGGAGGGCATGTCGGGGATGCCCTTTTTCACCAGATACCGGTACACCGTGGGGGGCGCACAGAAGGAGGTCACCCCGTAGCGGTTGATGACCGAGGTGAGCTTTTTCGGGTCGAAGTTGTCAAAGTCGAAGACCATCACCGCGCAGCCCACCAGCCACTGGCCATAGATCTTGCCCCAGGAGGCCTTGGCCCAGCCGGTCTCGGACACGGTGAAGTGGAGGCCGTCGGGCTCTGCCCGGTGCCAGTATTTGGCGGTGACGATATGGGCCAGAGGGTAGGTGAAGTCGTGGACCACCCCTTTGGGGTAGCCGGTGGTGCCGGAGGTGAAGTAGAGCACCATGGGGTCATGGGCCCGGGTGGGCTGACGGTCCAGGACCTCCGAGGCACCCTCCATGGCGGCGGTGAGGTTTGCAAAGCCCTCCGCCTCCTGCTGGACGGTCCACATCCTGCAGGACAGGCCGCATCGGTTGGCCGCTCCCCGAATCCGCTGGGGAACCTGGTCCTGGGTGGTGCAGACCACCCCCTGGATGGAGGTGCAGCCCATCCGGTAGACGATGTCCTCCTCGGTGAGCATGTGGGTCATGGGAATGAGGATGGCCCCGATCTTGTGGAGGGCCACGGCGGTGAGCCAGTACTCATAGTGGCGCTTCAGGACCACCATGACCTTGTCCCCCCGGCGGATGCCAGCGGACAGGAAGACGTTGGCCACCCGGTTGCTCAGGAGACTGATGTCCCGGAAGGTGAAGATGCGCTCCTCCCCCTCCCCGTTGCACCAGACCATGGCCCGCTTGTCGGGCTCCTTCCGGGCGGTGGCGTCCACCACGTCATAGCCAAAGTTGAAATCGTCGGGATAGTCCACCCGGAAGCCGGTGAGGCGGCCCTGGGGGTCCACCTCCTCCCGGCAGTATCTCTCATAAATCTGCATGATCGGTTTCCTCGTTCTTTGGGTCAATGGTTCCGCGGCCGAAGGCCCGGAACCGGGCGTAACGGGTTTCCAGGCGGTCCTCCTGGGTCAGCAGGGTCTTCAGCTCCTTCTCCAGCCCCTGGGCCAGACGGCCGTAGAAGCTGGGCTGCCCCAGATCCCGCTCGTGGAGGACCTTTTCAATGATCCCCAGCTCCAGGGCGTCCTGGGCGGTGAGCTTCAGCCGCTGGGCGGCCTCGTCAGCCTTAGAGGCGTCCTTCCAGAGAATGCTGGCGCAGCCCTCGGGGGAGATGACGGAATATACGGAATTTTCCAGCATCCACACCCGGTCGGCCACCGACAGGGCCAAAGCTCCGCCGGAGCCCCCCTCCCCGATGAGGAGGGAGATCACGGGGACGTCCAGGGTCATCATCTCCATCAGGTTCTCCCCGATGGCCTGCCCCTGGCCCCGCTCCTCGGCATCCACGCCGCAAAAGGCCCCGGAGGTGTCCACAAAGCACACCACCGGCCGGTGGAATTTCTCCGCCTGCTTCATGAGGCGCAGGGCCTTCCGGTATCCCTCGGGGTGGGGCGCGCCAAAGGACCGGGCCATGCGCTCCCTGGCGCTGTGGCCCTTCTCAATGGCGATCAGGGTGACGGGGATCCCCCGCAGGTGGCCCACGCCCCCCACGATGGCTCCGTCGTCCCCGAAGCGGCGGTCTCCATGGAGCTCCATGAAGTCGCCGCAGAGGTTTTCAATATAGTCCAGGCCGGTGGGCCGCCGGTTGGCCCGGGCCAGTTTGACCTTGTCATAGGCGGGGGTGCTCATAGGCCGCCTCCTTCCCTGTGGATGTGGAGCAGGAAGGAGAGGGTCTCCTTCTGGTCCGCCCGGGGGACGATGGCGTCCACGAAGCCGCAGTCCAACAGGGACTCGGCCTTTTGGAAGCCCTTGGGCAGGGCCTTGCGGGTGGTCTGCTCCACCACCCGGGCCCCGGCAAAGCCCACGGTGGCCCCCGGCTCGGCCAGGATGATATCTCCCTCCATGGCAAAGCTGGCGGTGACCCCCCCGGTGGTGGGGTCAGTCAGCAAAACCAGGTAGAAGAGGCCCCCGTCGCTGTGGCGCTTCACCGCCCCGCTGGTCTTGGCCATCTGCATGAGGGACAGCAGGCCCTCCTGCATCCGGGCCCCGCCGGACACCGTGCAGCCCACCACCGGGAGGCGGTGCTCCAGGGCGTACTCAAAGAGGCAGGTGATCTTCTCCCCCACGGCGGTCCCCATGCTGCCCATCATGAAATAGGGGTTCATCACGAAGAGGGCGCAGGGCTCCCCGCCGATGGCGGCGGTGCCGCAGAGGACCCCCTCCTTCTCCCGGCTGGCGGTGCGGACGGTCTCCAGCTTTTCCTGATACCCGGGAAAGTCCAGGGGGTTGGCCGACTGGATGTCGGCAAACAGCTCCCGGAAGGAGCCCTTGTCGGTGAGAAAGTCGATCCTCTGCCGGGCGCTCATGCGAAAGTGATAGCCGCAGGGGCAGACGTTGTGGTTGGCCCACAGGCGGCTCAGAGGGACGGCCTTCCGGCAGTTGGGGCAGGTCTTTTCCGGCTCGCTGGCGTCGGCCTGGAGAAGGGCCGCCGTCCGCCCCCCCTTTTCCAGTTCGTTCTTGGGTTTGTAGCTGAATTTCAAAAAGGCCATCTGCCTCACCTGCCTTCCATCAGGGTCAAGTCATAGTCGCCGGACATGAAGGCCTCCCCGCCCACGATCTCCAGCTGTTCCGCGATGTTGGTGTCGATCCCCTCGATGACCAGCTCGCAGAGGGCGGCCTTCATCTTGCGCACCGCCTCCTCCCGGGTGCCGGCATAGACCACCAGCTTGCCCAGGAGGGAATCGTAATAGGGGGAGACCGTCACGCCGGTGACCAGATAGGTGTCGAACCGGACGAAGGGCCCCCCGGGGACATGGAGCATCTCCAGCCTTCCCGGGGACGTGGCATTGATGCGGCACTCCAGGGCGGCCCCTTTCAGGCCCACGTCCTCCTGGCCGAAGGTCAGACAGACCCCCGCCGCCGCCCGGATCTGCCACTTCACCAGGTCGATCTTGGTGAGCATCTCGGTGACCCCGTGCTCCACCTGGAGGCGGACGTTCATCTCCATGAACCAGAAGTTCCCCTCCCGGTCCAGGAGAAATTCCAGGGTCCCCGCCCCCACATAGCCCACCCCGGCCACCGCCTGGGCGCACAGGGCCATGAGCTTCTCCCGCTGGGCGGAAGAGACCGCCGGGGAGGGGGATTCCTCGATGAGCTTCTGGTGCCGCCGCTGGATGGAGCAGTCCCGCTCCCCCAGACAGACCACCTTCCCGCTCTCGTCGGCCAGGATCTGAACCTCGATGTGGCGGGCCGGGTGGACGAATTTTTCTAAATAAACAGAGCCGTCCCCAAAGGCCGCTTCCCCCTCGGCCACCGCCAGAGGGAAGGCCGCGGACAGCTCTTCCGGGGTCTCCGCCAGACGGATGCCCCGTCCGCCGCCCCCGGCAGCGGCTTTGAGCATCACCGGGTAGCCGATGGCTTCGGCCGCGGACAGGGCCTCGGCCACGGTCTGTAAGATCCCCGTGCCGGGGATCACCGGCAGGCCCCCGGCGGCCATCTTCTCCTTGAGGGCGGCCTTGTCGCTGAGGGCCTCCATGCTCTCCGGGGAGGGGCCGATGAACACCAGCCCGTTCCGGCCGCAGAGGGCGGCAAATTGGGCGTTTTCCGACAGGAAGCCGTAGCCGGGGTGGATGGCCTGGGCGCCGGTGGCCAGGGCGGCTGAGACGATGCGCTCCTGGTTCAGATAGCTGTCCGCCGGGGCGGGACCGCCGATGCAGCAGCTCTCATCGGCCAGGGCCACGTGGAGGGCCTCGGCGTCGGCCTGGGAGTACACCGCCACCGTGGCGATGCCCATCTCCTTGCAGGCCCGGATGATGCGCACGGCGATCTCCCCTCGGTTGGCGATCAGGATCTTGGAAAACATGGCTCAGCCCTCCGTGATGGCGAAGGAGAAGGTGCTCTTCACGCAGAGGGTCTCCCCCACGTATCCCTCTCCCTCGGCGAAGTAAAAGGGGTGCTTGGCCCGGGTAATGCGGCACTTGGTCTGAAAGAGGTCCCCGGGCTTCACCGGGGCCTTGAAGCGTACCTCCTTCATGCTGGTGTACATGGGGACCTGCCCCACTTCCAGCTTGTCCCGGAGCAGGATGCCCACGGTCTGGGCCAGGATCTCGCAGAGGATGACCCCGGGGACCACGGGGGCGCCGGGGAAATGCCCCTGGAGGAACCACTCGTCCCCCCTCACCCGGTACTTGCCCAGGGCGAACTCCCCCTCCTGCTCCAGCTCCTCCACCAGGAGCATGGGCTCCCGGTGGGGCAGAATGGTTTTGATCTCGTCTTTTGTCATGACTGCCTCTTCAGTCGGAAGAGCCGGCAGCCGTAGTCCACCACCTGGCCGTTTTCCGCGCAAATCTCCAAAATTTCGCCGTCCTCCTCGGCCATGATCTCGTTCATGAGCTTCATGGCCTCCACGATGCAGAGGGTCTGGCCCTTTCTCACCCGGTCGCCCACCTTCACAAAGGGCTCGGCGTTCTCGGCGGGGGCGGTGTAGAAGACCCCCACCATGGGGGAGCACACCTCCACGCTGTCTTCCACCGGGGCGGCGGGCTGGGGGGCGAAGACCTGGACGGTCTCACTCCCACGGGCCGGGGCGGCGGGCGCCGCCGGGGTCCGCTCCAGGCGGACCACCCGGTCGTTCTCGGTGACCTCCAGGCCGGTGAGGCCCAGCTCTGCCATAAGGGCGGCGTACTTTCTGATATCCCCTTCGTTCATAGGCGTACCTTTCGGAATGCCAGGCAGGCGTTGTGGCCGCCGAAGCCCAGGGAGTTGGACAGGCACAGGTCAACCTCCGCCTTTACCGCCTGGTTGGGGACGTAGTTCAGGTCACATTCGGGGTCGGGCTCCTCCAGGTGGATGGTGGGGGGAATGACCCCCTCCTCCATGGCCTTCAGGCAGGCCACGGCCTCGATGGCCCCGGCAGCTCCCAGCATGTGGCCGGTCATGGACTTGGTGGAGCTGACATAGGCCTTTCTGGCCTCCTCCTCCCCCAGGGCCCGTTTGATGGCAAGGGTCTCCGCCACGTCGTTCAGGGGGGTGCCGGTGCCGTGGGCGTTCACGTAGACGGTCTCGCCCTTCTGATACCCGGCCTCGGCCAGGGCCTGTTCCATGGCCCGGGCGCCGCCATCGGCATCGGGCCGGGGGGCGGTGATGTGGTAGGCGTCGCAGGTGGAGCCGTAGCCGCAGACCTCGCCGTAGATCTTGGCCCCCCGCTTCACAGCGTGCTCATACTCCTCCAGGACCAGAGCGGCGGCCCCTTCGCCGATGACGAAGCCGCCCCGGCGCTGGTCGAAGGGCAGGCAGGCGGCGTCGGGGTCCGGGGACACGGACAGGGCCTGCATGTTCACAAAGCCCGCCACGCCGCACTGGGAAATGGCGGCCTCCGCGCCGCCGGTGATGACCGCGTCGGCGTAGCCGTGGCGGATGGCCCGCAGGGCCTCGCCGATGGCGTTGGAGCCGGAGGCGCAGGCGGTAACTGCCGGCAGTGCGGCCCCCTGGCAGTTGAACCGGATGGCGATCTGCCCGGCGGCCATGTTGGCAATCATCATGGGGACGAAGTAGGGGGAGACCCGCCGGGGCCCCCGGTTCAGGAGCTTGGCGTGCTCCTCGCTAAAGGTGCGGATGCCGCCGATGCCGGAGCCGAAGTAGACGGCCACCCGGTCCGGGGGCAGGGTGCCGATGACCCCACTCTCCTCCACCGCCTGGCAGGCGGCGGCCAGCCCGAACTGGGCGTAGCGGTCGCTGCGGAGGGTCTCGGTCTTATCCATATAGGCCCGGGGGTCGAAGTCCTTGACCTCGGCCGCCACCTTGGCCTTGTAATCGGTGGTGTCAAACAGGGTGATGGGGCCGATGCCGTGGACGCCGGCGATCATGTTCTTCCAGCACTCCTCCACGGTGTTGCCGATGGGGCTGATGACCCCCAACCCGGTCACCACCACTCTACGGTTGGTATTTTCCATAATTAAACTCTCCTAAACAAACGCAGTTCCCGTCACCGGGCGCAAAGCCCCCGGCATAAAACCACGTCCGAAGCGCAATTAAAGTTCTTTTTGTCACATGCCGCCGTCTACCGGCAGCACCTGTCCGGTGATATAGCTGGCCTGGGCCAGAAAGGCCACCGCCTCGGCCACTTCCTCGGCCTGCCCCACCCGGCCCATGGGAATGGACTTGACCAGGTCGGGGTTGTCAATGAGACCCCTGGTCATGTCGGTCTCGATGAAGCCGGGGGCCACGGCGTTGCAGGTGATCCCCTTGGGGGCCAGCTCCCGGGCCACCGACTTGGTGAGGCCCACCAGACCAGCCTTGGCGGCGGAATAGTTGGCCTGACCGGGGTTGCCCACCAGACCGGACACCGAGGTGATGTTCACGATGGCCCCCGCCTTCTTCCGGAGCATGATCCCGGCGCAGTGGCGGATCAGGTTGAAAGCCCCTTTCAGATTCACATCCAGAACCTCGTCAAAGGCCTCCTCCTTCATCATCAGGATCAGGCCGTCCCGGGTGATCCCGGCGTTGTTCACCAGGATGTCGATGGTGCCGAAATCGGCCTTGATTTGGGCCACGGTCTCCTTCACCTGGTCAAAGTCGGCTACATTGCAGCGGTAGGCCCGGGCAGTGACGGCATGGTCCTGGCACCGGTCGCAGACCTGGTGGGCCAGCTCCTGGTTGCCCGCGTAGATGACGGCCACGTTGGCCCCCTGGCTGGCCAGCTTTTGGGCGATAGCCGCGCCGATGCCCCGGGAACCGCCGGTGACCACGGCAACCTTTCCGGTCAGCATCCCGCCACCTCCTCCAGAATTTTGTCCAGGTCGGCCTGGGTCTCCATGGGGAAGGTCCGGACCGTCTTGTCGATCTTCTCAATGAGCCCGCAGAGGGTCCGCCCGGGGCCCAGCTCAACAAAGGTGTCCACCCCGGCGGTGATCATGTTCCGCACGATGGTCTCCCACCGGACGGGACTGCTGATCTGCCGGGCCAGCAGGGCTCTGGGGTCCCCGGCGTAGACTTCGCCGGTGCAGTTGGAATACAGGGGGATGACCGGGACCCGCAAATCGGTTTCAGCCAAAACCGCTGCAAAGTCCTCGGCGGCCTTTGCCATGAAGGGGGAGTGAAAGCCCCCCTGCACCTTCAAAGGCAAGGCCCGCCCTCCCGCCTCCTTCACAGCGGCGGAGAAGGGTTTTAAGCTCTCTTTCCGGAAGGCCACAGACACCTGGCCGGGGCAGTTGTAGTTCACGGGATAGACCTCTTCAAACTGCCCGCAGACTGCCTCCACCTGCTGGTTGGTGAGCTTCAGCACCGCCGCCATGGTGGAGGGATTGGACTCCGCCTCCCGGGCCATCAGCTCTCCCCGGCGGCAGACCAGACGGAAGCCGGTCTCCAGATCGGCGGCCCCGCTGTAGGTCAGCGCGGCCAGCTCTCCCAGGGAGAACCCAGCAGTCATGTCCGCCTTGACCCCTTTTTCCGCCAGGGCGGCGGCGGCGGCCAGCTCCACGGCGAACATACAGGGCTGGGTGTTGGCGGTGTTCTTCAACACCTCGTCAGAGCCGGAAAAGCACTGGTCCGAGGTGCCGGGCCGGAGGGCGTCCAGCCTGGCAAAGACTTCCCTGGCCCCCTGGGAGCACTGGGCCAGCTCCCGGCCCATGCCGGGGTACTGGGCTCCCTGGCCGGCGAAAACGAATGCTATCTTACCCATTGTGTGGCTCCTTTCAGGATGGGCTCGGCCCCTTCCATCACGTCCCGGACGATCTCCGCGGCGGGCTGGACTTTTTTGACCATGGCCGCGATCTGGCCGGAGAGGAAGCAGCCCTTTTCCAGGTCGCCCTCCTCCACCGCCAGCCGGAGCCGGCCGGTAGCCATCTCGTCCAGGGTGGCCTCGTCCACGCCGCCGAACTCCGCCTTGGCGTATTCCCGGGGGAAGTTGGTCCGCAGGCTGCGGACGGGGTGGCCGGTCTTCTTGCCGGTGACCATGGTGCACAGGTCCGTGGCCTTCAGGATGCGGTTTTTATACTCGGGGTGGATGCTGCACTCCTCGGCGCTGAGGAACCGGGTGCCCATCTGGACCCCGCAGGCCCCCAGCATGAAGGCCGCCGCCACCCCCCGGCCGTCGGCAATGCCGCCGGCGGCGATGACGGGCAGGCTGGTCACGTCGCAGACCTGGGGAACCAGGACCATGGTGGTCAGCTCCCCCACGTGTCCGCCGCTCTCCCCCCCTTCGGCAATGAGGGCGGAGGCCCCCAGCCGGGTCATGAGCCTGGCCATGGCCACCGAGGCCACCACGGGGATGACCTTCACCCCGGCCTCTTTCCACAGGGCCATGTACTTGGATGGGTTTCCCGCGCCGGTGGTGACCACCGCCACCTTTTCTTCGGCCACCACCTGGGCCACCTCCTCCACGAAGGGGCTCATGAGCATGATGTTCACGCCGAAGGGCTTTTCGGTGCGGGATTTGGCGATGTGGATCTGCTCCCGGACGTAGTCCCCGGGGGCGTTGCCCGCGGCGATGATGCCCAGGCCGCCCCCCTCGGAGACCGCCGCCGCCAGCTTGCCGTCGGCGATCCAGGCCATGCCCCCCTGGAATACGGGATACTCGATCCCCACCAGGTCACATAAGGGTGTGCGGATCATGCGCGCTTGCTCTCGATGAAAGCGACCAGGTCGCCCACGGTCTCTACCTTCTGGTCCAACTCGATCTCCATGTCCAGCTTGTCCTCCAGGTTCATCAGCAGCTCCACGGTGTCCAGGGAATCGATGCCCAGATCCCGGAAGGTGCTCTCCATCTTGACCTCGGAAACGTCCTTTTCCACGCGCTCAGCGATCAGTTCTGCAATAGCTTCAAATACCATGATAATGACCTCCTATGTGATGTCGAATGATGTTCTTCCTTTGGTAATCGGTGATTACTTTTGTTGCACAATATATACCCTATTCCCCCGGCCTTGTCAATACGACCCAGGGAATTGTTCACGTTTTGTTCACAATTCATTCGCCCGAAGAAACCAGAAAAATATTTAGATTTTCCACTTTTTCCACCGATTTTTCCATCATTCCTCATGAAATCGTTTCATTTTACAAAGTAATCATCGATTACTTTGTCTGCAACTTCTCCCACACAGCAGGCATTTCTTAATCTCTTTTAAAGACTTTTTTAAGAAATTCAAAAGGCTCTGTTCATCCTTTTTTATTTTTGTGTGCTATCCTATTCCTGTTATTGATTGTCGAAGTTCTTCTCAAATCTCTCCAGAAAGAAGGAATTCTCCATGAACCGCTTCCTCTCCATCGGCCTGGAGACCTTGCCAGCCGCCGTTCTCCTGCTCCTCCTTTTCCTGTTGCTGGGCAAACCGGTTTTCCACAGCGTCAGGCGGACCGGGTGGTACCTCCTTCTGGCCCTGTACCTGGCCGCCGCGTACCTGGCCGTGGGTCTGCCTACGGTGACCTACCTTCGGTTCGACCCCTCCGTCTCCCTGATCCCTTTGGCGGGCCTGGCTGCCGACGGAACAAACGCCCTTCTGAACGTCCTCCTGTTTGTCCCTTTGGGCGCTTTTCTGCCCTTGCTGTGGGAAGGGTTCCGCTCCGTTCGGCGCACCGTCCTGTTTGGGTTCTCCCTCTCGCTGTTTATTGAGTTCCTTCAACTCTTCACCTTTCGCGCCACGGACGTTAACGACCTGCTCACCAACACCCTGGGAACCGCCTTGGGCTATTTTCTCGCCGCCTTCCTCTTGAAGCACGCCCCCGCCCGGTTTCCTGCCGACGGCAGAAGCCGGGATCTTCCTCTTATCCTCGTTGTCGTCTTTCTGGTTATGTTTTTTCTCACTCCCCTTCTGTCATTCTTGTGAGGTATCCTGTGATAGGACTCGCCACTGAAGCGGGAAAATAGGCGAAACCCCCTCTGCACGAACGTGCAGAGGGGGTCTTTGCGGTTCTTTTTACAGCCCGATGGCGGCATAGCGGGCCGCCGCCTTGGCGGAGGTGCTGTTGTAGGACTGCATCTCGAAGATCACATCCTGCACATTGTACTCCTCCACCATCTGGGAGATGGTGTTGCTGGTGTAGCGGTAGTCCACCCAATAAACGTATTCATACTGGTCCACCAGCCACGGGACAAAGGCGTTGCCATAGGAGTCCTTGACGACCATGACAGCGCTGCCGTCGGTGACGTTGGGGTTGTGGACCATGGAGAGAGGCCGGTCGCCGCCTACGAACGCGCCATACAGTCCGCTGGCCGCCCAACCGGTCACATCGGTGATGATCGTCCAGTCGCGATACTGTCCATCCTGGCCGATATAGCCCATGTCGTTGGTCCCCAGGGGGGTGTAAGTCACCACGGTGTCCGGGTTCCCCGCCAGAGCGGGGGACTTGGTGTTGGCGTAATAGGTCCCCAGGAAGCCGGGGTACTCCACGGGGGTGTACTCCTTCAGATCCTTGGGGTAGATCCCCTTCTCCTTGCAGAAAACCTGATAGGCATAGTAGGCCCCCAGCTGGGTCCAGTGGTGATCGGTGCGGAAGTAGAGGTACTCGGCGTTGTGAATCCGCATGTTCTCCACCACGTTGACCTTGTGGATGCCCTCGTCCATCTGGTCGAAGAGATAGTTGATGGTCTCCCGCTCGTCGCTGCAGCCCATGTCGTCGATGACGCTCTTATCCAGCATGACGCTGGAGGACATGGGGGCCACCATGACATAGAGGTCGATCTCGTCCTTGTGGTCGGCGTAGATCTTGTTCATGGTGGCGGCCATGGTATCGGCGCCGCTCTGCACGAAGTAATACAGGCCATAGGCGCTGTTGTTGGTGATGTAGATCCCCCCCTGCATCTCACCCAGTTCGGTGATGGTGCCGTCCTCCAGGGGTTCGGCGGGGGTGATGTCGATCTCCGGCTTGACCTTTTCTGCATCGGTGGGGATCTCATCGGCCACCTGGGCCGCACCCATGGTGACGATCTGGTCCCCCCGGAGTCCGTAGTGATTTTTGAGCCAGTCGCTGCCGGAGATCAGCCCCTCCCGCAGGGGGAAGGTGTCGGCGTACCAGGTGTCCACCTCCTTGAAGAAGCTGCCGTCCCAGAAGGAGGCCAGGGTGACGGCCGGGAAGGGGGTCAGGGTGCGCTTCTCCACCTCCGAGGTGTCCGGCCGGGCAAACCAGAGCAGGCCAATGAAGCCCATGACCACCAGCACCAGGCCAAAGGCCAGCACCTTAATGCCGCGGACCAGACCGTTGACCTTTTTCCGTTTGGATTTTAAAACAGGCATACTGTGACCTCCTCTCTCAGAACTGGAAATACAGGAAGGGGTTGTAGCTGTCCCCGGCCAGAGCCATGGCCGAGAGGATCAGCAGGGCGGCCGGGTGGACGGCCTCCCACACTGCGTTGACCCAGAAGCAAACGGTGTTCCGGCGGGCCAGGTTGCCCAGGATGTTCCGGAGATACTTGCCCAGGGGGGTGGACGCGATGGAAGCGAAAATCAGGAAGAACAGGTTGTTCCGGAAGGTCAGGCTGACCTCCATCCCGGTCAGGCCGTTGCCATTGAAGCCGAACAGGCCCTTGATGGCTGCCCCCAGCATGGTGAGGTCGGTAAACTTGAAGATCATGGTACCGAACAAAACCAGCACCAGAACCCCCAGCCATTTCACCACCTCGGGCAGGCGGCTGAGGCGATCCCCCACCACAAAGCGGCCCAGGCCCAGCAGAAGGCCGTAGTACAGGCCCCACAGCACATAGTTCCAGCTGGCCCCGTGCCAGAGGCCGGTGAGGAACCAGACCACAAAGAGGTTCAGGATCTGCCGGGGAACCGTGCCGCGGTTGCCCCCCAGGGGGATGTACACATAGTCCCGGAAGAAGGAGCCCAGGGAGATGTGCCACCGCCGCCAGAACTCGCTGATGGACCGGGACACATAGGGGTAGTTGAAGTTCTCCTTATAGTGGAAGCCGCACATGAGGCCCATGCCGATGGCCATGTCCGAGTAGGCGGAAAAGTCCAGGTAGATTTGCAGAGCAAAGGCGAAGGCAGCCAGCAGGATCCCCAGGGCAGGGACGGCGGCCAACTCTTCCGCGCCCACATCGAAGAAGGTGTCCGCAATGGCGGCGCAGCCGTTGGCCAGGATGGCCTTCTTGGCCAGGCCCACGGTGAAGCGGCTGATGCCCCGGCTGATCTCAGCGGGGGTGGCCTTGCGGCGGAGGATATCCTGGTTGATATCCTGATACCGGACGATGGGGCCGGCGATACACTGGTGAAACAGGCTGGCGTACAGGAGCAGGACCCAGTATTTCTTCTGGGCGGGGACCTCCCGCCGGTACACATCCACCACATAGGAGATGAGCTGGAAGGTGTAGAAGGAGATGCCGATGGGCAGCACGATGGTGGGGATCACCTCGGGCACGCCGAAAATAGCCTGGAAGTTGGACAGGAAGAAGCCCGTGTACTTAAAGAAGCCCAGAATCGCCAGACACAGGGCGATGGTGAGGACAAGGTACCGTTTTCGCAGTCCCTCCTCCGTGGCCCGCTGGATGCCCAGAGCCCCTCGCCAGCAGATGAGGACCATGGCCAGCAGCAGGAACAGGTACCTGGGCCCGGACCAGCTGTAAAAGATCAGGGAGAAGACCAGCATGGCGATATTCTTGGCCTTGGGGGTCTTCAAAACCAGTTGGGAAATCAGATTCGCTGTCAGGAAGCAGAACACAAACAGCATGCTCGCAAATACCATCTCGACACCTCTCATCGGGCACCCTTCACACAACAAAAAATCCAGGCCCGTGAGCCTGGATCGCCGCGTGGTCTTGTTCGCGCCCTTCTCTCTCGTACGCTTATCTTACTCCCCTTTTCTTCACAATTCAACAAAATTCGACATTTATTTTGACAAAAACCGAGGGCATCCTCGATCGCCCTTGGTTCTCCCTCTGAGAGAGCCAAGGGCGATCCCCACCATGTCGGCCAGAAACCAGCCGATGGGGATGGCCATCCAGATGCCTGTGACCCCCAGGGCGGGGAGGGCCGACAGAGCGTAGGCCAGGACCACCCGGGTCCCCAGGGAGCAAAAAGTGAGCACCAGGGAGACCGCCGGACGGTTCACCGCCCGGAAGTAGCCGTACAGCAGGAACAGGATGCCGATGCCCAGGTAGAAGGCCCCCTCGATACGCAGGTAACCGGTCCCGATGGCGATGACCTGGGCAGCCTCCGCACCCACGAAGAAGGCCAGCAGTCCGGGGGCCGCCAGGCAGACCACCCCGCCGATGACCAGGCAGAAGGCCACCACCCACAGGGCCGCCGCCCGGGTCCCCGCCCGGATGCGGTCCTTTTTTCCGGCCCCGTAGTTCTGGGCCACAAAGGTGGCAAAGGCGTTGCCGAAGTCCTGGACGGGCATGTAGGCCAGGGTATCGATCTTCACCGCCACGGCGAAAGCCGCCATCACCGCCGTGCCGAAGCTGTTGACCAACCCCTGGACCAGCAGGATGCCGAAATTCATCACCGACTGCTGGAGACTGGTGAAAAAGGACAGGCTGCACACGTTCCCCAGGGAGCGGCGGTCCCAGACCATGTCCTCCCGCTTCACCCGGAGCTGGGGGTACTTTCCCCAGGCCCAGGCCGCCAGCCCCAGGCCGGAAACATACTGGGCGATCACCGTGGCCAGAGCCGCCCCCTTGACCCCCATGCCCAGGGGGACCACGAAGAGGAGGTCCAGCCCGATATTCAGGGTCACCGACACCCCCAGAAAGGCCAGGGGGGGCACGGAATCCCCCACCTCCCGCAGGAGGTTGGCAAAGAAGTTATAGAGAAAGGTGGCGGCGATGCCCCCAAAGATCCACAGCAGGTATTCCCGGGTCAGAGCCGCAATCTCCGCCGGGATGCGGAGGAGCCGGAGAAAGCCCTCCAGGCAGCCATAGGCCCCCAGGTTCAGGGCCAGGGTCAGCCCGCCGATGAGGAGGAAGGCCTGAAAGATCCCCTGGCGCAGCCGGGCCAGATCTCCCCGGCCGAACTGGATGGAGAAATAGGCCGAGCTGCCCATACACAGCCCCAGGAGGATGGAGGTCAGGAAGGTCAGCAGAGTGTAGGAGGACCCCACCGCCCCCAGGGCCCCTTCCCCCAGAAACCGGCCTACGATCCAGGTGTCGGTCAGGTTGTAGACCTGCTGGAGCAGGTTCCCGCAGATGAGGGGCAATGCAAAGAGCAGCATCCCCTTGGGGATGCTGCCCTGGGTCAGGTCCCTGGTCACGATCTTCCCTTGCGCCGCTTGGCCTTTTCCCGCTCGTACTCCCGGATGGAGAAGCAGAAGGCGGGGTAGAAAGCCGGGAAGGCCACCTCATTTTCCAGGGTATAGCGGAGGAAATCGAAGAAGAACACATAGGGGATGTCCAGCCGGCCCTGGAGCTTGAACAGCCGGAAGCCCAGCCCGGCCAGCTCCGCCGCCTCCCCGGCGGTCATGGAGTTGTTGCGGCCCTTGGTGGTTTGCTGCTTGAAATCGGGGACAAAGGGGCAGCGGTCCAGGAAGCCGGTGAAGGAGCCGGAGCCGTCCAGAATGGCCGACTGGTCCTTGGTGTTGGCCAGAAAATGATCCTTCCGCTGGGGGCACTGGTAGACGCACCGTTCGTTGAGCATGATCTCGGCCCGCTCCTTGGGGAGCTTGCTTAACAGGTCCAGGTCGTAGTTGTCGTCGGGGTGGATCACATAGTGGCTGTAGCCCCGGGCCAGTTCCTCATAGTAGGCCGGGTCCCGGTTCTCCTGAAAAGCCGTCATAATCACTGAGGCGTGAAGCTCAATATTGGGATAGTTCTTCCGGATGTGGTCTCTCAGGAGGGGATGGGACACGATGACCCCCGTCCCCAGCCTGTCCGCCATGGCCAGAAGCTCGTTGCCCCGGGGGTCCTCCAGGTCCTTCTCCTCCATGGCGGGGATAGAAAAGGTCAAGAGAGGGGTGATCCCCCGGTCCAGGGCCCCTTGCAGCTGGGCCTCCATGTCCGCCGGGGTGTAGCCGTGGTCCACCATCACCGGTCGGCCGCAGTTCCACCGGGCCTGAGGGGATCCGTAGATATATTTCACGGGAATTTCATAATCAAACTTGGCCTTCACCTGATCCAGGCACTGGTAGACCAGGTCGGCATAGAGAAACAGCCCCGGCACACTGTAGGACACGCCGGGCAGCAGGGCAGCGGCGTCTCCCTGGGGCAGGAGGGGTTGGTACATGGTCATTTCCTTCTTTCCATGGTTTTTCTTTATGATACGTTATTATATATTCTCCGCCGGAGCCTGTCAACGATGGTGGAAAGCAAAGAAGGACACGACCGGGTCGTGTCCTTCTTTTTGGTGGACGATACAGGACTTGAACCTGTGACCTCCCGCACGTCAAGCGGATGCTCATACCAGCTGAGCTAATCGTCCGTGTTTGGTTGTCATCCCTTGCGGAACTTCTTGATAATAGCACGGACGGGCCCATTTGTCAACGGTAATTTTGCGGAACCTGAGAAAAATCTCCCTTGGCTCTTGACATTTCCTATCACTTGGGTATAGTAATGATAGGCGGCCCACTATATCCGCCCGACAACCCTATATTGCTCCGGCTTTTGTGGCAAATGCGCGACCCCGTCCAGACGGGTGGGACACGCATTCTTGTTCGCTGAACAAGGGAACCAGGTGAGAATCCTGGACACGGCGGAAGGGTTTTCCGCTGTGCTGTAAGCATGGAGCGCCGTCTTTTTCCGCGAAAGCGGGTCACTGGCAGCAGCTGGGAAGGCGAAGGCGGCGCGGTGAGGGGATCTCCTCGGGACATGTCAGTCAGAAGACCTACAAAAGGGCAGCCCCGTCTCCACAGGCGGGTGTTTGCCATACCTTATTTTTGTGAGAGACAAAAGCGGATGCGATGCTGCATCTGCTTTTTTCGCTTTTTTATGAAAGCCGGCTTACCCTGTTCTCCGTCTTCGGGCGTTTTGGATAGAGAGAATTTAAGTAAGGAGGCTTTTTATGAAAAAGAGAATTTTGTCTCTGGTCATGGCCCTGGTGCTGGCAGTGGGATTGCTGCCGGTGGGGGCGATGGCGGGGGATACTGTAACAGTCACTGTTACTATGGATACCCAAAGTGTGGCAGAAACTGTCACGAACTATGGTCTGACGGCGCTTCCCGCCTCAACTCAGGTCACTGTCCCAGCGGACAGTACCATTGCCGCCGTCATGACCCAGTGGGCACTGGATCAAAGTATAACGGTATCCGGCGCAGACGACGGCTATATTACAGCAATCGGTGATTTTGGCGACTACGCCTCTAAACAGTTTGATGCCCTGTGCGCAAATGCCGGATTGAAATCAAAACCGATTGATTTCCAATATGCCGGATGGACGTATAGGTTGAACGGTCAGTACGGAAATGGAATCGCCATTGACAAGGTCAGTCAAGGAGATACGATCGCGTTCCGTTACGGAGTCTATATGACCAGCATGACCAGCGGTACCTGGGTACAGGTAGACCATGAATTCCTCGATGCCTATAACGCCGTGGAAACATTGATTGGCCAAGCAAACGCAGCAGATGAACAAAACTATACCGCAGAACAATGGGCAGCCCTTCGGGCAGCAAAGTCCTCTGCGGAAAATCTGAAAGCAGAGATTGACACGGAAGCCTCAGGCATGTGGTTTAACTATTTTGCTAATAAAACTACCACACTTTGGGGACCATATTCTCCCACAGACAATCTGCAAAAAGCACAGCAAGCGCTGGAAAACGCCATAAACAAAATAGTCTCTCCCTCCAGCATTACGTTTGAGAAAAACAATATTACTTTGTCTCTTGGGAACACATATACCATCCAACCTACCGTCGATCCCGATGGAACATCTCAGGAGGTGACCTACGAAGCTTTCTTAGGTGATACCTGCTTTTCTGTTTCCGACACGGGTATTATTACTCCCACCAAGACGAGCTCTCTTTGTTGGATCAAGGTTACAAGCAAAATCGACTCCAACGTATTTGAATATTTTAAATTCAAAATTATTTCCAACGCTGAAATGGTAACAACGGCCAAGGATCAACTCACCTGGGATCTCATCAAGGGACTAAACACAAGTCCTTCCTCTGTGACCTCCCCCCTGTCGCTCCCCTCGCAGATCACCTTGACCGACAACCTCGGCACCGTCTCTATCGTCTGGTCTAGCAGCACCCCCAACGTAATCGCCAACGACGGCACGATCACCCGCCCGGCAGAGAGCACCCAAGTCACCCTTACCGCCACCCTTACTGCCGGGACAGAGACCGATGCCATATCGATTCCTGTCACTGTGACACCTCCCAGCTCCGCCGACGCAGACGCTTCCAAGATAGCCGCCCTTATGGATGGCATTGCATCCGGCTACACAGATACCTATAATAACTCCAAAGTCATCATCGACATGGCAGCCTATGAAGACTTCAAGCCGACCACTACGCACAAACTCTCGGCGGACGCAAAGCAGAAGTATGTCAACTTTGTGGCCTCCTCTGTCACCGACAGCAGTGCCGGCGACACCATCTTTGCGCTGTCCATGATTAGCTTGCAGGGTCTGGGCTATGACCCACAGCAACTCTATCCCGTTAACAGCAACACAGCCCTCAATATCGTTACCAAGCTGAACGGCGCAACCCACTCTGAAAGCGCCTGGAACGCCCCCTATACCCTGGCGGCCTATAACCAGGGCAGCTATGATACGGATTCCTATGAACAGGCCCTGATCACCAAAATCCTGGCCAAGCAAAAAAGCAACGGCAGCTGGACAGAATGGGGCGACAGCATCCAAACCACCTCCAATATGATCGTGGGGTTGTCCTTCTACCGCGATCAGGAAACTGTGAAGGCTGCCATCAACAAGGCAGTGACCTATCTCTCCAACCAGCAGAAAGCCAACGGAACTTTTGACGCCTATGGATCCGGCCCGGACACTGACGCCTGCGCCAATGTTGTCATGGCCCTGGCCACCGTGGGAATCAACCCCGATACGGACCAACGCTTTATCAAAAACGGCAACAGCGCCCTGGATGGCCTTCTTCTCTTTGCTCTGGAAGATAACAGCGGTTTTGGCTACCAGGACAACATTACCCTGAATCCCTACGCAACAGAAGAGGGCTTCCGCGCCCTCATCGCCGCTGCCCAGGTGATGTCCACCGGTGAGCCCTACAACATCTACGATTTCAGCGCCAACCCCGTCACTCCCGCCCGGGAGACCAGCAACAGCTCTTCGGACAAGCCCACCACGCCTCCCACAGCCCCCGACAACGACATCACCGTCACCGTGACCATCAAGGCGGACACCGGCTACTGGCTACGCTCCAAGTCGGTCACCGTCAGCGAGGGCTCCACGGTCTGCGACGCCTTCGTCACCGCCCTGGAGGGTACCGGAATCACCCAGGTGGGGGCGGAAACAGGCTATATCCGCTCCATCACCAAAAACGGCGTCACCCTGGCGGAGTTCACCCAGGGCCCCAACTCCGGCTGGCTCTATAAGGTCAACGGGGAACTGCCCACCGTGGGCGTGACCACCTGCACCTTAAACGCCGGGGACTCCGTCGTCCTCTACTACACCGAGGACTGGACCAAAGACCCCAGCGCCGGGGGCAACAGCGGCACAGTCACCCCGGCTCCCTCTACCCCCGCCTCCTCCCTCACCCCGGAAGTCTCCGCCAACAGCAAGGGTGAGGCCACGGTCAAGGTGGACGCCAACGCCGTCGAGGACAGTCTGGCCCAGGCGGAGAAGGAGAACGCCTCCGCCCTGGTCATCGCCCCCAAGGTCACCGGCCAGGTCGACACCGTCACCACCCAGCTCCCCCTGTCGGCAGCGGAGACCATCTCCCAGGACAGCGATCTGGACCTGACCGTCCAGACCGAGGACGCCGCCGTCACCATCCCCAACGAGGCCCTGGGCTCCATCGTCACCCAGTCCTCCGGCAGCCAGACCATCGAGATCGTGGTAAAGACCTGTGACCCGGATACTCTGAAGGATCAGGCGGCGGGGCTGGACCTGGAGAACGCCGCGGCGGTGGAAGTGACCGTTCTCTCCGGCGGCTCCCCCATCACCACCTTCGGGGGCCAGACCCTCGCCATCGACCTGCCCGTGGACAAAACCGTCTACACCGAGGGGACCCAGTACAAGGTCCTGGTCCTCAGCGCTGACGGAACGGTGGAAACCCTCACCGGCCAGTGCATCCGCGAACAGGGCCGCCTGGTGGTCCGGGTGTTCACCTCCCACCTGAGCACCTTCCTGGTCACCACCCAAACCGTCCTCCCCTTCACCGACGTGGACGGCCACTGGGCCCTGGACGCCATCCGGTTCGTCTACGACCAGGGGCTGATGACCGGCACCAAGGAGACCCTCTTCTCCCCCAACAGCCCCCTGAACCGGGCCATGCTGGCCACCATTCTCTACCGGATGGAGGGCTCCCCTGCCGTCACTGGCGAGAACCCCTACACCGATGTTGCCGCCGGGACCTGGTACACCGACGCGGTGCTCTGGGCCTCGGAGCAGGGCATCGTCAACGGCTACGGCAACGGCAAGTTTGGTCCCCTGAACAACATCACCCGGGAGCAGCTGGCGGCCATGCTCCTGCGGTATTCCGACTACAAAAAGTATAACACCGACACCCGGAACGACCTGGCTTCCTACGCCGATGCAGACGACATCAGCGCCTGGGCTCTGGAGGCCCTCCGGTGGGCCAACGCCCAGGGCCTGGTGACGGGCCGCACGGAAACCACCCTGGTCCCCCAGGGGGACACCACCCGGGCCGAAACGGCCACCATCCTCATGCGCTATCTGGACACCATCGCCGGATAACCCTCTCTCCCCTGCGGCGGCTCCCCACCATTGCGTGGAGAGCCGCTGTCGGGCTATCTATGACCAGGAGGAATCCCTATGACACATCGGAAACAACGGGCCCTGCCCCTGCTGCTGGCCCTGTGCCTGACCCTCAGCCTGACCGTCCAGGCCTCTGCCGCCAAGGCCGACGCTGCCCTCCCCGACACCGCCCGCACCGTCCTCACCACCGTCCAGTCCCCCCAGGTGGGGTCCATCGGCGGGGAGTGGGCCGTCCTGGGTCTGGCCCGCAGCGGCTATGCCGTCCCGGAGACTTGGTATCAGAGCTACTACGCCGCCGTGGAGGCCCATGTAAAAGCCTGCCGGGGCGTGCTCCATGAGAAGAAGTACACCGAGTACTCCCGCCTGATACTGGCGCTCTCCGCCATCGGCAAGGACCCCCGGAACGTGGCAGGCTATGATCTGACCGCCCCTCTGGGCGATTTTGAAAAAACTGTCTGGCAGGGGGTCAACGGCCCCATCTGGGCCCTCATCGCCCTGGACTGCCGGAACTACCCCGTGCCGCAAACTCCCCAAGCCAAAACCCAGGCCACCCGGCAGATGTATGTAGACGAGATCCTCTCCCGCCAGCTGGACAACGGTGGGTGGAGCCTCTCCGGCTCCGCCGCCGACCCGGACCTCACCGCCATGGCCCTCCAGGCCCTGGCCCCCTATCGGACCCAGACCGCCGTGGCCCAGTCGGTGGACCGGGGCCTGACCTGCCTGTCCGCCCTCCAGAACCGGGACGGCACCTTCTCCGCCCAAGGGGAGGCCAACGCCGAGAGCACCGCCCAGGTTATCGCCGCCCTGTGCGCCCTGGACCTCTCCCCGGAGGACCCCCGGTTCATAAAGAACGGCCACACCCTGCTGGACGGCCTGCTCACCTTCCGCCGGTCTGACGGGAGTTTCCTTCACACCGCCGGCGGGGGCGGCTCCAGCCAGATGGCCACCGAACAGGCCCTGCTGGCCCTGACCGCTCTTGATCGGACGGAGGCCGAGCAGAAGGGCCTCTATCAGATGACCGATGCCGCCGACCTCACCGGCGGCTCCTCCGCCCAGGGCCTGCCCGGCAAGCACGCCGACGTGACCCCCGTCCCGGTCACCACCCCCGGCAAGACCTTTTCAGACATCACCGGCCACCCCAACCAGACGGCCATCGGGGCTCTGGCCGCCCGGGGGATCATCAACGGCATGACAGAGACTACCTTCGCCCCCGACGACACCATGACCCGGGCCCAGTTCGCCGCCATCGTGGTCCGGGGCCTGGGCCTGCCCCAGAAGGCCGGCTCCGCCTTCTCCGACGTGAAGGCCGTGGACTGGTTCGCCCCCTACGTAGGGACCGCCTGCGCCTACGGCATCGTCAACGGCCGGTCCGCCGCCGTCTTCGACCCCAACGGTACCATCACCCGCCAGGAGGCCGCCGTGATGGTGGCCCGGGCCGCCAGGCTCTGCGGCCTGGAAACCGACCTGGACGACGACGCCGTCCGGGATATTCTGGCCCAGTTCACCGACTACCCCACCGCCGCCGACTGGGCCAAGGAAGGCCTGGCCTTCTGCTACCGCCAGGGCATCCTGGAGGATAGCGCCCTGACCATCCGGCCCACGGCCCATATTCTCCGGTGCGAGATCGCCCAAATGCTGTACAACCTCCTTGGCAGCGCCCAACTTCTCTGATAAGATAGGTGATAACCATGAAGCGGAACCCATTGAACTGGAAACACCTCCTGGCCGCCCTGGGGGTGGTTCTGGTGCTGGCCCTGGCCTTCTGGGCCGGCGGGGCCGCCCCCGGCACCGAGGGACTCCCCGACCAGACCGCCAGCCTCCAGGCCGAATCCACGGCCCAGGAGCCCCCGGCAGAGGAACCCCGGGAAGCCCCGGAACCGGAACCGGAGGAGGAGCCCGACCCGGAAACCGGCCTGGAGAGCCGCCCCGGCGGAACCCAGGGCGGCATGACCGCCCAGGAGAAGGAGGAGGCCGCCAACCAGCTGGCCGGCGGGTCGTCCGCCCCGGACCAGAAGGGGGACGGGGCGTACTCCAGCCTGCAGGGCATGCCCATTGACCCGGCCACCGGCAAGGACCCCTACGGCACCCAGCCGGTCCCCGAGGGAAAGCCCGTGCCGGTGGAGCCCCAGGAGGCGGAGGTCACCGACCAGGCCCTCACCTGCACCCTCACCGTCCGGTGCGACAGCATCCTGGCCCACATGGACTGGCTCGACCCGGAAAAGGCCGAGCTGGTCCCCGACGACGGGGTTCTCTTCCCCACCGCCACCGTCACCTTCTATGAGGGGGAGAGCGTCTTCCACGTCCTCCAGCGGGAGATGAAAAAGGCGGGGATCCACCTGGAATTCACCAACACCCCCGTCTACAACTCCGCCTACATCGAGGGCATCGGCAACCTCTACGAATACGACTGCGGGGAGCTGTCCGGCTGGATGTACCAGGTCAACGGCTGGTTCCCCAACTACGGCTGCTCCCGGTATCCGCTCCAGGCGGGAGACGACATCCAGTGGGTCTACACCTGCGACCTGGGGCTGGACGTAGGCGGCCGGACCGCCGCCTGATCCCACAGGAAAGGACGTGATCCCCATGCCCCAGACCGATCTCTTTTCCCGGTGTCACCCGGGGGTGAACGCCCTCTACTTCGCCCTGGTGCTGGGCTTCACCATGTTCTTCACCCATCCGGTGAGTCTGGCCCTCTCCCTGGGCTCCGCCCTGGCCTACGGGGCGGTTCTCCGGGGAAAGCGGGGCCTTCTCCGCAACCTGGGGTATACCCTCCCCATCTTCCTGCTGGCGGCGGTGCTGAACCCCGCCTTCAACCACCAGGGGGCCACCATCTTGGCCTATCTGCCCTCGGGCAACCCCCTGACCCTGGAGAGCATCCTCTACGGCCTGGCCGCCGCCGGGATGCTGGCCGCCGTGCTGGTGTGGTTCTCCTGCTGCACCCAGGTGATGACGGCGGATAAATTCGTCTACCTCTTCGGCCGGGTCATCCCCGCCCTGAGCCTGATCCTCAGCATGACCCTCCGGTTCATTCCCCGGTTCACCCGGCAGCTCCGGTCGGTGAGCCAGGCCCAGAGGTGCGTGGGCCGGGACGTGACCGACGGCTCCCCCATCCGGCGGCTGCGCCGGGGGATCACCGTGCTGTCCATCGTGGTCACCTGGAGCCTGGAGGACGCCATCCAGACGGCGGACTCCATGAAGGGCCGGGGCTACGGTCTGCCCGGCCGCACGGCCTTCTCCCTGTACCGTCTGGACGGCCGGGACAGGGGCCTGCTCCTCTGGCTGGCCTTCTGCGGCCTGTACGTGGCCTCCGGTTGGATCTCCGGGGGACTGGCCTGGCGGTACTATCCCACGGTCCAGGGCGTCCTCACCGGGGTCTTTCCCCTGAGCGTTCAGGCCGTCTACCTGGCCCTGTGCCTGACCCCGGTGATCCTCTGCGGAAAGGAGGCGCGGACGTGGAGACGTTTGCTGTCCAAGACCTGACCTTCGCCTATCCCGAATCCAACGCCAACGCCCTGGACGGGGTCACTCTGACCCTGGAGCCGGGGACCTTTTGCGTCCTCTGCGGCCCCTCTGGCTGCGGCAAGACCACCCTTCTCCGGCAATTAAAACCCGCCCTGGCCCCCCACGGGGTCCGGTCCGGGGCGATTCTGTTCCGCGGCCAGCCCCTGGAGGCTCTGGACCCCCGGACCCAGGCCGCCGCCATCGGCTTCGTCCAGCAGGACCCGGAGACCCAGATCGTCACCGACAAGGTCTGGCACGAGCTGGCCTTCGGCCTGGAGAGTCTGGGGGTGGACACCCCCGCCATCCGCCGCCGGGTGGCGGAGATGGCCTCCTTCTTCGGCATTCAGACCTGGTTCCACCGGAACACCGCCGACCTGTCCGGGGGCCAGAAGCAGCTTCTGAACCTGGCCGCCGTGATGGTCCTGGAGCCGGAGATCCTCATCCTGGACGAGCCCACCAGTCAGCTGGACCCCATCGCCGCCGGGGATTTCCTGGCGGTGCTGGGCAAGATCAACCGGGAGCTGGGGACCACCATCCTTCTGACCGAGCACCGGCTGGAGGAGGTTCTTCCCCTGGCGGACCGGGCGGTGGTGATGGACCGGGGGCGGGTTCTGTGCCAGGGCACCCCCAGTCAGGTGGGACAGGCCCTGCGGTCCCTGGACCACCCCATGTTCCGGGCCATGCCCACCCCCATGCGGGTGTGGGCGGCCACCGACAGCGACGCCCCCTGCCCGGTCACCGTCCGGGAGGGGCGGGACTGGCTGACCGCTTACGCCGCCCAGCATCCCCTGTCTCCCCTGCCGCCGGAGTCCCCCCGGGACGAGACCGCCCCGCCGGTGATCGCCGCCCACGAGGTCTGGTTCCGGTATGAAAAGCAGGCCCCCGACGTGGTCCGGGACCTGTCCCTGGAGGTAAAAAAGGGGGAGCTGCTGGCCCTGCTGGGGGGCAACGGCGCTGGCAAGACCACCACCCTCAAGCTCCTCTCCGGTCTGGAGACCCCCTACCGGGGGGAGCTTCAGGTCACCGGAAAAACCGTCCTTCTCCCCCAGAATCCCCAGGCCCTCTTTGTGAAAAAGACCCTGCGGGAGGACCTGACGGAGCTGCTGCGGGAGCATCCCCTCTCCCCCGAGGAACAGGCGGCCCGGATGGCCCGGTCCGTCCGTCTCTGCCGGCTGGAGGGCCTGCTGGACCGGCACCCCTACGACCTCTCCGGCGGTGAGCGGCAGCGGGCGGCCCTGGCCAAGGCCCTGATGCTGGATCCGGAGATCCTCCTGCTGGACGAGCCCACCAAGGGCCTGGACGCGGCGTTCAAGGAAGTCTTCGGGGCCATCCTCCAGGACCTGATCCGCCGGGGCGTCACCGTCCTCATAGTGAGCCACGACCTGGAATTCTGCGCCCGCCACGCCCACCGGTGCGCCCTGTTTTTCGACGGGAGCGTGGTGGCCGACGGCTCTCCCCGGGCCTTTTTCTCCGGCAACCGGTTCTACACCACCGCCGCCAACCGGATGGCCCGTCCCCTGCTGCCCCAGGCGGTGACCCCCGAGGACCTGATGGCCGCCTGCGGCGGGCAGGCCCCCCCGGACCCCCTTCTCACCCGGGATGACACCCCCCTTCCCCCCACGCCCTGCCAGGAGGAGGAAGTCCGGCAGCAGCTCCCCCGGTGGAGGAAAGCCCTGGCGTTCCTGGCCGGAGGCGCAGCCCTGCTCCTGTTTTTCGCCCTCACGGGGCTGGGGGACTTCTCCGCTGCGCCGTCGGTCCTCACCGGCAGCCGGAAGGTCCTGTACGGGGGCTTTCTCCTGACCCTCTTCCTCCTGGCCGGGGCGGTGGCCCAGCGGGAGCCGGGAACCCCGCCGCCTCCCCGGAAGAAAACCGCCCTGTCCCGGCGGTTTCTCCTGGCAGCGGTTCTCATTCTCCTGCTCATCCCCGTGACCCTCTTTGCCGGGGAGTTCCTCCTGGGGGGACGGAAATACTACTTCATCGCCCTGCTCATCCTGCTGGAGACCATGCTCCCCTTCTTCCTGGTCTTTGAGGGGCGAAGGCCCCAGGCCCGGGAGCTGGTGCTGGTGGCCTCCCTCTGTGCCATCGGCGTGGCGGGCCGGGCGGTCTTCTTCATGCTGCCCAGCTTCAAGCCGGTGCTGGCCCTGACCATTATCGCCGGGGTGGCCCTGGGTGGCGAGACCGGGTTCCTGGTGGGGGCCATGACCATGCTGGTCTCCAACATTCTCTTCTCCCAGGGGCCGTGGACCCCCTGGCAGATGTTCGCCGCCGGCATCATCGGCTTTCTGGCGGGCTTTCTCTACCGCCGGGGCCTCCTCCGCCGGAGCCGGACCGCCCTGTGCGTCTTCGGTGCCCTGGCAGCCATCCTGATTTACGGCGGCATCATGAACTCCGCCTCGGCCCTGATGTGGGCCCACACCCTGGACTGGAAGATCCTGCTGGCCTACTGGGCCACCGGCTTCCCCATAGACTGCGTCCACGCCGCCGCCACCTGGCTCTTCCTCTGGTTCGCCGCCGAGCCTTTTCTGGAAAAGCTGGACCGGATCAAGGTGAAGTACGGACTCCTCGACTGAATGAACCAAAAAGAAGGACACGACTTGCGTCATGTCCTTCTTTTTGGTGGACCGAAAGGGATTCGAACCCTCGACCTCTCGGATGCGAACGCATTCGGGAGCTTGATTTGTGGTGCTTTCCGGTCGTTTTCGGCAATTTCGTCTGGAAAGCAAATGGTCTTGTGTCCTCTTTGACCACATGTTCCCATGTGTCCCGGAAATGTCTGTGGTATATGTTGTGGTCATGGATATGAAACGCCTTATTGTAATTGACCAATGAGGCGTTTCTGTGAGCAGGGCATCCGCGATACTGCACTGGGGGGCATCATTTGAACTTGGGGGCGGATACTTCGTTTCCGGCAAAAGCGTTGGGGCCAGGCTTGGAAAGAGAAAAGTACATTTTGGCTGCTTTTGTCGTGCCGAAGTCCCGGTTGGAGCCGCTGTCCTGCACTTCGTTAAAAGCGTCCCGGAACATCTGATTATGAGCCTCCTCGCGGTTCAGAAGGAAGTCGATCGTCTCCCGCACCTTCTTGTCGTTGATCTGACGATACAGGTATTCGTACACGACCTTGGCCCGCTGTTCAGAAGCAATGTTGCTGAGCAGATCAGCGCATAGGTCGCCGGTCACCGTTACATAGTCACCGGTCCAGGAATAACCGGAGGCATTGATAAGGCCCGGATTCAGACCCAGGATCACATGACTCTGGATCTCTCCGGCCTTGACCTGCTCCGCGTCCACATCGTGGCCGTTGAGCAGGTTGATGGTCTGGGCCACCATTTCCATGTGCCCCAGTTCTTCCGCCGCGATATCCAGAAACAGATCCTTGATTTTCTGGTCCTTGATGCGGAAGCTCTGGGACATATACTGCATGGCGGCTTTCAATTCGCCGTTGCCTCCGCCTAACTACTCCTGCAGCAGGGCTGCATATTGGGGATTTGGCCGTTCAACGGATACCGGATGAAAGAGTTGCTTTTCGTGCTGAAACATGTTGACCGCTCCTTTTTTCGTGGTATCTATGTATTCTGCAGTATTCTTCTAAGAATATGCACAGAGCGGAGGGGAAATCTCGACGCCAGTGAAACGATGCCCGTCTGTCGTTGGTGCTGGGCACGGCAGTATGATATACCCGAGGTAACGCAGGACGTGCTACGCTATAATCAAAGATTCGCGAAATTAGCGGGCCCGTTGCAGAATGAAAGTTCTGTAGCGGGCCCTCTTTTCATATCCAGCAGGTAAAATGTACATAAAGAGAACCCGTTTCTGCGGATTTAAGGAATAGCAAAGCTAACCCCGTCCTCAAAAACCGGGTTTTTGTGGTGGTGCCGTCAAGAGTTGGACCTTATCGTCATAATCATGCTGAGACGCTCCAGATCGCTGTCATCATACTGCCATGATCCCATGACCTTTTTGACTTCCTGACAGAGTCCCCAGCTCTCATATTCATCCAGAAGCCAAATTGGAATATTATACCCCTCGCTTGCTTCCTGCTTTGTCATTTTTCCTTCCCCTTCGATCAACAAAAAATATACGCAAATTGCAATAACAAGTTGGACACCCCGTGGCAAAAAACCTTGGTCACGT
>JAUNCL010000021.1 GCA_030535235.1 Bacillota bacterium
AGAAATAATCACTATGGATTTTTTCAAGTGTCCAACTTGATTTTACAATCAACCACAAAAATAGTATACTTGATATCCCGAATAAAATCAATCGGAGGATTTCGGCGATGGAAAGCTCGTTTTGGAACAAATGCAATGGATTCAAATCCGTCCTATGCCCGCCTGTCCGTGCAGGTTCCTGACTGGGCCGCGCTGGAAAAGACTTGGTCCAGTGCCAGCAGCGAGAAACGCCAGGCGGAGTGCCATCCATCATCCCGCCGGGATCATGGATGGGAAGAGCACTATGCCCTCCATGATCATTGATCGCAAAAACGGCCTCTCTTGTCAAAGAGAGGTCGTTTTTGGGTATCCTTTAACACTGTGCATTTTGTCGATTTTGCGACAGGCTGTTTTTCCTTATTCAGCCGTCAGCTCAAAATGGTTTCGGTTTGTTTTCAATTTGCCTTCCTTTTGAAGCTTTGACAGCTCCACAGACATGGCTGCACGTTCTGCGCAGAGATAATCCGCCATCTGCTGGCGATCATAGGGAATATCAAAGGACAGGCTTCCCTGACGCTGCGCCTCCTGGGACAGATACGACAGGATCTTTTCCCGGGTGGTTCTCTTGCTGATGTGGGTGATCTTTTCATTCAGGATCAGCACCTTGTTTGCCAATACGCTTACCAGGTTGCGGATCAGTCGCTGATGATGATCGCAGGCAGAGGAACAGGAGGAGAGAAGCCGCTTCACATTCAGCATGAGGACCTCACAGTCCTCGTTGGCCGTGACGCTGATGTTGAGGAGGGAACCGGGTTTGGCGGCATAGGGCTCCCCAAAGAAATCTCCGGTATGGCATTTCGACAGAATGTTCCTGTGCCCCCAGATATCCTCCTGAATAATAAAGACGGTGCCGGACAGCACCAGGCCCATCACATCCGTCGAGTCTCCGGCCCGAAAGATGTATTCCCCCTTTTGCTTTTTTACCTCATAAGCGTTTACGCAGCGGAGAACCGCCAGGATTTCATGCTCTTCCATGCCGCTGAAAAAGGCGCATCTGCGAAGAACCGGTAAAAACTGTTTCATAAATCTTCTCCATTTGTTTGAAATCAAACATACGAGTTTGAAATATTATACTATATTAAACTCGAAAACGCAAGAAAGCGCAGATAGAAGGAGGAAAACAAATGATTCGGAAGATTATCCAGATCGAGGAAGAAAAGTGCAATGGCTGCGGCGCTTGTGCGGATGCCTGCCATGAAGGCGCCATCGGTATGGTAGATGGAAAAGCGAAGCTGCTTCGGGATGATTATTGCGATGGCCTGGGAGACTGTCTGCCCACATGCCCTACCGGTGCGATCACCTTTGTGGAGCGTGAAGCTGCCGCCTATGATGAGGCAGCCGTCCAGGAGAACCTGAGAAAGCGGGAGGGCCGGGAAATAAGGGAGCATGTGCATGCAGGCGGCTGTCCCGGTTCCATGATTCGCCAGATGAACCAGGCGGAACAGCCGGAAAGGGAGTCTTGGGTCCCGCCGGTTTCGACCTCAAGGCTGCGGAACTGGCCGGTCCAGATCAAGCTAGCCCCTGTGAACGCCCCCTATTTTGACGGGGCAAAGCTGTTGATCGCGGCAGATTGCACCGCGTATGCGTATGCCGCCTTTCACGAAACGTTCATGAAGGGGAAGGTCACGCTGGTGGGCTGCCCGAAGCTGGATTCCGTGGATTACAGCGAAAAGCTGACGCGGATCCTTGCGGAGAATGACATTCAAAGCGTGACGGTCCTGCGCATGGAGGTGCCCTGCTGCGGCGGATTGGAAATGGCGGCAAAACAAGCACTGCAGGCCAGCGGGAAGTTTATTCCCTGGCAGGTCGTCACGATCTCCATTGATGGAACCATCTTGGAGTGACAGAAGGGCAGGGGAAGCCAAGCATTTGCCGCGGCCCAGATTTCTGAAACGCCTGTCCAAAAGATTCCACTTTGCAACACGGCGATGCTCTTCGCCGTGCTGCTTTTTGTCTGCGGTCTCTTCTCCGATTATTATGATCCTTCGTTTATGCGTTTATCGCTTCCATATTTCATCGGCGTGAACCGCAGACCGTTCTCCTCCTGCTCGCCGGCTGTGGGTTCAAAACCGAGGTGTTGATACACCTTGATGGCGTAGGGCGAGGAATTTACCGTGAATTCCTGCTGGTTGAAATCCTTTCGCATGGCCTCAAACAGCCGCCTGCCGATCCCACGGCGGTGATAGGCCGCGTCCACGAAGAAATCCGCAATGTGCTGCGGTGGTCTCATACACAGCACGCCCACCAGCTTTTCTTCGTCAAAGGCGCCATAGAAAGTCAGGCTCCTGGTGCGCTCCGGATCGTCCAGGCTTTCCCGGAACGCGGCGACGCCTGCGGGAGAATATTCCGGGGCTTCAAATTCCTGAAACACCCGCCAGCACAGCGCCAGCGCCTGTGGAATTTCCTCACTGGTCAGTCTGCGGACGGGATACGGCTCTGTGGTCCGGGTCAGGCTGTAAAGCGCCATATCCAGAACCTTGCCGTTTTTCACGGCATTGTTTTTCATGGTGCCCTCATAGCGGAAGCCGGCCTTCTCCAAGGCCCGCCGGGAGCCCGTGTTGTAGGCGAACGGTTCGGCATAGATGCGGAGAATATCGGTGGTCTCAAAGACGATGCCGCAAAGCTGCTGAATGGCCTCCGTCATGATGCCGCGCCCCCAGTATTCCTCCGCCAGATAGTAACCCAGCTCCGCCGTTTGACGGTGGATATTGCCCTGCCGGAAGGCTCCGATGCTGCCCACAGCCCGGTCATCGACGGTGATGGCATAGGCAAAGGTGCTGTTTTCGTTTGAGGACAGCATGGTGATAATGTAGTCATGGGCATCCTGCTCTGTGTAGGGAAAGGGCAGCCCATCCCGCAGGTTGTTCAGAACGTTTTCATTGCTCAGCGCCGCCGCCAGATCCTTTGCGTCCGAACGGCGCCACTTTCTCAGAATACAGCTCATATTCGCTCCACCCTTTCCGTTTTGCTTACAAGATGCCGGTGATCGTCATGGTTGAAACGGTCTCAGCGGCTTCCTGCTCACTCTGTTCGATGGGCTTGCAGATGGGCACCCAGATGCCGCACTCGTAATCGGGGCTTTGCATATCGCCGGGGGAGTAGACCTCCAGCATGGCGTTTCCGTTGCCCCGGTATTTCTGCCCTTCCTCCGGGTACCACTCCTCCCAGACCTGGGTGTTCAGCCTTTGCAGGGAGCCGGGCAGCGGCCCCTTGGCGGAGAACATCGCCCAGTCGCTTTCCGGGAAGGTGTAGAGCTTCAGCCCCTCCGGCACCTGGCCGCCCTTGTACAGCCCGGCGATCCAGTATTCAAAGGCCCCTTCCTTCTCATCGCAGATGGCGAACAGGCCCACGCCGTTTTCCAGGATGGCCTTTTCAACCGGGGTTTCCGGCTTCATCGTCTGCCAGAGCTTTTCATATTTCCGGGCATACTCCTTGTCCCAGAACTCGGGGCATTTGATATATCCATCCTCCGGTCGGATGGAGGTGGAAAAGCCGATCAGGGTCATTTCGGGTTTGTGTTCGTAAGTAATGTTCATTTTTGTTCCTCCTTGTTTTCTAACAGGTTCCGCTTTTCGATGAATGACATGATTCGGCGTTTCAGGTCCATAATGATGTGATAAACATGGGCGATGCGTCCTTATCAAAATTTTGCATAGCAACGGCAAGCTTGTTCGGGAAATGACCCGATGACCACGCAGCCGAAAGGAAGAGACGTTCCAGTTTCTATATTATAACTACCTATCGTTCGGTAGTCAATAGGTTTTACAAAAACCTTTAACAGGATTCCACCAATGGAGCAGCTTCGCCATCCGGACGCGAGCGCTGCCCGCAGTGTCGTCGATATGGCCACTATTGGTGTGGCTTATCCACGTTATATCCATATCAAAAAAACGACGCACAAAGCTGGCGCCGGAGATTCTGCGGTAGAACTGAATCAACACGGAATAGTATAAGGTGAGTTGGGCCATTTCCACAACTGGGAAGGCGCAAAAAAGTCCTGATTTCGTTGAGAAATCAGGACTTTTTTGGTCCGAGTGTTGAGATTCGAACTCAAGGCCTCTTGAACCCCATTCAAGCGCGATACCAAACTTCGCCACACCCGGATATATCGCCGTCTCGCTGACAGCTTAATTATCATAGCACACTCTTCCGCGTTTTGCAAGTGTTTTTTTCGAGAATCGAGAAAAAGAAATGACCCTTGACTGCTGCATCGGTAACCTACAACAGCCAAGGGTCATTCCTGGTGGTTCTTGATATCTAACATCTTTGATTAACCTCTCTTTCTGCGGATTTAGGGGGTAGGGATTTGCAAAAAACTCACACATTTGTTTGTATCTGAAGAGCGTTACCACATTGGTATCACCCTTTCTGATTGCAATATAGCACAAGGGAAGAGAAAGTGCAAGAGGTAATTTTGTCTAAAAATGTTTACTTGTTATATATTATGTGGTATAATGCAGAATCCATTATTATGCAGTGCTATCCTGTATAAAGAAAAGGGACACTGCCGGAAAGGAAGAAAAGAGAATGAAATGGAAAAAATGTATCAGCCTGCTGATGGCCTGCCTTCTGGCGGCCACCCTGCTGGCCGGATGCGGCGGAGATACCGCGGAACAGCCGGCGGCGTCTGAGAAAAAGGAAACGGTGACGGTGGCCCTCTGGGGCAACCAGCTGCTGGAGAGCTACGCCCAGTATCTGTGCGAAAGCTTCCCCGAGGTGGAGTTTGAGTTTATCCTGGCCAACAACTCCACCGACTACTACCGCTATCGGAACGACCACGGTGATCTGCCGGACATCCTGACCGTACGGCGGTTTGCCCTGAAGGACGCCGTATTGCTGAAGGACATGCTCTACGACCTGTGCGACACGGAGCTGGCCTCCACCTTCTACGGCTCCTATCTGGAAAACTACACCTATGATGACGGCACGGTGAACTGGCTCCCCGCCTGCGCGGAGGTGGACAGCCTCATCATCAACAAGACCCTGTTTGAGGAGTACAACATTCCCGTCCCCACGGACTACGCCTCCTTTATCTCGGCCTGCGAGGCCTTTGAGGCGGAGGGGATCCAGGGCTTTGTCTCGGACTTTGATTCGGACTACACCTGCATGGAGACCCTCCAGGGCTTCTCCATCGCCCAGCTTCTGACCATGGAGGGCCGGGAGTGGCGGCAGCAGTATGAGAGCGGCGCCACCAACCAGCTCTCTGAGAAGGTCTGGATGCCCGTCTTTGAAAAGTTCTTCGACATGAAGGACAAGGTGGGCCTGGATGAGACCGACGCGGCCATGGAGAACCGGGCCCCCAAGGACCTGTTCCTGGAGGGCAAGGCCGCCATGTATCGGGGGACCGGCGCGGACGTCATCACCTTCCGGGGTCGGGGCGAGGATGTGCCCCTGCTGATGCCCTATTTCGGCGACACCGAGGAGGACAACTGGTATCTGACCTACCCCGCCTTCCAGGTGGCTGCCAGCAAGAAGGCCATGGAGGACCCGGAGCGGGAACAGCTGATCCTGGACATCATGGCGGCCATGCTGAACCAGGAGGGCCTGGAGCACATCGCCTATGGCAAAAATATGATCCCCTATAACAAGAACGTGAACCTGGAACTGCTGCCCGAGCTGGACAACCTGAAGCCTTTCATCGATGAAAATAAGATGTATATCCGCCTGGCCTCCAACGATATGTTCCGCATTTCCAGAGAAGTGGTGCAGCAGATCCTGAAGCAGGAGGTCGCCACCCCCCAGGAGGCCTTTGACGCCTTCAATGCCCTGCTGGCGGCAGAGAACCCGGCAGATCAGGTGGTGGCCCACATCGACACCTACTATTCCAAAGACTTCACGGAGGAGCACGGTGATCAGGCGGCCTCCGCTATCTGCAACACGATCCGGGCGGAGGCAGGCGTGGACCTGCTGTTCGCCCAGGCCTGCTACATCAGCAGCGATATCTACGAGGGCGATTACACGGAGAACGACCTGAGCTATCTCACCAAAAATGACGGCGGCTGGCCGGTGGTGGCCGACCTGACCGGCGAGCAGGTATACCGGATGGTGGAAGCTACCCTGGCCCTGAAGGACAACCGCGGCGCTGTCTGCACCGACAGCACCCTGTATGTGTCCAGCGGTTTCGAAATGGACATTTCCAGAACCGAGGATGGCGGCTATACCCTCAACGCCCTGACGGTGAATGGAGAGGAGCTGGACCGGGAGGCAGTGTACTCCGTGCTGATCTTCGGTGACCGGGACTGGTATATGCCCGTGATCATGGAGGAGATCGGCTGTGAGGACTTTAATGACGACGTCCTCAAGGTCAAGGAATATGTCTACAAGCGCCTGGTGGAGGAGGGCGGCCAGCTGGAGGCTCCCACCGATTACATCACCCTGCACTGACGCATAGAAGGAGCGGACATTAAAGGAGCGTTTGCATGACCCAGGGAGAACGGTTAAAAAAATATATCGTGCCGGTGCTGTTCGGACTGGGGTTCATGGCGGTTCTCTGTGTGGGACTCCTGTATGTCCGGTCCTACATGATGGGGCAGACCGTGCGGGAGCGATCCGATCAACTGGAGGAGATGATCGTTCAGATTCGGACCAACCTGGAATACGGGCTGGAGACCCACTGGAACTATCTCACCAGCATCGAACACACCATTGAGGGCAGGCAATATCCCGACGACGCAGCGGTGGTCCGGGATATTGCCGCCCTGGAGCAGCAGTTCGTCACAGAGCGCTATGGCTCCCGGGTGATGTTCCTGGATTCCAAGGGCAGAGCCCTTTTGCGCGAGGGGGAAAAGGGGATCTGGGGCGATATCAACCGGCTGGCCGACGGAGAGGTCCGCCACACCTTCGTCTCGGACACCAGCAACGTTGACGGCACCTTCTTGGCCTTCGTCCTGAAGATGGATACCCCGGTGATCGTGGGAGAGGGGGAGCACCAGGAACGGCTCACCCATCTGGTCCTGCTGAAGGACATGGAGACGCTGCAGCAATATTACACCTCGGAGTCCTATGGCGGAAAAGCGGCCACTTACATGATCAAGGAGAACGGGCTGCTGGCCTATTACGACGCAGAGGATGATATCTTCGGGGTTCGGAATATCTATAAGGCACTGGATCAGGCGGAGTATATCCAGGGCCGGAGCTTTGACGATATCAAAGAGCAGATGGCGGCCAATGGGGTGGCAGTGTCCAATATCCTTTTGGACGGGACGGAGTACTACTACTGTCTGGCCGGCCTGGATACCTACGAAATGACCCTGATGCTGCTGATCCCGGCGGAGTACATCGCCGTGGAAACCGTGAACATGATGAACTCCACCATTGGCGTGCTGCTGGCCTTCCTGGGCCTGCTGGCTGTGATGATGGTGCTGACCGTCAGCGGCGTTCTCAAGGTCCGGAACCGCAACCGGGTCATCGAGATCGAGCAGGAGAACAACCAGACCCTGAACAAGCTGCGTCTGGCCGCCGAGGACGCCCTCCATGCGGCGGAGGTGGCCAACCGGTCCAAGAGTACCTTCCTCTCCAACATGTCCCATGATATCCGCACGCCCATGAACGCCGTGATCGGCTTCACCACGCTGGCGGCGGCCAACGTGGAGAACACCGAAAAGGTGAAGGACTATCTGGCCAAAATCCTCTCCGCCAGCAACCACCTGCTCAGTCTCATCAACGACGTGCTGGACATGAGCCGCATCGAGAGCGGCAAGATCCAGCTGGAGGAGGCCGAGGCCAACCTGTCGGATATCCTCCACGATATCAAAACCATCGTCAGCGGTCAGATCCACGCGAAACAGCTGGATTTGTACATGGACACCCTGGATGTGACCGACGAGGACGTCTACTGCGACAAGATGCGGCTGAATCAGGTCCTGCTGAACCTGATATCCAACGCCATCAAGTTCACCCCGGCGGGCGGCAGTATCTCCATCCGCGTGGCCCAGCTCCACAGCGCCCCGGAGGGGAAGGGACGGTATGAGATCCGGGTCAAGGACACCGGCATTGGCATGAGCCAGGAGTTTGCGCAGCGTATCTTCGAGCCCTTCGAGCGGGAGCGGACCTCCACCGTCAGCAAGATCCAGGGCACCGGCCTGGGTATGTCCATTGCCAAAAATATCATTGACATGATGGGCGGTACCATCCGGGTGGTCACAGAGCAGGGAAAGGGCACCGAGTTCATCATCAACCTGACCCTGCGGCTCCAGAATGAGCGCAGAAGCGTGGAGCAGATCAAGGAACTGGAGGGCCTGAAGGCCCTGGTGGTGGATGACGATTTCGCCACCTGCGACAGCGTGACCAGGATGCTGGTCCAGGTGGGGATGCGCTCGGAATGGACCCTGTCGGGCCGGGAGGCGGTTCTCCGCTCCAGGCAGGCCAGCGAGATGAACGACGCCTTCCACGCCTACATCATCGACTGGCGGCTGCCGGATATGAACGGCATCGAAGTCACCCGGCAGATCCGGCGGGAGGTCGGGGAGAGCACCCCCATCATCATTCTCACTGCCTACGACTGGACGGATATCGAGGAGGAGGCCAGGGCAGCCGGCGTGACCGCATTCTGTGCCAAGCCCATGTTCCTGTCCGACCTTCGGGAGTCCCTGCTGACCTCCCTGGGCTATCAGCAAGCCGAGAATGGCCGTGGCCTGCCCACAGCGGAGGGCCAGGAGGAATTCCGGGACAAGCGCATTCTGCTGGCCGAGGACAACGAGCTCAACCGGGAGATCGCGGTGGAGCTGTTGAGCGAGTACGGCTTCCGGGTGGACACCGCCGAAAACGGCGCGGAGGCGGTGAAACTGGTAGAGCAGTCCAGGCCCGGGGACTATGACCTGGTGCTTATGGACATTCAGATGCCGGTGATGAATGGCTACGAGGCCACCCGGCGTATCCGCGCTTTGGAGGACCCCTACCTTGCCAACATCACCATTCTGGCCATGACGGCCAACGCCTTCGAGGAGGACAAGCGGGAGGCCGCCGAGCACGGCATGAACGGGTTCCTCACCAAGCCCATCGACATCGGGCAGCTTCTGGACACCCTGCGTCTGGTGTTCTGCAAGCCATAATACGCAAAGAGATCCGGCGGATCCCTGAAACGTGACCTGGTCACGGAAAGGGACCGCCGGATTCCTGTACGCTCTGGAGGAAATCGTTTTTCCAAAGGAGGATTTTATGAAGAAACGAAAAGCAGTGGTGGACCAGAAGGCCTGCGTGTCCTGCGGCAGCTGCGTCAAGGTCTGCCCCAAGCGTGCCCTGTCCATTTATAAGGGGCTCTACGCCCAGGTGGATGAGGAACGCTGCGTGGGCTGCAAAAAATGCGCCAAGGAATGTCCCGCCTCCATCATCGAGATCGTCGCCCTGGAGGTGCCCGCATGAAACAGCAGAAGCACTGGTACGATTACCTCTTTATCCTGACCCCCATTTACATTGGGCTGGGCTTTTTCAACATCCTCTTCGCCTGGGTGGGCCTGGTTTTCTTCTTCGCCCCCCTGATCCTGGCCTGCACCCGATGGAACAAGGTCTACTGTAACCTCCTCTGTGACCGGGGGCAGTTTTTTACTCTGCTGGGCGGCCGGTTCGGCCTGTCCCGGAAGCGGGATATGCCAAAGTGGATGCGTTCCAAGGCCTTCCGTTACGGCTTCCTGGTCTTTTTCCTGGTGATGTTCCTGGTGATGCTGTGGAACACCTACCTGGTCTTTGCCGGCGCCCGGGATCTGGCCCAGGTGGTGAAGCTCCTGTGGACCTTTAAGGTCCCCTGGCACTTTGCCTACCACGGCACGGTGTTCTCCCCCGGGGTGGCCCAGTTCGCCTTCGGGTTCTACAGCATCATGCTCACCTCCACCCTTATCGGTCTGGTGATGATGGCCCTGTTCAAGCCCCGGTCCTGGTGCGTCTTTTGTCCCATGGGCACCATGACCCAGCTCATCTGCAAGGCAAAGGCAGGGAAGCAGGGGTGATTTGACGAAAAAGCCTCCCTTCTGACAAAGGAGGCTCTTTGGATCTCATAAATCAATTTTTACAAAAAACAGGAAAACAGCTGCATCGGTTTCGGAGCAGCGGCTTTCCTGTTTTCTTTGTCATTCCTCCACCGGCGGAGGGCTCTGCATAAATGCCACAAATTCCTGCTCCGACAAAGGTTTTGAGAAATAATATCCCTGTATGTAGTCACATCCCAGCGCAAGAAAATGCTGCAGGTCCTCTTTTGTCTCCACGCCCTCCACCACAATTTCTGCGCCGATGGCCTTTAACATGCGAATCGTGTTCTTCAGAACAATTCGCATTTTGCCATCATTCCGCTTCTCTACAAAACTCTTGTCCAGCTTGACAATGCGGAATGGCAGCGACAAAATTCTGCTGATATTGGAATAACCGGTACCGTAATCGTCCAGGGAAAAGCTGATCCCTTCTTTTGAAAGATTCTGTATGTTTTCTTCCACGATGTCCTGGGCCGTGTTGGCAATGGTCTCTGTGATCTCCAAATTGATCTGTTCCGGCTTCAGATGATGCTTTTGTATGTGATCCATTACCGTGTCCTTCAGATCTTTCTGAATACACTGTGCCATGGACAGATTGATCTCGATATAGTCGATCGCCACGCCGCCCTGTTTGCATTTGGCAAGGAGACGGCAGACATCCTCCAGAACAAACTCTCCGATTTGGAGGATCATCCCGTTTTTTTCGGCCGCAGAGATCAACAACTCCGGCGAAATATAGCCATAGGTTTCGTCGTATAGACGAATGAGTGCCTCCGCAGATAAAAAGCGCTTTTCAGCGGCGGAATAAATCGGCTGATAATACATCTGGAACCGCTTTTCGGCAAGTGCATGGCGGATGATCCCGTCGATCTCATTGCGCAGCCGGAACATACGCTGTTCTTTTTCCTCCGAGAGAACATGGACCGTGCCATCGGACGGGAAATAGGTATGGAGGGAGTTTCCAAAGGGGAGCAGGCGCTCATACGCGTTGATATCCTCCGGACACCGCAGAACGCAGATGCAGGGCTCCAGATCAAGTTCAAACTGCCCAAGCTGTTTTGGTTCTGTCAAAGTCTCCGAAACCTGCTGCGCTGTTACACGCAGCTTTTCAGGCAGATTCTTTTCCGACACAAAGGCAAACAGCCCATTTTCCAGATAGTACAGATCCATTGACAGATGTTCTTCCCTGGAGACCAAGGACAGATCTGCCGCGACCTTTTTCAGCAGAAGATTGGCGGTATTAGAGTCCAGAAGGGACACAACCGATGGATAATTGACCAACTTTGCAAAAATGATCCATACCGGCTTGTCAATGGAGTATGCCTTCTTCATGTCGGAAGTAAAGGAAACGTAATTGCGTATCCCGAGGATCGGATTGATGATCTCCTCCGGCCGCTGGATCACAAGGGCAATCAGAAGGGTCATCAAGGATGTCATGAACATTTCCACCAGGCATGTGGGAAAAAACATCTGAATCAGGATCGCAAGGGCATTGAGGGGATACATCAGCATCAGCGCAATGAACTTGTCGGCGGCCAGCATTTTTTTATAAGTAAACAGATAGATAATTCCATAGAAGAGATAGAAGAAAGAGACTCCATACAGTACATACATCAGCGCCCCCCGGGAATAGACAAGAGCATCGTCGATGTAAAACACCAAATGATGGATCGGATTGGTAAGCAGCATACCGCAAACGACCACATAGGGTGTGAAAAGGATCCCGTTCATCCATTTGTTTTTCATCTGGATATGCCAGGTATCCGTAACCGCACAGATAAACAACTGATACACAAGGGGGGTCAGATTGCGAAGGAAGAAATAGCTGTAGCATAGTATTTGACGCAGCAGAGTATTCGATTCTTTTGCAGGGATCCAGATCCCAAAGGCCTCTGCCCACAAATCCAAAACAGTCGGAATCAAAATGAGGATGACAAGCAGCAAAAACAGTTTGTTTGATCTTCCGCTCACCATCTTGCGAATGATCAGAGATGTGAGCAGAATGCTCACAATAATAATTGCAGCAATGTCGAAATACAGTATTTTCACGAGGCTGACGACTCCTTATTTCATGAAGTTTGTCTTCAATCTTCACCGAGAGGGTTCCTATCCCCCGCAATCAGTTCTTGCTGCCGGGATGGATCAGCTTCTCCAAAGCGCTCCGCAGCGTCACCATGTCGATGGGCTTTGAGATATGGGCGTTCATACCTGCCTCCATCGCATGTTGAACATCGTCCGCAAAGGCGTTGGCAGTCATGGCCACGATAGGGATCGTTTTCCCATCGGGCCGGTCCAGATCCCGAATGGCCCGGGCCGTCTCATAACCGTTCATCACCGGCATCTGGATATCCATCAGCACTGCGTCGTAATAATCCGGGGGCGTTTGACGGAAGCGTTCCAGTGCCTCCTGACCATTTACCGTCCGCTCACAGCTCACGCCCTCGCAGGACAGAAGCTCCTCCAGGATCTCCGCGTTGATGTTGTTGTCTTCCGCCACCAGCATCCGCAGGCCTTCCAGTGCATTGCCGCCGGAAGACGGAAGGGCCTCCGGCCTCTGCCGGCCAGTTTCCGCCGACCGCTCTCCGTACCGCAGTTCCAGTTCCACCTGGAAGGTGCTGCCCTCTCCCGGAACACTTTCCACGGAGATGGTACCGCCCATCAGGTCCACCAGATTCTTGGTGATGGTCATGCCCAAACCGGTGCCCTGGATACCGCTGACAGTGCTGTTATGCTCCCGGGAAAAGGGATCGAAGATATGTTCCACAAACTCCGGGCGCATCCCTATGCCGTTGTCCTGCACCTGGAAGCGCAGGTGGGCATAGCCCTTGGAAACCTGGGGCAGACCAAGGATGGTCAGTTCGATGTGTCCGCCTTCCTGGGTGTACTTCAGCGCGTTGGACAGCAGGTTCAACAGGATCTGACTCAGCCGCAGTCTGTCGCCCAGAAAGTGGTCTCCCTCCACATCGCATACCTTGACGCGCAGGGTCTGCTTCTTCTCGCGAACCTTGGGCTGTGTCACCGCATTCAGTTCTTCCAGCAGTTCCGCCAAGCTGAACGCTGCAATATTCAGGGTGTTTTTGCCGCTTTCAATCTTGGACATGTCCAGTACATCATTGATGAGACGCAGCAAATGCTGGCCGGATGCAACAATTTTCCCGCCATACTCCCGCACCTTATCCGGCTGCTCGGCATCCCGGTCCAGCAGGGTGGAGAACCCGATAATTGCGTTCATGGGGGTGCGCATATCGTGGCTCATGTTGGACAGGAAGGTGCTTTTGGCCTCGTTGGCTGCCTTGGCTGCCAGGTAGGCATCTTCCATGGCTATCCGTTTTTGCAGCTCTGCTTCTTTCAGTTCCGTCACATCCTGGATCGCCATCAGCACGGAGATAGGGACACTATTCTCCCGCTTCAGGCACAGAACAAAAATCTGATCCCAGCGGATGCCATCGTCATGAAGCCGATACTCGTACTGGAGATAAGGCGTGTCCTCTGTCAGATCCCGTTGGATGGAACGGATCGTCAACTGATTCCGCACATGCTCATCTTCCTGAATGAGGCGGGCATTCCAATAATTCCGGAGCTGAGAGTATATCCCATTCTGCGGGAGCTTCTCCCCGGAGTCACCGCCATCCGCTTCTCCGGGTTCCCGGACATCAGTTTTCAGATATTCATAGGAATCGTTCTTCAAATCAACGAGAACAAATCTGGTGAACAGCTGGGAGGTGCTTTCGACAATGTCCCGCATCTCCTGCTTTTCCATGGTCAGCTTTGCCTTCTGCCGCCGGTTTTCCACCACCAGAATCAGAATATATCCGGCGAACAAAAGGATCAACCACAGTTCCAGGTATACGGCCATGGCGTTGGACTCGTTCAGCATGGCGTTGGTGACCTTGATGGGGAACACCTGCAAAAGCGTCCAGTCTTTCCCCGGCAGTTTGGTCACATACGCCGCGTTGGTCCCATGCGCGTTTGAATAGGTCAGGCTGCCGGAACTTCCATTCTCCAGAGCATCGGCCAACATCTCCACCGCTGTCTGATCCGCGCCCTCTCTTTGGCGCAGTGAGGTAATGATATTTTCCGGCGGATCCGTATTGTTGGAGCTGGAGAATACCGTTCCATCCGCCAGACACAGGTAGGTCCCGGCCGGCTCCTCAAAATAGGTGGTGGAAATGATCTCCCGCATCTGCTTCTCGCCATTAGCGCCCGGTAAGAACACCTGCCACCTCTCCGTTGTGCCACAACGGGGCATAAAAAATCATCAGATTTTCATGGGCGACCCGGCCATTGAAGATGATGTCCATCCCGGAATGGCCTTTCATACCGTCCTGAAAATAGAAACGGTCCGAAACCTGCGCCTGCTTTCCGCGGTTGTCGGTGTAAATGCCATCGGCTCCCGCAATGCCGATATAGTCAAAGGGCGTGTCATCCGTCAGTTTCTGCAGCGTCTCCACATCCACCCGCTCCGGGTCCATGGTCTGTCCGTACAGATGGGCGATGGCGCTGATGCTGTTCTCTGCGCTGACAAGCAGGTCATCGATTCGCTTTGCTGTCTGGGTCGCCGCGTCCTCCACATATTTGGCGTTTCGATCCACCGTCATGCAGCGGTTGGCGTCGAGGTAGACGACAAAACTCACAATAATGCAAATCAGAAGAATAAAGGCCGGGAGCGCTCGTTTCCAAAAAGTCCGATTTTTACGCATAACGGTACTTCCCTTCCATATACAGAATCGGTTGTGGGTATTCTCATCGACCATTTTCACCTATTTTACCAAGTTATCACAGTTCTTTTGTTTCGTCAAGGCAGTGCTTTGATCGGCCCTTTTCTCTTTTATACAGAGGGGAAAAATTCCCGATGATTTTACCCATCAGTTTTGCTGCGGATCGTTTCCTTCTGTGTGTATTCCGTATGTGCAGCGCTTTTGTCGGATACCGTGATGTACAAAGACGATGGGATGTGATAAACTATATCCATCATACCAAACCTAACAGAGAGGGACTGCTCATGAGCAACGAAAAAGTATTTCAGATGTCCTTTGCCAAGGTCTACTCCCTGCTGGAAAACAAGGCCGTCCGGAAGGGGTGCACAGCAGAGGAAGTACAGACTGTTGTGACCTGGCTGACCGGATACAGCGCAGAGGAGCTGGCGCGGCTGTTGGAAACAGACACCACCTACGGCGAGTTTTTTACCAAGGCTCCCTGTCTGAACCCCAACCGTGTGCTGATCAAAGGCTCCGTCTGCGGTGTGCGGGTGGAGAATATAGAAGATCCCCTCATGCGGGAGATCCGTTATCTGGACAAGCTGATCGACGAGCTGGCCAAGGGGAAGGCATTGGAGAAGATACTCAGACATGAATAGCGCGGGGGTGACAACAATGTGGACCTGTCCGAAGTGCGGAAGAAACTTCCGCAACGTCAACCAAAATCATTACTGTGGAAAAGCGCCGGAGACCATTGAGGAGTATATCCGGGAGCAGCCGGAAGAAGTGCAGCCGCTCCTGCGGCAGCTTCAGGAAACCATCCGTGGGGCGATTCCGGAAGCCAGGGAGAAAATCTCCTGGAGCATGCCCACCTTCTGGAAGGGGCGCAACCTGATCCAGTTTGCGGCGTCCAGGAAGCATATCGGGCTGTATCCCGGCGCCGAGGCGGTGGAGGTTTTTGCTGACCGGTTGACGGAGTATCAGACCAGCAAGGGAACGATCCGTCTGCCCATTGACCGGCCGCTGCCTCTGGAACTGGTGGCCGAGATCGCCCGGTGGTGCGAAGCCGCCAACGGGAAATAATTCCTGGAGGTGCGGCTGTGAGCAAAACGTATGAATACGACGCAGTCATCCGTGAACTGCCGGAAAAAGGCGGTGCCTATGTGGTCTTCCCCTGGAACATCCGGGAGGAGTTCGGCAAGGGCCGCGTTAAGGTGCATGCCACCTTTGACGGCATCCCTTATGACGGCAGCATCGTCAACATGGGCGTGAAAAATGAGGACGGCTCGGTCTGCTATATCCTGGGAATGCTGAAAGCCATCCGTGCGCAGCTGGGCAAAGGCGACGGCGATACCGTCCACATGGTCATCGTAGAGCGCGGATATGTATGAGAACGGCAGCAAAATCGGGATCATGGGATAAACGCAAATCTGCACACAAGCAAAGAGCGGTCAGCTAAAAACCGACCGCTCTTTAACGTCAAATTATTTCTCCTGCAGCATGGACAGATACCAGTTCAACCGCTCGTTGATATATCCGGCGAACAGTTTCTCCATAGCCGACAGGTCATGCTTCGCATGATACGCATCAAAAGCGTTGTAGTAGGCCAGGCGATCCGTGAACTTGATGTCAATGGGGGAAAACCGGCCCTCATCAGTTCCAGATTGACCAGCAAGCGCCCCGTGCGGCCATTGCCATTGATGAAGGTGGAACCGGGCCAGTTTGGTAACGATGTGCTCCGCGCTCTCTGCATACAATGCGCCGCAATAGACAAAGAAAAAACCTCTGAAATCAACTGATTTCAGAGGCTTTTGGTCCGAGTGGGGCGACTCGAACGCCCGGTCTCTTGAACCCAAATCAAGCGCGATACCACCTTCGCTACACCCGGATTGGGGCTGAACCACATTATAATGGAATCAAAAGAGAAATGCAAGACGAGAAAGAGAATTGACCTGAGAAAATTTCCATGTTACACTATATTCGATTATGAACATTCGCGGTCTGATAGGAGGCAACGATATGAAAACAGATATGCAAACGCTGGAGGTCGCCGCGGCGAAGGGGCGGCTTCTGGGACTGGACATGGTATATAACTGTGCGTCCGGCCACCTGGGCGGTTCTTTTTCCGCCATGGATATCCTCACCGTTCTGTACTTTGACGTGATGAACGTGGATCCCAAGGATCCTACCAACCCTGACCGGGACCGGTTCGTCCTGTCCAAGGGTCACTGCACCCCCGCCCTGTATCCCATCCTGGCTCAGCGGGGATTCTTCCCCGAAGAGGAGCTGAAGCTCTTCCGCAGCATCGACGGTCACATGTCCGGCCATGCTGAGATGCGCCATGTGAAGGGCGTGGATATGTCCACCGGCTCCCTGGGTCAGGGGATCTCTGCCGCTGTGGGCATGGCTCTGGCCGGCAAGATGGACAAGAAGGACTATCGGGTCTATTCCGTCCTGGGCGACGGCGAGATCGAAGAGGGCCAGGTCTGGGAGGCCTTCATGAGTGCCGCCAAGTACGGCCTGGACAACCTCTGCGCCGTTATCGACGTGAATGGGCTCCAGATCGACGGCAAGACCGCTGACGTGATGCCCAGCGAACCCCTGGACAAGAAGCTGGAGGCCTTTGGCTGGAACGTTATCCGGGCCGACGGCCACGACTTCGCCGCCCTGTCTGCCGCCTTTGCGCAGGCTAAGGCCAACACCGGCGCTCCCACTGTGATCCTGGCAAAGACCGTCAAGGGCAAGGGGGTCTCCTTCATGGAGAACGACGCCGGTTGGCACGGCAAGGCGCCTAACGCAGAGCAGTATGAAAAGGCCCGGGGCGAGCTGGCAGCCGCCCTGGCAGAGAAGGAGGGCAAGTAACATGGCTGAGAAGATCGCAACCCGTGCCGCATACGGCAAGGCGCTGGTGGAGCTGGCCGACCAGGAGCCTGATCTGGTGGTTCTGGACGCCGACCTGTCCGGCTCCACCATGACCAAGGAGTTCAGCAAGGCCCATCCCGACCGCTTCTTCAACATGGGCATCGCCGAGGCCAACATGGTGGGCGTGGCCGCCGGTCTGGCCACCTGCGGCAAGAAGCCCTTTGTCAACTCCTTCGCTATGTTCTCCGCTGGCCGCGCCTGGGAGCAGGTGCGTAACAGCGTGGCCTACCCCGGCCTGAACGTGAAGGTCATTGGCTCCCACGGCGGTCTGTCCGTGGGCGAGGACGGCGCCACCCATCAGTGCATTGAGGACCTGGCCATCATGCGGGCCATCCCCAACATGACCGTCCTGTGTCCCTGCGACGGCAACGAGATGCGGGAGGCCGTGAAGGCCCTGCTGGCCTATGACGGCCCCGCCTACATGCGTCTGGGCCGTCTGGCGGTGGAGACCGTCACCGACAGCCTGGAGGGTTACCAGTTCCAGATCGGCAAGGGCGTGCTGGTCCGGGACGGCGCCGACGTCACTGTGGTGGCTGTGGGCATGAACGTCCAGATGGCCCTGAAGGCCGCCGAGATCCTGGAGGAGGAAGGGGTCTCCGTCCGGGTTATTGACATGCATACCATCAAGCCCCTGGATGAAGAGATCCTTCTGGCCGCTGCCCGGGAGACCGGCTGCATCGTCACCACTGAGGAGGGCAATGTCGTGGGCGGCCTGGGCAGCGCGGTATCCGAGTACCTGTCCGCCGCCTGCCCCGTGCCGGTGATCCGCCACGGCGTGGAGGACGAGTTCGGCCGCTCCGGCGCAGCCCAGAAGGTCCTGGAGGCCTATGCCATCACGGCTGAGGGGATTGCCGAAAAAGTGCGGGAGGCCCTGGTGATCAAAAAGGCCCTGTCCCTCTGATTTGGGTCTGGAGACAAGCAAAACCGGAAGGGAACCGGTGTGAGATTTCCCTGGAAACGGAGCGCTGTGCACGGCATGGCGCTCCATTTTTTCTCTGGATACAGCGGGCAGGGGGAGAGGCGCAGACAAATATCACAAAGCTGTTGTTTGAAAATATGAATAGTTTGGCTGGAATTACAAAAGTCTCCCGGGATGCTTGGATGCCTAAAAATCTACAGATTGCGACAGAAATTTCTTCCAGAATAGAATAAAATAACCAGTGTAAGAGGGATTCGTCAGGGGAGCTTCCAAGACCTGCGTTTCCTGACAGAACGCTGAGAAAAAAGGAGAGATTTGCATGACAATCATTGAGAGCATCAACAATGCGATCAACGGGATCGTATGGGGCCCTCCCATGCTGATCCTGTTGGTTGGCGCGGGCATCCTGCTGTCCATCCGCACGGCGGGCGTCCAGTTCCGCAGATTCGGCTACGCAATGAAGAACACGTTGGGCAAGGTCCTCCAAAGGGGAGAGGCCGCAGAGGGCGAGATCACCCCCTTCCAGGCCATGTCCACCGCCCTGGCCGGCACTGTGGGCACCGGCAACATCGCCGGCATCACCGCCGCCGTCACCCTGGGTGGTCCCGGGTCCATCTTCTGGCTGTGGATCACCGCTCTGATCGGCATGTGTACCAAATATTCCGAGGTCCTGCTGGCGGTCAAGTTCCGGGAGAGAAACGAACTGGGGGACTGGGTGGGTGGTCCCATGTATTACATCCAAAAGGGTCTGGGCAAGAACTGGAAGTGGCTGAGTGTCCTTTTCTGCATCTTTGCCGCCCTGGCTGCCTTCGGCATCGGCAATGCCGTTCAGGTAGGCAACATCACCAGCTCTGTCAACACCGTGATCACTGCGTTCAACCCCGACTTTGCCGGGCAGAAGACCGTGAACCTGATCCTGGGCCTCATCCTGGCTGCCCTGACTGCCTTCGTCCTTTTCGGCGGCATCAAGCGCCTGGGTGCCGTCTGTGAAAAGCTGGTCCCCTTTATGGCGGTGGTCTACATCGTGGCCTGTCTGGTGGTGGTCATCTTCAATGCCGCCACCCTCCCCGCAGTCTTCCGCGACATCTTTGTGGGGGCCTTCACTCCCTCCGGCGTCACCGGCGGCACTGTGGGCTCCATGATGATGGTCATCACCTGGGGCGTCAAGCGGGGCGTCTTCTCCAATGAGGCCGGTCTGGGCTCCGCGCCCATGGCCCACGCGGCTACCTCTGAGACCGACCCAGTGAAGCAGGGCCTCTACGGCATCTTTGAAGTTTTCATGGACACCATCGTCATCTGCACGCTGACCGGTCTGGCTCTTCTGTGCGGCGCTTATGGCGGCGGTGTCGACCTGCACTACGGCGTGATGGGGGATACCTCCATGAACGCGGCGGCCCTGGCTACGGTCTTTGGCAACAAGGGCGGCGCGCTGATCATTGCTGTCGGTCTGGCTCTGTTTGCCTTTTCCACCGTGCTGTCCTGGGCCCTGTACGGCACCCGCTGCTGCGAATTCCTGCTGGGGCCCAAGGCCATCAAGCCCTATCAGGTGGTCTTCGTGCTTATCATCGTGGTGGGGGCCACCATGCAGCTGGACCTGGCCTGGGCCATTGCCGACACCCTGAACGGCCTGATGGCCATCCCCAACCTGATTGCCCTGGTGGGTCTGTCCGGCGTGGTGGTCAAGGAGACCAAACGGCACTTTGTCTCGGTTAAGTAAATTTTGAAATCCTTTACAACAAATTAAAAATTGAGGCATAAAACATGCTGTAAAAATCCCGTGGAGCGGCTCAGCTTCACGGGGTTTTTGCATAAAATTCACCAAAACGGTATCTATTGATAGAATTTGCACAGACACGTTGACAAAATACGGATGAAAACCTACTGATTTGTTGATTGCAGAAGAAAGTTTTTGTCCTGTATAATAAGAGAGAAAGAACCCGATGTTTTTTGGGGGCGAGGAAAGAGAACGGATCGCGTTATCCCCAGTCGATCCGTGACCAGAGAACACGGGAGAAAAAAGGAGAGAATTATGGAAACCATCGTAAGCATCAACAGTGCGATCAACGGGGTCGTGTGGGGAGCTCCCATGCTGATCCTTCTGATCGGTGTGGGCATTCTGATGACTGTCCGCATGAAGGGCCTGCAGTTCCGCAAGTTCGGCTTTGCCATGAAGAATACCCTGGGCAAGATCTTCATCAAGCACGAAGCCGGCGAGGGCGAAATGACCCCCTTCCAGGCGGTCTCCACCGCTCTGGCCGGTACTGTGGGCACCGGCAACATCGCCGGCATCACCGCTGCCATCACCCTGGGCGGCCCCGGCGCCCTGTTCTGGCTGTGGCTCACCGCCCTCATCGGCATGGCCACCAAGTATTCCGAGGTCCTGCTGGCCGTCAAGTTCCGTGAGCGCAACAAGTTCGGCGACTGGGTGGGCGGCCCCATGTACTACATCAAGAACGGCATGGGCAAGAACTGGAAGTGGCTGGGCGTGGCCTTCTCCATCTTCGCTGCTCTGGCCGCCCTGGGCACCGGCAACGCCATCCAGTCCGGCAACATCGTGACCTCTATCGACACGGTTATTCTGTCCTTCGCACCCAATTTCGGCGGACTGTCCACCGTCAACCTGGTGCTGGGCCTTGTTCTGGCGGTTCTGGCTGCCTTCGTCCTCTTCGGCGGCGTGAAGCGTCTGGGCTCCGTCACCGAGAAGCTGGTCCCCTTCATGGCAGTGGTCTACATCATTGCATGTCTGGCTGTTGTCATTGCCAACGTATCCTCTCTGCCTGCCATCTTCCACGACATCTTCGTGGGCGCCTTCTCTCCCTCCGGCATCACCGGCGGCGCAGCCGGCTCCATGATCGTGGTGCTGACCTGGGGCATGAAGCGTGGTATCTTCTCCAACGAGGCCGGCCTGGGTACCGCACCTATGGCTCACGCCACCACCTCTGAGACTGTCCCCGTCAAGCAGGCTGTTTACGGCATCTTTGAGGTCTTCCTGGACACCATCATCATCTGCACCCTCACCGGTCTGACCCTGCTGTGCGCCTCCTATGGCTCCGGCCTGAACCTGAACTACGGCGTGCAGGGCGACACCTCCCTGATGGCAGCCTCTCTGGGCACTGTGTTCACCCAGCAGGGCGGCGCGCTGATCATCGCCATCGGTCTGGCTCTGTTCGCTTTCTCCACCATCCTGGGCTGGGCGCTGTACGGCTCCCGCTGCTGCGAGTTTGTCTTTGGCCCCAAGGCCATCAAGCCCTACTACATCGTCTACATCATCTGCACCGTGCTGGGTGCTACTGTGGACCTGGGTGTGATCTGGGATATCTCCGACACCCTGAATGGCCTGATGTCCATCCCCAACCTGATCGCCGTGGCCGTTCTGTCCGGCGTCGTGGTGAAGGAGACCAAGGAATTCTTTGCCAACAAGGCAGAAAAAGCAGAAAAATAATGTCTGAGTTTCCCGCGGGACGGTTTCTCCGTCCCGCGGGATTTTACATGGACGCATGGGGGAAGAAATATACAGAGGAAATTTAAGAAAGAGAGCAAACCTGTACATTCTTTGTCTTGCGAAAAAAGTCATGCTATAGTATAATAATACCGATTACAATTAGAAACTTTTTGTGACTGACGGAAGTGGGCGGACCACAGGGAGCAAAAAGGATACTTCAGCCGACCGTCTGGGCAGTTCAATTTTCACAAGGAGGGAATTGGGCTGCCGATTTTTGTTTTTTCACAAGGCAGCAATCAACCGAACGAAGAGAGGATGGTTTATATGAAAAAAGTTGGCATCATTATGGGCAGTGACAGCGATCTGCCTGTCGTAGAGAAGGCCATTGACAAGCTCCGGGAGTACGGGGTCCCCTATGAGGTCCATGTGTACTCTGCCCACCGGACCCCTGCCCAGGCCGGGGAGTTCTCCCGCACGGCCCAGGAAAAGGGGTTCGGCGTCATCATTGCCGCGGCGGGCAAGGCGGCCCATCTGGCCGGGGCTCTGGCGGCCAACACGACCCTGCCGGTCATCGGGATCCCCGTAAAGTCCTCCACCCTGGACGGGCTGGACGCCCTGCTCTCCACCGTGCAGATGCCCACCGGCATCCCCGTGGCCACCGTTGCCATCGACGGCGCGGCCAACGCGGCTCTGCTGGCCATCCAGATCCTGGCGGTCTCCGACGAGGCCCTGGGGGAGAAGCTTCGTCAGGCCCGGGCGGAAGAATCCCAGAAGGTCCTGGAGAAGAATGCCGCCATCGAAGCAAAGTTCAATTAAATACAAGACAGGGTTTCTTACGAACGGAGGAATAAACTATGGGTGGTTTTTTTGGCGCGATCTCGAAGCGTGACGTCGTGATCGATGTGTTTTTCGGAACTGACTATCACTCCCATCTGGGAACCCGGCGGGGCGGCATGGCCGCCTGGGAGCCGGAGAACGGCTTCCAGCGGGAGATCCACAACATTGAAAACGCTCCCTTCCGGACCAAGTTCGACAGGACGGTAGGGGAGATGAAGGGCAACCTCTGCATCGGCAGCATCAGCGATACGGACCCTCAGCCCCTGCTGGTCCGCTCCGTCCACGGCACCTACGCCATCTGCGTGGTGGGCCACATCCGCAACGAAGAGGAGCTCATCCAGCAGCTGCTGAACACCGAGGATGGTCACTTTGAGGCCATGAGCGGCGGCCGGGTGAACTCCAACGAGCTGGTGGCCGCCCTCATCAGCCAGCAGCCCACCATTGCCAAGGGTATCCGCTACGCCCAGGATATGGTCCAGGGGACGGTCTCCGTCCTGATCATGACCCCGGACAAGCTCATTGCCGGCCGGGACTGGCACGGCCGCCTGCCCATCCACATCGGCCAGGACGAGGAGGGCTGCTGCGTCTCCTTTGAGACCTTTGCCTATCAGAAACTGGGCTACCACGATGCCTACGAGCTGGGGCCCGCCGAGGTGGTGGAGATCACTGCCGAGGGCTGGCACACCCTCATCCCACCCCGGGACGAGCTGAAGGTCTGCGCCTTCCTGTGGACCTATTACGGCTACCCCAACTCCAGCTACGAGGGGATCAACGTGGAGACCATGCGCTACCGCAACGGCGAGATCCTGGCCCGCACCGACAAGGAGAACGGTCTGGCCCAGGATATTGATATCGTCAGCGGCGTGCCCGACTCCGGCACCCCCCACGCCATCGGCTATGCCAACGTCAGCGAGGCCCCCTTCGGCCGGCCCTTCATCAAATATACCCCCACCTGGCCCCGGAGCTTTATGCCCACCACCCAGCGGGAACGCAACATGGTGGCCAAGATGAAGCAGGTCCCCGTGCCGGAGCTCATTCAGGACAAGAAGCTGCTGCTGGTGGACGACTCCATCGTCCGGGGCACCCAGCTCCGGGAGACCGTGGAGTTCCTCTATGAGAACGGCGCCAAGGAGGTCCACATCCGCTCCGCCTGTCCCCCCATCATGTACGGCTGCCGGTATCTGAACTTCTCCAGCAGCAAGTCTGAAATGGAACTGCTGGCCCGCCGGACCATCTACGAGCTGGAAGGGGAAGAGGGCATGAAGTACGTGGAGGAGTATGCCGACGGCCGCACCGAGCGAGGCAAAAAGCTCCGCCAGCACATCTGTGAGACCATGCACTTTACCTCGCTGGACTTCCAGACCCTGGACGGCCTGGTGGAGGCCATCGGTCTGCCGGAGTGCAAGCTCTGCACCTATTGCTGGAACGGAAAGATTTGAGAAAATATAAGGATAAACGAAGGATACGAAATGGAGGTTCCTCTTATGCAGCAGTCCAAATCTGATAGCTACGCCGCAGCGGGCGTGGACATTACCGCCGGCTACAAAGCCGTGGAACTCATGAAGACCCACATTGCCAAGACCATGACGGCAGGGGCCCTGTCCGACATCGGCGGCTTCGGCGGCCTCTTTGAGCTGGATCTCACCGGCATCACCCGTCCCGTGCTGGTCAGCGGCACCGACGGCGTGGGCACCAAGCTGAAGCTGGCCTTCCTCATGGACAAGCACGACACCGTGGGTATCGACTGCGTGGCCATGTGCGTCAACGACATCGTTTGCTGCGGCGCAAAGCCCCTGTTCTTCCTGGACTACATCGCCTGCGGGAAGAACGTCCCCGAAAAGATCGCCGGCATCGTCTCCGGCGTGGCCGAGGGCTGCGTCCAGTCCGGCGCTGCCCTCATCGGCGGCGAGACCGCCGAGATGCCCGGCTTCTATCCCATCGACGAGTACGACCTGGCCGGCTTCTCTGTGGGCGTGGTGGACAAGGAAAAGGTCTTTGACAAGAATACCATCAAAGAGGGTGACGTGATCATCGGCCTGCCCTCCTCCGGCGTCCACTCCAACGGCTTCTCTCTGGTCCGCAAGGTCCTGGATGTGGAACACTGCGACCTGAAGGCCCCCGTGGCCGAGCTGGGCGGGGCCTCCCTGGGCGAGACCCTGCTGACCCCCACCCGCATCTATGTCAAGACCATCCTGGCCCTCATGGAGTCCGTGACCATCAAGTCGGTTTCCCACATCACCGGCGGCGGCTTCTATGAGAACATCCCCCGCAGCCTGCCCAAGGGCATGACCGCCAAGATCAAGGAGTCCGATGTGCCCGTGCTGCCCATCTTCCGGCTCATCGAGGCAAAGGGGAACATTCCTCGCCGGGAGATGTTCAACACCTTCAATATGGGTATCGGTATGACCGTCGTTGTGGCAAAGGAAGAGGCTGACAAGGCCATGGCCGCCCTGGAGGCCGTGGGCGAGAAGCCCGTCCGCCTGGGCGAGATCGTTGCCGGCGACGAGGGCGTCATCGTATGGTAAAGACCAAGATCGCGGTGATGGTCTCCGGCGGCGGCACCAATCTCCAGGCCCTGCTGGACGCTCAGAAGAGCGGCGTTCTCACTGCCGGTGAGATCGTGCTGGTGATCGCCAGCAACGCCAAGGCCTACGCCATCACCCGGGCGGAGCAGGCAGGGGTGCCTGCCGTGGTCTGCAGCCGGAAGGAGCTGGGCAGCCAGGAGGCCTTCGAGGCCGCCATCTCCCAGACTCTGGCAGACCACGGGGTGGAGCTCATCGTCCTGGCGGGCTTTATGAGCATCCTCAGCGAGAACTTCACCCGCCAGTGGCCCCGCCGCATTCTGAACGTCCACCCCTCTCTGATCCCCTCCTTCTGCGGGCAGGGATTCTATGGACTGAAGGTCCATGAGGCCGCCCTGGCCTACGGGGTGAAGGTCACCGGCGCCACTGTCCACTTCGTCAACGAGGTGCCCGACGGCGGCGAGATCCTCCTGCAAAAGGCCGTGGAGGTCCTGCCCGGGGACACCCCCGAGGTCCTCCAGAGACGGGTCATGGAGCAGGCCGAGTGGAAGCTCCTGCCCCAGGCCACCCAGATGATATCCGAAGAAATCGGGAAAGGGAAGTAATACCGCTATGAATATTTACGAGAATCTCGACCTGGCCGCCCTGCTGGCCGGGAATCCATACCCCGGCCGGGGCATCGTCATCGGCAAGACCGCCGACGGCGCCAAGTCTGTGGTGGCCTATTTCATCATGGGCCGCAGCGAGAACAGCCGCAACCGGGTCTTCATCAAGGAGCCCGACGGTATCCGCACCGAGGCCCACGACCCCGCCAAGCTGGCTGACCCCAGCCTCATCATCTATCACCCCGTCCGTCAGGTGGGCCGTGGCCTCATCGTTACCAACGGCGACCAGACCGACACCATCCGGGAATTTCTCGAGAAGGGCCTGACCTTTGAGCAGTCCCTCCGGACCCGGGAGTTCGAGCCCGATGGTCCCAACTGGACCCCCCGCATCTCCGGTCTGCTCTCTCCTGACGGCAGCTACAAGATGTCCATTCTGAAGAGCGCCGACGCGGAGGGCTCCGCCTGCGCCCGGTACACCTATGAGTATCCCGGCCTGGCCGGGGTGGGCCACTTCCTCCACACCTATGTCACCGACGGCAACCCCATTCCCACCTTCCAGGGAGAGCCCGAGCGGGTGGCCATCACCGGCACCATGGCGGAGTTCACCGACCTGGTGTGGAACAACCTGAACGAGGCCAATAAGATCTCCCTCTATGTGCGCTTTACCGACCTGGCCACCGGGGAGTATGAAGAGACCATCATCAATAAGAATCAGTAAATGGGAGATCGAGGAATGAAAGAACTGGAACTGAAATACGGCTGCAACCCCAACCAGAAGCCTGCCAGCATCTCTGTCAGCGACGGCAGAGACCTGCCCATCGAGATCCTGGGGGGCAAGCCCGGCTATATCAACCTGCTGGACGCCTTCAACTCCTGGCAGTTGGTGAAGGAGCTGAAGGAGGCCACCGGTCTGCCTGCCGCCGCCTCCTTCAAGCATGTCTCTCCTGCCGGTGCGGCTGTGGGCCTGCCCCTGAGCGAGACCGACAAGGCCATCTACTTTGTGAATGACGATGCGGAGCTCTCTCCCATCGCCTGTGCTTACATCCGCGCCCGGGGTGCGGACCGCCTGTGCTCCTATGGCGACTGGGCGGCCCTCAGCGACACCTGCGACGCCGCCACCGCCGCCTATCTGAAATACGAGGTTTCCGACGGCATCATCGCCCCCGACTTCACCCCCGAGGCCCTGGAGATCCTCCGGACCAAGAAGAAGGGTAACTACAACATTGTCAAGATCGACCCCAACTATGTCCCCGCCGTCCAGGAGCACAAGGACGTCTTCGGCATCACCTTTGAGCAGGGCCGCAACAACTACAAAATTGACGAGAGTCTGCTGACCAATCTGGTCACCGAGAACAAGGAACTGCCCGACAGCGCCAAGATCGACATGATCGTGGCTCTCATTACCCTGAAATACACCCAGTCCAACTCCGTCTGCTATGTGAAGGACGGTCAGGCCATCGGCGTGGGCGCCGGCCAGCAGAGCCGTATCCACTGCACCCGTCTGGCCGGCAGCAAGGCCGACAACTGGTATCTGCGCCAGCATCCCAAGACCCTGGGCCTCCAGTTCCTGGACAACATCCGCCGCCCCGACCGGGACAACGCCATCGACGTCTATCTGTCTGACGAGTACGAGGACGTCCTGCGGGAGGGCGTCTGGCAGAACACCTTTAAGGTCAAGCCCGAGCCCCTGACCGCAGAGGAGAAGAAGACCTGGATCGCCACCCAGTCCGGCGTCACCGTGGGCAGCGACGCCTTCTTCCCCTTTGGCGACAACGTGGAGCGGGCCAGAAAGTCCGGCGTGTCCTACATCGTGGAGCCCGGCGGCTCCATCCGGGATGACAACGTCATCGAGACCGCCAACCGCTACAACATGGTCATGGCCTTTACCGGCATGCGCCTGTTCCACCACTAAGAAGGAGGCACCCTATCAATGAAAATTCTTGTCGTGGGCGGCGGCGGCCGTGAACACGCCATCATCAAAAGCCTGAAAAAGAGCCCCCGGGTCACGGAGATCTTTGCGGCTCCCGGCAACGGCGGCATTGCCGCTGACGCCGTCTGCACCGGCATCGGGGCCAAGGACCTGGAGGCTATCACCAACTTTGCCAGGGAAAATGCCATCGACTTTGCTGTGGTGGCCCCTGACGATCCCCTGGTTCTGGGGGCTGTGGATCTGCTGGAGGCCGCAGGCATTCCCTGCTTCGGCCCCAACAAGGCAGCCGCCATCCTGGAGGGCAGCAAGGTCTTCTCCAAGGACCTGATGAAGAAATACAACATCCCCACCGCCGAGTACCGGGTCTTTGACGACATGGCCGAGGCTCTGAAGTATCTGGAGACCGCCCCCATCCCCACTGTGGTCAAGGCCGACGGACTGGCCCTGGGCAAGGGCGTTACCGTGGCCATGACCCGGGAGGAAGCCGTGGAAGCCGTGAAGTCCTGCATGGAGGATAAGATCTTCGGCGACAGTGGCAGCCACATCGTCATTGAGGAATTCCTCACCGGCCCCGAGGTCTCTGTCCTGTCCTTCACCGACGGCAATGTGGTCATCCCCATGGTCTCCTCCATGGACCACAAGCGGGTGGGGGACGGCGACACCGGCCCCAACACCGGCGGTATGGGCACCATCGCCCCCAACCCCTACTACACCGAAGAAGTGGCCCGTCAGTGCATGGAGACCATCTTCCTGCCCACCATGCGGGCTATGAACGCCGAGGGCCGCACCTTCAAGGGCTGCCTGTATTTTGGCCTGATGCTCACCGAGAAGGGCCCCAAGGTCATCGAATACAACTGCCGCTTCGGCGATCCTGAGACCCAGGTGGTCCTGCCCCTGCTGGAGAGCGATCTGCTCACCGTCATGGAGGCCACCACTCAGGGGAAGCTGGCCGAGACCCCGGTGAAGTTCAGCGACAAGAGCGCCTGCTGCGTGGTGCTGGCTTCCAATGGCTACCCCAAGAAGTATGAGAGCGGCTATCCCATCACCATCCCCGCCGACCTGGATGCGGAGGTCTTTGTGGCCGGCGCCAAGCTGGACGGTGGTGTGCTGAAGACCTCCGGCGGCCGTGTCCTGGGTGTCACCGCCCTGGGGGATACCCTGGAGGAGGCCATCGAGAAGGCCTACGCCCAGGCCGCCAACGTGAAGTTTGAAAACGCTTACTGCCGCAGAGACATCGGCGCACGGGCTCTGCAGGCCAGGGAAGCGCTGAAGTAATGGAAGATAAAGAGGGAGATTGCAATGGTATATCGGGTATATGTAGAAAAGCGCCCCGGGCTTACCGCGGAGGCGGACGCCCTGCTGGGCGATATCCGCACCCTGCTCCGGATCGAGTCTCTGGAGAGCCTGCGGCTGTTCAACCGCTATGATGTGGAAAACATCACCCCTGAGCTGTTTGACTACAGCGTAAAAACCATCCTGTCCGAGCCCCAGCTGGATCTGGTCACTGACACCCTCCCCGAAGGCGGCATCGTCTTCGCTGTGGAGTACCTGCCCGGCCAGTTTGACCAGCGGGCCGACTCTGCCGCCCAGTGCATCCAGATCCTGTCCCAGGGGGACCGTCCTCTGGTCCGCTCCGCCCGGGTCTATCAGCTCCTGGGCAATCTGACGGCCGAGGATGTGGCGGCCATCAAGAAGTACCTCATTAACCCCGTGGAGTCCCGGGAGGCCTCTCTGGAGCCCTTCGAGACCCTGGTGATGAGCTACGAGATTCCCGAGTCCGTGACCACCCTGGAGGGCTTCCGGGACATGGATGAGGAGGCTCTGCAGAAGATGGTGGCCGACTTCGGCCTGGCCATGGACCTGGACGACCTGCGCTTCTGCCGGGACTACTTCCGCACCGAGGAGCGCGACCCCACCATGACCGAGCTGAAGGTCATCGACACCTATTGGTCCGACCACTGCCGCCACACCACCTTCCTGACCACCATCGACGGCGTGGAGTTCCAGAGCCCCATCCTCCAGCAGACCTATGAGGACTACCTGAACCTCCGCAAGCGTCTGAACCGCACCAAGCCCATCAACCTCATGGACATCGGCACCATCGTGGCCAAGTACCTGAAGAAGCAGGGCAAGATGCCCAAGCTGGACGAGTCCGAGGAGATCAACGCCTGCACCGTGAAGATCAAGGTGGACACCGCCGACGGCAAGGAGGACTGGCTGCTTCTCTTCAAGAACGAGACCCACAACCACCCCACCGAGATCGAGCCCTTCGGCGGTGCGGCCACCTGCGTGGGCGGCGCCATCCGTGACCCCCTGTCCGGCCGTTCTTACGTCTATTCCGCCATGCGCGTCACCGGCGCAGCCGACCCCCTGACCCCCATCGACCAGACCATGGAGGGCAAGCTGCCTCAGCGCACCATCGTCACCAAGGCCGCCGCAGGCTACAGCTCCTACGGCAACCAGATCGGTCTGGCTACCGGTCAGGTGGACGAGCTCTATCACCCCGGCTACGCTGCCAAGCGCATGGAGATCGGCGCAGTCATCGCAGCCGCTCCCGCAGAGAATGTCCGCCGTGAGCGCCCCGCCCCCGGCGACGTGGTTATCCTCCTGGGCGGCCGCACCGGCCGTGACGGCTGCGGCGGCGCCACCGGCTCCTCCAAGTCCCACACCATGGAATCCCTGGAGTCCTGCGGGGCCGAGGTCCAGAAGGGCAACGCCCCTGAGGAGCGCAAGCTCCAGCGCCTGTTCCGTAACCCCGAGGCTTCCCGCCTCATCAAGCGCTGCAATGACTTCGGCGCAGGCGGCGTCTCCGTTGCCATCGGCGAACTGGCCGAGGGTCTGGAGATCGACCTGAACACCGTGCCCAAGAAGTACGAGGGCCTGGACGGCACCGAGCTGGCCATCAGTGAATCCCAGGAGAGAATGGCCGTGGTTGTGGAGGCCAAGGACGCCGACCGCTTCATGGAGCTGGCCGCCGCCGAGAACCTGGAGTCCACCGTGGTGGCCAAGGTCACCGACAAGGGCCGCCTGACCATGCACTGGAACGGCAAGAACATCGTGGATATCTCCCGTGCCTTCCTGGACACCAACGGCGTGGAAAAGCACATCAACGCCGTCACCGCCCAGCCGGAATCCATCCTGAAGGATCAGGTCAGTGACTTCCGCCAGGGCTACCTGGACCTGGCCCAGGACCTGAACGTCTGCTCCAAGCGGGGTCTGTCCGAGCGGTTTGACTCCACCATCGGCAGCGGCACCGTCCTGATGCCCTTCGGCGGCAAGTATCAGCTCACCCCCACCCAGGCCATGGTCAACAAGATCTCCATCGAGAAGAAGGACACCGACACCTGCTCCCTGATGTCCTGGGGCTACAACCCCTACATCACCGAGAAGAGCCCCTACCACGGGGCCTATCTGGCGGTCATCGAGTCCGTGGCCAAGCTGGTGGCCACCGGCGCCAACCTGAAGGAGACCTATCTGAGCTTCCAGGAGTACTTCCAGAAGCTGGGCAAGGACGCCCAGCGCTGGGGTCAGCCTCTGGCCGCCCTGCTGGGCGCCTTCCGTGCTCAGAAGGAGCTGGAGATTGCGGCCATCGGCGGCAAGGACTCCATGAGCGGCAGCTTTGAGCAGCTGGACGTTCCGCCCACCCTGGTTTCCTTCGCCGTGACCACCGACAAGATCGGCAACATCGTTTCCCCCGAATTCAAGGAGGCCGGTCATCCTGTGGTGTGGCTGTGCCCCGAGTACGGCCCCGACGGTCTGCCTGCGGCGAACTCCCTGAAGGAGACCTTCAAGACCGTCAACAAGCTCATGAAGAAGGGCAAGGTCAGGGCTGCCTACACCCCCGGCTTCGGCGGCGTGGCAGAGGCTGTGCTGAAGATGTCCCTGGGCAACGGCATCGGCCTGAAGTTTGACGACGGCTGCACCATGGACGAGCTCTTCGGCTATGCCTATGGCTCCTTCGTGCTGGAGCTCACCGACAAGGAGAACGTGGGTCTGCCCCTGGGCGTCACCACCGACGACGGCAGCCTGACCTGGAGAGAGCAGACCGTCACCCGGGACGAGATCATGGGGGCCTATGAGGGCAAGCTGGAGCCCATCTATGCCTGCAATATCACCCAGGGTGAGAAGGAGATCCCCGCCTTCACGACCGAGTGCGACAGCTGGAAGAAGCCTCTCATCAAGTCCGCCAAGCCTCGGGTGCTGATCCCCGTCTTCCCCGGCACCAACTGCGAGTACGACGCCGCCAAGGCCATGCGCAACGCCGGGGCCGAGCCTGAGATCGTGGTCATCAAGAACCAGACCGCAGAGGACATCGCAGCCTCCATGGACTATGTGGCCAAGAAGCTGGGGGAGGCCCAGATCGTCTTCATCCCCGGCGGCTTCTCCGGCGGCGACGAGCCCGACGGCTCCGCCAAGTTCATCACCTCCTTCTTCCGGGCCGGCAAGATCAAGGATCAGGTCCACGAGCTGCTGAAGAACCGGGACGGCCTGATGCTGGGTATCTGCAACGGCTTCCAGGCCCTCATCAAGCTGGGTCTGGTGCCCTACGGCGAGATCATCGACACCGATGAAAACTGCCCCACCCTGACCTACAACACCATCGGCCGCCACCAGTCCCGGCTGGTTCAGACCCGGGTGGCCTCCAATCTGTCCCCCTGGCTCATGAACACCAAGCCCGGCGAGGTCTACACCGTACCCATCTCCCACGGCGAGGGCCGTTTCCTGGCCTCCGACGAGCTGATCCGGAAGCTGGCTGCCAACGGTCAGATCGCCACCCAGTATGTGGATCTGACCGGCAACCCCACCGCCGATATCCGGTTCAACCCCAACAACTCCGCCTGCGCCGTGGAGGGCATCACCTCTCCCGACGGCCGTGTCTTCGGCAAGATGGGCCACACCGAGCGCACCGGCGCGGGCCTGTATATCAACGTCCCCGGCGAGTACGACATGAAGATCTTCCGTTCCGCCGTTGAGTATTTTAAGTAAGAAAGGAGTGCAGCCCTGTCATGGCTTTTTACTATTCCGAACCCTCCCATACCTTCAGCGAGTACCTGCTGGTCCCCGGCTTCACCTCTGAAGAGTGCATCCCCGACAATGTCACCCTGAAGACCCCTCTGGTCAAGTACCGCAAGGGGGAGGAGGAGTGCCCCATCAGCCTGAACATCCCCATGGTCTCCGCCATCATGCAGGCCGTTTCCAACGACACCCTGGCCGTGGCCCTGGCCAAGGAGGGCGGTCTGTCCTTCATCTACGGCTCCCAGTCCATCGAGGATGAGGCAGCCATGGTCCGCCGGGTCAAGAGCAGCAAGGCCGGCTTCGTGGTCAGCGCCTCCAACCTGACCCCCGACGCCACCCTGGCTGATGTGCTGGAGCTGAAGCAGAAGAACGGCTTCTCCACCGTGGCCATCACCGAGGACGCCACCCCCAACGGCAAGCTCCTGGGTCTGGTCACCAGCCGGGACTACCGCATCACCCGTATGACCGGCGAGATCCCCGTCCGGGAGTTCATGACTCCCCGGGAGAAGCTTATCACCGCCCCCGCCTCCACCACCCTGAAGGAGGCCAACGACATCATCTGGGAGCACAAGCTCAACGCCCTGCCCATCGTGGATGACAACGACCACCTGCTGTACTTTGTCTTCCGCAAGGACTACGCAGAGCACAAGGAGCACCCCCTGGCCCTCCAGGATGCCGACAAGCGGTATCTGGTGGGTGCGGGTATCAACTCCAAGGACTACGAGCAGCGTGTCCCCGCCCTGGTGGAGGCCGGCGCCGACGTGCTGTGCATCGACTCCTCCGAGGGGTACTCCATCTGGCAGAAGAAGACCATCGACTTCATCCGGGAGCGCTACGGCGACACCGTGAAGATCGGCGCCGGCAACGTGGTGGACCGGGAGGGCTTCCGGTATCTGGCCGAGTCCGGAGCGGACTTTGTCAAGGTCGGTATCGGCGGCGGCTCCATCTGCATCACCCGGGAAACCAAGGGCATCGGCCGCGGCCAGGCCTCCGCTCTGATCGAGGTGGCAGCCGCCCGGGACGAGTACTTTGAGGAGACCGGCGTGTATGTGCCCATCTGCTCCGACGGCGGCATCGTCTTTGACTTCCACATGACCCTGGCTCTGGCCATGGGTGCGGACTTCCTGATGCTGGGCCGCTACTTCGCCCGCTTTGACGAGAGCCCCACCAACAAGCTGATGGTCAACGGCGCCTATGTGAAGGAGTACTGGGGCGAGGGCTCCAACCGGGCCCGGAACTGGCAGCGCTACGACCTGGGCGGCAAGAGTGACCTGGCCTTCGAGGAGGGCGTGGACTCCTATGTGGCCTACGCCGGCTCCCTCCACGACAACGTGCAGAAGAGCCTGTATAAGGTCAAGTCCACCATGTGCAACTGCGGCGTGATCAGCATTCCCGACCTGCAGAAGAACGCCCGTCTGACCCTGGTGTCCGCCACCAGTATCGTGGAGGGCGGCTACCACGACGTGACCCTGCGCTCCACCGGCAGCAACGTGTAAAGAGAGCGGCACAAGCTGTATAAAAGAGCGCACAGCGTCGTATCATTAACGTAATCAGAAAAGGGCCTCAGCTCGTAGAGAGCCGGGCTGAGGCCCTCCCCATTGAGGCAAACAACGAAGTAAAGGAGAGTACTTCATGAAAAGTGATATCGAAATCGCCCAGGCCTGTGAAATGAAGAACATCCGGGAGATCGCCAAGACGGCCGGCGTGGATGAAAAGTATCTGGAACAGTATGGAAACTACAAGGCCAAGATCGACTACAACATGCTCCAGGAGGTGGACCGCCCCGACGGGAAGCTGATCCTTGTGACCGCTATCACCCCCACCCCCGCCGGTGAGGGCAAGACCACCACCACCGTGGGCCTGGCCGACGGCCTGCGGAAGATCGGCAAGAACGCCGTGGTGGCCCTCCGGGAGCCCTCCCTGGGTCCTGTCTTCGGCGTGAAGGGGGGCGCTGCCGGCGGCGGCTATGCCCAGGTGGTGCCCATGGAGGACATCAACCTCCACTTCACTGGGGACTTCCACGCCATCGGCGCGGCCAACAATCTGCTGGCCGCCATGCTGGACAACCACATTCAGCAGGGCAACCAGCTGGGCATTGACGTGAAGAAGATCATCTGGAAGCGCTGCGTGGATATGAACGACCGCCAGCTCCGCAACGTGGTGGATGGTCTGGGCGGCCGTATGCAGGGCGTGCCCCGGGAGGACGGCTTTGATATCACGGTGGCCTCGGAGGTTATGGCAGTCCTGTGCCTGGCCACCTCCATCACCGACCTGAAGGAGCGGCTGGGCCGCATGGTGGTGGCCTATACCTACGACGACAAGCCGGTCACCGCCAACGACCTGAAGGCCGCCGGCGCCATGGCGGCTCTGCTGAAGGACGCCCTGAAGCCCAACCTGGTCCAGACCCTGGAGGGGACCCCCGCCTTCATCCACGGCGGCCCCTTTGCCAACATCGCCCACGGCTGCAACTCTATCATGGCCACCAGAGCGGCCCTGAAGCTGGGAGATTACGCCGTCACCGAGGCGGGCTTCGGCGCTGACCTGGGTGCAGAGAAGTTCCTGGACATCAAGTGCCGCATGGCCGGGCTCAAGCCCAGCGCTGTGGTGGTGGTGGCTACCGTCCGGGCCCTGAAGCACCACGGCGGCGTGGCCAAGGCCGACCTGGGTACGGAGAACCTGGAGGCCCTGGAGAGAGGTCTGCCCAATCTGCTGCGCCATGTGGAGAATATCACCCAGGTCTTCCAGCTGCCCTGCGTGGTGGCCATCAACCGGTTCCCCCTGGACACCGAAGCCGAGCTGGCCCTCATTGAGACCAAGTGTAAGGAGCTGGGGGTCAACGTGGCCCTGTCCGAGGTCTGGGGCAAGGGAGGCGAAGGCGGCAAGGCCCTGGCTGAGGAAGTGGTCCGCCTGTGCGAACAGCCCAACAACTTCCGCCAGTCCTACGAGTTGGACACCACCATCGAGGAAAAGCTGGAGGCCATTGTCACTAAAATCTACCGGGGTGCTAAGGTGGAGCTGACCGCCAATGCCAAGAAGCAGGCCAAGCAGCTCACCGAGATGGGCTTTGGAAACTACCCCATCTGCATGGCAAAGACCCAGTACAGCTTCTCCGATGACGCCGCCCTCCTGGGGGCCCCCGAGGGCTTCACGGTTACCGTTCGGAACCTGAAGGTTTCCGCCGGGGCCGGCTTCATTGTGGCCCTGACCGGCGATATCATGACCATGCCCGGCTTGCCCAAGGTTCCCGCCGCCGAGAAGATCGACGTGGACGAGACCGGCAAGATCACCGGTTTGTTCTAAATCTCCTGATACAATGTGAAAACCGCCGTCCTTTCTGAAAAGGGCGGCGGTTTTTCAGATGAGGGATCAGGGATGCACGGGACTCTGGGTGTACTCCTTCTTTCCCGGGGTCTCCCCAAAGGAGGCTCTGCACAGATCATACAGGTCGGTGCAGCGGGCCTCCAGGTCGAAGAGCCGCCGGAGGTCCGGAGCCAGCTTCCCGGCATGGGCGGGCTTGACGATCACCGGCAGGGTGGCGGTGGTCTTCATCTTTTTCAGAAGCTTCTGGCCCCGGGGGGAGAACCCCAGCACCCGGAGGTAGGGGGGGAGCGGAGGACGGTCCGCTTCTTTCAGCCCCAGGAAGGCCCACAGCACCATCCGGCGGATGCGGGCGTGGGTGTAGCGCTTGCTCTTGGTGAGGGTGTAGACCTGATCCAGGGAGTCGGCCTCCCGGACGGCTTGATAAAGCTTTCTGCCTAACCCCTCGCCGCTGTCCGGCAGGGCAAGGAATTCCGCTTCCTCCATGGCCCGCAGTCTGGCCAGGACGCCCCTGGTGCAGTGGGTCAGGGCGGCTGGGTCAGCCCGCAGGGCTACTTCGTCCTCTGGGTCCAGCCAGGGGGTCAGCGGGGTGTCGTTGCCTTGAAGAATTTGCGCCCGGAGGAAGGAGGCCGACACATGGCTGCCGGTGTGATCCTGCCGGTCATCGTGGGCGGCTCCTACACGGGAGATTGTCCAGGGGATCATGGAGCTGTCCAGGTCCCGGAGGGCCCGCAGGTATTCGACGCCCAGGTTGTTGTTGGGATAGGTCAGGCAGGCGGCAGCGTCCCCCAAAAGGGCTTCCGCCGCTCTCTGCCGGGCGGCAGGGAAGGAGAGTCCCTTGGATAGCCACTCCCCCAGGGAGGACTGCCATTGGGGGGACTCCAGGACCTCTGCCACCTGCTCCAGAGGCTCCAGCCGGCCGGCCTCGCTGCCGAAGCAAAGGGTGTCCACCAGACCGGTGGCCTTTAGCAGGGAGACGCCCCCCCGGGCAAAGGTCTCCGCCGAGGAAACCGCCCAGAGGGGGGGCAGGTCCAGCACCAGGTCAGCGCCCCCACGGAGGGCCATGGCGGCCCGGGTCCACTTGTCTGCGATGGCCGCATCCCCCCGCTGGACCCAGTTGCCGCTCATGGCGCAGACGATGGCGCAGTCCGGGCCGAAGTGTTTGCGAATTTCTCCCAGCATATACCGGTGGCCGCTGTGGAAGGGGTTGTATTCCGAGACGATTCCAATTGTACGCATACACAAAGGCCTCCGTCAGAAAAAATTTGAAATTTGGGGAAAAAACAGTTGTCCTTTTGCTGAGAATGGGATAATATATAGAGGTATATGAGTATAATACCCCAGAACGGGGCATACAAGCAAGTATAATATGAAACGACTGTAAGGAGAGTGCGAATCCCATGAAAATTCTGGTTATCAACGCCGGCAGTTCTTCCCTGAAGTATCAGCTGCTGGATCCCGACTCCAAGGAAGTTCTGGCAAAGGGCCTGTGCGAGAGAATCGGCATCGACGGCCACCTGAAGCATACCCCCACCGGCAAGGATGTCTTTGACGCTGACGTGGATCTGCCCGACCACGAGGTCGCCATCCAGGAAGTGCTGAACATCCTCCAGCACAACCACTATGGCGTCATCAACAGCATGGAGGAGATCGACGCAGTGGGTCATCGTGTGGTTCACGGCGGCGAGGAGTTCACCCACTCCGTCATCATCGACCGTAAGGTCATGAAGGGCATCAAGGAGTGCATCCCCCTGGCTCCTCTGCACAACCCCGCTAACCTGGTGGGCATCGAGGCATGCCAGGACGTTATGCCCAAGAAGCCCATGGTGGCTGTCTTCGACACCGCTTTCCATCAGACTATGCCCCCCAAGGCTTATATCTATGCGGTTCCTTACCGTTGGTACACCGAGAACAAGGTCCGCCGCTATGGCTTCCACGGCACTTCCCATCAGTATGTCTCCCAGCGTGCCGCTGAGATGCTGGGCCGTCCCATCGAGGAGCTGCGCATCGTGACCTGCCACCTGGGCAACGGCGCTTCCACCTGCTCCGTCAAGTTCGGCCAGTCCGTGGACACCTCCATGGGCTTCACTCCCCAGGATGGTCTGCCCATGGGCACCCGTTCCGGCGCTATCGACGCCGCTATCACCGAGTACATCGCCGACCAGCGCGGTTACTCCGCTAAGCGCGTGGAGAACGTCCTGAACAAGGAATCCGGCGTTCTGGGTATCTCTGGTGTCTCCTCCGACTTCCGTGACCTGGAGGCTGCCGCTGCTGAGGGCAACGAGCGCGCTCAGCTGGCCATCGACAACTTCTGCTACAAGGTCACCAAGAGAATCGGCTCCTCCGCTGCCGCTATGGGCGGCGTGGACGCCGTGGTCTTCACCGCAGGCGTCGGCGAGAACTCCGCTACCCTGCGTGCCAAGATCATGGAGGGCCTGGAGTTCCTGGGCCTGAAGCTGGATCCCGAGAAGAACGACGTCCGCGGCAAGGAGAAGATCATCTCCACCGACGATTCCCCCAACGCCATCCTGCTGGTGCCCACCAACGAAGAGCTGATGATCGCTCTGGACACCGCAAGACTGGTCAGAGAGGCAGAGCTGAACGGCGCTCTCTAATTGTTCCTTTGAGCCTTATGCCGGGACCCATTTGGGTCCCGGCATTTTTGCGACAAGCACCGAAGAGAAAGGACGGGATGACATGTTTCAGGGATTTTCCGAAAAGACCAACGAGTTTCTCTGGGGCATCCGCTTCAACAACGAGAAACCCTGGTTTGAGGTCCACAAGCAGGAATACATCGACTACGTCCAGACCCCTCTGCGGGAGCTGGCCAACGAGGTCTATGAGCGGTTTACGGCAGCCCACCCGGACTTGCCCATCATGGTGAAGGTCAGCCGAATCTATCGGGACGCCCGTCGGCTCTACGGGCGAGGGCCCTATAAGAGCCACCTGTGGTTCACCCTGCGGATGGCCGGGGAGGACTGGGCCCAGATGCCCGCCTTCTGGTTCGGGATCCATCCGGCGGGGTATAACCACGGCATGGGGGTCTTTGACGCGAAGCCGGCCTATATGGCCCGGTTCCGCAGGGAGATCGACCAGAACCCGGAACCTATGTTGAAGCTGGCCCGAGCCTTTGCCAAGCAGGATCGGTTCGTGCTGGACGAGGAGGAGTACAAGCGGCCCAAAGGGAATCCGCCAGCCCCCCTGGACCAGTGGTACAACCGCAAAGGGATCGACCTGGGCTGTTTCCGCCAGATCGACGACCTGCTGTACAGCCGGGAACTGGTGGAGGATATCTTGGTGGGGTATGAAACCCTCATGCCCTACTATCACTATTTCGCCGCCCTGGGACGGCGGAGTGACTGAGCTTGAACTTCAATAGGAGATAGAAGGCGTCGCAGTACAGCGGCGTCTTTTTTATTTGAATTTCCGTAGGGGTCTTCCCCAAATCGGTCAGTAGACGTAAAATATATTTGACCGAATCGGTTAATGGAGGTCAACATTATGAACGAAAGGTTCTGGTTGATTGTAAAATCAAGTTGGACACTTGAAAAAATCCATAGTGATTATTTCT
>JAUNCL010000022.1 GCA_030535235.1 Bacillota bacterium
GGCACTCCAGGATGGCCAGGCCGATGTTGATGGCGTTGCGGTAGAAGATGCGGGCGAAGGTCTTGGCGATGACGCAGGAGATGCCGGACTCCTTGATGACCATGGGGGCATGCTCGCGAGAGGAGCCGCAGCCGAAGTTGAAGCCGCCCACCATCACGTCACCGGCTTTGACCACGTTGACGAAGTTGTCGTCGATGTCCTCCATGCAGTGGGTGGCCAGCTCCTTCTTGTCGGCGATGTTCAGGTAGCGGGCAGGGATGATGACGTCGGTGTCCACGTTGTCGCCGTACTTATGTACAATACCTTTTGCGTTCATAACTCTTATACCTCCCGAGGATCGGCGATTTTACCGGCAATGGCGGAAGCCGCGGCAACGGCGGGGCTTGCCAGATAGATTTCAGAGGTGATGCCGCCCATGCGGCCCACGAAGTTGCGGTTGGTGGTGGCCACGCACTTTTCGCCGTTGGCCATGACGCCCATGTGGCCGCCCAGGCAGGGGCCGCAGGTGGGGGTGGAGACGGCGCAGCCGGCCTGGATGAAGGTGGTCATGTAGCCCAGGTCGATGCACTGCTGGAAGACCTGCTGGGTGGCGGGGATGATGATGCAGCGGACGTGGTCGGCCACCTTCTTGCCCTTCAGCAGCTCGGCGGCGATGGCCATGTCCTCCAGGCGGCCATTGGTGCAGGAGCCGATGATGACCTGGTCGATCTTGATGTCCTCCACCTTGGAGATGGGCCGGGCGTTCTCAGGCAGGTGGGGGTAGGAGACAGTGGGTTCGATCTCGCTGAGATTGATCTCGACGGTGCGGACGTACTCGGCGTCGGGGTCGGCCTCATAGACGGTGTAGGGGCGGTTCACCCGGCCCTCCATGAAGGCGATGGTCACGTCGTCCACGGGGAAGATGCCGTTCTTGGCGCCGGCCTCGATGGCCATGTTGGAGATGCACAGGCGGTCGTCCATGGACAGGGAGGCCACGCCCTCGCCGCAGTACTCCAGGCTCTGGTACAGGGCGCCGTCCACGCCGATGAGGCCGATCAGGTGGAGGATCACGTCCTTGCCGCTGACCCGGGGCTGGAGCTTGCCGGTCAGGTGGACCTTGATGGCCTCGGGGACCTTGAACCAGGTCTCGCCGGTGGCCATGCCGGCGGCCATGTCGGTGGAGCCAACGCCGGTGGAGAAGGCGCCCAGGGCGCCGTAGGTGCAGGTGTGGGAGTCTGCGCCGATGATGCAGTCACCGGCGGCTACGATGCCCTTTTCGGGCAGCAGGGCGTGCTCCACGCCCATCTGGCCCACGTCATAGAAGTTGTCGATGTCAAAGCGCTTGGCGAAGGTGCGGCACTGGAGGCACTGCTCGGCGGCCTTGATGTCCTTGTTGGGGGTGAAATGGTCCATGACCATGGAGATCTTGCTCTTGTCGAAGACCCCGGTGAAGCCCTGCTTGTCGAACTCCCGGATGGCCACGGGGGATGTGATGTCGTTGCCCAGGACCATGTCCAGCTTGGCCCGGATGAGCTGACCGGCCTTGACCTCGGGCAGGCCGGCGTGGGCGGCGAGGATCTTCTGTGTCATTGTCATTCCCATAGGGGATCCCTCCTCTGATTTATATTGTATAGCATGTATAACCATCTGTCTCACTTGCCTCCCCCTCTGGGGGAGGTGTCTTCGGCCTACAGGCCGAAGACGGAGAGGGCGGCGCTGTCAAACAGGGGACTTCTCCGTTCCGTCAGAAAAGCCCTGTTCCTCTGGGTTGCCCTCTCAGTCAGCGCTTACGCGCTGCCAGCTCTCCCAGAGGGAGAGCCAAGGCGTTTACAACGCCCAATCAGTCCACGGTGGGGATAAACTGCTTATCCTTGTTTTCCCGGTTGATGGCGGTGACCAGGGCGTAAACGGAGGCCATGGTGATGTCGCTGTCCACGCCCACGCCCCAGTAGTGCTTGCCCTGGTCGTCGGCGATGACGACATAGGCGGAGGCCATGGAGTCGGAGTCGGTCTGGAGGGCGTGCTCCTCATAGTCCACAAACCGGTAGTTGATGTTGGGGCTGGCCAGCTTCAGCACGTTGCTGACGGCGTCCAGGGGGCCGTTGCCCCGGGCGGACAGGTAGAAGACCTCGTTGTTGATGGCCAGGGTGACGTCGGCCACGGTGGTGCCGCTCTCCCGGATCCAGGAGATATCCTGGATGGCGATGGGCAGGTCCTTGTTCTGGTACTCGTGGGTGAAGGCCAGCAGGATCTCCTGGGGGGTGAGCTCCTTGTGGGCGTGGTCGGAGATATCCTTGATGAAGTAGCCCACCTCCTGGGCCATTTCCTTGGGCAGCTCGTAGCCGAAGTTGTGCTCCAGGATGTAGGAGATGCCGCCCTTGCCGGACTGGCTGTTGATGCGGATGACGTCGGTCTCGTACTCCCGGTTCACGTCGTGGGGGTCCAGGGGCAGGTAGGGGACGGTCCAGAAGTCCTCATTCCGCTCCTCCCGGAACTTCATGCCCTTGGAGATGGCGTCCTGGTGGGAGCCGGAGAAGGCGGCGAAGACCAGCTGGCCGGAGTAGGGCTGGCGGTAGCCCACGTGCATACCGGTGAGCTTTTCATAGAACTCCACGATGCGGGGCATGTCGGAGAAGTCCAGCTTGGGGTCCACCCCGTGGGTGAAGAGGTTCATGGCCATGGTGACGATGTCCACGTTGCCGGTGCGCTCGCCGTTGCCGAAGAGGGTGCCCTCGATGCGGTCACCGCCGGCCAGCAGAGCCAGCTCGCCGGCTGCCACGCCGGTACCCCGGTCGTTGTGGGGGTGGATGGAGACGATGACGTTCTCCCGGCAGTTCAGGTGCTTGCTCATGTACTCGATCTGCTGGGCGTAGACGTGGGGCATGGACATCTCCACGGTGGAGGGCAGGTTGATGATGACCTGACGCTCCGGCCGGGGCTGCCAGATGTCGATGACGGCGTTGCAGATCCGCAGGGCGAACTCGATCTCGGTGCCGGTGAAGCTCTCGGGGGAGTACTCGAACCGGAAGTTGGTCTCGGGCATCTTCTCGGCGTACTCGTTGAAGGACTTGGCGCCCTCCTCGGCGATCTTCACGATCTCGTCCTCGCTCATGCGGAAGACCTGCTGCCGCTGGGCGAAGGAGGTGGAGTTATACAGGTGGACCACCACATTTTTTGCACCCTTGATGGCGTCGAAGGTCTTCTTGATAATGTGGGGGCGGGACTGGGTGAGCACCTGGATGTACACATCGTCGGGGATCATGTTCTCCTCGATGATGGTGCGGAGGAACTCATACTCGGTCTCGGAGGCGGCGGGGAAGCCCACCTCGATCTCCTTAAAGCCCAGCTCCAGCAGGAAGTTGAAGAAGGCCAGCTTCTCCTCCAGGTTCATGGGGGTGATGAGGGCCTGGTTGCCGTCCCGCAGGTCCACGCTGCACCAGGAGGGGGCCTCGGTGAGACGCTCCTTCTTCACCCAGTCCATGCAAGTCTCCGGGGGCATGTAGTACCCGGGACGATATTTGGTATAGTTTTTCATAGGGGGGTCACAGTCCTTTCCGTTTATATCAGGAAACCGGCGGGAGGGAATAAAAAAAGCTCCGTCTGTTTGGATCCTTCCAATATCCAAAGAGACGAAGACATCACATGCTCCGCGGTACCACTCTTATTGGCGTCTGACAACGCCCACTCAAATAGTTCACACTCCGGGGTGAGACGCCAGCTCGCTCCATACGGCCTTGCACCAGACGGCCGCTCTCTGGGATGGAGACGGAAGAGGCTTATTCCCTTCATCGCGTGTCGATATGAAATTGCTTAAGATAAAGAATAGCCCAATCCTAACGGTTTGTCAATGGCGAAATGGCGAAAAAGTTCACAAACAGGGAGGGGCTTTTCCCGGGGTTTCGGCAAAAACGCCCCAGCGGGCAGTTGTCTGACCGGATATGGGTGATGTGACAACATTTGGTGGCGGATTTTGTGGAATATTATTCCGAAAATCTCTTGACGCTATCAGGTCAGAGTGATAAAATATTTGGCATCAACGAGGAAGGGACGGCAGAGCTATGACCAGACAGATGAACGTTCTGAACAAGGCTTTCGCTTTTACCTACTATTACTTTATGAACGGCAAGGGAATAAAGTAATGGTAATTTGTGCTGGAAACAACACCAGGTCTTCCCCGTGAACCATGGAAGAAAACCAACCCGCCACACAGATTCCGTTCTGTGTGGCGTTTTTTATTGCCGCCATTCGGAACGGCGTGTTTTTGAAAGGAGCAACCACGATATGATCGCAGTACTGAAACATGGGGCCTCTCCCGAGCGCACCGAGCACCTCATCAACTGGCTGAAAGAGCAGAACCTGGGCGTTCACGTGTCCCAGGGGGAATCCCACACCGTCCTGGGCCTCATCGGCGACACTGCCAATGTGGACATGGAGATGATCCAGAGCCTGGACATCGTGGAGACCGTCACCCGGGTCTCCGACCCCTTCAAGGCGGTCAACCGCAAGTTCCACCCCGATGACTCGGTGATCCGGGTGGGGGAGACCGCCATCGGCGGCGGTCACTTCGCCCTCATCGCCGGCCCCTGCTCCGTGGAGAACGAGGCCCAGATCACCTATGTGGCCAACCGGGTCAAGCAGGCCGGGGCCAACTTCCTCCGGGGCGGCGCCTTCAAGCCCCGGACCTCCCCCTATGACTTCCAGGGCCTGGGGGCCGAGGGCATCCGCCTGCTGCTGGAGGCCAAGAAGGCCACCGGCCTGCCCATCGTCACCGAGCTGATGGACATCCGCAACATCGACCTCTTTGAAGAGGTGGACGTGATCCAGGTGGGCGCCCGGAACACCCAGAACTTCGACATGCTCAAGGAGCTGGGCAAGACCCGGAAGCCCATCCTCCTGAAGCGGGGCCTGGCCGGCACCATCAAGGAGCTGCTCATGAGCGCCGAGTACATCATGGCCAACGGCAACGAGAACGTGATCCTCTGCGAGCGGGGCATCCGCACCTACGAGTCCACCTACACCCGGAACACCCTGGACCTGTCCGCCATCCCGGTGCTGAAGAACCTGACCCACCTGCCCGTGGTGGTGGACCCCAGCCACGGCACCGGCCACACCTATCTGGTGGAGCCCATGGCCCTGGCCGCCGCAGCGGCGGGAGCCGACGGCCTGATGATCGAGGTCCACAACGACCCCACCCACGCCCTGTGCGACGGCGCCCAGTCCCAGACTCCCGACGAATTTGACGTCACCGCCCGTAAAATTTTCCGGATCCGGGAGGCGATGCAGGGATGATCGTAGGAATCATTGGCCTGGGCCTCATCGGCGGCTCTCTGGCCAAGGCCTTCTGCCGCAGCAAGGACGTCACCGTCCTGGGCTGGGACACCAACCAGTCCATCGTGGAGTTTGCCCAGATCGCCGAGGCCATCCAGGCCCCCCTCGCCGAGGAAAACCTGAACACCGTGGACCTGCTGCTGCTGGCCACCTACCCCGAGGCGGTCATCGAGCACATGGAGCGGCTGGCCCCCAGGCTCAGCAAGCACACCATGGTCATTGACTGCGCCGGTACCAAGGAGAAGGTCTGCAACGCGGTCTTCCCCCTGGCCGAGGAGTACGGCTTCCGCTTCCTGGGGGGCCACCCCATGGCCGGCACCCACAACTCCGGCTTCAAGTACAGCCGGGAGGACCTCTTCGACGGGGCCCCCATGGTCCTGGTGCCCCCCAATTTCTATGATATCCGCCTGCTGGACGAGGCCAAGAAGATGCTGGCCCCCGTGGGCTTCGGCCGGGTGTCCATCACCACCGCCGCCGACCACGACAAGCGCATCGCCTTCACCTCCCAGCTGGCCCATGTGGTGTCCAACGCCTATGTGAAGAGCCCCACCGCCCGGGAGCACGCCGGCTTTTCCGCCGGCAGCTACAAGGATCTGACCCGGGTGGCCTGGCTGAACCCCGACATGTGGGCCGAGCTCTTTTTAGAGAACAAGGAACACCTCCTCTTTGAGCTGGACACCATCATCGAAAACCTGACAGAATACAAGGCCGCCATGGAGCGGGAGGACTTCAACACCCTCCGTCAGCTTCTGGACGACGGCCGCCGGATCAAGGAGGAGGTGGACGGGCATTGAGAACCGTTTCCGTCAAGGCATCCCGGTCCTATGAGGTCAAGATCGGCCGGGACCTGCTGAAAACTGTAGGAGTCGAGGCCGCCGCCCTGATGAAAGGCCGGACCGCCGCCATCGTGTCCGACTCCAACGTGGCCCCCCTCTATCTGGACCAGGCCCGGGCCAGCCTGGAGGCCGCCGGGTTCCGGACCTGCGCCTTCGTCTTCCCTGCCGGGGAGGGCTCCAAGAACGGCCAGACCTACCTGGACCTGCTGGAGTTTTTGGCCCAGCACCAGATCACCCGGTCGGACACTCTGGTGGCCCTGGGTGGCGGCGTGGTGGGGGACCTCACCGGCTTTGCCGCCGCCACCTTCCTCCGGGGCGTGGCCTTTGTCCAGATCCCCACCACCCTTCTGGCCGCCGTGGATGCCTCCGTGGGGGGCAAGACGGCCATCGACCTGAAAAACGGCAAAAACCTGGCGGGGGCGTTCTACCAGCCCCGCTTGGTTCTCTGCGACCTGGATACCCTGTCCACCCTGCCCGCCGACGTCTTTGCCGACGGCTGCGCCGAGGTCATCAAATACGGCATGATCGGGGACCCCGGCCTGCTGGAGCTGCTGGAGACCACTGACTTCCGGGCCGACCCTGAGGAGATCGTGGCCCGGTGCATCGCCCAGAAGCGGGATCTGGTGGAGGAGGACGAGTTCGACACCGGCGCCCGGCAGCTCCTCAACCTGGGCCACACCATCGGCCACGGCATCGAGGCCTGCAGTGGGTACGAACTCTCCCACGGCAAAGCGGTGGCCATCGGCATGACCCTCATCACCCGGGCGGCGGTGGCCCTGGGGAACTGCCCTCTCGAGGCGCTGCCCCGGCTCCAGGCCCTGCTGAAACGATATGACCTGCCCGATACCACCGGGTACGGGGCGGAAAAACTCTATGAAAAGACCCTGTCCGACAAGAAGCGCACCGGCAGCACCATCTCCCTGGTGGTCCCCACCGCCTGGGGCAGGAGCGAGCTGCAAAAGGTGGCCGTGCCGGACCTGTACCACTGGATTGAAAAGGGGCTGAACCTATGACCGTCACCATCCAGCCGGGCCCGCTGTCCGGCGCCATTCGGGCCATTCCCTCCAAGTCAGCGGCCCACCGGCTTCTCATCTGCGCCGCCCTGGCGGATACAAAAACCTTCATCCGCTGCGATAAGGAGTCCCAGGACATCGCCGCCACCATCCGGTGTCTCACCGGCCTGGGGGCGGTCATCACCCGCCGGGGAGAGGGGTACGATGTGACCCCCATTGACCGGAATAGCATTCCCAGCCCCTGCGCCCTGGACTGCGGCGAGAGCGGCTCCACCCTCCGCTTCCTGCTCCCGGTGGTCTGCGCCCTGGGAGCTGCCGGAACCTTCCACATGGCGGGCCGTCTGGCCCAGCGGCCCATGGAGCCCCTGGCCACCCAGCTGCGGGACCACGGCTGCACCATCACCCCCCGCCCGGAGGACAACCAGATGGACTTCTCCGGCCAGCTCACCCCCGGGGCCTTCACCTTGCCCGGGGATGTGTCCTCCCAGTTCATCTCCGGCCTGCTCTTCGCCCTGCCCACCCTGGAGGAGCCCAGCACCCTCACCATCACCGGCTCCGTGGAGTCCAAGGGCTACATCGACCTGACCCTCCGGGCCTTGGCCGACTTCGGTGTGATCCCCCAGGACAAGGGGGACGGTTACCATATTCCCAGCCTGGGCTATCACGGCCCCGAGACCGTAGCGGTGGAGGGGGACTGGTCCAATGCCGCCCCCTGGCTGTGCATGGGAGTTTTGGGCGGCGAGGGGATCACCGTCACCGGCATGGATCCCGACTCCCTCCAGGGGGACAAGGGGGTCTGCGACGTCCTCTCCCGTATGGGGGGACAGATTGCCCACACCGGCGGCGACTACACCGCAAAGCCCGGCGCGCTGACGGCCACCGTCATCGACGCCCGGAATATCCCAGACCTGGTCCCCGTTCTGTCCGCCGTGGCGGCGGTGGCCCCCGGGGAGACCCGCATCGTGGGAGCCGCCCGCCTGCGGATCAAGGAGTCCGACCGTCTGGTCACCACCCGCCAGACCCTCAACGCCCTGGGGGGCGATGTGGAGGAGACCGGGGACGGCCTCATCATCCGGGGAAAGACGACCCTCGCCGGCGGTACCATCGACGCCCAGGGGGACCACCGGGTGGCCATGCTGGCGGCGGTGGCCTCTGTGGTCTGCGAGAACCCCGTCACCATCACCGGCGCCCAGGCCATCAACAAGTCCTACCCCACCTTCTGGCAGGAACTGCGGGAGCTGGGGAAGGCCGTGACCACGATAGATTGAGAAAAAATGTAGGGCGGGGGCTTGCTCCCGCCGCACATCTTATGTATGATTGAGGAAAGCACCTATGAGCAGCATTTACCACGGTCGTCTGACCGTCTCCATCTTTGGCCAGTCCCACGCCCCGGGCATCGGGGTCACCGTGGACGGCCTGCCCGCCGGGGAAACCGTGGACCTGGAGGATCTCCAGGCCTTTCTGGCCCGTCGGGCCCCCGGCGGCAACGCCTGGTCCACCCCCCGGAAGGAGGGGGACCTTCCCGAGTTCCTCTCCGGCCTGGCCGACGGCAAGACCTGCGGCGCGCCCCTGGCCGCCGTCATCCGCAACACCAACACCCGATCCAAGGACTACTCCAACCTGAAGGACGTCCCCCGTCCCGGCCACGCCGACTACACCGCCCAGATGAAGTACGGCGGCTTCCAGGATGTGGCCGGGGGCGGCCACTTCTCCGGCCGACTCACCGCCTCTCTGTGCATCGCCGGGGGGATCTGCAAGCAGATCCTGGCCCGCCGGGGGATTTTCGTGGGGGCCCACATCGCCGCCATCGGCGGCATCCCCGACACCCCCTTCGACCCGGTCAACGTTGACAAAGAGACCCTCCTGGCCCCCGGCGGGAAGCTGTTTCCCGTGACCGACGACAGGGCAGGGGAGAGGATGCAGGAAGCCATCGCCGCCGCCCGGGCGGACCTGGACTCCCTGGGCGGGGCCATCGAGTGCGCCGTCATCGGCCTGCCTGTGGGGTTAGGCGACCCCATGCTGGACGGCATGGAGAACCGCATCGCCCGGCTGATCTTCGCCATCCCCGCTGTGAAGGGGGTGGAGTTCGGCGCAGGCTTCCAGGTGGCCAACCTGCGGGGCAGCCAGAACAACGACCCCTTCTACATGGACGGGGACCGGGTCAAGACCCGCACCAACCACGCCGGGGGGATCCTGGGGGGCATCACCAACGGTATGCCCCTGGTCTTCCGGGCGGCGGTGAAGCCCACCCCCTCCATCGGACAGGAGCAGGACAGCGTGAGCCTGTCCCGGCGGGAGGACACCAAGCTGGTCATCCACGGCCGCCACGACCCCTGCATCGTCCCCCGGGCGGTGCCCTGCGTGGAGGCCGCCGCCGCCATCGCCGTCTATGACGCCCTCCTGGAGCAGGAGAGAGAACGATAAAAATAGGAGAGACGCTACATGAGCTTAGAAGAACTGAGAAAAGAAATCGATGCCATCGACGACGTTCTGGTCCAGGCCTTTGCCGACCGGATGGACATCGTGGCCCAGATCGGCGAGGCCAAAAAGCAGATCGACAAGCCCGTGCTGGACGCCGGCCGGGAGCGGTCCAAGCTGGCGGATATCGCCTCCAAGCTGCCCCCCGAGCTGGAGCAGTACGGCTACACCCTGTGGTCCATGCTCTTTGAGATCAGCCGCAGCTACCAGAGCGCACTGAACCCCACCCCTTCCGCACTGCGGCAGGAGATCGAGCGGGCCATGGAGACCACCCCCAACCTCTTCCCCCCCAGCGCCACCGTGGCCTGCCAGGGCACCGAGGGGGCCTATGCCCAGATGGCCTGCGAAAAGGTCTTCAAGCACCCCCAGATCATGTACTTCGGCAGCTTTGACAGCGTCTTTACCGCCGTGGAGCAGGGCTTTTGCCAGTACGGCGTCCTCCCCCTGGAGAACAGCACCGCCGGCTCGGTGACCCAGATCTACGACCTGATGATGCAGCACCAGTTCAAGATCGTCCGGGCCACCCGGCTGAAGATCGACCACAACCTGCTGGCCAAGCGGGGAACCAAACTGGAGGATGTGAAGGAAATTTACTCCCACCCCCAGGCCATCAGCCAGAGCAGCGCCTTTTTGGAAAAGCTTCGGAACCAGGGCGTGAAGATCACCCCCTGTGAGAACACCGCCGTGGCCGCCGAGCGGGTGGCCACCTCCGACCGGAAGGATGTGGCCGCCATCTGCTCCCACAACTGCGTGGAGCTCTACGGCCTGGAGCGGCTGGCCGCCAACATCCAGGACCAGGGCAACAACCACACCCGGTTCATCACCATCTCCAAGAATCTGGAGATCTACCCCGGCGCGGACAAGACCAGCCTCATGATGGTGGCCCCCCACCGGCCCGGCGCCCTGTATCAGATCCTGGCCCGGTTCTATACCCTGGGGCTGAACGTCATCAAGCTGGAGAGCCGCCCCATCCCCGACCGGGACTTTGAGTTCATGTTCTACTTCGACCTGGAGACCTCGGTCTACTCCGACGAGTTCATCCGAATGATCGACGATCTGGATACCATCTGTGACGAGTTCCAGTATCTGGGCAGCTACAGCGAGGTGATTTGATGAAATGCGGACTGTTGGGCGAGAAGCTGGGCCACAGCTATTCTCCGGAACTCCACGCCTTTTTCGGGGACTACGACTATGACCTCTTTGAAGTCCCCCCCGAGGACCTGGGCAGCTTTCTGAAGACCCAGGATTTTCAGGGGCTGAACGTGACCATCCCCTATAAGACCACCCTCCACGACCTGTGCGATAACCTCACCGAGGCCGCCCGGGCCATCGGCAGCGTGAACACCGTGGTGAAGAAGCCCGGGGGATTCCTGCTGGGAGACAACACCGACGCCGCCGGGTTCGAGGGCATGGTGTGGAAGAGCCGGGTCCGGATCCTGGGCCGCAAGTGCCTGGTGCTGGGCTCCGGCGGGGCCAGCCTGGCCATCCAGTATGTCCTGCGGAAGCTGGGGGCTGGGGAGATCGTGGTGATCTCCCGCTCCGGCCCGGACAACTACGAAAACTTAGAGAAACACGCCGATGCGGAGGTCATCGTGAACACCACCCCTGTGGGCATGTATCCCAACACCGCCGCCTCCCCCGTGGATTTAAGGGACTTCCCCAAGTGCGAGGGGGTCCTGGACGTGATCTACAACCCCGCCCGCACCGCCCTCGTCCAGCAGGCTGAGGCTCTGGGCATCCCCTGCCTGGGTGGGCTGTACATGCTGGTGGAGCAGGCCCGGTGTGCCAGCCAGGTCTTTACCGGCAAGCCCCTGCCCGCCATCCGGTCCAAGGAGGCCTACAGCGCCCTCAGCAGCCGGAAGGAGAACCGCATCTTGGTGGGGATGCCCGGCAGCGGCAAGAGCACCGTGGGCAAGGAACTGGCCAAGCTCCTGGACCGCCCCTTTGTGGACAGCGACCAGGAGCTGGAGAAGGTTCTGGGCATGTCTGCCGGGGACTATATCCTCAAAGCCGGGGAGGAGGCCTTCCGGGCTCAGGAGACCGCCGTGCTGGCCCAGCTGGGCAAGCTGTCCGGCCTGGTCATCGCCACCGGCGGCGGCTGCGTCACCCGGCCGGAGAACTACCCTCTGCTCCACCAAAACGGGGTCATCTTCTTCCTGGAGCGGGAGCTGTCCAAGCTGCCCAAGAAGGGCCGACCCCTGTCCCTGCGGGGAAATCTCCAGGACATGTACACCATCCGCCTGCCCATGTACCGCCGGTTCGCGGATATCATTGTGCCCAACGACGGGACCCCGGCCGCTGTGGCCCGGAATATGGAGGAAGCCTATGAACATTTTAGTGATTAACGGACCCAACCTGAACATGCTGGGCATCCGGGAGCCCGACCTCTACGGCAAGTCCGACTACGCCGCCTTGGTGAAGCTGGTGGAGGACACCTGCGCCCGGGAGGGCATCGACGTGGAGATCTTCCAGTCCAACCACGAGGGGGCCATTGTGGACAAGATCCAGGAGGCTTATGGGAAGAAGGACGGCATCGTCATCAACCCCGCCGCCTATACCCACACCAGCGTGGCCATTCTGGACGCCCTGAAGGCGGTCTCTTTGCCCGCCGTGGAGATCCATATCTCCGATGTGTCCCAGCGGGAGGATTTCCGTCAGATCTCCTATGCTGGGATGGCCTGCATCAAGACCTTCATGGGTCTGGGCCTGGAGGGCTACCGTCAGGCCATTCTGTACCTGAAGGAGTACCTGAACCAGTAGGGCGGGGGCTTGCTCCCGCCGTCTGACGTGGAGGGTATCGCAACGTGGCGGGCGCTTCGTGAAGCGCCCCTACAACAAGTAAAAACCCCCCTGGTCATCCAACGGTGTTTCGTTGGGTGACCAGGGGGTTTTTCAGTCCTGGATACGGGCGCGGATGTAGTGCTCCAGCAGGTCCACGGTGCCGTCGATGCCCAGAGGGGTGGAGTTGACGCACAGGTGGTAGTTGGCGGCGTCGCCCCAGTGGCCGGTGCAGTTTTCGTCGTGGTAGGCCCGGCGGCGCTTGTCCCGCTTGTGCATGTAGTCCAGGGCCTCCTTGTGGGAGATGCCGTGGCGCTCCATGAGCCGAACCACCCGGGACTCGGGCTCGCCGCAGACGAAGAGGGAGATCATGCCGGGATGGTCGGCCAGGACGCTCTCGGCGCACCGACCCACGATGACAAAGGAGGCGCCGCTGTCGGCCTTCTCCCGGAGCCAGGCGGTCTCGATGGTGAAGACGCTGGCCTCGATGGAGTTGTTCAGCCCCTTGACGCTCCGGCCAAAGAGCCGGCTTCTGGGGGCCTCCTCAAATTTCCGGAGGGTCTTTTCATCCAGCTTCTTTTCCTTGGCGATCTCGGAGAGCAGGTTTTCGTCGTATACGGGCAGGGAAAAGCGGGCCGCCAGCTTTTCGGCGATCTCGTGGCCGCCGCTGCCGGATTCCCGACCCAGGGAGATGATGAACGGTTTCATGGGGAGTCCTCCTTTTTCCTTTTTTCTCCATTATCGCAAAGGAAGGGGGAAAAATCAATGGGGACTGTCGAAAAAGGGGAGAAAAGGGCATTCTTGGGACTCCGGTACAAAATAGGCCACCCAAAGAAAATCCGCCCGCCTTCCGGCCTTGACGAAACCGGAAGGGGGTGGTATGGTATGAATAGAACGGATGTTCGATGCTGCGTTTTGGATTGTGATGCGGGTTATGAAAGGGTGTGCTGCGCATACCACCTCTGCTTGTCGAGATACATGCGGGCATCTGCCTGTTCCAAAAGCTCTTTGCGGGACAATCCGGGAAACTCGCTGGACAGCGCACAGCCGATCGCATAGTGCAGGGCGGGTTTTTCGCCGGAGTCGTTGTAGGCGGCCACAGCGGAACGGAAAGCCTCCATGTATCCTTCGGTGGTTTCACGGCTTGCATCCGTGAGCATCACGGTAAATTCATCGCCGCCCCAGCGGCAGATGATGTTGGGGGAGGGGATGGCATTTCTCAGGATGTTGGCAAAGTTCCGAAGGATTTTATCTCCGGCTTCGTGTCCCATCGTGTCGTTGACATATTTCAGACCGTTCAGGTCCAGCATCATGATGCTGACAGGCTCCCGGATGGGGGTTGGGTCATCCATCAGAGTATCCCAGAGGCTTTTGTTGAGAAGACCAGTGGGGAGATCGGTATATGCCTTTTTACTGATATCCAATAGATTGTGGATAAACAGGGTCAGCGTATAGAGCAGGATGGCAAGAAGGGTAAAGACGATGCCGGAGGAGCTCTTGCGGATATAGAACAGGAGGAGATCGGCCAGTGCGCTGCAGATCAGCAGCAGCGTGAAGAACCAGGAACGTTTGGATTCCCCGGAGGTGCCGCTGCCTGTCTGATGAAATGCCACTATGCAGAAGGTCAGAATCATCAGAAGGATCTCAACAACGTGGGCGAGGGGCAGGGTCTGTTTGAAGTCGGCAATGCCAACAAGCTGGCAGAACAGGGTGAGCATGGCTGTGCCGGATGCGACCAGAGAGAGCATCAGTGCCGGCGTGGGCTTGTATTGCGAAAACCGGTTACTCAGGTACAGTGCAAAGGGGATACCGGCCAGGAACAGCGCACCGATGGTCAGATAGCCCAACAGCATCGGGTTTCCCACAAACAGGAGGGGAGAAGAGCGGGTGTCCGTGAGTTTCCAGATGCCCAGCAACAGAATAAAGTTCCCCAGGAAAAAGAGTTCCCACTGGGTTGTTTTCTTTCTCCGGATCAGGATCAGCTCCACCGACATCACAACCAGGCCCATCCCGGCACAGAAAACAGATAAGATCAACTGGGGCATGTCTGCTTTGAGCTGTGCCAAATACAGGGTGTGAAAGGGCGTGATCTGGAATTCGATCTTACGGTCGCGGACGCTTTCAAAGACAGGGGTCACCACCACACGGACTTCTTTCCCGTTGTCGCTGGGATAGACGGGGATGGCGACCCAGTTGCTGCTGACACTCTTTCCGATCCGGTTGGTGTCCCGGGGCATCAGGCTGTACACCAGTTCACCGTCAAAATAAACCTCTGCGTAGTGATGGACCAGATAGAAGGCAAACGAGGTGTCGTTTGTACCGATATCGTCCAGGATACAGCGGTACTCCCTGCGGATGCCGATGGGAGCCGAAGGGTCTTCGATCTCTTCCGAGGAAACCTGCTCGACCGTGCGAGAGGCGCCCGGGTTTCTCGTGGTCTGCACCGAAACATTCTCAAACAAGCCCATGTAGACAAAGAATAGGAGGAACAGCACAGATACTGTCATATAGGCAAGAATAGCCGTTTTTTTCAGGTTTGATTTCTGCATATTATCAATCCCTCTGTGTTGTTTTGCGCAGCTTATACAACGTCAGAAAAGAAAAAGATTGCCGATTGAAACAATCGGCAATCTTGGTGGAGGAGGGTGGATTCGAACCACCGAAGTCGTCGACAACAGATTTACAGTCTGCCCCCTTTGGCCACTCGGGAACTCCTCCTTATTCAATTGGAGCTGGTGGACGGACTCGAACCCCCGACCTGCTGATTACAAATCAGCTGCTCTACCAACTGAGCTACACCAGCTTGTTTGCTGTTGTCGTTTGCCATGTCGTCCGCAGCGATGACTACTATACCAGACGAGTCCCAATTTGTCAACAGATTTTTTCAAAAAAATGAAATCTTTTTTTCAAGAGTCAAAGATATGGTACCCCTTCCGGGACCGACAGCGGGAACCGCCCCGCTTCTGGTGCGCCGGATGCGGGCAGGAACAGTATGGGTACGACCGGTGGGAGGGGGGCCTCTGCGCCCTCTGCCGCCGCCGGGAGAAGAAACGAGAGGAGGATGCTATGACCTTACAGGAGATGTCCGTGGACTACCGGGCCCAGGCCCAGGCCATTGGCGGCCGCATCCGGGACCTGCGGGAGCTGGAGAAGCAGACCGATTCCCCCCTGGAGCAGGAGGCGCTGCACAGCCGCATCCGGGCGCTGTCCGTCCTGTGGCGGGAGAACCGGGAGCTGGCGGAGCATTTGGCCCACTACTATGAAAGGGGGTACCGGCGGAATGAGAAATACACGCTCTGAGCGAGGGAATTGGTACCACAGGGACCTGGAGGTCTATCTCCGGCAGACGGAGGACGAGCCCGACCAAGCCCACCGGGCCCTGCGGGAGAAGCTGGCCCTGGTGCTGCGGGAGGAGGTCACCCCCCGGCAGCGGGAGATCCTGTGGCTGTATTACGGCGAAGACCTGAACACCCGGGAGATCGGCGACCGGCTGGGCCTGGAGCGGAGCACCGTCTCCCGGACCCTGAAGCGGGGGGAGGACCGGGTCCGGCGCTGCCTGCGGTACAGCCGGGACGACCTGCCGGACCAGGGCGGGCGAAGGCGGAAATCAGCATTGACAAAGAGGGTGTCTTCGTAGGATAATACATAATATTATTACGAACCAAGAAAAGGGGGACGTCCCATGCCTGAGAACCGAATGCTATCCCTGCTGGAACGGGGAGACTGGGGAGAAGACGCCGAACTCATCCAGGGCCTGAAAGAGTGGGAGTTTTACCCCCTGCTGCTGGAGACCTACCGCACCATGGATGAGGAGGCCTTGTATAAGAGCCGGGTTCACGGCAGCGGCCACATCCACCGGACCCTCCTCTTCGCCGCCCTCATCTCCTGGAAGGAGGGGCTGGCCGAGGAGGATGTGCGGCAGTATTTCCGGGCGGCCTGCTACCACGATGTGGGCCGGACCTTTGACGGCTTTGACCTCTACCACGGGGTTCGCTCCTCCCTGCGGCTGGAGGACCTCACCGGGCAAACCGGGGAGGCCCTGGTGGAGCTGAAGGCGGCGGTCACCGCCCATGCCCACCCGGACGCCGACATGGAGAGCATCCTGCGGTCCTTCCAGCCGGAGGACTACGACCGGACGGTGGAGCTCACCTGTCTGCTGAAGGACGCGGACAACCTGGACCGGGTGCGGCTGAAGGATCTGGATGCCAAGTTCATCCGCCACCCCTCCGCCAAGGAGCTGGTGCCCTTCGCCTGGCGCCTGCTGGACCTGGACCAGGCCTGGAAGAACCGGGACAAATAAAGAACACGCAAAAAACGACCGTGGAAAACCCCACGGTCGTTTTTTGCGTGGCAGATGCCTTTCTCAGGCGTCCAAAAAACTTTCGCTCTCCGCAGTTTTTCTTTTCCCGTCTCTCTTCGTCCGGCGGTTTTCCGAGGAAGTCCCCATTCCCCGGCGAAGGGGGTGACTCCGGGGAAAATGCTGGAGAAAGGCCCTCTTTTTCCCCATCCACCCTCCGACAGCCTTTTTTGCCCCTCCTGCGTATAATCTGGGCACACGGAACATATACCGAAAGGTTATCCAAACAGGAGGGATCGTCATGGCAACGAAGGAGAGAACGGGAGGCAGACTGCTGGGCTTCCCCCGGGGGGACAGGGTGAATCTGTCCCGAAGGGCCTTTATGGGGGTGGCGGAACGGGCGGTGGGCTTTCTGCTGGGGGCGGTGCTGTCCGGGTCGGAGATCTTTGGGCTCTACGCCCCCTTCGGCGTGGCGGCGGTGGCGGCGTCCGGGTCAGGGTCCACGGGGTTCTGCACCTTGGCCGGGGCCTGCCTGGGCTACCTCTGCCTGGAGGGTCTCACCGACGGGATGCGCTACGCCGCCGCCGCCATCCTGACCTACTCGGTGGCCTTCGCCTTCTACGACACCAGGGTCTACCGGAAGCCCTGGTTCATGCCGGGCATCGCCGCCCTCCTCTCTGCCATGACAGGTTTCGTCTGCCGGGCCGGGGAGGGCTGGCACGGAGAGGACCTGGTCTTCTTCGTCACCGAGGTCCTCCTCACCGCCCTGGCGGCCTACTGCTATGCCGTCATTTTTGACCAGTGGTCCCAGGTCCTGGACCAGCCCCAGGAGATTTCCCCCCGGCAGGGGGCGGGGATCCTCCTGCTGGCCGGCACCGTCCTCATGGCCCTGGGCCGGGTGGAAATTCTGGAGACCTTCTCCATGGGCCGGCTCCTGGCGGCGGTGTGTGTCATGGTAGCCGCCCGCCGGGGTGTGGGGGAGGGCGTCCTGGTGGGGGCCTGCGGGGGCGTGGCCCTGGACCTGGCCTCGGGCCGGACGCCCTGCTGCAGTCTGGTCTTTACCCTGGCCGGTCTGGCCTGCGGCCTGTGCCGGGAGCGGGGCAAAGCGCTGGCGGCGGCGGCCTACTGGGTGGTCAGCACCGCGGCGGTGCTGTGGACCTGGGAGAGCGGCGGCATGGGTCTGCCCCTGGAGTCGGCGGTGGGGGCCCTTCTCTTTCTGCTGATCCCCCTGGGGCGGCTGGAGGAGGAGCGCCCCCAACCGGTGGCCCTGCCCCTGACCCCCGGAGATCAGGACAGCGCCCGGCGGGAGATCTCCCGTCGGATGGAGGAGATGGCCAGCGCCTTCCACACCCTCTACGACAGCGTGAAGGAGACCCTCCGCCCCGAGGATACCAACACGGAAAACCCCGCCGGCATCTTCACCCGGGCGGCAGACCGGGTGTGTGCCCGGTGCGTCCTGAACCTGACCTGCTGGCAGAAGGACTACCAGCAGACCCGGGGGGCCTGCAACGACGCCACCGCCCCCATGCTGGAGCGGGGGCGGTCCCTGGCCACCGACTACGACGGAACCTTTTCTGCACGGTGCGTCCACTTCCCGGAATTTTTGGGGGCGGTGAACCGGGAGCTCACCGCCTTTCTCCGGCGGCGGCAGGCCCTGCGGCGGTCCCGGGAGACCCGGCAGGCCCTGTGCAGTCAGTATGCCCGTCTGGACCAGCTCATGGCCCAGGCGGCGGCAGAGCTCTCGGCGGAGCTCACCCCCGACCAGCCCCGGCAGGCCCGCCTGGATGCCTTTCTCCGCAGCATGAACCTCTCCGGCGGGATCGTCTACTACGACAAAGAGGGCCGCCTCCGGGCGGAGACCCCGATTTCCGACGAACTGCTGAGCCGGTCGGCCCGGAAGGAGCTGGCCCAGGTTTTGGGGACGCCTCTCCGGGAGGCGGAGGAGGAGAATGGCCGTCTGGTCTTCACCCAGGCGGAGCCCTTTCGGGCCACCGCCGCCGTGGCGGGATCCCCCCGGCAGGGGGAGGAGGTCAGCGGCGACACGGGGGCCTGGTTTCGCCGAGAGGACGGGATGCTCTTTCTGCTCCTCTGCGACGGCATGGGCAGCGGGCCGGAGGCCAAGCGGGAGAGCGCCCAGGCGGCCCGGCTCATCGAGAGCTTTCTTCGGGCGGGGATGGACCAGGACCAGGCCCTGGAGACCGTCTCCTCCGCCCTAGCCCTTCGGGGGAGGCCGGGGGGAGCACCACGGTGGATCTGCTGTCGGTGGACCTCTTCACCGGCCGGTGCCGGGTGTGTAAGCAGGGGGCCGCCCCCACCTACGTCCGCCGGGACCGGAAAATCAAGTGTGCGTCGGCCAGCTCCCTGCCGGCGGGGATCCTGGCCGGGGACCGGTCCCGGCCGGATAGCCATTCCTTCCGGGGCCAGCAGGGGGACTGGGTGGTGATGATCACCGACGGGGTCCTCTGCGGCCGGGAGGACGACTGGCTCCGGGAGATTCTGCTGGGCTACCAGGGGACAAGCCCCGGGGAACTGGCCCAGCGGATCCTCCGGGAGAGCGAGGAACGGTGCCAGGGGGAGGATGACGGCACGGTCATCGCGGTGCGCCTGGAGGCCCGGCCCGAAAAAATCTGACCCCTGTGATATTTTTCTGTCTTTGTGCAGCCTGCCTCTGGTATTTTGGCCGCCGGTGTGGTATCCTGTCTTCGACTGGTTTCCACACCCGGTCCAACCGGTGGGAATTCCCGCCGCTGCACGGTTCGCGCGCCGTGCTCTAAATACCAAAATGGAGGCAAAGACTGTATGCGCTCGAAAACTCAACTGCTGGCCCTGAACGGGGTCATTGCCGCGTCCTACGCGGCCCTGACGCTGGTGGCGTCCGCCATGAACCTGGCCTACGGCCCCGTCCAATTCCGGTTCTCGGAGGCCCTCACCATCCTGCCCTTCCTCTTCCCCGGTACCTGGCCGGGACTCTTCGTGGGCTGCCTGATCTCCAATCTTCTGAGCCCCTACGGCCCCCTGGACATCGTTCTGGGCTCTCTGGCCACCCTGATCGCGGCCATTCTCACGGAGAAGGCAAACCACCGCTGGCTGGCCCCCCTGCCCCCGGTGCTGAGCAACGCCATCCTCATCGGCGGGATGCTGGCCTGGTATGAGGTGGGCTTTACGGCCGCCTTCCTGCCCCTCTTCGCCGTCAACGCCCTGTGGGTGGGCCTGGGAGAGGCTGTGGTGTGCTACCTGCTGGGCGGCCTGCTGATGAAGGCCATCCCCAGGGTATCCTACCTGCGGAAATACGTCCCCGCTGCCCGGGGCGGTCTTGCATAAGAAATGATAAAACGACAGGAACCCCTGCGCGAGGGTCCCTGTCGTTTTTTATCAGTTTGTCTCCTCTGTCAGCTGCCGGAGAACCAGCGCCACAGACTGCTCGATGTCCCGTCCGCCGCAGTCCGCGGTGAGGTGGGCGTACTGCTGGTAGAGGGGTTCCCGTTCCTGGCAGAGGGTTTCCAGGGTCTGGCCGGGGCGGAGGACCACCCCGCGCTTGTTCAGGTCGCCCAGCCGCTGGGCCAGGTCCTTGGGGCTCAGCTTTAGGTAGACCACGGTGCCGATGGACCGGAGATGGGCCATGGCGGCGGGGGAGTAGACCACACTGCCGCCGGTGGCGATCACCGTGCGGTCCGGCCGGAGGGAGAGGCACAGCCTGTTCTCCAGATCCAGGAAGCCGTCCCGGCCCCGGGCGGCGATGATCTCCCGCAGGAGACAGCCCTCCTGGGCCTGAAGGGCCAGATCCGTGTCCAGAAAGCGATAGCCCAGAGCCTTGGCCAGCAGAACCCCCAGGGTGCTCTTGCCCACGCCGGGCATACCGATGAGTATGACGTTTTCCATGGGATCCCCTCTCTCTGTGTGGTGATAGCATAGTATACCACTGAGGAGGTCAGAAGGGAAGAGACAAAACGCCGGAAATGAAGAGCCAGACCACCGTGGTGACCGCCGCCCCGGTCAGGGCCGAAAGAAGGGGCGTCAGAAACCGACGCCGCCGGTGCCGGGGGGAGGACCGCTGGAGATAGGCGTTGGCCACCTCCTGGGCCTGCTTGAGGACCTGCTCCTCCGGGGCCTTGTCGTCCAGGGCGTTCTCCCGCAGGAGGAAGATGGCCTGCTCGAAGCCCTTGGCGTCCGGGGACGTCACCACCACCACCCGGCGTGCCACACCTTTTACCATGGATACCACTCCTTTCCTTGTCCCTTCCAGTATGGACGGCGGAGAGGAAAACTATGCGGGATTTTTCGTCGTTGGTACAGAGAATCGGGTGGGTGGTATGACGAACGTGGGTTGGGCCGATGACCACATCGGCCCGCAGTTTGTCGAAAAAGCCTTTCAGTGTTGGCTGTCACGCTGTAGGGCGGGGGCTTGCTCCCGCCGCCGCCCGAAGGGCAGGAACCATGCTCCCGTGCGACCAGCCGGTGGGTGCGCACAGATGTGATATGGGCCTTATCCCCGGAACCGGTAGCCCACGCCTCAGACGGTCTCTATGGACTGGATGTGCTTGATGTGCGCTGTCACGCACCTGGGTGCCCCGCAGCGTGTAAAAGTATGATGCCCGAAAAATTAACACAAAAACAGTTTTCTCTTGAAAACAGGCAGGATTCCCCATGGCAGCGGCGCTGGTCCCGGGAAGGGTTTCCGGCGTTCGGGACGTTCGCCCGTCAGAACGTGGGCAACGGGGGCGCAGACAGCAAACTGACCATATATCCAGAAGAAAAACTGCGCCGGTTTACATGGTCAGATTTTCCGTTGACCTCTCCCAGCCCTTTTGGTGAGGGAAAAGTGACCTTCCGAAAAAGCTGAAAACTGAGGATTTTGATATAGCCAGTTTCTGATACAATACACCCATCAACAAAAAAACAACGAGGTGATCCGGTATGGATAAGAGCAGATATGAACTGAACAAGGAACTGGCCCAGATGCTCAAGGGAGGCGTCATCATGGATGTGACCACCCCCGAGCAGGCGAAAATCGCCGAGGCCGCCGGGGCCTGCGCCGTCATGGCCCTGGAGCGCATCCCCGCCGACATCCGGGCCGCCGGCGGCGTGTCCCGCATGAGCGACCCCAAGATGATCCGGGGCATTCAGGAGGCCGTGTCCATCCCCGTCATGGCAAAGTGCCGCATCGGCCACTTTGTGGAGGCCCAGATCCTGGAGGCCATCGAGATCGACTACATCGACGAGAGCGAGGTCCTCTCTCCCGCCGACGACGTGTATCACATTGACAAGACCCAGTTCAAGGTCCCCTTCGTCTGCGGCGCCCGGGACCTGGGCGAGGCCCTCCGCCGCATCGCCGAGGGGGCCTCCATGATCCGCACCAAGGGCGAGCCCGGCACCGGCGACGTGGTCCAGGCTGTCCGCCACATGCGGGCCATGAACAAGGAGATCCGCCGGATTCAGAACCTGCGGGAGGACGAGCTCTTCGAGGCCGCCAAGCAGCTGCAGGTCCCCCTGGATCTGCTGCGGTACGTCCATGAAAACGGCAAGCTACCCGTGGTGAACTTCGCCGCCGGCGGCGTGGCCACTCCCGCCGACGCCGCCCTGATGATGCAGCTGGGGGCCGAGGGCGTGTTTGTGGGCTCCGGCATCTTCAAGTCCGGCGACCCCGCCAAGCGGGCCGCTGCCATCGTCCAGGCCGTCACCAACTACACCGACGCCAAGCGCATCGCCGAGCTGTCCACCGACCTGGGCGAGGCCATGGTGGGCATCAACGAGGACGAGATCGCCCTGCTGATGGCAGAACGGGGGAAGTAAGATGACCGTTGCTGTGCTGGCCCTTCAGGGGGCCTTCCTGGAGCATGAAAAAATGCTGGAAAAGCTGGGGGCGGATTGGTTCGAGATCCGCCAGCCCAGAGACCTGGACCGGCCCTTCGACGGGTTGATTCTCCCCGGCGGGGAGAGCACCACCATGGGCAAGCTCCTCCGGGACCTGGACCTGTACGAGCCCCTGCGGGCCAAGATCCAGGGCGGCCTGCCAGTGTACGGCACCTGCGCGGGCCTCATCCTCCTGGCCGAGACCGTGGACGGCGGCGTTCCCTGCTTCGCCACCATGGACATTGCGGTCAAGCGCAACGCCTATGGCCGCCAGCTGGGCAGCTTTTATACGGAGGCCCAGTTCCAGGGGCTGGGGAAGATCCCCATGACCTTCATCCGCGCCCCCTACATCGCCGCCGCCGGCCCCAAGGCCCAGGTGCTGGCCGAGGTGGACGGACACATCGTGGCCGCCCGCCAGGGGAACCAGCTGGTCACCGCCTTCCACCCGGAGCTGAGCGACGACCTGTCGGTCCACCGGTATTTCCTGGATATGCTGTAATAATGATAACGCAAGAGAAACCGTCCACCGTGCCAGGTGGCGGTTTCTTTTTTGCATGACCACAGCCCAACCGGGACATACTGGAAACGAGGTGATATCCATGGATCTAAATAAGCTGACCAACGAGGAATACAACGCCTATGTGTCCGCCAAGGCAAAGCCCTCCCCCATGGGGAAAAATATGGTGTGGGCCTTCCTGGTGGGGGGGCTCATCTGCGTCATCGGCCAGGGGCTGATGGACTTTTACAAGAGCCGGGGCCTGGGGGTGGAGGCGGCGGGGACGGCGGTGTCCGTGACCCTCATTTTCGTCACCGCTCTTCTGACGGGCATCGGGGTCTTTGATCTGATCGCCAAGCGGGCCGGGGCGGGGACCCTGGTTCCTATCACCGGCTTTGCCAACGCCATGGTGTCCCCGGCCATGGAGTTCAAGCAGGAGGGCTTTGTCACTGGCACGGCAGTGAAGCTCTTCACCGTGGCAGGGCCTGTCCTGGTCTACGGCATCTCCGCCAGCGTGATTTACGGGATCATCCTCTGGCTGATAAAGATCTTCTGACCCAAAAGGCTCTCCTCTCAGGGGAGGCATCGGCGTTGGTCAATATATTTGGGGTTGACGAACGGTGCATTTGGTGGTAATAATAAAAACCGAATCACACCATAAGAAAAGCAGGGGAAACAAGTATGCTGGGTACCATCGTCAACACATCCACCATCCTGGCCGGCAGCGTCATCGGCAGTGTCTTCAAGAAGGGATTAAAGGAAAAGCACCAGAACGCCCTGTTCACTGCCATGGGTCTGGCCGCCGCCGGGCTGGGCATCAATGCGGTGGTCCAGAACATGCCCAAGAGCAACTACCCCGTGCTGTTTATCGTGAGTCTGGCCCTGGGCGGCCTCCTGGGGACTACCTGGGATCTGGAGAACCGCTTCCAGTCCCTGGCCGACCGGTTCTCCACCGGCCAACTCAGCAAGGGTCTCTCTACGGGCATCCTGCTCTTCTGCATCGGGACCCTGTCCATCCTGGGCCCCATCCAGAGTGCCCTCTACGGGGACAACACCTATCTCTTCACCAACGCCACCCTGGACTTCGTCACCTCCATGGTGCTGGCCTCCACCTACGGCATTGGTATGGCGCTCACCGCCGTGGTTCTCTTCTGCTGGCAGGGGAGCATCTACCTGCTGGCCACGGTGCTGGGGCCCTTCATGACCCCCGACATGATGACCGAGCTGTCCATCGTGGGCGGTTTCCTCATCGCCTGCTCCGGCCTGTCCATTCTGAACATCAAGGACTGCAAGACCATGAACATGCTGCCCTCTCTGGTGATTCCCATTGTGTTCTGCGGCGTCATGTCCCTCCTCTGAGCAAAAAGACATCCCCAAGGTTCGCGTAAATTGATCGAACCTTGGGGATATTTTTATTCCATGGCCAAAATCCGGCGGTAGTTTTCCCGGTCGGTGTCCCCCTCGGTGCTGATGAGGAGGACCCGGGAAGTCCCGTCCAGGCCCAGCCTCTCCCGCAAACCGGCCAGCCGTTCCTCGGTCATGAGGCCCTCCAGCACCCCGGCGGTGACCGCCCCGGACTCACCGGAGACCACGGCAGGGTCCTCCCCCAGGGGTCTGCCCAGAAGCTGCATCCCCCGGGCGGCGTAGTGGTCGGCGCAGGAGACAAAGCCGTCGGCCACACCTTTCAAAATCTCCCAACTGACGGTGCAGGGCTCGCCGCAGCACAGGCCGGCCATCATGCTGTCCATGTCCCCGGTGACGAAGTGGAGACGGCCGTCGCCGGCCTTTGCGGTGCGGTAGAGGCAGTCGGCCCGGTCAGGCTCCACGATGACCGTCACCGGCCGGCGGTCCCCCCACAGGGCGGCGAAGTAACCGGCCACCGCCCCCGCCACGCTGCCCACCCCGGCCTGGAGGAACAGGTGGGTGGGGGACTCCGGCAGTTCCCGGGCGATCTCCCAGGCCAGGGTGGTGTACCCCTGCATGATGTGGGTGGGGACGTCCTCATACCCCTCCCAGGCGGTGTCCTGAATTAAAATCCAACCCCGTTCCCGGGCCATGGAGCTGGCCAGACGGACGGCATCATCGTAGTTCAGGTCGGTGATCTCCGCCTGGGCCCCCTGGGCCCGGATGTTTTCCAGCCGCTCCGGGGCGCTGCCCTTGGGCATGTAGACCACGGCGTCGTGGCCCAGGATCCGGGCGGCCCAGGCCACCCCCCGGCCGTGGTTGCCGTCGGTGGCGGTGACGAAGGTTTTCCGGCCCAGTCTGGCCTTGGCCTCGGGGGTGGTCAGAGCGGCGAAGGAATGCTCCTCCACGGGAATGCCCAGCTCCTGGCACAAATACGCGGCGATGGCATAACTCCCTCCCAACCCCTTGAAGGCGTTGAGGCCGAAGCGGTGGGATTCGTCCTTGACCCACAGGCTTTGAATCCCCAGCCGGGCGGCCTGAGCGGGCAGGGAGACCAGGGGGGTGGGGGCGTAGTCCACCAGGGACCGGTGGAACCGGTGGGCGGCCTCGGTGGCCTCCGGGGCGGTCAGGGCCAGGGCCTTGGGGTCGGCCTTGGGCGCGGGAACGAGATGACATTGGAACACGGGCATGGCGTCCATGGGGCGTCCTCCTTTTAATAGTACGGCTGGGTCAATGACCCAGCCGTATCCATGTGATTATTCAACTTCCTGGGTGATGACCTGGGCGATGCCGGCGTTTTTGATGAGCTTTTGGCAGATCAGACAGGGCTCGGCCTTGATGGGGGTGTCCCCGTCGAAGCCCACCAGGTAGAGGGTGCTGCCGATCATGTCCCGCCGGGCGGCGCTGATGATGGCGTTCATCTCCGCGTGGACGGCCACGCACTTCTCGTACTGCTCCCCGTGGGGGATGTTGTGCTCGATGCGCCAGCAGGTGCCCACGTCGCAGCAGTTGGCGTCCCCCCGGGGGGCGCCGTTGTAGCCGGTGGCGATGATCTCGTCCTCCCGGACGATGATGGCCCCGTACTGGCGGCGCAGACAGGTAGAGCCCCGGGCCACCTCGGCGGCGATGCGCAGGTATCTGGCTTTCTTGCTTTCTCTGGTTCTCATGTGGTATATACCTCGAACTTTTTCGATAGAATCAAATCATGGGGTGCTTTTTCTCATCATACCACGGGGAACCCTTCCGGGGCAAGCATTACTTGAATTTCACCGCTGTGCCGTAGGCCATGACCTCAGCGGCCCCCTGCATGACGGCGGAGGTGGTGTAGCGGACGTTCACCACGGCGTCAGCCCCCAGGCTGGCGGCCTCGGCCTCCATCCGCTGGGTGGCCAGCTCCCGGGCGGCGTTCATCATCTCGGTGTAGGCCCCCAGCTCGCCGCCCACCAGGGTTTTGAGGCCCTGGGTGATGTCCCGGCCGATGTTCTTGGTCTAGATGGTGGAGCCCTTTACCAGCCCCAGCATCTCCAGCTCTTTTCCGGTAATATAATCGGTGTTCACGATGATCATAGGGATGCTCCTTTCATGATTTGGTCATTCGATGTCAAACTCCGGCGGTACGTCGATCTGGTCGGAGACGTACTTGCCGTTCTTCTTCCGCTGGCGGACGCATTCGGTGAGGAGATATTCGATCTGGCCGTTCACCGAGCGGAAGTCATCCTCTGCCCAGGCCGCAAGGGCGGCGTAGAGCTTGGTGGACAGACGCAGAGGGATCTGCTTCTTGGCATCCTTCTTCTCTGCCATGGGTTTAATACAGGCTCCCGGTGTTCACGATGGGCTGGGCGTCATGGCTGCCGCAGAGGACCACCAGCAGGTTGGACACCATGGCGGCTTTTCTCTCCTCGTCCAGCTCCACCATGCCGCTCTCGTTCAGCCGGGCCAGGGCCATCTCCACGGTGCCCACGGCCCCGTCCACGATCATCTTCCGGGCGTCGATGATGGCGGAGGCCTGCTGACGCTGAAGCATGACGGCGGCGATCTCCGAGGCGTAGGCCAGGTAGGTGATGCGGGCCTCCAGGATCTCCAGGCCGGCCTCCCGGACCTTGGCCTGGATCTCGTCCCGGATGCGGGCGGCCACCACTTCGCTGGACCCCCGCAGGCTGCCCTCGTCGGCCACGCCGTCGCCGGTGGTGTCCACGCCGGGGGCTACGTCGTAGGGATAGAGCCGGACGATGTTCCGCAGGGCGCTGTCGCACTGGAGGGAGAGGAACTCCTTGTAGTTGTCCACATCAAAGACCGCCTTGGCGGTGTCCACCACCCGCCAGGTGACGGCGATGCCGATCTCCACCGGGTTGCCCAGGCAGTCGTTGATCTTCTGGCGGCTGTTGTTCAGGGTCATGATTTTCAGGGAGATCTTCTTGCTGCCGGTCTCCTTGGCGGAGGATGCGGCGGCCCCCCCGAAGAGGACCCCAATGGCCTTGGAGCCGCTGTCGCCGCCGGACACGTCTCCGCTCTGGCTGAGCTTGGTCTTGGCGGCGGGGTTCACGGCCACGCAGAAGGGGTTCACGAAGTAGAAGCCCTCCCCCTTCAGGGTGCCGATGTAGTTGCCAAAAAGGGTGAGGACCAGGGCCTCCTGGGGCCCCAGGACCTTCAGGCCCGGCCAGAAGAGCCAGCCCAGGCAGAGGTAGACGATGCACACCACCATGGGCAGAAGATTCCCGGAGGCGGCGGAGAGGATGGTCCCGGCGATGGCCAGGGCGTACAGCAGGATGGAAATCAGCAGCACGGCCATGCCGTTCTTTCTGTTGCTCAAAATTCGTTCAGTCATTGAGAAACCCTCCAGACAGATTGATTTGATATCAAAAATATATCACATTGAACCGCTGTTGTCAACCCATGGAATGTTCTCCAAGAGCCAAATCAGACTGACATTCTATGGAATCTGTCAACTTGCCAAGGGGAGAAAGGTATGCTATATTTAATTGTTGAAGAAAACAATTTCGTTTGTGAATCACGAAAAACAACGGCCAGAGGGCGGGAGGTATCTTTGTGAGAACAGCCATTGTAACGGACACCAACAGCGGCATTTCCGCCGGGCAGGCGGAGGCAATGGGCATCCACCTGATCCCCATGCCCTTCTGTATCGGCGGCGAGACCTTCCACGAGGGGAAGGACATCTCCCACGCCCTCTTCTTTGAAAAAATGGAGTCAGGGGTGGAGGTCTCCACCTCCCAGCCCTCCCCGGCGGATATCATCGCCCTGTGGGAGCGTCTCCTGGAGGACCACGACGCCGTCCTCCACTTCCCCATGACCTCGGAGCTCAGCGGCTCCTGCGCCTCGGCCAAGGCTCTGGCCCAGGAGTACGGCGGCCGGGTGCTGGTGGTGGACGACAAGCGGATCTCCGTGACCCTGATGCAGTCCATCCGCAACGCCCAGGTCCTGCTGGCCCAGGGCAAGACCGCCGGGGAGGTCCGGGGCATTCTGGAGGCCGAGAGCTATGACTCCAGCATCTATATCGCCGTGAACACCTTAGAATACTTGAAAAAGAGCGGCCGGGTCACCGCCGCCGGGGCGGCCATGGCCTCCATTCTGAGCATCAAGCCGGTGCTCCAGATCCAGGGGGGCAAGCTGGACGCCTACAAAAAGGTCCGGGGCATGGGCCACGCCAAGGAAACCCTTCTGGACGCCCTGCGGAAGGATCTGGACACCCGGTTCAGCGGCATGGAGATGAACGTCTTTGCCGGGTACTCCGGCGGCGACCCCGCCCTGGGGGAGGGCTGGCTGGCCGAGGTCCAGCGGGCGTTCCCGGAATACGAGGTGGAGCTGATCTCCCTGCCCCTGAGCATCTGCTGCCACACCGGCGGCGGGGCCTTGGGGGTTGCCTGTGCGAAGAAGTGGTGAGGGAACCCTGTCAGACGGCCTGTTGCAAAATTAACAAAATGCACAACCCCAAACGAATGTATGGCGGGTCAAACGCGAAAGGCTCCCTCTGATGAGGGAGCTGGCACGACGAAGTCGTGACTGAGGGAGAGATAATCCGTGTGAAAGGGTATTCCAGTCTTTCTCGCTGGGGTATCTCTCCCTCCGTCTTCGCCCTGCGGGCGAATCCACATCCCTCATCAGAGGGAGGCTTTTCATTTTGTGAACCCTGCGCATTTTGCAACAGGCCCTTTCGATTTAATCAAATCTTAAGACTTTCCCTATTTTTTCTTTGGAAACATGGGTTACAATGAGACTGTCACAAGGAACTGGTCCTGCTTTGACAGGAATTTTTGAAAAGGAGGCACTCTCATGAAAAAGCGAACCCGAATCACTGCCTGCCTGACAGCCGGTGTGCTCATCCTGGCGGTCTCCGCCACAGCGGCCTTCGGCAGCGCCAACGGCTACTCTTCCTACAAAAACGCGGTGATGGACCTGGCCCTCAAGGAGGAGAACTTCTCCGCCAAGGGGACCGTGGAGGTCAAGCTGGACGGCAAGGCTTTCACCACCATGGACGTGGACTACGCCCAGGACGGCGTGAACCGCTCCACCTGCACCACCACCACCGAGGACGGCGAGACCTACACCCACTGGGACACCACGCTGAACGGAGAGAATACCTGGTTCAGCTCCGAAAGCGACGTCTACTGGCAAGCCCAGGTGGACCGGGATAACACCACCCTCCTGGGGTACGACAAGAACGACGAGATGCAGTCTCGTCTCATCAACTTCCTCTCTATCGCCGCCGACACCGTGGCCGGTGAGCTGAAGAACAACTTTGTCCAGGTGGGCTCCCAGGACGGCAAGGACCTCTATCAGGTGTCCATCTCCGGCAGTCAGGTCCCCTCTCTGGTGAACGCCGGGCTCTCCCTCTTCGCCTATGAGGCCGCCGGCGGGGACAACGATGACTGCGGCCACATCACCTGGGACAGCTACTGGGGCGCGGAGATCGCCTATTACGAAAAGACCACCGGCGAGACCCTGTCCCAGGAGCTGAAGACCGCTCTGATCGAGGGCTATGACGAGGCCTTCTACCAGGCCCACATGGCAGAGATCAACAAGCTGGACGAAAACAGTGACAAGATGTACGACTACTACAGCGAGATTCTGGAACAGAAGGGTAACGTGGGCGTCGTGTATATCAAGGACGACGGCAGCTATGACTACTACCCCACCTGGATGGACTACCGGGCTGCACAGGGGGGCCAGGGTGCGGACAATCTGGATTACTATGTCGCCAAGGAGCTGACCCTGGAGCAGGTGGACTGCACCTTTGCCCTGGACAAGGACGGCCGGCTGACAGACAACCAGATCACCGCCAGCTTCACCGCCACCGACGCCAAGGGCGGCCGCCACACCCTGGAGGTCACCGCCGACCTGACGGTCAGCGACTACGGAACCACCCAGGTCCAGCCTCTGGACGTGGGCGACCGGACCAAATCTGCGTAACTACAGAGGCAACTTCATAAAATCTTAAGAATTTGCCCATGGTTTGTTCATGGTTATCTGCTATCCTGTGGATACTGGAACGGGCGGGCGGCCCCTTGTCGGGCGCGGGCAGCCTGCCAACCGTTTCCTCCTTTTGTCTTTTCTTTCTCTTCCTCTTTCCTCTCTTTTGCGCCTGACCCGCCGCCCCTTGCCTTCCGGCAAGGGGCGGCTCTTTGCTTCTTCGGAAAGATTTAATCAAATCTTAATAGAATCCCTATCCTTTTTTCAGGAATCTACGGTATAATAAGATTGTCAAGCAGATCAGTTCCCCAACGGGACATTCCATATCTCACCAAAGGAGGAATTTCCATGAAGAAGCAGCGCAGACTGATGGTCTGTCTGGTGGCCGGTGTCCTCATCCTGGCGGTCTCCGCCACGGCGGCCTTCGGCAGCGTCAACGGCTACACCAAGTACAAGACCGCCTTGAAGGCCCTGGCCATGGAGGAGGACAACTTCACCGCCGCCGGGACCCTGACCGCCTCCCTGGACGGCAAGGAGGTCATGAAGGTCCAGGCCGACTACACCATAGCCGCCCCCGACTATGCCCTGTCCACCACCGCCACCCAGAACGGCCATACCTATGCGGAATACAACGGCACCGTGGATGGGGTCTACACCTGGCACCACGGCGGCGACACCTACTGCCAGTACGACCAGGACGAGGGCCAGAAGAATTTCCTGGGGTTTGATGCCAGCGACGAGATGCAGAGACGTCTGGTTACCTTTATGGAGTTGGCCGCCGACACCGTGGTGGGCGACCTGAAAAACAACTTCGTGGAGGTGGGCAGCGAGAACGGCAGCACCCTCTATCAGGTGAACATCGCCAACAGTCAGGTCCCCTCCCTGGTCAACGCCGGGCTCTCCCTCTTCGCCTGCGCCCTGGCCGAGGATCAGTCCACCGTCAGCACCGTCCGCTATGAGGACTACGACGCAAACACCTTTGCCTACTACGAAAAGACCACCGGCGAGACCCTCTCCGAGGACTTCAAGAACGGCTATCTCTACGGCGGCGACGACGCCTGGCACGAGGCCAACGAGGCCCAGCTGGACAAATTCTATGACGTCATCTCCAAGGACTGGGAGAATGAATACTACCAGATCCTGGAGCAGAAGGGCAGCGGCGTTGTCTACGTCTACACCGACGGCACCTATGACTACTACCCCACCATGCGGGATTTCGCCAGCGCCCACCCCAGCGGCAACCTCTCCGATGACCTGTATTACTATGTGGGCAAGGACATGGTGCTGGACAACGTGGACTGCACCTTCGGCGTGGACCAGAACGGCAGACTGACCTCCAACCAGATCACCGTCACCTTCACCGCCACCGACCTGGACGGCGGCCGCCATGCGCTGGTTCTCACCGGCGACCTGCAGGTCAGCGATTACGGCTCCACCGTGGTGGAGCAGCCCGACCTCACCGGAAAAACCAAGGTCAACTGATCAAACCGGGACATCTCGTTCCTTCTCACATCACGGCACAGCCCCGGAGATTCTCACCCTCCGGGGCCGGCCGTCCTTTTGACACACCCGCCTGGAAAGGAGCAGCTTTTGGATATCGTACTGAATCTGGACCATGTGTCCAAGGTCTACGGCAATGGCCGGGGGGCCAGGAACATCACCTTCTCCGTGGAACGGGGCCAGGTGGTGGGCCTGCTGGGCCCCAACGGCTCCGGCAAGACCACCATTATGAAGTCCATCACCGGGCTCTGCCAGCCCACCGAGGGGACCATCACCGTCTTCGGCGCCAACGCCGTGGACCACAGAGAGACCGCCCTGGCCAGGGTGGGCACGCTCATCGAGCAGCCCGCCCTCTATGAAAACCTCACCGCCCTGGACCATCTGCGGATGGCCGCCCGGTACTACCCCGGGGTGGGACAGGCCCGGATGGAACAGGTCCTGGAGATCGTGGGGCTGTCCCAGTATAAGAAGGAGCGCTGCGGCAAGTTCTCCCTGGGCATGAAGCAGCGGATGGGTCTGGCCCTGGCCCTTCTGTCCGAGCCGGAGCTGATGATCCTGGACGAGCCCACCAACGGCCTGGACATCGAGGCCACCGTGGAGATCCGAGAAATCATCATCCGTCTGGCCAAAGAGAAGGGGGTCACCTTCCTGGTGGCCAGCCATCTGGCCTCGGAGATCGAGAAGATGTGCACCCATGTGCTGGTTCTCCACGAAGGGGAGATGCTCTCCTTTGTCACCAAGGAGGAGGCCCTGCGGCTGAACCCCTCCCTGGAGGACTACTTCCTGGCCAAGGTGCGGGACAAAAAAGGCTCCGTGGTTCTGTGAGGAGGGATACCCATGACACAATTTATGGCAAACTGGAAAAATGAACTGTTTAAGCTGCGGAAGCGGAAAAAATACTTCGTCTTTCTCATCCTGGGCTGCGCCATCTGCGTGGCCAGCGCCCTGCGGCTGGTCATCGCCAACTTGATCACCGGCGGGGCCATGTCCCCGGAGACCATGCTGGGAGGGCTGACCACCGCCAACCTGCCCTTCCTCCTGCTGCTCTTCCTCCCCCTCATGGCCATTATGGCCGCCTGCGACCTCTTCGTGACGGAGCAGGCCGACCACACCATCCGTTTCTCCCTCATGCGGCCTGTGGGCAAGGGAAAGCTCTTCTTCTCCAAGGCCACGGCGGTCTTTACCCTGTGTGCCATTGACCTGGCAGTTCTCTATCTGGTCACTGCCCTCACCCAGGTCATCTTAGGGGGCGGCACCCGGGGCCTGGGCAGCGGCCTGCTGGCCTGCCTGCTGGACCTCATCCCCCTGGCGGTGCTCATCCTCTTCTTCTGCCTGGTGAACCAGCTCATCAAGAGCGCCGGCCTGACGGTGCTGCTGTGCGTGGTCCTCTATGTGGGCTTCCTGGCCCTGGGTACTTACCTGCCCGCCTTCGGGGGGCTGCTCTTCACCGGCTACCTCCGGTGGCACAACCTGTGGATCGGCGTGACCCTGCCCTTCCTGTCCATGCTCTCCCGCATCGGCCTGCTGGCCGGCTACGGCCTGGTTTTCGCCTGCGGCGGGTACCTGCTGTTTGACCGGAAGGAAGCGTAAGCTTTCGCGTTTTCGCTCCCCCTCTGGGGGAGCTGGCACGGCGCAGCCGTGACTGAGAGGGCCGCTCTTCACCGACACAAATTGCCCTCTCCGTCCTCGTGCCTGCGGCCCGAGTCCACCTCTCCCAAAGGGAGAGGCAAGAGGGATAAGGAGGACCCGTACATGCGAAATAAAACTACCCTGCGAGGCCGGTTTTTTCAGACCGGCCTCCTGATGCTGGGTCTGTCCCTGGTGGTGGCCCTGGCTCTGGTGGCGGCCATGCTCTTTCTGTTCAGCGCCCAGGTGCCGGAGGGAGAGAGCTTTGTCCTCACCGTGGTGGACCTCTTCTTAGGGGAACTGAAAGGCCCCGGCCGGATGCTGCCCTACCTGATTTTGGGCATCCTCCTGCTGTGCCTGTCCGTGGCGGCGGTGTGCATCGCCCTGACCTCCCGGCTCACCGGCCAGATCGGGGCCACCCTCAAGACCCTCCGCCGGGCCGCCGACCGGCTCCGGGAGGGGGACCTGGACTTTGAGATCCTCTCCTGCCGGGAGCGGGAGCTGGACGAGCTGGGCCAGTCCCTGGAGAGCGTCCGCCAGCGGCTGAAGCAGGCCGCCGCCGCCGAGGCCGCCGCCCAGGAGGAGCGAGGGCTGCTCATGGCCAACCTCTCCCACGACATGCGCACCCCCATCACCGCCATCAAGGGCTATGTGGAGGGCATCCGGGACGGCATCGCCAACACCCCGGAGAAGCAGGCCCACTACCTGGACATCGTCTACAGCAAGACCCTGGTGCTGGAGAAATTAGTCCGAAACATGACCGACTTCTCCGAGTTCGAGCTGGGCCGGATGCAGTACCACTTTGAGTATGTGGACATGACCGACTTCCTCACCGACCTGGCGGAGGAATACCGCCTGGAGGCCCAGGGGGCGGAGATGCGCTTCACCAGCCAGCTGGCCCCGGGCCGGTTCCTGGTGACCGCCGACCGGAACAAGCTCAAGCGGGTGATGGACAACCTCATGTCCAACGCCATCAAGTACGGCCGGCCCGGCGGCTCCATCCACCTGACGGCGGAGCCCTACGAGGGAGGGCTGGTCCTCCAGCTCTCCGACAATGGCCGGGGCATCAGCAGCCAGGCCCTGGCCCATGTCTTTGACAGCTTTTTCCGGGCGGACGCCGCCCGGTCCAGCGCCGTGCCGGGCAGCGGCCTGGGTCTGGCCATCTGCCGGGCCATCATGGACAGCCACCACGGCAAGATCTGGCTCACCAGCGAGGAGGGCGAGGGCACCCGGGCCTTCCTCTATCTCCCCCTGCAGAAAGAGGAGGACATTTTATGAAAATACTGATCATCGAAGACGACCAGAGCGTGGCCGAACTGGAGCGGGACTATCTGGAGATCAACGGCTTTACCTGCACCCTGGCCGCCGACGGTACCCAGGGCCTGACGCTGGCCCTGGAGGAGGACTTCGCCCTGGTTATCGTGGACGTGATGCTCCCGGGGCTCAGCGGCTTTGAGATCTGCCGCCGCCTGCGGGAGGTGAAGGACACCCCGGTCATCATCATCTCCGCCCTGGCCGACGACATCGACAAGGTCCGGGGCCTGGGCCTGGGGGCCGACGACTACATGACCAAACCCTTCAGCCCCAGCGAGCTGGTGGCCCGGGTGAAGGGCCACATCCAGCGGTATGAGCGGCTGGTGGGCAGCCGGGAAAAGCCCCGGCCGGAGATTTTGAAGATCCGGGGCCTGGAGATCGACCGGGAGGCCCGCCGGGTGTGGGTCAACGGCCGGGAAAAGACCATGACCGGCAAGGAATACGACCTGCTTCTCTTCCTGGCCGAGCACCCGGACACGGTGTTCTCCAAGGACCGGCTCTTCGACAACGTGTGGGGCATGGACGCCTACGGCGATGTGTCCACGGTGACGGTGCACATCAAGCACATCCGGGACAAGATCGAGATCGACCCCGAGCACATCCAGTACATAGAGACCGTCTGGGGCGTGGGCTACCGCTTCCGGGGATAAGTCCCCGGCCTGAGGTCCGTTGTCCCGACAAAAAATGCCCTCTAACTGTCCGGCGAGGAAAAGGGATGGTTGACTGTGGAGGCTGTCGCGATTATCTGCGTATTCTGTTCGGTGATATAGCCGAAGATGAAATATCACAATTATAGCATTCTATATTTTTTTAGGGTATACTTTCACGATAGGGTATGCACCAGGCCTGTCTGAGTTTGATGTGAATAACATGAATGATGGAATTCAGGGAATGGTAGATTTGATAAATCAAGATATTAAAACTGAGTATGAGCCTGGGAAAAATAGGACAACCTTGCAATACAGTTATTCCCTTGCTTAACTTGCTTATTTGCAAAAAGACAGTAATAAAGCGCTGGAATTGAGTGTAGCATTTTATAATTACGCTAATGCTTCAAGTGTGAGCAATAGGGATATTCATATATGCTTCAAGATCAGATGACTTGGTCTACTACACAACCTAAGGCATATCTGGATACCTCGTTTGCTGATAATTCTACTTCTGTCGATTTTTGCGTTGGTGTATATGATGATGCTGTATTGAAAGCCAATACTATATATAGTTGGACAATAACATCTAAGGCAGGAACAAAACCAGGCTATCCAAACGATGGACGCTTTAGAATTATGGCACAAAGAAGTTATCGCTTTACAACATTAGTCGGTGGTGCGTTTAACGTTTTCGCCGAAGAACATGAAAACATTTTAAGACTGGGATTAAACAGTGGACAAAATTGGGTTCCTAATGTTACAGGTTGGTCGCTTGGTGGGACAACTCGATTTCCGTGGAATTTCTATGCGGAGACAGATGGAGTTCGTGAATGATAGTGTTAAATTGTTTGATAGGGATGTGTCTCAGCCTCCTATTGCTGATTTTTCAACTGAGTGTTCCTTGCCTGGCAGCCTATATCCTCAGTAGGCTGGGAATTGTCCTCTTGCCAGTGGAGCGGAGGAAACCGAATTTTCGTTGTATGCTAGTGCTCTGCTTATTGCTGGTGTTTGGTGGGTTGGCTTTGCTATTCTACCATCCCATCGTCTCCTGCCGGCCGGAGCTACAGGATCGTTTTACCCCGGAAATGCGGGAGGAGGCCATGGCCATCAACCAAGGATTTTATTCCGCGCAAGTCCCACTTCAGTTGCCGGCCGCTACGCGGTCATTTTCTTGGAAACACGGGTCTGCAGCCTGCCTTGTTCCCGCTTCATCCAGTATTTCTTCAGATCAAAAGCCAGGGCCAACAGGAACATTTCAGTCCGCACATTGGCTATGCCCCGGGTGAGAAACCTGCGGAACCCAAAGTCATTCTTCAGCAGCGCAAACGCGCCCTCTGCCTGAATAGAGCGGCACTGCCTCAGGTGAATGCCCCGCGGCGAAGTAATATTTTCCGTTGCCTGTGCCCGCAGTTCCCAAAAGGCCCTTTTCACATGCAGCATCTTTGCCTGTTCCGGATCCTTTGCTTGGCAACGCTTAGTCCGCTTTGGGCAATTGGCACAGCTTTCCAGCTTGGTGCCGTCGATGAATACCGTCCGGTGATCCACCTCGCCCAGTTCCTCCAGCTTCCTGCTGGAATAGATCCCGCACATATAACCGAATACCAATACCTTGAACAACACCCGCGGATCGGCTGCCTATTCTCCCCAGGGGAGAATAGGCGCTATACAGCTTTTCGTAGTCCAACTCCTCCAACATTGCGCTTGCCAGCCGGACGGGTGCGTTCTCCGGTATTATTTTTTCACTGTTCAGTACAAAAACCAGTTGACCATTCCGCTCTGATACCTTAAACTGGTCTTGCGTTTTATTGTTTTTCACAACTCAATTTTAACGCATATAAGACGAGAGGCCAACCCTTACGGGCCAGCCTCTCGTCTTATTTTTTGGACCGTTCATTTTGCAACGCGCTCTTTTGCACTCTGATGAGTTTGGTGGAGATAAGCGGGATCGAACCGCCAACGGGCGTAGGTGCCGTCAACAGGTCCTTTATTGTACCTTATCATGTCATTTGGGTATACTATAATGAAATACCAAGAGAGGGAAAAGAATAGCGCGGAGCAACGCGCCCCGCGCTATAACTGCATTATTCGACAATGTATGCGTCAACGCAACCATCGCCCGTTATCTTATATGAATATGTGATTTCTGTTCCTTTATAAGAGCTAACATCGTCTCTAAAGTGAACTACGGAAAGATAGTCGTTGTTGGGGAACTTGATATTCCAAGCATTCTCTCCATAGCTTGCATTTTGGCTATGAAGCGTTCCCGTTTCCTCAAATCGGTCAGTGACAACGGCTACGTTCTTAAATACCATTTCAACAATGGTTTCTGTTCCCCAATCGGGAATAGTTTCTTCGCGAGAAGTCACATCTTCAAGTTTTCCAACGAAAGAAAGTCTCTGTTCCGCTTCTAAAGTAATCAATTCATCCGTTGTAAGATACAAGTTTGCAACCATTACAAATTCCGATGTGGCATAGTTGCCGTTTTCATCCACAATATAAAAAGTGGTAACAGCGTGGTCTTCTTCAATCGACTCAATAGTACCACCAAAAGTATAAACATTGCCTATTAAACTTTTTGCAAACGCCGCATTCTCAATAGATTTTTCTATTTCTTCTCGTGTTAGAGCTTGTGCGCTGTTCATCATTTCGTCTTTTGTCAATGTCGCTGTTTCAGAATTATAGTTTTCTTCCTGCTGCGAGTTGCTTTCATCTGTCTGCGGCTCGTTATTGTTGCTCGCTTCATTATTGTCTCCACAAGCAACAAAAGAAAAACACATAACTGCCGTCAAGAGCAGCGCAATCCATTTTTTCATTATAGTTATCCTCTTTCTATTATGCGTTCTGTGCGTCTATTACGACGCGCACCGCGTTTACAGCGGCTTCATGTTCATGTACATAACGGGAAACGGTGTCTGGACTTCTGCGCAGCTTCTTTCCAATCTTGACAAAGCTGTTTCCGTCTTGGAAAAGCTGCCACATCTTTTCCTTTTCTTTCTGCGTGACCCGCGTTCCTTTTGCTGCCATTACTTTATGACCTTATCTTCGGCGCGGAGCATAGTTTCTTTAATTGCCTTTTCAAACTCTTTACGGACATAGGTTTCAGCGGTCAGCTTTTCGGTCACGCCGCCATCGGCAAGAATTTTGTTCATCTTGTCAAGCTCGGTGAAGAAAGATTTAGGGAGAATGATACGGCCTTTGGTGGTGTCGAGAATGATGCGCATGATTTTTCCTCCTATAAAGCAAAAAATGTACGAAACTGGCAGATTGCACAGCTTTTCGTACATTCTATGATATATATTGTCAAGAGTTTTGGCGAAATTCGTTGAATTTTGCTTGTTCCAACAGAAAACAGAATGAAATCAAGCTGTTTTTGCTGAAATGCGCTCGATACTGCAAGAGATTTTGCAAATCCGCTTTGAATGCGCCCGTTTTCACCGCGTATCTATCTGTTTTTGGTGTGTTCCATGCAAATTCAGCGAAAACGATAACGGCAAATCCAAAATTCACTTTGTCGCGGTTGTGTTCACGCCGTTTCTTTGTCCCGCTCCCGATTTTATCTTTTCCCGCAATGCTGCCCCCGCCCGTCGTGCCAATCCGCCCTTTTTTGATTTTGATAATTATTTTTTCGCAAATTGCAATAACAAGTTGGACACCCCATGGCAAAAAACCTTGGTCACGTATGGATCCACAGGATCTATCCGTGAGCGAGGTT
>JAUNCL010000044.1 GCA_030535235.1 Bacillota bacterium
ACTCGAACCGGTACGCTGTCGCCAGCGGCGGATTTTGAGTCCGCTACGTCTACCAATTTCATCACACCGGCGTGGTGGTTCGGCAGTCCTGATTATACAACAGCTTCCTGTGGATGGCAAGGGTTTTTCTTTGATAATTTTTTGAAAGAAAGCATAGGAAATCCCGGTGGAATGTGATATGATATGGTATTATGGTATGACTATGTAAACCGTCCGGGCCGCGGGTCCGGGCCATGCGAAAGGGGGAGGATGGTCCGTCATGGCACGGAAGATCCTGGGGCTTATCACCCTGACCATTTGCCTGCTGGGGCTGTCCGGCTGCGTGTTCGGCAGCGTGGATGAAATGTACGCCCTGCCCAAGTCCTCCGAGGCCTATGTGAATCTCCAGGCCAGGATCAACGAGGAGAAGGGCAGCAGCGAATATATCGCGCCGCTCAGCGGTGAGAACCGCCAGACCATCCAGCTGGTGGACCTGGACGGGGACGGCGTCCAGGAGGCGGTGGCCTTTTTTCGGGACAACGCCTCCGATGCCCCCCTGAAGATCGTCCTCCTCCGGCAGGACAGCCGGGGGGAGTATCAGGTCATCGCCCGGATCGAAGGGGTGGGCAGCGAGATCGAGTCCATCGACTACCTGGACCTCTGCGGGCGGGGCGGGGTGGATATCCTGGTCAGCTGGCAGGTGAGCCCCTCCGTCCACACCCTGGTGGGCTATTCCCTGGTCAGTGGTGAGCCGGTGGAGATCCTCCGCACCGGCTATGAGCGCTATCTGGCCGCTGATCTGGACGGAGATGGCCGGATGGAGCTGGCCCTGGCCCAGACCACGGGAGGTTCCGATCCCCGCTGGTGCGTGGAGTATTACGACGGCCGGGAGGGGGCCATGGAGCGGCTCTCCGCCGCCCCCCTGTCCGAGGGGGCCACGGACATCAGCACCTGGACCGCCGGCGTCCTGAAGGGGGAGGTCCCCGCCCTCTTCGTGACCTCCTACTTCGGCAAGGATGTGCTGATCACCGACGTGCTCTGCCCGGACGACAAGGGCCTGCGGAATCTCTCCCTGACGGGAGGTTCCCGCCAGAGCCCCAACGTGTTTCACGATTACACCGGCGTCCGGCCCACCGACATGAATGGCGACGGACTCACCGACGTACCGGTGGGCCGGGAGATCCCCGCCTATGGCAGCAGCGCCGTGGACGCCTTCTGGTGGCTGGACTGGAAAACCTGCGGAGCCAACGGGAAGGCCGACCAGGTGATGACCACCTGCCATGGCAGCGACGGCTGGTACCTGGAGCTGCCGGAGACCTGGACAGAGGACTTCTCCATGTGCTGGCAGGAGAACGCCGCCACCGGGGTGCGCAGCGTGACCTTTGCCAAGGGGGTGGAGGCCGACCAGGCCGAGGAGGAGGAGACCCAGCCGCCCCAGCCCTTCCTGACCATCTGCGCCTTTGTGGGGGCCGACCGGGACACCCTGGCCCGGCAGGGGGAGCGGTTCATCCTCCAGGATGACGGCACCACCGTCTACACCGGGGAACTTCTCCCGGGCTGGGACTGCGGCCTGGACCAGGATGACATCATCCAGCGGTTCCACCACAGCCCGGAGGGATGGCGCCCCACGGGCCGCTAAGGCATGAATATACAGCGGGACGGCGGTCCGTCCCGAAGAAAGGAGCGGAACAATGAAAAAAATTCTGGTTCTGGAGGACGAAGCCAATATTCGCAGCTTTGTGGTCCTCAATCTCAGCCGCGCGGGCTACGAGGCCATCGAGGCGGGCACCGGGGAGGAGGCTCTGGAGCAGCTCCGGCTGAATCCCGACGTCCGGGTGGCCATCCTGGATATCATGCTGCCGGACATGGACGGCTTTGAGGTCTGCCGCCGCATCCGGGCCAGCAACTCCAAGATCGGCATCATCATGCTCTCCGCCCGCACCCAGGAGATGGACAAGGTCACCGGCTTCATGACCGGGGCCGACGACTACGTGACCAAGCCCTTCTCCCCCATGGAACTCACCGCCCGCATCGACGCCCTCTACCGCCGCATCGGCGGGGAGATGATGGACGACGGCGAGATCCAGCAGCCCCCCTTCGTGCTGAACACCCGGAAGCGCACCCTGGAGAAGAACGGCCAGCGGGTGAAGCTCACCCAGGTGGAGTACGCCATCATGAAGATGTTCATGGAGAACCCCGGCAAGGCCCTCTCCCGGGAGGAGATCTTAAAGTTCGTCTGGGGCGAGAACTACTTAGGGGAGCTGAAGATCGTGGACGTGAACATCCGCCGCCTGCGGGTGAAGATCGAGGACGAGCCCACCAGCCCCATCTACATCACCACCATCTGGGGCTACGGCTACAAGTGGGAATTCTGACGGGAGCTGAGTCAGGTTATGAGATCCATTCCATTTTTCAAGGTCCGGGGCATCCGCCGGCGCTGGCTGCTCAACAGCATCAGCATTTTGGTGATGATCCTGGCCGTGCTGGTGGTGGCCTTCTCCCTGGTGATGAAGAACTATTACGACAGCAGTATCCTCTCCGATCTGGAGAGCAAGGCCCGCACGGCCTCGGGCTATTTTGGAACCTACGCCGCCGGCAGCGACCTGGACAGCGGGGACTACCTCACCGCCGCCCAGGACTACGTCAGCTCCTTTGAGGACGGGGCCAAGATTGAGCTGCAGTTTCTCACCCCCGACGGCAAGGTCATCTATTCCTCCAACGGCCTGACCCTGTCGGGGACCATGCCGGAGACGCCGGACCTCCACCAGCTCCAGGACCAGGAGACCATCGCCTCCTGGACGGGGACCTCCCCCCAGACCGGGGAGCGGATCACCGCCGTGTCGGCCCCCCTGATCTATGACGGGACCATGGTGGGTATCATGCGCTATGTGACCTCCATGCGCCTGGTGGACCGGCAGGTCACCATTCTCACTCTGGCGGCGGCGGGGGCCTGCCTGGTGATCCTGGTGCTGGTCTACCTCTCCAACATCTACTTCGTCCGGTCCATTGAGGTCCCGGTGAAAAACATCACCGGCATCGCCCAGCGCATCGCCGGGGGGAGCTACGGCATCCAGGTGGAGAAGAAGTTCGACGACGAGATCGGCGACCTCACCGACGCCATCAACGACATGTCCCTGCGGATCAAGCACGCCGAGAGCATGAAGTCCGAGTTCATCTCCTCGGTGTCCCACGAGCTGCGCACCCCCCTGACAGCCATCACCGGCTGGGCGGAGACCATCATGAACGGCGAGGCCCGGGACGAGCAGGATGTCCGCAAGGGCATGGGCATCATCGCCAGCGAGGCCAGACGGCTCTCCGGCATGGTGGAGGAGCTGCTGGAGTTCTCCCGCATCGAGGACGGCCGCTTCACCCTGTCCATCGAGCCCATTGATATCAAGGCGGAGCTGGAGGACGCGGTGTACACCTACCACGAGTTCCTGGCCGCCGAGGGCATCACCGTCTACCACCACGACTGTGAGGAGGAGTTCGACCCCATCCCCGGGGACCCGGACCGCCTGCGTCAGGTTTTCTGCAACCTGCTGGACAACGCCGCCAAGCACGGCGGCTCCGGCAAGCGGATCGACACCGAGATCTACCCCGTGGCCGGGGATGTGGTCATCACCATCCGGGACTACGGCCCCGGCATCCCCCCGGAGGAGCTTCCCAACGTGAAGTACAAGTTCTACAAGGGCAGCTCCACTGCCCGGGGCAGCGGCATCGGCCTGGCGGTCTGTGAGGAGATCGTCACCCGCCACAACGGGGAGCTGAATATCCGCAACGCCGATGACGAGTACGGCGGCTGTCTGGTGGAGATTCGGCTGCCAACTGGAACATAAGTTCTATAAAAATCTTGCATTTTTTCTCATTGTCTGATACCATATATCCGACACGACCTCCTGCGGAAGGCAGGAGCATCTTAGGAGACACTATGGAAAACAAAAACACTTGCGGCGCGGGCCAGAAGGACTGCGCCTTCCGCACCACCATCGGGGGCCAGGCCCTCATTGAGGGCATCCTCATGCGAGGGCCCCAGAAGCAGGCCATCGTGGTGCGCAACCAGGAGGGGGGCCTGGAGGTCCGGGAGGAGGAGCTGAAGCTCATCAAGGACAAGCACCCCATCCTGGGGGTCCCCTTTATCCGAGGGGTCTTCAACTTCCTGGGCTCCCTGATCAACGGGGTCAAGGCCCTCATGTGGTCGGCGGAGTTTTATCCCGAGGGAGAGGAGGAAGAACCCTCCCGGTTCGAAAAGTGGCTGGAGAGAACCTTTGGCTCCGAGGCCCTCATGAAGTGGATCATCGGCGTGGCGGTGGCGGCGGGCATCGGCTTCTCCATCCTGCTGTTCATCATCCTGCCCACCCTGGCCACCTCCGCCCTGCTGTACTTCTTCCCCGACGCCCCCATGTGGCTGCGGAACCTGCTGGAGGGCGTGGTGAAGCTGGTGATCTTTTTCATCTATCTGGTGCTGTGCTCCCGGCTGAAGGATATCCGAAGGACCTTCCAGTACCACGGGGCGGAGCACAAGACCATCTTCTGCTACGAGCGGGGGCTGGACCTCACCGTGGAGAACGCCAGAAAAATGCCCCGGCACCATCCCCGCTGCGGCACCAGCTTCCTCTTTGTGGTCATCGTTATCGCCGTGCTGGCCTCCTGCGTGGTCTTCGCCCTGCCCGGCATCCGGGATGTGGCCACCAACCCCCTGGTGCGCATCCTGCTCCATCTGGTGCTGCTGCCCATCGTGGTGTCGGTGACCTATGAGCTCAACCGGTTCATCGGCCGCCACGACAACCCGGTGACCCGGTTCCTGTCGGCCCCCGGCCTGTGGATGCAGAACTTCACCACCTTCGAGCCGGACGACTCCATGCTGGAGGTGGCCATCGAGGCCCTGACCCGTGTTTTGCCTGAACATGAGGGCGACGACACCTGGTAAACAACCAACGAGATACGAAACTATATTGTGATTGGGGTGCGTACTGTGGCGATCACATACCAAGATCTATATTCCAATACCAGCAAGCGTCTGGCGGCCCAGGGGATCGAGGCGGCCAGACTGGAGGCCAGGGAGCTTCTCTGCGTCGCCTCCGGGAAGACCCCGGAAAAATTCCTCCAGGACCTGAACCTCTACACCACCGACGAGATCGCCGAGACGGTGGAGGCCATGACGGTCCGGCGGGAGTCCGGGGAGCCGGTGGCCTACATCATCGGGGAGTGGTCCTTCTGCGGTCTGAACTTCGGGGTGAACGCCAGTGTGCTCATCCCCCGGATCGACACGGAAATGCTGGCCAACATCGCCATCAACCGGCTGAAAAAGGACGAGGAAGCCCGGCCGGGCAGCAATTTCCGGGTGCTGGACCTGTGCGCCGGATCCGGCTGCGTGGGGCTCACCATCGCCCACCGGCTGAAAAACGTCCGGGCGGTGCTGGTGGACCTGTCCGAGGGAGCGCTGGACCTGTGCAAGAAGAATATCCGCCGGCACAACCTCACCAGCCGGGTGGTCCACCTGCGGGGGGATGCCCTCCAGGCCCCCAGCCATGCCCTGGGCCAATTCGACATGCTGGTGAGCAACCCCCCCTACATCCCCTCCGGGGACATCCCCGGGCTGGACAGCTCCGTGAAGGATTTCGAGCCCCTCATGGCCCTGGACGGCGGGGCCGACGGCCTGGACTTCTACCGGGCCATCACCCGTCTGTGGATGCCCGCCCTGAAGCCCGGCGGCCACCTGATCTACGAGGTGGGCATCGGCCAGTCGGAAAAGGTGGCCATGATGCTGGTAAAGGCGGGCTTTGAGAACATCCGCATCACCCGGGACACCGGCGGCATCGACCGGGTGGTGGAGGGCCGCCGCCCCAAGGAACGGGAGATCCCCGATTTGCTCCATGAGACGAAGCAGGAGGAAAGATAATGGCAGAAAAGAAAAAAATGATAGAATCCCCGGCCCCCGCCGCTGACAAAAAGAAGGCGCTGGAGACCGCCATGGCCCAGATCGAAAAGACCTACGGCAAGGGCTCCATCATGCGACTGGGGGACAACAGCCGGGTGGTGGTGGAGGCCATCCCCACCGGCTCCCTGGCCCTGGACCTGGCCCTGGGTATCGGAGGCGTCCCCCGGGGACGCATCGTCGAGATCTACGGCCCGGAATCCTCCGGTAAGACCACCCTGGCCCTGCACATCGCGGCGGAGGCCCAGAAGCAGGGGGGCGAGGTGGCCTTCATCGACGCCGAGCACGCCCTGGACCCCACCTACGCCCGGGCCCTGGGGGTGGACAT
>JAUNCL010000045.1 GCA_030535235.1 Bacillota bacterium
GCCCGCGCACAACGTCAGTGCCAGTGCCAGAGTTAAAAACCGTTTTTTCATCACTGATTCCCCCAGCTCTTCGTAAATTGTGTTATGTGGTTATCCCTTTAATTAAGCCCAACAAATCGTGCAGCAGAGATGTTAGATACCAAATAATGTAGTAGGTCTTTCTCATGTTGCTTACTCAAGTAGAATGGAGTGCCTCCAGCGGATATATATGCGCCTGATGGCACAAAGTAGGGAAGACACTACATCTAGTTGTCTCTGTATCATGTTGCGCCATATATTAGGCTGAGTAAAAGGGATAACCACATTCGTGAATCGCCCCTACGACCAACGTGACGATGTTGGGACGCTTAGGAGCAAAGCTCGAGGATCACCTGGGTGTAGATCTTGGCGGCGGTGAGGAGGTCCTTCACGTTCACCCGCTCATCGGGGCCGTGGAGGTTGGACACGAACCCGGGCATGCTGGCCCCGAAGGCCACGCCGCCGGGGATGCCGTGGACGTAGGTGCCGCCGCCGATGGCCACGCAGTGGCTCTTGCGGCCGCTGTACATTTCATAGCACTTGGCCAGAATCTGGATGAAGGGGTCCTCGGCGGGGACATGGTGGGGCGGGTCGATCTCGCCCTCTGTCTTGAAGCCTGCCTGGGCCAGGGCGGCCTCAGCGGGCAGGCGAACGGTCTCGTCGGTGCCGCAGAGGGGCGTCCGGCTGTCGAAGCGGCCCTCCAGGCCGGTGTCGTCCAGGGTGATCCGGGTGAAGGCCAGGCTCAGATGACCGGAGAGGTCATCCTGTTGGGCGATGCCCAGGGCCTGGCCGGTGAAGTCTCCGTGGGGGAAGAGATCCCGTAAGGCCCGTATGGCCCGGGTGGAGGGGCAGTCTGCCAGAGGCAGGGCGGCCAGCAGAGCCACCAGAGCAGTCTGGGCGTTGTGGCCCTCCTCGGGGGTGGAGCCGTGAGCACCCACGCCGCTGCACAGAATGTGAACGCCGTCCTCTCGCTGGGTCAGGGTGAAGGTGATCTCCGGTTCCAGATTCAGGGTGTCGCAGACAGACTGGATTTTCGCCGGGGACAGGCCGGCCACCAGAGCCTGGGCCTTGGGGGGGACCATGTTCAGCCGGGGACCGCCGGTGAGGGAGGTCACCCGGGGCAGGGCGGTCTCCCGCTCCCAGGCGGCGGTGAAGGTGGGCTGATAGTGGCCCTTTTCAATGTTGATGATGGGGAAGTCCGCGTCGGGGGAGATGGTGTAGGGGGCGTAGGGGTGGCGGTCGTAATACCACTTGATGTCCCGGAAGCCGGTTTCCTCGTCGGTGCCCAGGATCATGCGGACGTTCTTCTTCAGGGGGATCTCCAGGTCCTTCACGGCCTTCATGGCCAGCAGGGCGGCCACCATGGGGCCCTTGTCGTCATCCACCCCACGGCCATAGAGGATGCCGTCCACCAGCTTGGGTTGGAAGGCGGTGGTCACCGTCCAGCCCTCCCCGGCGTCCACCACGTCCAGGTGGCCCAGGATGTGGAGGGCGGTCTCCTGCTGGTTCAGGTCGATGACCCCCACGTAGCCCTCCAGGTTGGCCCCAGGCAGGCCCAGCTCCCGGGAGAGGGTGAGCATCTCCTCCAGGGCGGCGGCAGGGCCCTCTCCAAAGGGCTTGCCGGGGCTGGCCTCGCCCAGGGTGCTTTCGATGCGGACCATCCGGGAGACGGCCTCCACCAGTTGGTTCTCCTTGTCTGCGAAATAGGCGTCAATGCGCTGCTGCATGTTACAGGTCCTCCTTGCTGTCGGGGTCAGGCTCCTCCTCGCCGGGTTTGCCGCTGACCTCGTCCAGGTACTTGTAGATGGTGTAACGGGAGACCCCCAGATGGGTGGCCACATAGGGCACGGCACGGCGGTAAGAGAAGGCGTCCATTTCCTTCAGGTGCTCAATGACCCGAATGCGGTCGGCCTTGTTCATCTCCCGGATGGGCTTGCCCACCCGCAGGACGGCGGCGTCAAACAGCTCCCCGATGCCGGTGTCCCGGGGCTTGTACAGGGCGCTGTGGAAGTCCACCTCCGTGTGCATCAGGTCCAACAGGACCCGGTTGACGTAGGCCAGGGGGGTAAAATCATAGTTTATCCCAAAGCCATAGTGAAAATCCTCCCCCTTGATGGAAAAGGTGGAGCTCTTGGTCTGCTGTCCGCTGGGGGTCACCGCCAGCAGGTTCACCACGTCGGTGTCCAGGTGCAGGTCCTGCTCCACGCCGGTGACGTCCTGGGTGGAGCCCACGGAGCGGCCGGACACATGGCCGTTGTAAATGGCCAGAACAGGGTGGAGGGGGTCGGCCAGGTCGTTGATGACGGTCTCGCAGTTGGAGCCGAACATCTCAGCGATGCCCTTGGCCATTCGATCCAGCATATCAAATGCCTCTTCACGGGTCATACGATTCACCTCAAATGGAAAAATGGAAGATGGTAAACAAAATGCCCTTCCGACCAATGGAAGGGCATTTTGGAAGGAAACGAAATCAGTGCGGCATCAGGCTCAGAGCCAGGGTCAGGATCACGAAGACCAGAGCGACCCACTTGGTCCATTTTGCCAGCTTGGCGTCAACGGATCTTGCCTGATTCTTGGACAGGAAGGATTCACTTGCGCCGCCGATGGTGCCCAGACCGGAATGCTTACCGGACTGCCCCAGAACAAACACAATGAGGAGAATGCCAGCCAGAACCTGGATGGCGGAGACGATGGTAGTAGCCATAATGGTAATTCCTTTCGCTTCAACTGTTGCAGGATGTAACTCCCCGTTTGACGAGGATGTAATTGACTACCCTGTATCCTAACACACTCCCTCCTATTTTGCAAGCATTTTTTCCGGAAAAGGGGGAAAAACCGCACTTACCAGAGGGTAAAGAGCAGCTTGGCCACCTCCGCCCGGGTGACAGTGTCGTTGGGGCGGAGCTTGCCGTCGGAGCCGTTTACGACTTTCAGGCCCACCAGGGTGGCCACGTGGCTCTTGGCCCAGGCGGGGACGGCGGCGGCATCGGAGAAGCCAGAGAGGGAGGTCTCTGGATAGCCCTTGGACTGGAGTCGGCCCAGGATGGTCATGGCCTCCGCACGGGTGATGGAGGCGTTGGCGTTGGCATAGAGCCTGCCGTCGGCGGCTGCGCTGCCCTGCATGATCTCCAGGTCATAGAGGGCCTTCACCGCGTTCCGGCTCCAGCTGGGGATGGCGTCGGCGTCGGCATAGGGGAGGGAAACCCCTGCGTAGTCCTCCAGGTTCAGGCCCATCCAGCGGGCGGTCATCAGGGCGAAGTCTCCCCGGGTGATGGAGCGGTTGGGATAGAACAGGGTCTCGTTCCCTGCCTGGATTCCGGTGATGATGCCCAGCTCGCTGAGACGGCCGGTGTAGTCCCGGGCCCAGTGGCTGCCCATGTCCGCGAAGGGGGTTTGGGCGGAGGCGGCAGACAGGGTCACGGCGTCCCGGCCCAGGTTGCCGCAGGGGTCCGCGGCGGTGACGGTGACCTGGTGGAGGCTGGAGCTCAGGCTGGACAGGGCGGCGGTGAGGGTGCCGGTGGAGGGCTCAAAGGAGAAGGAGACCGGCTGGCCGTCCACGGTCAGGGAAACCCGGTCCCTGGACAGGGCATTTCTGGTGTTGTCCGTGAGCTTGGCGGTGACCGATGTGCCGCTGACCGACAGGGAGACCGTGGGGGCGGTGTTGTCCCAGCCGGTCTGGTTGGACAGGACCACCTGGTCCAGCCACAGGGTACCGGCGGTCTTGCTGCCGGAGAGGGTCAGACCGTCAAAGGAGACGGCGTCGCTGGGGACGGCGGCGGTGACCTGCTTCCAGCCGGAGAAGTCCAGGGTGGTCAGGGCCCGGGTCAGGGGTTCTCCGTTCTGGTCGGAGAAGTCGGCGGCGAGGGTGTTTCCGGACTGATCCCCATAGACCCACAGGGACAGGTACCGGTCCGTGTCGGTCAGGGTATGGCCGGCGGTGAGCCGAGCGGCCCCTTCCTTTAATGTATAGTCGGCCCGCAGGCTTTGAAGACCGTATTTTACATAGGTAGAGGAAGTCTCGGGGGTCAGCTTGGCGTCGGAGGAATTATAATAGGTATCTGTCCTCTCAAAGTCCGACAGGAGGGTGTATTGGGCGGGGGCGTTCACCGTCACGGCGATGGTCACGGCGTGATCGCCGGCGGCCACGGTGATCTTGCCGCTGGCAGTGGTTTTCCCGGCGGTGAATTTGCCGTCGGCGGTGATGGTACCGATGGCAGGGTCTGCCGTCCAGGCGAAGCAGCGGTCGCCGCCGGTGAGGCCCACGGTGCGGTAGGAGGCCGAGGCGTTCAGGTCCACCGTCTGGCCCGGGGTGAGGGTCAGGGAGGAGATGGTTTTCCCCTGGTTGGTTACAGAGATGGCGTCAGGGGTGTCGTACACTTGGATCCGGGTGCTGCCGGAGACACCGCCGGAAGTGGCGGTGACTGTGTAAGTCCCGGTCTTGTCCGGGGCAGTAAACAGTCCGCTGTCATTGACCGCCCCCTCGGGGGAGGACCAGGAAACCTGGCCGGGGAGGTCCGTCATGGGATACCAGCCGGTGTCCAGGGCGGTGGCTGCGCACTGGGTGGTGGCCCCGGACAGGAGGGTCAGGCTGGAGGGGGTCACATACAGGGAGCCGGCCTGGCCGGTGGGGTCCAGGTTGGACACCAGGAAGATGGCGTTGGTCACCGATCGGGGCGTCCCCTCCGAAGGTGCGTTTATCATGGAGGAGGAGCCGTAGTCCGGATAGGTGGATACCATGGTGGTGGAGCCGCCGCCGTCCAGGAGGACGGCCTCCGTGCAGCCCAGCTCCTGGAGACGCTGGGCCACCATTTGAATGGTAGCGCCTACGCTGTGGCCGCTCTGGCGACCGTCGATGGTGTAGAAGATCACGCTGCCGTCGGCCTTGACGCCAACCGCAGTCCGGGGGGCGGCGGTGGAGGCGTCCAGTCCACTGGTTACCTGGCCGCCGGAGAGGATCCAGTACATGGCGCCTACGGCACAGTCCACGTTGTTCCAGCGGGTGTCGGCGCTGTAGATCTCAAGATCCAGGGGATCCCCCGGCTGAAGGGAGCGGACCACCTCCTGGAGCCACTCGCCGCCGGTATTGGAAATGGACAGGATGAACTTGCCCTCGGGGATGGCGGTGGCCCCGGTGGCCTCGATGACTTCCTCCACCCGGCAGGAGACCAGGGAGCCGATCTTTAACTGATTGGAGGTGGTGAGAGAGACACCGTTGGCCCCGGTGGCCGGCTGCCCCTCGTCCACCGTGACCGGGGCGAGGATCACATCTACCCCGGGCTTGGTGTTTTTTGTGGTGGTTCCGAAGTCGTCGGTGAAGAGGAAGTAGCCGTCCCCGTTACGGATCTTATTGATATCCGCAATTTTGAGGGAGTATCCCTTGAAATCCGCCCGGAGGGTCAGGTCGGGCTTGCCGATCACGGCGGTGCCGTCAGGGTTGAAGCCGATGGCATTTAAGTACGAAGCGGAAGAACGGAGGATCCTGTCGGTGACCACCAGGCCCAGGGGATTGCCTGTGGCCATGACATAGTAGTCACCGTTAATGCCGCTGAGGACCCGGTCGCCCCCTTTCTCCAGGTCCTTGGCCATGGTAAGGACCGACTGCTTGGCCAGGACGGAGGAGCCGTAGCTCACCTTTGGGGAAACGCTGGCGGAGGGAGTGTAGGTCACGTAGTTCTCCGTGCGCAGATCCGACCGGGATGCGCTCCACATGACCTCCCTGGTGAGGGTGGTGCTGTCGCAGATATCTAAGGTATAGGAATAGATCCGGCCGCCCAGGGGCTGGGAGGCCAGGGCGGTGGCGGTGAGAAGAGCCGCACAGAGGACCAGAGCGGTCATGCGGCGGAGGACGGGTTTCATAGGCGATCTCCTTTGCTTGGGGTTGTGGTGGATTGCTTGTCCGCCTATTGTATCACAAATGGTCTACAGACGTAAAGGGAAGAGACTCGAAAGAAAAATGAAAAAAGTCGAAAAAATTGGAAAATAGGGGTTGACATTCTCAGGGTGGGGTGGTATTATAACCAAGCTGTCGCGAACGAC
>JAUNCL010000023.1 GCA_030535235.1 Bacillota bacterium
TCTGCGCCGAAGATACTTGCCTGGAGACGGGCCGGAAAAATAGGTAACGCCAACACAAAAAGGACAACCAGTCGGTTGTCCTTTTTTGTTACCTTATTTTGTTGATCCGGCGGCTTCCTCCAGCCAGCGGGTAGCGCAGTGGGCAAAGTAGGCGGGACCATAGCGGAATACCTCCTCGTTAAACCGCACATCGGGGCTGTGCTGCTGGGTGGCCGGCGCATCCGGGAAGCCGGCGGACAGGTAGATATATGCGCCGGGAATCTGCTCTAAGACGCAGGCGAAGTCGTCGGAGGCGGTGGCCTTGATGTCGGGTACGGCAGTCTGACCGGGTACGTCCAGCTCTTCCATAAAGCCGACCAGCTGTTTGGTGATCTGGGGGTTACAGATCAGCGGCGGGACCTGAGCGATCATCTCCACTTGGGCGGTCCCGTGGTAGGTCTCCGCCACATGCTGGGCGACCTCCTTCATTCTCCGTACCAGCAGTTCCCGCTGCTCCGGGGATTCACTGCGGATGGAGCCCTGGAGTTCGGCGGTTTCCGGGATAATGTTGTAAGCGCTGCCGGCGTTGAAAAGGCCCACCGTCATGACGCTGGCCTGGGTGGAGGTGACCTCCCGGGCCATGATGGCTTCCAGGGCAAGATAGATGTGGACGGCGATGTTGATGGGGTCCACGCTCCGCTCCGGGTAGGCCCCGTGGGAACCCTTGCCCCGCACTTTGATGGAGAAGCCGTCCACGGAGTTCATCATGGTCCCGGAGGCATTGTAGATGAAAACCGTAGGAGGCATCTGCCCGGAGGAGACATGGAAGCTGAGGGCCGCATCGGGCTTGGGATCCTCCAGGACCCCATCGGCAATCATGGCCTTGGCGCCCTGGAAGGTCTCCTCCCCGGGCTGGAACATCAGCTTGACCATGCCGTCCAGAGCGTCCTCGTTCTCCTTCAGCATTTTGGCCGCCGTCAGGAGCTGGGCCGCGTGGCAGTCGTGGCCGCAGGTGTGGGCGGCGTCACAGGTGCTGGCAAAGGGCAGGCCGCTCTCCTCCCGCATGGGCAGGGCGTCCATATCGCTGCGGAGCAGGATGGTCTTCCCGCCGGTCTTGCCCACGGTGGCCACGATGCCGTCGCCGCCGCAGCGCTTGGGGGTGTAGCCCATCTCCGTCAGCTTCTCCCAGATGAAGGCCGAGGTCTGCGGGAGCTCCGTGCTCAGCTCCGGGTGCTGGTGGAGCCAGCGCCGGTTGGCCACGGTCTCTTCCAATAGCTCGTCTGCGCGTTTCAGATAGTCCAAGGACCATTCCTCCTTTTTCTGTTGCAAAGTCTTGCCATATTGTTGTCCCGATTTTATAATGAGTATACCACATGGACACAGAAATGAAAACAACTGTGGATCATAGGAGGGATTTGGATGGAAATGAGAAGAAAAGATCTGGCCGTTACTGCGCCGGAGGAAATTGATGCCATCATCAACCGCTGCGACTGCATCCGTTTGGCTTTTGCCGACGGAACCCACCCCTACATTGTGCCCTTGAACTTCGGCTTCGTTCACCGTGACGGGGTGCGGAAGTTCTACTTCCACAGCGCCGCCGCCGGACGGAAGGTAGACCTGTGCCGCAGCCTGGGCTATGCGGGTTTTGAGATGGACGTCAATCGACGGGTGAAGCCCAACCCGAAGGCCTGCGATTTCTCCATGGCCTATCAGTGCGTCATCGGCGAGGGGACCATTGAGGAGCTCACCAGCCCTGGGGAAAAGATCGCCGGCCTGGGGGCCATCATGGGGCAGCTCACCGGTCGGGAGGACTGGGAGTTCCCGGAAAGCGTGCTGGCCAAGACCTGCGTGTTCTGCCTGACGGTGACCGAGATCAGCGGACGGGAACACGGATAAACGACGAAAAGCCCGGGACCTTTGGCAGAGGTTCCGGGCTTCTGTCTATGTGGGGACTATTTCCCCCGGTGCTTTGCTTTTTTCTTCTCCTGGCGGAAGGCGTACTTACGGGCCTCCTCGGCCTCCTTTTCCTCTCGGCTGCGGGTCTTGCGGACCTGCTTATTTGCCTCCCGCTGGAGTTGGAGGGCTTGCTGGGCCTTGGTGCCGGTGGGGCCGGAGGAGAGGGAGCGGCGGATCTCCCGCTGGATCCGCTTTGGATTTTTTCGCTGGGGGTCTTCCCGGGCGGCCTCCAGGCCGGGGCTGAAGGGGAGCTGCCGCCAGTGCTTGAGGAGAAAGTCGTACACCTCATAGTCTTTGGGCTCCGGGCCGAAGACCACACGGCAGACGGTGTAGCGGCCCTCCTCCGTGCGCTCGTACAGGCCCACCCAGAAGGGGTCCTCAAAGAAGACGGTGAGGGTGCTGGCGTCCATGGTCAGCCCCCCTCGGTAAATTGGGCCTCGAAGGCCTCCAGCCATTGAAGGAGGGCTTCGTAGAGCCGGGCCTGCTGATCAAAAACGGTTCGGCCCACCAGGGGGATCTGGGCGTACTCAGCGGCGTATTGGGCAGTGATCTGAAGGCCATCCCGGAGACTCTCACGCAGCCGGTGGATCAGGGGGCGGGCCTCCTCCGGGGGCAGCTTGTTGAGATTGGTGATGACCACGTTGAAATCGAACTGCAGTGGGACCGGCTGGCCGGCGTAATGGTCCATCAGCTGGTAGAAATGGGCCCGCCCCGCCGGGGTGATGGAGTAGACAGCCTTTTCGGCAAAGCGCTCCCCCTTGACCAGGGTGCTGTCCAGATCGCCCTTCTCCCTGAGCTGAAGGACCTTTTTGTAGACCGACGGCACGCTGATCCGGGTCCAGCGGGGGAAGTGGTGGGATTCCACATCCTTTTGGATGTCGTAGGCGCTTTTGGGCCCCTCCATGAGGATGCCCAGGATGACCAGATCAATGGATGACATGTCGCACCTCCTTTGCTATCTACTATATTACTATAAAGTATAGTGAAAAGCAAGAAAAAAGCGGCATGACCGAGGTCATGCCGCCGAAAAGGGGAGGAAGTGGTCATCCCAACTGCTTCACCAGTTGGACGGTGTAGCCGTCGGGGTCTTTGAGAAAGTGGAAGACCAGGTTGGGGTTGGGAGATCTGGGCGGGGAGACCTCCAGGCCCTGGGCCCGGATCTTGGCCAAAAGCCCGTCCATGTCCTCCGGGGCCAGGCCTAGGGAGAGACCCTGACCGGGGACTTCCGGCAGGGGGCCGGGGACACACAGCAGCTCCAGCTTGGTGCCCTGGGGGTCGCCCAGCATGGCGATCTCGTTGCCGGTCCCGTGGAACCGCTCACAGAGGGGCAGGCCCAGCAGGTCGTGGTAGAAGGCCAGGCTGCGGTCCAGGTCGCTGACCTGGATGGTGGTCCAGACGAACGTCATAACAGAATACTCCTTTCTTGGTCCGTGGTTTCTTCTGCTTTGAGAGTACCACAGACCGGCCCGGGATGCAAGAGGGGATCAGAGATGACCAGTGAGCCAGCCCTTGCAGGTCCCCCACCACTCCAGGGTCTTGAACTGGAAGACGTAGGGCTGGGATTCCTCGGTGATGAGGGCGTAGTCCCGGCCAGAGAGACCAGCGGCCTGAACGGACTCTTCGGTGACTGCCGGCAGGCAGAGGGCAGGGAAGACCACACACCACCAGTTTTTCCCCTCCCCGGAACCGATGACCACCCGGAGGGCCTGGTAGGTCCCGGCGGGGAGGGCACCTCCCTGGTACTGCCGGGTGGGGAACCATTCGTCCTCCAGGCTGACCTTGACCGAATAGGGATAGCCCGCCTGGAAGACGGTCTCCGCGGCGGTTTGGCCCAGGCCGGTCAGATTCTCCCGGAGGATGGAAGCGGCCTCCTGAGCGCTTTCCCGGCCGGAGAGGAGGGTGTCCGTCTCTGCCAGAACGGCGTCCCGGACCTGGAGCTTTAAGGCCTGGTCGGCATCGGAATCGGAGTTGGCCACCACATGGAGTCGGATGACCTTGTCCGCCAGTTTCTCCTGCTGGGCCTCCGCCCAGAGGGCTGTGCAGATCAGCAGGGCGCAGAGGATGGGAAGGACTCGCCGCCAGGGGAAAACGCGCAAAGGGTTATGTAATCCAGTCATAAAAAACACCGTCCGCTTTCGTAGGATAGCGAAAGTATGGACGGTGTTTTTTGGGTTTAAACAGGTTGGGTCAGGAAAACTTCCGTGTAGTTCTCCCGGAGCTGCTGAAAGGCCTCCCTTGCCAGGTCCTCCCGGGCAAAGAGACCCAGGACGGTGGGGCCGCTGCCGCTCATGGCGGTGCCCAGGGCGCCGGCCTGGAGGAGGGCATTTTTGATGGCCTCGATCTCCCGGTGCTGGTGGGGATTCAGCACCCCCTCAAAGACGTTGAACATCCGCCGTCCCACGCCCACCAGATCACCCTTCTCCAGGGCGGTCAGCATCCCCTTGGTGTCGGGGTGCAGGCGGCCTTTCTTCCTGTCCCAGGCCCGGAAGAGGGTGGGGGTGGAGATGGAGAAGGCGGGCTTGCACAGGATGATGTGGCAGGGAGGGAGAGGGGGCAGGGGGGTGAGACACTCGCCCCGGCCCCTGGCCAGGGCGGTGCCGCCCAGGACGCAGTAGGGGACGTCAGAGCCCACCTCCTGGCCGATCTCGGCGAGAGCCTCCCGGGAGAGTCTGGCTCCAGTCAGGTCGTTGAGACCCCGGAGGACGGCGGCGGCGTCGCTGCTGCCCCCGGCGGTGCCGGCGCAGACGGGGATGTTCTTCCGTATGCCGATGTGGAGGTCCTGCCAGGTCTGGCCCGTGGCCTTGCGGAAGGCCAGGGCGGCGGCCACCGCCAGGTTCCCCTTGTCGTTGGGCAGGAACCGGAGTCCGGCCTCCGCCCGGATCCCGCCGGGGGAGCCCAGATTCAGGGTGATCTCATCGCAGAGGGAGACCGACTGCATGACCATGTCCATCTCGTGGTAGCCGTCGGGACGGGCGCCCAGAATGTCCAGGGTTAGGTTGATCTTGGCCGGGGCCTGGAGGGTGAGAGAATCCATGCTGTCCTCCAATCATAAACGTTTGTCACCGGGAAAAATTATTTGATCTTGCGGGACTCCAGATAGAAGCGCTTGTCGTGGGCCTCGCCCATGGAGAAGGTCTTCCGGGGCAGGGCGCCGTCGAAGATGACGGTGGGGAAGAGCTGATCCTTGCCCATGGCGGGGAGGATGAAGCCGATGGCGTTGTCCCGGTTGGCCAGCTCGGCGGTGACGTCCTCGCCGTGGATATAGTCGATCTTGCCGCCGTTCTCCTTCAGATAGGTGTCCAGGAAGGACTGCAGGGTGCCGACCTCCAGCTGGGCGGTGGGGTTGGGAACGGTGATCACGCCGGACTCGCCCTTCATGGTGTACTTGATCTGGTGGCCCTCGCCCTCGCCGTAGTGGGCGCCGGGGTAGGCGGCCAGGAAGTCGGCCAGCAGCTTCTTGGGATCCACGTCCACCAGGACACGGTGGATGGCCTCGAACTCCAGGGAGTCATCGTGGAGGTTGGTCAGCTCGATGAGGGCGTAGCGGGCGGGATGGTTCTCCCGCTCCGCCTCGCTGAGGGTGGGCTTCAGTTCCTCCCAGCAGGCCTTGGCGGTGGCCAGGGAGTGGTTGCCGTCGCCCATGGCGAAGGTCAGGACGGGGTAGCCCTCGGCGTGGTAGAACTTGGCGAAGCGGTCGGGATCGGCCAGGACGCTCATCTTGTCGATGACCTCCTGGGCCTGCTGGTCGTCCAGCAGCCAGCCCTCGATCTGGCCGCCCCGCTCCATGAGGGTGGTCTTGTAGACCATGGACATGTTCTTCTTCTGGTCGTGGAGGGGCTCGATGATGTTCTTGTCGGGGTCGTCGATCAGGACCATGATGTGGGGCAGCTCGATGGGAGCGTTGCGGCGGACCCGCATACGGGGAGGAATACGCTCCAGAACGGTGCCCTCGGTGGCACGGACGGGGGTGCCGGAGCCCTTGGAGTAGTCATACTGCTCCAGGTCCAGCTTGCCGATGAGGCCGTAGCGGACTTTGCCGTTGTCCAGTTTGCGCTCGATATACAGCAGGGCGTTCTTCAGGGTGCGCAGGCGGTCCTCTGCCAGGTACTTGGCCATGGTCTCGTTGATCTTCTGAATCTCCTCCTCCACGTTGTCGCTCTCCAGCTTGCTCTCAGGCAGGATCAGGCGCAGGGTGGAGGGGGCGTCGCCCACATACTTGTCCACTCTCTCCCAGTACTCAGGCTGAGAGGTGTACTGGTCGCAGGCTACCACGGCCCACTTGGTCAGGCCGCAATCAGCGGGCAGCAGGATGTCTGCCGGGGAAAATGCGATCTTGTTCATTGTGTTGTTCCTCCATACTCTCGGTTTTGGTGTTGCAGCTGCAGGGTTTTATTTTGAATCAAAGTTCAAACAATTTATTCATGAGGACCGGTGCGCCCTCGGGGTACAGGGTGCCCTTCCGGCCGGATTCCTCGCTGTAGGGGAGACCCAGGCCGGAGTCCTTCCGGCTGTCGTAGATCAGGTAGGGGACGGGGTCGGCGTCGTGGCCCCGGGTGGCGGTAAGGGTCTTGTGGTCGGAGAGGACCAGCAGACGGTAGTCGGTGCCCTCCCGGTCCAGAGCCTGGGTCAGGGGTCCCACCACCCGGCTGTCCAGCCAGTCGATGGCCTGGAGCTTACCGGGCAGGTCGCCGTTGTGGGTGCACTCGTCGGGAGCCTCCACATGGACGGCCACGAAGTCGTGGGTCTTCAACTCCTCCAGGGCGGCGGCTACCTTGCCCTCGTAGTTGGTCTCCAGCTCGCCGGTGGCGCCCTCTACCTCCCGGATGTCCAGGCCGGACAGGCGGGCGATGCCGAAGCACAGGGGGACGGCGGAGATGACGCAGCCGGTCTTGTGGTACTTATCCCAGAAGGAGTCCAGGGCCACGGCGCTGCCCTCGGCCCAGAACCACACGCCGTTGGCGGGGAGCTTTCCCTCTGCCCGGCGCTTCTCGTTGATGGGGTGGTGGTCCAGGACCTCGTGGGCCAGCTTCATCAGGTCCTTCAGGACGGCGGCGTTGTCGTTGCCCGAGGGGAGCAGGGGACCGATGACCTCCCCCAGATGGTCGTGGGGAGGGATCAGGGAGATGCCGGTGATGTTGGCCTGGGCCTGGACGGCGATATGCCGGAAGGAGGCGGCGGGGTGGACCACCATGCCGGCCTTCTGGGCGGCGGCCTGGAACCGGGGGTCCCGGAAGAGGTCGGTGACCAGCTGGATGGACTGGTCCCCCTCAATGGAGCCGCCGGAGTGGGAGAGGATCTTCTTCTCTTCAAAGGGCAGGTCGTTGTCCTCGTAGGCCACCATGTTGCAGCGGTAGGACACGTCGCCGGGGTTGAGCTGAATGCCGGTGGCGGCGGCCTCCAGGGGAGAACGGCCGGTGTAGCACACCTTGGGGTCCGCGCCGAAGATGGAGAGGATGGCGGTGTCGCTGCCGGCGGGCAGGTTACCGGGGCAGTTGATGACGCTGCCCACCTCCCCCTTGGCGGCCAGGGCGTCCAGAATGGGGATGTTGGCGGCCTGGAGAGGGGTCTTGTTTTCCAGGGCGGGGACGGGGTTGTCGGCCATGCCGTCGCCGATGATGAGGATGTATTTCATGTACAGGGGCTCCTTTCGAGGGGGAATATCAATCAGGGTCGGACCCGTGGGGTTGGATCAGGTCCTTCCAGTGTTTGCAGTCATGCAGGGTGTCCGACTGGGCGTCCAGCAGGTCCAGGATCAGGGTGTTGGAGAGCAGGAAGCCCTGGGGGGTAAAGTGCCAGCGGCGGTCGGATTGTTCCGCCCAGTGGCAGCGCTCGAAAAACTCCAGCCGGCGGTTGATGGGCTCGAAGTTCAGGCCGAACTTTCGGCGGTACTCCCACTCCTCAATGCCCCGGCGGGTGCGCATCCGCAGGAGGAGGTATTCCCTGGCCCGCTCCGGCAGGGTGATGGGGAGGTTTTCATCCAGCAGAGCCTCCCGGGAGGTCAGGCCCTGGAGGTAGGTGTCCAGATCCCGGACATAGGAGAACCGGCGGCCGTGGAAGTAGGAGTGGGCGCCGGGGCCGAAGCCCACATACTCCCGGCCCAGCCAGTATTTGGTGTTGTGGCGGGATTCCTTTCCCGGCTTGGCGAAGTTGGAGATCTCATACTGCCGGTACCCCGCCTGGGTCAGCAGGTCCACCGCCCGGAGGTACAGGTCGGCCTGTTCGTCCCCGTCGGGGAGCTCCAGACCCTGGTCCACCCGGCGGGCGAGAGGGGTGTCCTCCTCCACCTTCAGGCCGTAGCAGGACAAATGCTCGGGGCCCAGCTGGATAGCCTTGGTCAGGGTGGCCTCCCAGTCGGCCATGGTCTGGCCGGGGAGGCCGTAGATCAGGTCCAGGCTCAGGTTATCGATCTTGGCCTTGCGGATGTCGGACACCGCCTGCTCCACCTGCCGGGGGGTGTGGATCCGGTGGATGCACCGGAGCTGCTGGGGATCGGCCGACTGCATCCCAAGAGAAATGCGGTTGACGCCGGCCCGGTGGAGCCGTGCCATGGAGCGCCAGTCCACGCTGTCGGGGTTGCACTCCACGGTGATTTCTGCCTGGCGGCTGACAGACAGCTGCCGCTGGAGGAGACTCAGAATCTCCCGCAGGCGTTTCTCTCCGTAGTAAGAGGGGGTGCCGCCGCCGAAGTAGATGGTGTCCACCGGCCGCCCTTTCAGGAGGGGGGCCATGGCCTTGATGTGGTTGAGGAGGGCCTTCTGGTAGCGGTCCATCAGCTCCTCCTGCCCGGCCAGGGAGTAGAAGTCGCAGTAATCGCACTTGCTCTTGCAGAAGGGGATGTGGATATAGACGCCGAGTACCTCAGCCATATGCAGAGCCTCCCTTCTGTTGTGAGCATTGATAGTATATTATACGATTTTTTCCCCGGAATAGCAAGGGCGGCGCCGCACAATTCGGCAGGAGCGGGGAATTTTCAAGCTGTGCCCCGGCGGTTGCCAGGACCCCACCGGAGATGGTATACTATTTTTTTAAGCAGGATTCCCATTACCCCCCATTTACCACAAGCGACGAGAGGAGACCATTATGCGCAGGCTGACCTTACGGATCCATCCTTCCCGGGAGGGAACGGATGTAAACACCCTTCTGCGGAAGGAACTGGGGCTGTCTGGCTCCGGGGTCCGCCGGGCCAAGCAGATGGCGGACGGTATCCTCCTGGACGGACTGCCGGTGTTCACCAACGCCCGGGTCCGGGCGGGGCAGACCTTGTCCGTGGCGGTGGGGGATACCGAGGGCAGCAGCCAGATCGCTCCGGTCCCCGGTCCCCTGGATATCCGCTACGAGGACGAAGACCTGCTGGTGGTGAACAAGGACGGCAGGACCCCAGTCCACCCCAGCCAGGGCCACCACGGGGACACCCTGGCCAACTTCCTCATGGCCCACTATGGGGCCATCGGCCTGACGGCGGCCTTCCACCCCGTGAACCGTCTGGACCGGGGGACCTCCGGCCTCATGGCGGTGGCCAAGCACCCCCACGCCCACGAGGTTCTCCAGCGGCAGCTTCAGGAGGGGAGGCTGACACGGACCTATCTGGCGGTGTGCCAGGGGATCCCGGACCCGACGGAAGGGACCATCGAGGCCCCCATCGGCCGGGAGCCCGGCTCAGTCCTCCGCCGCATGGTGACGCCGGAGGGAGCCTTTGCCCGGACCCATTACGAGGTTTTGCAAACCGGAAAGGGGAGAAGTCTGGTGCAATTAAAGCTGGACACCGGCCGCACCCACCAGATCCGGGTCCACATGGCCCATCTGGGCTGCCCGCTGGTGGGGGACTTCCTCTATGGGCGGGTAACGGAGGAGTTGCCCGACCGGTTTGCCCTCCACTCTGCCGCCATCCGCCTGGAACAGCCGGTCACCGGCCGGGAGATTCTTCTGGAAGCCCCCCTCCCCCAGGTGCTGGCCGACCTTTTACTTTGAACAGGAGAACACCATGGAACATCCTTTGTCTTTGCTGCCCATCCCCCTGCTGGACTGGTACCGGGAGAACGCCCGGGACCTGCCCTGGCGGCGGGAACCCACCCCCTACCGGGTGTGGGTGTCGGAAATCATGCTCCAGCAGACCCGCGTGGCGGCGGTGCTGGGGTATTTTGCCCGGTTCATGGAGGCCTTTCCCACCGTCCGGGACCTGGCCGAGGCCCCGGAGGACCAACTCATGAAACTGTGGCAGGGCCTGGGCTATTACAGCCGCGCCCGGAACCTGCAAAAGGCCGCCCGGCAGATTGTAACCGACTTCGGCGGGGACTTTCCAAGGGACTACGCTGCCCTCCGATCCCTGGCCGGGGTGGGGGATTACACCGCCGCCGCCCTGGCCTCCATCGCCTTCGGGCAGCCCGTCCCGGCGGTGGACGGCAACCTCCTGCGGGTTTCGGCCCGGATCATGGGGGACCGGACGGATATCACCACATCCAAGGGGAAGAAGCATTTCACCGCCGCCCTTCAGGAGATCATCCCCCTGGACTGCCCCGGCCGGTTCAACCAGGCCATGATGGACCTGGGGGCCACGGTCTGCCTGCCCAACGGCGCGCCCCTCTGTGATAAATGCCCGGCGGCGGACTTCTGCGTGGCCCATCGGGAGGGGACCGCCGGGGAGCTGCCCGTCAAGCCGGCAAAAAAGCCCCGGCGGGTGGAGGAGCGCACGGTCTATTTCCTCTTTTATGAGGGAAAGGTGGCTCTTCGACGCCGTCCGTCCCGGGGGCTGCTGGCCGGTCTTTGGGAGTACCCCAATGAATTGACCGATGTTCTCGATCCCCTGTCCGCCTGGGGACTTCGAGCCGGGATTTTGGAATTTGCCGGGACGGGGATCCATATTTTCACCCATGTGGAGTGGCACATGACCGCCCGGAAATGCCGGCTTACATCCCCTGACCTGCCCGAGGGCTGGGTCTGGGCGGACAGGGCTGCCCTCCGGGACCAGTATGCCATTCCCAGCGCCTTTGCATCCTTTCGTAACTTGGAGGAGGAGGAACTGCCATGACGTTACCGTATGATCCCATCCGCTGTACCCTCTGCCCGAGACGCTGCGGCGGCGACCGCACCCGGGCAGGGGGGCGCTGCCGGATGCCCGACAACCCCGTCCTGGCCCGAGCGGCTCTCCACCACTGGGAGGAGCCGCCTCTGTCCGGAACCCGGGGAGCCGGCACCGTCTTCTTCTCCGGCTGTTCCCTGGGGTGCGTTTTTTGCCAGAACGACAGCATCAGCCAGCAGGATTTTGGACGGGAAGTTACCCAGGACCGTCTGCGGGAGATTTTTCAGGCGCTCATTGACCAGGGAGCCCACAACATTGACCTGGTGAACCCCACCCACTACGCCCATGTGGTGGCCCGGGTGCTGGAGGAGCCCCTCTCCGTGCCGGTGGTGTGGAACAGCGGGGGCTACGACCGGGTGGAGACCCTGGAGGCCCTGGAGGGCAAGGTGCAGATCTACCTGCCTGACTTCAAATATCCTGACGAGGAAGGGGCGAAAACCTACGCCGCCGCCGGGGACTACCCGGCGGTGGCCAAAGCCGCCATCCGGGAGATGATCCGCCAGACCGGGCCTTACCGGATGGACGGGGAGGGCATCCTGAAACGCGGCGTCATCATCCGCCACCTCCTTCTCCCCGGCCGGCTGAACCAGGCCAAGGCGGTCATGGACTGGGTGGCAGAGACCTTTCCGCCCCACACGGTCCTGTTCTCCCTGATGAGTCAGTACACCCCCTGGGGAAGGGCGGGAGACTATCCCGAGCTCAACCGCCGCCTGCGGAAAAGTGAGATCCGGGCGGCGGCGGCCTACATGGAGAACCTGGGTCTGGAGGGCTTCTCCCAGGAGGAGAGCGCCGCCACGGCGGAGTACATCCCCAGCTTCGATCTCACCGGCGTGGAGTGAGGTTTCTCGGAATTTTATTGAGAAAAGACGTATAAGGGACCCTGACCCGGTCAAGAATAGGATGCGAAGGCGGCTTCCAGCCGGAGGCCGTGAGAATTCGCACACGGGAGGTTTCCTTATGAAGCAGAAGCGCACACAGCATCGGCTGGGCGACTTCATGGAGGGGAAGGGCTTTTACATAGTCCTGTTCCTCTGCGTCGCAGCCATAGGAATTTCGGGCTATTATTTGTTCAACGGACTGACGGAAGCCGGCGGCTTCGGTTCGGACCCCGCTGCCGTGGTCAGCGGCCAGGCGGAGTTGGAGAAGAAGGAGCCGACGGACCAGCCGAACCAGACAGGCCAGACGGGGCAGAAGACGCCCACAGGCCAGGACAAGGACAAGGATCAGGAGCAGAAGCAGCCGGTGGAGGACGCCGCCAAGACCCAGGAGCCGGCGAAGCAGGAGGAGAAACCTGCGCCTAAGCAGGAGACCACCCCCAATGAGGGCGCGGCTGCCTCCACGGCCTATGTGTGGCCGGTCCAGGGCGATGTGGCCCGGGACTTCAGCCTGGAGGTCTTCGCCTACGATGAGACCATGGGGGACTGGCGGACCCACAACGGGCTGGATATCGCCGCCGAGCTGGGAGCGCCGGTGGCGGCCTGCGGCGCCGGCACGGTCTCCGACGTGACCCGGGACCCCATGCTGGGCATGACCGTCACCGTGGACCACGGCCGGGGGATGGAGAGCCGGTACGCCAACCTGGCGGAGTCTGTGAACGTCCAGGTGGGTGACACCGTGGCGGCCGGGACCGTCCTGGGTACCGTGGGCACCACCGCCATTTCCGAGAGCGCCAGCCCCAGCCACCTGCACTTTGAGATGATCGAGTATGACGTGTCCATTGATCCCCTGAACTATCTCCACTGAAAAACGGGCGAACCCCCTTCGCCCGTACATATTTGCGCTTTCATATTGACAAATCTCGATTTGAGAATTATACTGTGGAGCAAGGGAGGTGGACGGCATGGCATCGGAATATAAGGAGACGGCAAGGGTGTTCAAAGCCTTTTGCGATGAAAACCGCCTGCAAATCCTGGATCTGCTGCGCAGCGGCGAGAGATGCGCCTGCGAGCTTCTGGACGGGATGCATATCAGCCAGTCCACCCTGTCCCACCACATGAAGATTCTCTGCGACGCCGGGATCGTCCGGGGCCGCAAGGAGGGGAAATGGGTCCACTACTCCATCGACCGTCCCGGGGCGGAGCACGCCAAAGCCCTGTTGGGGGAGCAGGTCCTGCTGGAGGTCCCGGAGGAAGCCGAAGCGCTCCACCCCTGCTGTAAAGAATAAAAGCCATCGGCCGATGGCTTTTCTTTCGGAAGAACACATCGAAAAATTTGAATTTATCGATTTGACAGGAGAGAATGCTATGGAACAGATCGGTGTGGTCTGGCGCTTTTTTCAGAACCAGATCCTTGGTATGCAATGGCTGGAGGGCCTCATTGACTGGGGGCTTTTTGCCCTTGGAGTGGATACCGCCACCCGCTGGGGCGGCAGTGTGCGATTCTTTTTGTATGACGTGGTCAAGATCACGGTGCTGCTCTGTGTGCTGATCTTCGTGATCTCGTACATCCAGAGCTTTTTCCCGCCGGAGCGGAGTAAGCGGATTCTGGGCCGGTTCCGAGGCATCTGGGCCAATCTGGCAGCCGCCCTTCTGGGTACCGTGACTCCCTTTTGCTCCTGCTCCTCCATCCCCCTGTTTATCGGCTTTACCAGCGCGGGACTGCCTTTGGGGGTGACCTTCTCCTTTCTGATTTCCTCTCCCATGGTGGACTTAGGGAGTCTGGTCCTGCTTATGAGCATCTTTGGGGCCAAGGTAGCGGTGGTTTACGTAGTGGTGGGGCTGGCCATCGCCGTGGTGGGCGGCACCATCATCGAAAAGCTCCGCATGGAGCGGTATGTGGAGGAGTTTATCTTCACCACCGGCAGCATCGACCTGGAATCCCCGGACCTGACGGTTCGGGACCGACTGCGTTACGCCGGGGAGCAGGTGGCGGAGACCTTTCGCAAGGTTTTTCCCTACATCCTGGTGGGTGTGGCTGTGGGGGCGGTCATCCATAACTGGATTCCGGAGAGCTGGATCCAGACGGTTCTGGGCAGCGGCAATCCCTTCGGGGTGGTGCTGGCCGTTCTGGTGGGGGTCCCCATGTATGCGGACATTTTCGGCACCATCCCCGTGGCGGAAGCCCTTTTGGCCAAGGGGGCGCAGCTGGGGACCATCCTCAGCTTTATGATGGCGGTGACCACCCTGAGTCTGCCCTCGCTGATTATGCTGCGGAAGGCCGTAAAGCCCAGGTTGCTGGGGTTATTCGTGGGGGTCTGCACCCTGGGCATCGTGATTGTAGGATACCTGTTCAACGGGTTTCAATATGTATTATTATAAAAATCAGGAGGTATGAATATGGGACTGTTCGGGTTTGGAAAGAAAAAGAAGGAGGAGCAGCAGACGCCCACCTGCTGCTGCGGCAGCGTACCCCAGGCGGCGGAGAAATCCACCGGAACCTGCTGTGGGGAAGAGGTGGACGGGATCTGCTGCGTGAAGGTGCTGGGAGCCGGCTGTGCCTCCTGCCATGAGCAGTTGGAGAACGCCCAAAAGGCGGTGAAGAACCTGGGCCTGCCCGTGGAGGTGGAGTACGTCACCGACCTGCAGAAGGTCATGGAATACGGCGTGATGAGCCTGCCCGCCATCGTGGTCAACGACAAGGTGGCTGCTATGGGCAAGGTCCTCAAGGCGGCCGACGTGGAGAAGCTGCTGCGGAAGCAGTAACCAATACGGCAGAGCGGCCTGGGCCGATGTGGTCGTCGGCCCCTACAGAATAGGAAACGCCCCGAGGACATTTCCTCGGGGCGTTGGTGTTCTATGGACGATCAGGCCAGCTTAGCCTTTGCCAGCTCGGTCAGAGCGGTGAAGGCGGCCTTGTCGTTGACAGCCATCTCAGCCAGCATCTTGCGGTTGATCTCGATGCCAGCCAGCTTCAGGCCGTGCATGAAGTTGGAGTAGTTCATGCCGTTCATCTTGCAGGCGGCGCTGATGCGGGTGATCCACAGCTGACGGAAGTTGCGCTTCTTCTGCTTGCGGCCCACATAAGCGTAGGTCAGGGACTTCATGACCTGCTCGTTGGCCATCTTGAAGTGCTTGGACTTAGCGCCCCAGTAGCCCTTGGCCATCTTCAGGATCTTATTTCTTCTCTTGCGCGTCATCATCGCGCCCTTAACTCTTGCCATGGTATGTTAGCCTCCTATTATTCGGTCGGTAGTCTTTGGTACAGGTTCTTATTTGTACAGAATCATGCGCTTGATAGCGGCCTCGTTGGTTCTGTCCGCATATGCGCCTGCACGGAGGCCGCGCTTACGCTTGGTGGTCTTCTTGTTCAGGATATGTCTCTTATTGGCATGGGCGCGCTTGACCTTGCCGCTCTTGGTCAGGGAGAAACGCTTCTTTGCGCCGCTGTGAGTCTTGATCTTAGGCATGGCGGAAAACTCCTTTGGATAGATTTTACTTTTTGTTTTCTTTGTTCTTGCTGTCCTTGTTTTTGCCGTCTTTGTTCTGCTTGCAGGACAGGAACATGGTCATGTGGCGTCCGTCCAGCTTGGGCTCCTTGTCCATGGTCGCCACCTCTGCGCAGTCTTCTGCGAACTTCTCCAGCAGGCGCTTGCCGATGTCGGTGTGGGCCATTTCGCGGCCGCGGAAGCGGACTGCGACCTTGACACGGTTGCCGTCGGCGAGGAACCGCTGGGCGTTGCGGACCTTGACATTGAAATCATTGACGTCGATTCCCGGGGACATACGCACTTCTTTGATTTCTACGACCCGCTGGTTTTTCTTAGCTTCCTTGTCGCGCTTGGTCTGCTCGAACTTGTACTTGCCATAGTCCATGAGCTTGCAAACGGGGGGAACGGCATTGGGTGAGATCTTGACCAGGTCCAGTTCTGCTTCGTTGGCCTTTTCCATAGCCTCTGCCACAGACATGATCCCGAGCTGTTCACCCTGGGCGGAAATCAGGCGAACTTCCTTGTCGCGAATCTCCTCGTTGATCTGATGAGCCGGGTTACTGATAGTGAACGCACCTCCAGTCTTTCGGATACAAAAAATGGATACCCTGAGAAGGTATCCGCACATAGGGATAGAAGCACCCGCTGAGGCTGCTGTCTAACCGTATTGACCTCTTCGCTCGATTGCGGGAGGTGAGGCAGGCGGAACCTTCCTACTTTATTTTACGGCGATTAGTATACCACGGGGAAGACAGATTGTCAACAAAGTTTTTTGCTAATTTTCTGTCATTTTTTCCCGTTCCGCCCTCCGGGTCACGGGGCGGAACGCTTGGCCTCCTCGTCCAGGGCCACCCGCAGGGCCTTGGCCAGCTGGTCGGGGCAGGAGGTGGCCTTGTAGCCGCATTTGATGCCTGCCATGCGCTGGATGGCGTCCTCGGCCTTCATGCCGGGCAGCAGCTTGGAGATGCCCTGGAGGTTGCCGCTGCAGCCCCCCAGCACCTGGATCTCCCGGATCACGCCCTCCTCGATCTTTACCTTCATCATCTGGGAACACACGCCCTTGGGTTTGTATTGAATGGTCAACGGAATCCGTCCTCTCTTTTTGTTTTTTAATATGATAAGACATCATAACAAACCCTTCGCCAAAAAGCAAGCAGACTCTTCCAAGGAAAGACTGTGTATCATTGCCGGGGCTTTTTCTCGAAAAAACGGCCATAACTAATCGTGCGCCGTTGGGGCGCGCAATAGGAAACCCATTTTTATGAAAAACGGGGGTGAACTCTTGCAGGAAACCAAAGAGCGCCATGGGCCGGCCCCCCTGGCGTGGCTTTTTCGCTCCGGCCTCCTGCTGCTGGCCGCCGTGGTGACCGCCCTCTCCCTGGCTCCCGGCGCCAGGGCCGCGGAACAGAGCCGGGATGACGACACCCGCTATGTGATCCCGCTGGGCCAGGCAGTGGGGATCAAGCTCTTCTCCCAGGGGGTGCTGGTGATCGGCCTCTCTGACATCTCCACCAGCCAGGGCCTGGCCTCCCCGGCCAAGGCCTGCGGCCTGCGGGAAGGGGACGTCATCACCCACATCAACGAGGAAAAGGTGGACTCCATCGAGGAGGTCCAGACCATCCTCCAGACCCTGGACGGCGGGGACATGGAGCTCTCCGTCCTCCGGCAGGAGAAAAGCCTGGAGATGACCACCAAGGCCGCCCAATGCTCCACCGACGGAGCCTATAAGCTGGGGGCATGGATCCGGGACTCCATGGCCGGCATCGGCACCCTGACCTTTGTGGAGCCCTCCACCGGCCTTTTCGGCACCCTGGGCCACGGCATCAATGACGTGGACACCTCGGTGCTCATGACCCTCCAGTCCGGAGGGGTCACCCCGGCCACCATCGCAGGGGTGGTGAAGGGGATGGATGGGCGCCCCGGAGAGCTGCGGGGGGCCTTCTCCTCCGCAGAGGACCTGGGGACTCTCTTCGCCAACACGGAACGGGGGGTTTTCGGTCGGATGACCGACCCCGCCGGTTTTGTGGGCCAGCCCGTGCCTGTGGCTGATCCCGGGAAGGTCCGGGAAGGGGCTGCCACCATCCTGGCCAACGTGGAGGGGGATGCCGTGGAGGAGTATACCGTGGAGATCCTAAAGGTCTTCCGGGACGCCTCCGACACCCGGGACCTGATGCTGAAGGTCACGGACCGGCGGCTGCTGGACCGGACCGGGGGCATTGTCCAGGGCATGAGCGGCTCGCCCATTCTCCAGGACGGAAAGCTGGTGGGGGCTGTGACCCACGTTTTGGTGGACCACGCCGACCGGGGCTACGGCATCTTTGCCCAGCACATGCTGGAGGCTGCCGAAAAAGCAGGATAACTCAAATCAAACAGCCCGTTCGCCTGGGGACATAGGCGTTCAGAACGTCTGTGCCCCGGCGGGCGGTTTCTTTCTGTTCCCGCTTGTGGTATACTACTGTCATAGAGAATTGATATCCGCCGGGTTCCGGCCCCGGCAGACAGGAGGAAACCCCATGATCAACTGGAAAAAATTCGCCCAGCTTCTGCTGGCCTCGACCCTGATTTGCGCCCTGATGGTCCTTCCCGCATCGGCCGCGTCGGCAGTCCGGGTCACCATCGACGGACAGGCTGTGGCCTTTGACAGCACTTACGGAGAACCCTTTATCGACAGCGCCAACCGCACCCAGGTGCCCTTCCGCAAGACCCTGGAGACCTTCGGCTGCACGGTCTCCTGGGAGGACGCTACCCGCACCGCTGTGGCGGAAAAGGACGGCGTCACTGTCCGGGTCCCCATCGGACAGGCTTACATTGAAGTGAACGGCGTCCGGGAAACCATCGACACCAGCGCCATCATCGTGAACGATCGGACCTATCTCCCCATCCGGGCGGTGCTGGAGGCCTTCGGCGCCCAGGTCTCCTGGAACGACGCCACCCGCTGCGTGGTGGTGACCACCGGTGCGCCTGTGCTTCGGGTCCATTTCATCGACGTGGGCCAGGGGGACGCCACCCTCATCGACTACGGTGAGATGGAGGTCCTCATCGACGGCGGAGACAACAAGGCCGGCGCCACGGTGGTCTCCTACCTGTCCTCCTATGTGGACGGCCCCCTGGACTACCTCATCGCCACCCACCCCGACGCCGACCATGTGGGTGGACTGGATGATGTTCTGGCCGCCTTCCAGGTCAGTAAGATCATCGACAGCGGCTATCCCTCCTCCACCAAGACCTACCAGAGCTATTGGAACGCCGCCCAGACAGAGCCCAACAGCGCCCTCTCCTACGACGAGGACCGGGTGATCTCCCTGGGGCCGGAGGCCTTCCTGACGGTCATTGAGACCGGTGATGACTGGACCACCTCCAACGACAGCAGCGTGATCTGTCAGCTGGTCTGCGGGGATGTGACCGTCCTCTTCACCGGCGACATGTCCCAGAACGTGGAGCGGGCCTCCCTGTCCCTCTTCGGGGACGTGGATGTGCTGAAGGTGGGGCACCACGGCTCGGCCTCCTCCACCTGCAAAGAGTTTTTGGAGGTGGTCCGGCCGGAATACGCAGTGGCCTCCTATTTGGTGGGAAATTCCTACCATCACCCCACCGCCAAAGCCCTCCAGCGGCTCTTTGACCAGGGGACTACGGTCTATGGCACCGGCAAGAGCGGCACCATTATCCTCACCACCGACGGGCAGACCTACAGCTTCAACACCGATCAGGCCCTCACCCTGGCCGACGCGGGGGCCTGAATCTGCCCGGCCTGCGGAGCTTTCGTTCGTATAAAAATGGAAAAAAATTAAAGAAAATGTTGAAAATTGGCAGCGGAGGACCTATAATATTTGTCATAAAGAGAGACAGCCTTTCCCTGTTCCCCGAGAAATGAGGTGGTCTTGTGGCCTATAAGTATCTGTTGGACCTGGCCTTGATCCTGCTCTGCACCAAGTTTCTGGGACTTTTCTCCCAGCGGTTCCGTATGCCCCAGGTGGTGGGATCCCTGGTGGCCGGCCTGATCCTGGGCCCGGCTGTTCTGGGGATCATCCAGGAGACGGAGTTTTTGAAAACCACCGCCAGCCTGGGCGTCATCGTGCTGATGTTCACCTCGGGCATGGAGACCGACATCAACGAACTCAAGCGCAGCGGCAAGGCATCTTTCCTTATTGCCTTGGCCGGAGTTCTGATCCCCCTGGCCGGAGGCTTCCTGGTAGGTCTCTATTTTAACAATCCTGCGCTGCTGGTGAATAACACCGCCGGACCGGATGGCTCCCTGATGCTCCAGAACATTTTCCTGGGCATTATCCTCACTGCCACCTCGGTGAGCATCACCGTGGAGACCCTGCGGGAGATGGGCAAGCTCCGGGGGCCTGTGGGCAGCGCCATCCTGGGGGCCGCCATCATCGACGACGTGCTGGGTATCATCGCCCTGACCATCGTCACCAGCTTTGCCGATACCTCCGTGAACGTGGTTTGGGTCCTGGTCAAGATCGTCCTCTTCTTTGCCTTTGCCGTGGCAGCGGGGCTGGCCTTTGCCCGGCTCTACCGGCGGTGGACCTGCAAAACCGAGGAAAACCGCACCCAGCATGTGATTGTGGCCTTTGTCTTCTGTCTGCTCCTGTCCTACATCGCCGAGTCGGTCTTTGGCGTCACCGATATCACCGGCGCCTTTATGGCCGGCCTGGTCCTCTCCAACAGCACCTCGGAGCAGCGGACCGCCTACCTGGCCACCAACTTTGAGTCCATTTCCTTCCTGTACCTCTCCCCGGTGTTCTTTGCCAGCATCGGCCTGCAGGTGGAGCTGAACCGCATGAACACCCACATCCTGGTCTTTGCCGTCGTGCTGACCCTGGTGGCTGTTCTGTCCAAGATGGTCGGCTGCGGCTTGGGGGCCAAGATCTGTAAATACAGCGGACGGGAATCCCTGCAGATCGGCGTGGGCATGGTCTCCCGCGGTGAGGTGGCTCTGATCGTCGCCACCAAGGGGGCGGAGCTGGGCCTTATCAACACCGAGCTCTTCGGCCCGGTTGTGGTTGTGGTGGTGGTCACCACCATCATCACCCCCATCCTGCTGAAGCTGGTCTTCCGGGAAAAGCGCCATGCGGGCCACCCGGCCCCGGACCTGACCCAGGGGGAAGAGGTCTGAACGAAACATAGCATCAGATACGATACCCACCCCCGGTGGGGACAGTTCTTTCAGGGAACTGCCCCTGCCGGGGGTGGTTTTTTCTTTTCGAGCAATTTTTGGGGAGGGGCAACGTATACTGGTCCTATGGAAAGGAGTGTGGGATCCCGTGACAGGCTCCCAAATCATCGCCGTGGTGGTCTTCGCGATTACCATGCTGGCCATCATGACAGAAAAAATACACCGGACCCTGGCCGCAGTTACCGGGGCGATCCTTCTGATCCTCACCGGGGTTCTCACCGTGGAGTCCGGCTTTTCCTATGTGGATGTCAACACGCTGGGGGTCCTCATCGGCATGATGCTGTTTGTGACCGTGGTGAAAAACTCCGGCATCTTTGAGCACGTCGCCATCCGCACCGCCAAGCTGGCCAGGGGCCGTCCCTGGGCCATCATGGTGATGTTTATGGGTATCACCGCTCTGCTGTCCGCCTTTCTGGACAACGTCACCACCGTCCTGCTCATCGGCCCCATGACCCTGGCCATCACCAACATGCTGAAGGTAAACCCCGTTCCCTTCTTTCTCAGCCAGATCCTGGCCTCCAACATCGGCGGCACGGCCACCCTCATCGGCGACCCGCCCAACATCATGATCGGCAGCGCCGCGGGCCTGAGCTTTACCGACTTCGTCTTGGGCACCGGCCCCGCCGTTGTCCTGGTAATGGCCGCCACCGTCCTCTGCTTTTATTTCATCTACGGCCGCCGGCTCCAGGCCGATGAGGAGACTGCCCAGGTGGTCATGGCTCTGGACGAGGGGAAGGCCAGCCAGGATAAGCCCCTGCTGATCAAGAGTGTGATCCTCATCGCCCTGGTGGTTTTGGGCTTTATCTTCCACGCCCAGCTCCATCTGGAGTCCTGCACCGTGGCCCTCACGGCGGCGGCGGTGATGCTCCTCATCGGCAAGCAGGATCTGGAGGAGACCATCGCCGGGGTGGAGTGGACCACCATCCTCTTCTTCACCGGACTGTTCATCGTGGTGGGGGGACTCCAGGAGACCGGCGTCATCCGGATCCTGGCCAACCGTCTCATGGAGGCCACCGACGGCCGTCTGGCCCTGACCCTGGTCATTATCCTGTGGGTCTCCGCCATTGTGTCCTCCTTCCTGGACAACATCCCCTTTGTGGCCACCCTCCACGAGGCCTTCCACGGTCTCCGGGCGCTCATCCGGGAGATCGCAGACCGCGCCCCGGAAATTGAATGAAAAAACTCCCTCGTGAGAGGGAGTTTTTTGCATGGGCGGCTCAGTGCAGGGTGAGGAGCAGGACCATGCTCATGACCAGCACCAGCAGGGCTGCCGGCAGGATGTACTTGCAGTACCGCTGCCAGGTGATGGGGTGGCCCTCCCGGGCGGCGATGGTCACCCCCGCCACGTTGGCCGAGGCACCGATGGGGGTGGCGATGCCGCCGATGTCGGTCCCCTTGGACATGGTCCAGGCTAGGGTGTGCAGGTCCATATCCAGGCCCGAGGACAGGGAGAGGATCACCGGCACCATGACGGTGGCCATGGGGATGTTGTCCACAAAGGCGGAACAGAGGGCGGTGAACCAGATCAGGACCACCACCATCCAGGTGTGATGGCCGCCGCTGAGGGTGGCCAGGATCTGAGCCAGACCGTCCAGCACATGGGTCTGCTCCAGGCCGCTGACCACCAGGAACAGGCCGATGATGAACCCGATGGTTTTCCAGTCCACCAGCTTCAGGAGTTCCTTGGGGTATTTGGTGCAGGCCAGGGTCACGGCCGCCGCCATGACGCCGATGGTGGGCATGGTAAGACCGGTGACGGTGTGGGTCATGATGAGCAGGATGACCCCGGCAAAGATGAGGACGCTCTCCCGGAACTTATCCCGGTTGGGAATGGCGTCCCAGGGGTTCAGGTCCATGAGTTCCGGTGCGGCCTCCCCAATACCGGGGCCCAGCTTGGTGCGGAAGACCAGCACGAAGTACACCAGCACCAAGGCAAAACCGGCCAGGCAGATGACGCCGTTGTTCTGGATAAAGTCCCAGAAGCCCAGATCCAGGGAGGTCCCTAGGATGATGTTGGGGGGATCGCCGCTCATGGTGGCTGCGCCCCCCAGGTTGGCGGAAAAGATCTCCGCCAGCACCAGAGGGACCGGGTCAAATTGCAGGAAATGGGCCAGCCGGATGGTGGCCACCACCATGAAAAGGATCACCGTGATGCTGTCCACAAACATGGAGAGCAGGGCGGAGAGGACCATGAAGCACACCATCAGGGGGACCGGTCGGAACCGGACCCGCTGGGCAAGCCACAGGCTGATCCAGTCGAAGAAGCCTGCGTCGCTCATCTCCTCCGCCATGATCATCATGCCGGACAGGAAGAGAATGGTGCTCCAGTTGATGCCGGTGTTGAACTCGGTGATGCCACTGTGGGAGAACCAGAACTCAAATTTCAGAAAGCTGTTCATGCTCAGGGCCTCCCACACGGTGGTGGGACTGCCCATGGACAGCAGAAAAACCAGCAGGAGCATCAGCCCCCCGGCGGACAGGGTGACCAGATGCCGGGGGTACTTCCCCCAGAGCACCAGGATGAACATGACAACGGCGATGGAGATGGACAGAATCTGACAGAGCATAGGTTCCTCCATAAACAGAAAATCATTGTAATTTCAACATTATACTACATAGAAGGAGAAGAGACAAAGCTTTTTCGCAGGCGAACTGCACAGTTGTTGGCGAAAAAACCGGGGTTTCAGCACAACTGTGCCGAAACCCCGGTTTTGGGATCCGTAAATCAGTAACGGAGCAGGATCATGACCATGCTCAGGGCGATGACCAGGATGGAGGCCGGCGCGGAATACTTGCAGTGCCGGCCCCAGGTGATGGGGTGGCCGTCCCGGGCGGCAATGGAGGTGCCCGCCACGTTGGCCGAGGCCCCGATGGGGGTGGCGCTGCCGCCGATGTCAGTGCCCATGGCCAGGGTCCAGGCCAGGGTGTCCAGGGGGACGCCCATGGAGGTTGACAGGGAGTTGATCACCGGTACCATGGTGGCGGCGAAGGGGATGTTGTCCACAAAGGCGGAGGCGATGGCGGAGAGCCAGATGATGATGATGATCATGATGGTCAGATTGCCGCCGGTGATGGCCGAGATGCCCTGGGCCAGAGCCTCCAGCACGCCGGTTTCCTCCAGGCCGCTGACCGCCACGAAGAGGCCGATGAAGAACAGGACGGTCTCCCAGTCCACCCGCTTGAGCAGGTGCCAGGGGGCCCGGTTGGTGGCCAGGGTGATGGCCGCCGCAATGACGCCCACGGTGGCCACGGTGAGTCCGGTCATGGCGTGGGTAATGAGCAGGAGGACCACAAAGGCGAAGATGATCACGCTGATGACAAACCGTTTCATGCTGGTGATGGCCCCCCGGGGGTCCAGGCCCTTGGCGGCCAGGCTGGCCATGTCCGCTGTGGAGACCAGCTCTTTTCGGAAGCAGAGGTAGAAGAAGGGGACGATCACCACGAGGCTCACCAGGGCGATGACGCCGGTGTTTTTCAGGAAGTCAAAGAAGGAGTAGCCCAGGGCGGTGCCGATGATAATGTTGGGTGGGTCGCCGCTCATGGTGGCCGAGCCGCCCAGGTTGGCGGTGAAGATCTGGGCGATGATGAAGGGGACGGGGTCAAACTCCAGCAGATGGCCCAGCCGTACACTGGCCACCGCCAGGAACAGGATGACGGTGATGCTGTCGATGAACATGGACAGCACGGCGGACAGGATCATGAAGCAGATGAACAGGGGAATGGGCTTGTAGTTCACCGCCTTGGCCAGCCGCAGGCAGAGCCAGTCGAAGAAGCCGGCCTCGCTCATGCCCTCTACCATGACCATCATGCCGGTGATAAAGATGATGGTGCTCCAGTTGATGCCGGAGTTCATGGCGTTTCTGTGCTCATGTCCGGCATACCAGAAGGTGGGCTCCAGCATACTGTCGAAGCTCAGAGCGACCCGGACCGACTCCAGGCTGTGCATGCAGGCCAGGAAGACCACCACGAGAGTGGCCGCCCCGGCCACCAGCGCCACCAGGTACCGGGGGCGCTTCTCCCGGACGATCTCCACAAACATGATGACAAAGATCACGATTGCTAATATTTGACTTATCATGTAAATTTACCTCTCCTCAGTTTTCTGTTCCGCCCGGTCCTGCCTTGGGTGAGATTCTCCCCGATCTCACACGCGCAGTATGATCTATATGCCCCACCGGGGGAACACTTTCCTTTTCCGTTTCTATTTTTGCCTTCCTAAGTTTGTAACATAATCCGGGGAAAAAAGGAGCAGGGCTCAAAATGGGTCCTGCTCCCGGTACATGCGATCTCTTTGGGAGCGCACAGGCCTCCCCAGCCTTACGGGTGGAGGAAGGCGTCGAAGCTGCACATCTGCTCGCAGACGCCGCAGCCTACGCACTGGGTCGGGTCCACCACGGCCTTTTTCTCCTTCCAGGAGATGGCCGGGCAGCCAATGCGCATACACAGCTTGCAGCCCTTGCACTTTTCCGGGTCCACCGCCACGGGGGGGTGCTTTTCCACAGTTTTCAGCAGGGCGCAGGGCCGGCGGGTGATGATCACCGAGGGTTCCTGGGCGGCCAGCTCTTCCACCACGGCCTCCTCGGTGGCCTTCAGGTCGTAGGGGTCCACCACCCGGACCCGGCGGATGCCCATGGCCCGGCAGAGGGTCTCCAGATCGATCTTGCCGGCGGGGTCTCCCCGGAGGTTCTTGCCCGTGGTGGGGTTCTGCTGGTGACCGGTCATGCCTGTGGTGGAGTTGTCCAGGATAATGACCGTGGAATTGCTCTGGTTGTAGGCGATGTTGGCCAGGCCGGTCATGCCGGAGTGCATGAAGGTGGAGTCCCCCAGGACGGCCACGGTCTTGCCCTCGCTCTCCTGGCCCAGGGCTTTGTTGAAGCCGTGGATGGAGCTGACGGAGGCGCCCATGCACTCGCAGGTCTCGATGGCGTAGAGGGGCTCATAGGCTGCCAGGGTGTAGCAGCCGATGTCACCCAGCACGGTGACCTTGTGCTTGGCCAGGGTATAGAACAGACCCCGGTGGGGACATCCGGCGCAGAGAACAGGGGGACGGCCGGGGACCGGCTCGTCCAGAGAGACCCAGGGCTTCTCCTGGCCCCGGAGCTTCTCGGCCACCATCCCCTGGGCGAACTCGCCTACCCGGGGCATCCGGTCCTTGCCGGTGACCTCCAGGCCCAGGGCCCGGCAGTGCTCCTCAATGATGGGGTCCAGCTCCTCCAGGACGATGACCTTGCCCACCTTGGCGGCGAAGTCCAGGATCTTCTGCCGGGGCAGGGGATTCACCAGGCCCAGCTTCAGGATGGAGGCCTTCTCTCCAAAGACCTCCCGGGCGTACTGGTAGCTGGTGGAGGAGGTGATGATGCCCACGGAGGTGTCCTCCCCCATCTCCTCCCGGTTCAGGTCGGTGGTCTCGGCAAAGTCGATGAGCTTCCGGGTCCGCTCCTCCACGATGGGGTGGCGGGGCCGGGCGTTGCCGGGAACCATGACGTACTTGGGAATGTCCTTCACATAGGGGCGGACAGGGGCCTCCTGCCGCGCTCCGATCTCCACGATGCTCTGGGAGTGGGAGATGCGGGTGCACATCTTCAGGAAGACCGGGGTATCGTATTCCTCGGACAGCTCAAAAGCCACCTTGGCGAAGCGGCAGGCCTCCTGGGAATCCGCCGGCTCCAGCATGGGCAGCTTGGCGGCGATGGCGTAACGGCGGGAGTCCTGCTCGTTCTGAGAGGAGTGCATCCCTGCGTCGTCGGCCACGCAGATGACCATGCCGGCGTTGATGCCGGTGTAGGAAATGGTAAAGAGGGGGTCGGCCGCCACGTTCACGCCCACGTGCTTCATGACGCAGGCGGCGCGCTTGCCTGCCAGGGCAGCGCCGAAGGCCACCTCCATGGCGACCTTTTCGTTGGGCGCCCACTCGCAATAGATCTCGGGATACTGAGCGGCCTGCTCGGTGATCTCGGTGCTGGGGGTACCGGGATAGCTGGAGATCAGGCAGCAGCCGGCCTCATACAGGCCCCGGGCCGCCGCCGCGTTTCCCAGCATCAATTTCTTCATGGACCATGTCCCCTTTCTGGGATATTGCAATATAATAACTTGTTTATCATACCATTTCTTTCCCGGTTCGTAAACGGATTTTATCGACAAAATCCCTACTTTTTCAGATTTTTCTCCGCAAAAGCGGGGGATTTCGCCGGCCAAAATCGATTTTCTTTCCATTTCTTGCCTGATTTGTCGAGTTTGCACGAAAGTTGCGATAAGTTTTTCGACGCATTTGCCAAATTTTGCTAATTTCCCCTTGAGTTCGCTGTCCCATTGTGGTAAATTATGGTTGACCGGTCAACAGTACCAATTCGCAACAAGGAAATGAAACGGGAAAGGCAGAAATTCCGCCTTCCCAGGGGGGAGACACACGCATGGAAAGTAAGAAAACTGTTCTCATTGCCGATACCAGCGAGGAATTCCGCGGCATCCTGTCGGAAGCCCTCCAGAGCGAAGAGGGCCTGGAGGTGGTCGGTCAGACCAACGACGGACAGGAGGCCATCAGCCTGGCCCGGGAGCTTGCGCCTGACGTCCTGGTGATGGACCTGGTCCTGCACCGGGTGGACGGGTATGATGTGCTGGATGCCATCCGCTCACTTCCCGTGAGCACCCTTGTCCTGTCAGGCTTTGCCCGGGGCTCCATGGCAGACGAGGTGGCCGCCAGAGGCGGGGATTACTACATGATGAAGCCCTGCCGCATTCCCTCGGTCATCGAGCGGATCCGTCTGCTGGCTGCCCAGCACTGGTCCGAGGAAGACACCACCCCTAACCTGCCTGCCACCGCACGGCAGACCCTGGAGGCCAACGTCACCGCCATCATCCACGAGATCGGGGTCCCCGCCCACATCAAGGGCTACCAGTATCTCCGGGAGGCCATCATCATGACTGTGGAGGACATGGATGTGATCAACGCCGTGACCAAGGTTCTCTACCCCGAGGTGGCCCGGAAGTTCGGCACCACAGCATCCCGGGTGGAGCGGGCCATCCGCCACGCCATCGAGGTGGCCTGGGACCGGGGGGACCTGGACACCCTGCAGAAATACTTCGGGTTCACGGTGAGCAACTCCAAAGGCAAGCCCACCAACAGCGAATTCATCGCCATGATCGCGGACAGACTGCAGCTCCAGCGGCGGCAGGGATAAGCACCACGGAGCCTTATGAAGGAAGGAAAAACACGCTTGCACTCTACGGTGGATGAGCCGGGAGCCAAGCGTGTGTTTTTTTGCCGGGAATCACCCCAGCCCCACCTGCCGACGGCGGGCAAACTGCATGGGGCCCTCCTGCCGCCGGTGGAGCTGGGGCAGAAGATTTTCCAGGCCGGTGATGACGCAGGTCTCCGGGTCCTGGGCCACGGTGACGGGGATGCCGGCGGCCTCCGCCAGCAGCCGGTCCAGCCCCGGCAGCAGGCTCCCGCCGCCGGTGAGGAGGATGCCCCCTCTGGCGGCGTCCCCGGTGAGCTCCGGCGGGGTACGCTCCAAAACCCGAAGAACCCCGGTGAGGATCTTGTCTATCGTGGGGCCAAAGGCCGCGGCGGTCTCCTCTGAGGTGAGGGTGACGTCCCGGGGCAGGCCTGTGGAGATACACCGCCCCCGGACCTCCATGGTACGGGATGCAGACACGGGTCCCACCTGGCCGATGGTCCGCTTGACCGCCTCGGCAGTGCGCAGGCCCAGCAGGAGGTTGTGGTTCTGCCGGACCGTCTGGAGGAGGACCTCGTCCAGGGCGTCGCCCCCCACCGGCAGGCAGAGGGAGGTCACCACGCTGCCCAAGGAGAGCATGGCGGTGTCGGTGACGCCGGCCCCCAGGTTGACCACCAGGGTCCCCTCCGGCCGGGTGATGTCGATCCCCGCCCCCAGGGCGGCGGCCAGGGGGGCCTCGGTGAGATAGACCCGCCGGGCCCCGGCCTGGAGACCGGCCTCCACCACCGCCCGCTCCTCCACCTCGGAGATCCCCGAGGGGACCCCGATGAGGAGCCGGGGCTTTCCCATCCGCCGGCCCCCCAGGGCCTGTTTCAAAAAGGCCTGCATCATGGCCAGGGCCACGGTGAAGTCGGCGATCACCCCATTGACCAGGGGGCGGACGGCCAGAAGCTGACCGGGGGTGCGGCCCAGCAGCTCCTGGGCGGCCCGGCCCATCTGGAGGACCTGCCCCGTCTGCCGGTCCACCGCCGCCACGGCGGGCTCCTGCAATACCAGCCCCTTTCCCTTCACCGCCACCCGCACCCAGGCGGTACCCAGGTCCATGGCCACATCCCGGCCAAAGCCGCCGGGCTGAAATGTCTTGCCCATATCCATTCGCCCTTTCTCCGAAGTAGGATAGGACAAGCATAGTACAAATAACAGGAGAGTTTCCCACGAACCATGGGGAAACTCTCCTGTTATTCTTATTCTCTTGGCGTCCGGCAGAAGGCGGCAACCACCACCTGGGCGGCGCCGGCCCGGCGAAGGGTCCGGGCGGCCTCCTCCAGGGTAGCCCCGGTGGTCAGGATGTCGTCGATGACCAGCACCCGCTTTCCCGCCAGGGCGGCGGGGTCGGGGACGGCATAGACGCCTTTTACGTTTTTCCATCGCTGGTTCGCCCCCTCCAGAGAGGACTGGGACTTGTTGTTTTTGACCTTTGACAGCAGGGGTATGGCCTCCATCCCCAGGGCTTTGGCGGTCTCCTCCGCCAGGAGCCGGGCCTGGTCGTAGCCCCGGCTTTTTAAGGTCTCCGGGGAGACGGGGACCCAGGTGATGAGGTCGTAGGCCCCGGGGAGATAGAACCGGATGGTCTTGGCCAGCATGGGGCCGTAGGCCTTGGCGTGGCCGGGCTGGTTTTGGAATTTGAAGCGTTTCACTTCCTCCCGCAGCTTTCCTGCGTACTGGGCGGCGCAGACACACCGGGCAAAGTGGTCGCCGGGAACCACCGATTGGGTGCCCTCCAGAAGAAGGTCAGGGGGACATTTGGGGCAGGGATCGAGAGAAGATTTCTCCACCAGTGCGCCGCAGAATTTGCACTTGGGCGGGTAGATCAGATCCAGGACGCGGTCCAGAAGAGACATCGGCTACCTCCCTTCTCCCTTGGCCAGCCGTGCCCGGAGACCGCTGTACCGCCGCTGCTGGCGGTCGTTGGCGGCCATGCGGGCCACCACCTGATCGTCGCCCACCAAGATCAAAAGCTCCTTGGCCCGGGTCATGGCGGTGTAGAGCACCCCCCGGGTCAGCAGCATAGGGGCGGCGTCCACGGCGGAGAGAATGACCGCCCGGTACTCGCTGCCCTGGGCCTTGTGGACGGTGATGGCGTAGGCCGGCTCCAGCTGGTTCATCATGTCGGGGGTGTATTCCGCCCGGTGGCCGTCAAAATCCACGGTGACGATACCGCTGTGGGGGTCGATGGCCTCCACCCGGCCGATATCCCCGTTAAAAATCCCCATCCCCATGCCGCTGCCGTCGGTCTCCTCCCACAGGACGTCGTAGTTGTTCTTCACCTGCATCACCCGGTCGCCCACCCGGTAGAGGGCGGGGCCGAAGGCCTTTTCGGTCTTGCCGGGGGCCGGGGGATTCACCGCCGCCTGCAAGGCCCGGTTCAAAGAGGTGGTGCCGGCGGTCCCCTTCCGGGTGGGGGTGAGGACCTGGATCTGGTCGGCGGGGATCCCCATGTTCTGGGGCAGCCGCCGCCGGCAGAGGTCCACGATGGTCTCCACGGCGGACTCGGGGTTCAGCCGCCGCAGAAAGAAGAAGTCCCCGGCGGGGTCGTTGACCAGAACTGGGCAGTCCCCCTGGTCCACGGCCCGGGCGCCTCGGATGATGGCTGAGGCGGCGGCCTGCCGAAAGATCTCAGTCAGCCGCAGGGTGGGCAGCCGCTGGGAGCGCAGCAGGTCGGAGAGCAGGTTGCCCGGTCCCACCGAGGGAAGCTGATGGGGGTCTCCCACCAGCACCAGGCGGCAGCCCCCGGGGAGGGCGGCCAGCAGGGCCTGCATGAGGACGATGTCCACCATGGAGGCCTCGTCCAGAATGACCGCGTCGGTGTCCAGGGGGTCCTGCTCGTTGTGGGCGAAGGTCAGGCCGCCGGTGGCCTTGTCGTACCGGGTTTCCAGGAGCCGGTGGATGGTGGAGGCCTCGGCCCCGCAGGCCTCGGACATCCGCTTGGCAGCCCGGCCGGTGGGGGCGGTGAGGGCGGTGCGGAGATGTAAATGGTCGAAGAGGGCCAGAATACCCCGGAGGGAGGTGGTCTTGCCGGTGCCGGGGCCGCCGGTGAGGAGCATCACCTGCTGGCGGGCGGCGGTTTTCACGGCCTCCACCTGAAGGGGGGCATAGGTGATGCCCTGCTCCTTCTGGATGCGGGAGATGAGCTTGTCCAAGTCCTCCGGGGGGCAGAGCTCGGCCCCCTCCATGGATAACAGCTGGTTGGCCACATAGGTCTCGCAGCGGTGGAGCTTGACCAGGTAGCAGGCGTCCTGACCGGCAATCTCCTCCCGGACGATTTTCAGCCGGTCCACCAGGCTGTCCAGGCAGGGCGCCAGGTCCTCCGGGGGACAGCCCAGCAGCCGCCCGGCGGCCTCCAGCAGCTTGGCATAGGGCAGAAAGACGTGGCCGTTGTCCAGGTTGTGGGTGAGGGTATAGAGGATGCCGGCCTCCAGCCGCAGGGGGTCGCTGGCTTCGATGCCCACCTCCAGGGCCAGCTTGTCCGCCGAGGGGAAGGGGACGAAGAGAGGCTCATTCACCAGCAGGTAGGGGTCGGCCTTCACCACGGTCAGGGCCATCTCCCCGTACTGCCGGTAGAGGGGCATGCCGATCTGCAGGGGCAGGTCGTGGGCGGAGAGAAAGTCCAGCAGCCGCCGCATGGAGAGCTGCATGCACAGGGAACGGCGAATGGTCTCTGCCCGCTTGGGGGAGATTCCCTTGATTTTCGTGAGCTCCTCCGGGTGCTCCTCGATGACGGTGAGGACGTCCTCTCCGAAGGTATCCACCAGCCGCCGGGCGGTGGCCGCACCCACCCCCTTGATGGCCCCGGAGGCCAGGTATTCCAGCACGGCCTTTTCTCCCACGGGCATCCGCCGCTCCACGATCTCCGCCTTGAGCTGTTCCCCGTATGTACTGTGGCGGGTCCACTGGCCGTGGACGGAGAGCCCTTCCCCAGGGCTGATGCCGGGCATGATGCCCACCACGGTGACCTCGTCCCCATCGGGGGTGTCCAGGCGCAGGATGGTATAGCCGTTCTCCTCGTTGCGGTAGACCACCGCGGAGACGGTTCCTTCCAAAAAGATCAGTTCAGAGGGAGAATCAGCCATGTCGGTCCTTCCTTTGCAGGATTTTTACTACAGTTTGACAGAAATACTCTCATCCGGATTCAGGATGAGGGTGGCCTCCTCGGCGGGGCAGAAGAGGAGGGCGGGGTATTTTCGGGCCAGGGCCTGGACGGTCTCCAGCCCTTCGGGGGTCAGACCTGCGTTGACCACCAGGACGGTGAAGCAGGAGAGCTTTTCCTCCCGCAGCCAGTGGAGATGCCGGAGGGTCTGCTCCAGCCCGTCCCCATCCCCCGTGGCGGGTACCACCGCAAAGACGGGGACGGCCCCCTGCTGGCAGGGAGACACCAGCCGGGAGAACACCCGCCGGTTCAGGCTGAGCAGCAGGGCCGCGCACAGAAAGGCCAGGATGAGTTCGATCGCCAGCGTCATAGGGAACACCTCCGCACCATTCTATGTGCCGGGGGTGGGAGGTGTGCGGCGGGATCACTTCAGCAGCTTTTTCAGATACCGTCCGGTGTAGGAGGCCTCGCACTGGGCGACCTCCTCGGGGGTGCCGGTGCAGACGATGTGGCCGCCGCCGGCGCCCCCCTCGGGGCCCAGGTCGATGACATGGTCGGCCCACTTGATCACATCCAGGTTGTGCTCGATGACCACCACGGTGTTGCCCCCCTCCACCAGACGGTCCAGGACCTCCAGAAGGTTGTGGACGTCGTAGGTGTGCAGGCCGGTGGTGGGCTCGTCCAGGATATAGATGGTTCTGCCGGTGGACCGGCGGGCCAGCTCCGTGGCCAGCTTCACCCGCTGGGCCTCGCCGCCGGAGAGGGTGGTGGAGGACTGGCCGATCTTGATATACCCCAGGCCCACGGAGGACAGGGTCTCCAGCTTCCGCCGGAGCTTGGGCAGGTTGGCGAAGAATTCCAACCCCTCGTCCACGGTCATGTCCAGCACATCGTGGATGTTCTTGCCCTTGTATTTCACTTCCAGGGTCTCCCGGTTGTACCGCTTGCCCTTGCAGACCTCGCAGGGGACGTAGATATCGGGCAGGAAGTGCATTTCGATTTTTAACAGGCCGTCGCCGGAGCAGGACTCGCAGCGGCCCCCCTTCACGTTGAAGGAGAACCGGCCGGGGCCGTATCCCCGGGACTTGGCGTCGGGGGTGGAGGCGAAGAGCTCCCGGATGTCGTTGAACAGCCCCGTGTAGGTGGCGGGGTTGGACCGGGGGGTCCGGCCGATGGGGGACTGGTCGATGGCGATGACCTTGTCCAGGAATTCCTCCCCCTCCAGGGCCTTGTGCTTGCCGGAACGGGTCTTCATGCGGTTCAGGTCGGCCCCCAGACGCTTGAACAGAATTTCGTTCACCAGGGAGGACTTGCCGGAGCCGGACACCCCGGTGACGCAGGTGAAGGTCCCCAGGGGGAAGGTCACGTCGATGTTGTCCAGGTTGTTCTCGGAAGCCCCCCGGACCACCAGGGCGTGGCCGTTGCCCTTCCGCCGCTGGGCGGGGACGGGGATCCGCTTCGCCCCGGAGAGGTACTGGCCGGTGAGGGACCGGGGCTCCGCCATGATGTCCTCCAGAGACCCGGCGGCAATGACCTCTCCGCCGTGGACCCCAGCCATGGGGCCGATGTCCACGATGTAGTCGGCGGCCCGCATGGTGTCCTCGTCGTGCTCCACCACGATGAGGGTGTTGCCCAGGTCCCGGAGGTGCTTCAGGGTCTCCAGCAGCATGTCGTTGTCCCGCTGGTGGAGGCCGATGGAGGGCTCGTCCAGGATGTACAGCACCCCCATGAGGGAGGAGCCGATCTGGGTGGCCAGGCGGATGCGCTGGCTCTCGCCGCCGGAGAGGGTCCCCGCCTGCCGGCTGAGGGTCAGGTAGGACAGGCCCACGCTCCGCAGGAAGCCCAGGCGGGCCTTGACCTCCTTCAGGATCTGCTGGGCGATCTGAGCCTGGGTCTCGGTGAGGGTCAGGCCCTCCACGAAGTCCAGGGCGTCAGTGACCGACTTGTGGCAGAAGGCGTCGATGTCCAGCCCTCCCACAGTGACGGCCAGGGCCTCCTTCTTCAGCCGGCGGCCCTGACAGGTGGGGCAGGGGCACTGGCTCATGCACTCCTCCAGCTCCTTCCGGGAGGCGTCGGACTGGGTCTCGGTAAAGCGGCGCTCCACGTTGTTGAGGATGCCCTCAAAGGCCTGGTGGAAGGTCCCCCTGCCGTCGGCCCGCTCATAGGTGAGGGTGAGCTTTTCCCCCCGGGTGCCGTGGAGGATGATGTCCTGGGCCTCCGGGGACAGGTCCTGGAAGGGGGTGGTGAGCTGGAAGCCGTACTTCTTCCCCAGAGCCTCAAAGTACATCCGGGAGATGGAGTCGGCCTTCACGTTCTGCCAGCCGGAGACGGCAATGGCCCCCTCCAGGATGGAAAGGGATGGGTTGGGGATGACCAGTTGGGGGTCGGCCTTCATCTGGCTGCCCAGACCGGTGCAGGTGGGGCAGGCGCCGAAGGGGCTGTTGAAGGAGAACATCCGGGGGGCCAGCTCCTCGATGGAGATGCCGCAGTCCTCGCAGGCGTAGTTCTGGGAGAAGGACAGGTCCCGGTCCTCTTTGACAAGGTTGATGAGGATCAGTCCCCCGGCCAGGGAGGCGGCGGTCTCCACGGAGTCGGTGAGGCGGCGGGTGATATCCGGCCGGATGACCAGACGGTCCACCACGATCTCGATGTTGTGCTTTTTGTTTTTCTCCAGGGTGATGTCCTCGGCCAGCTCATAGAGGACGCCGTCGATGCGGCAGCGGACGAAGCCCGACTTCCGGGCGTTTTCCAGGGCCTTCACATGTTCCCCCTTCTTGCCCCGGATGATGGGGGCCATCACCTGGATGCGGGTCCCTTCGGGCAGGGCCATGATCTGGTCAATGATCTGGTCGATGGACTGCTGACGGATCTCCTTGCCGCACTTGGGGCAGTGGGGGATACCCACCCGAGCCCAGAGGAGGCGGAGATAGTCGTAAATTTCCGTTACCGTACCCACCGTGGACCGGGGGTTCTTGCTGGTGGTCTTCTGGTCGATGGAGATGGCGGGGGAGAGACCGT